>JALONT010000034.1 GCA_025454795.1 Bacteroidales bacterium | reverse complement strand
ACACAATCTTCACTGTCCAAAAAAGAAAAATGAGTAAGACTTCAGGTTAAAAATCTTACTCATTTTAGAAATTTGTCTCTACTCCCGAAAATCCCTAATCAGACCCCCTTTAGGGGGTGCTGCGAAGCAGCGGGGGCCGATGCTTCAGGGGGGTCGGGGGGCCGATTATTTCTTATTTCACATACTCCATCATCTTCTCCGCCATCTCTGCTGCAGTTTTGTTCTTAAAGGATTTCATCCTCTCTTTGAAGATTTTGGCAATTTCTTCATTACAGAGATTCCCGAGGCTTCCTTCATGATGATAGTCCTTTATGGTTGTTTTTGAAAATGAGGAATTTTTCACCATTTCCGAAACAGCCTTGTAAGCGTCCCTGAATGGAATCCCGTCTTTTACAAGACGATTCACCTCTTCAGTGCTGAATATAGTATTATAAAGAGGGCTCTCAGTAATGTTCTTTCGAACCTTAATATTATTAAGCATCAGGAGCATTATTTCAATTGACTCTTTCATATCTGCAAAGGCATCGAAAATCAGCTGTTTAAGCAGCTGAAGATCACGATTATACCCTGACGGAAGGTTCGAGGTCAGCATCGCAATTTCATTCGGAAGCGTCTGAATAATATTTGTACGTCCCCTAATCAGTTCGAACACATCGGGATTTCTCTTTTGCGGCATGATACTGGAACCTGTTATATATTCATCCGGAAAATCTATAAAGCGGAACTCAGCACTCATGTAAAGACATATATCCATTGAGAACCTCGACAGTGTTTGTGCCAGAGAAGCAAGAGCAGATGCTACTGCCATTTCAACCTTCCCCCTGCTCAGACTGGCATATGCTGAATTATATAACAGATCATCAAATTCGAGTAATTCAGTGGTCAGCTTTCTGTTCAACGGAAGTGTTGTGCCAAAGCCGGCAGCAGTCCCGAGAGGATTCCTGTTATTGAGAGTCCTTGCCCCTGAAAGCAAAAGAATATCATCAGCCAGGCATTCGGCATATGCGCCGAACCATAATCCGAACGATGAAACCATGGCCGGCTGCATATGCGTATAACCCGGGAGCAGAACATCTTTATACCTACCACTTAAAGACTGGAACCTGTTGAACAGGTTACTGACCAGCAGCGAAAGCTTGTCGATCTCCTCCCTGGTGTAAAGCCTGATGTCGACGAGTACCTGGTCATTCCTTGATCGTCCGGCATGGATTTTTTTACCGGTCACTCCCAGAATTGAAGCCATTTCCTTTTCAATCTGCGAATGAATGTCTTCGACATCTTTTTCTATAATAAGACTTCCTTCTTCGTCACAGACAAATAAAGAATGAAGTGCTTTCAGGAGATCATTCCTTTCCTCGTCAAGGATCAGTCCGACATCATTGAGCATTATCACATGTGCCATCGACCCGATGATATCCCATTTCGCAAGTGCAATATCTGTTTTTCGATCTCTTCCTGCTGTAAATTCGATTATTGCAGGTTCGGGATTTATCCCTTTTTCCCAAAGTTTCATTTATCCTGTATTAAGAATGACTACTAAAGTTTTAAAGTTGTTTGTTACTTGTTTCAGGTCACTGGTTCATCCCCCCTGGAGGGGGGCTGGGGGGGTTAAAAAACCAAGGAACATCCCCCTGCCCCCCTTCAAAGGGGGAAACCAGTAATACTTTATTTCTTCTGATTCTCTTCCACAATTGCCCTGTGAGCCATAAGTCTTATTGCATTGATTCTTATAAATCCCTTACTGTCAGTCTGATCGAAGCCACCTTCAATATCCATGCTCGATAATTTTTTATTATACAACGATGATGGTGATTCCCGTCCTTCGATGATCACATTCCCTTTGTAAAGACAGAGATGAACGCTTCCGTCAATAAGCTCCTGGCTCTTTTCAATTGCTGCCATCAGGAAATCCATCTCGGGGCTGAACCAGAATCCGTTGTAGATTATCTCGGCAAATTTCGGAGTAAGCATATTAACAAGTCTCATCACTTCACGGTCCATGGCAATTCCTTCAATATCCTTGTGAGCTATATGCAGAACAGTGGCTGCAGGTGTTTCATATACTCCTCTCGATTTAATCCCGACAAACCTGTTTTCCACCATATCAAGCAGGCCTATCCCGTTTTTTCCTGCCAGCTCATTCAGATAAATATACATCTCATAGGGATCCTCCATTATTGTTCCGTCCTCTTTATTTACAAGCTTGACGGGCAGACCGTTTTTGAAATGGATCACGATTCTGGTCTCCTTATCAGGCGCATCCTGTGGCATTACCATTTTTTCGAGCATGCTTTTATGCAACGTATACATAGGATCTTCAAGAATCCCTGCCTCATGGCTGATATGCATAAGATTATCATCTTCGCTGTAAGGTTTGTCAATGCTGGCTTTTACAGGAATCTTTTTTTCAGATGCATATTTCAGAAGATCGGTCCTTCCCTTGAATTGTGCAAGGAACTCTTTGTCTTTCCAGGGAGATATGACCTTAACACCGGGCATCAGGGCATAATAGCAGAGCTCGAATCTAACCTGGTCATTCCCCTTTCCTGTTGCGCCATGTGCAACTGCATTGGCTCCCTCCTGCTTTGCCACCTCAATCTGCTTCCTGGCTATCAGCGGCCTTGCCAGTGCTGTTCCAAGAAGGTACCTGTCTTCGTATATGGCGTTTGCCATTATTGCTTTAAGTACATATTTTTCGACAAATTCCCTTTTAAGATCAGATATTATGACTTTCGAAGCACCCAGGAGCAATGCTTTCTTTCTGCACTCCTCAAAATTTTCTGTCTGTCCCACATCTGCTACAAACGCAATAACTTCATAATTCTTTTCTATCAGCCACTTCAGGATTACTGAAGTATCCAATCCACCGCTGTAAGCCAGTACTACTTTTTCTTTCATCATTGTATAATTTGATATTAATATTAATTTTCCTCTTATTACTTTTGTTATTCCATATTCTTTAACCCACCCCTAGCTCCAAGGAGGGGAATAAAGAGGGTTTACTTTTCTCTGCGCCGGTTGCCGGTTGCCTTTTACCCGTTCTTCCTTATCTGTTCATGCAGCCCGGGCAGTATTATTTCCAGGCATGAATGTAACTGCTGATTGTTTATCCCTTCCCTCGGAATAACAAGAATTGTATCATCACCTGCAATGGTTCCTGCTATTTCGTACCTTAATGTGTTATCAATATAAACTGCTGTGCTGCTTGCATTTCCCGGGAGTGTTCTGATTACCAGCAACCCCTTTGCATCAATCAGGTTCAATATCACGGGAAGTACCTGGAGTTTACCGGTTGTTGATGGTGAATTTCTTGTCGACTCAGGAAGAGAATATTTATAGCCTCCTTTGCCGTCAGGAATTCTGCCTGCCCCAATTTGCCTTAAATTGCGGGATAACGTAGCCTGCGTACAGCTTATCCCTTTACCTTTCAATTTTTTAAGCAAAATCTCATGCGATGATATGTTTTCCCCGGCAATTATTTTTTCAATTGCAAGGAGCCGTTTAGTCTTTTGCATATTTATTCATTTATTTTGCAAATATATACATTTTTCAATAATTACAAGTCCCTGTTAAAAATTTGTGCTAATTTTGTCCTTCAAATCAGGTGAATGAAAGAAGAAATAAAAAAGGTCGTAATCCTGGGATCAGGTGCTCTTAAAATCGGAGAAGCCGGTGAATTCGATTATTCCGGTTCGCAAGCGCTTAAAGCTTTAAAAGAGGAGGGCATAAAAACGATCCTTATAAATCCGAATATTGCAACTGTCCAGACATCTGAAGAGCTTGCAGGAAAGATATATTTCCTCCCCGTAACTCCCTATTTTGTCGAAAAAATCATAAAAAAAGAGAGACCTGATGGTATACTTCTTTCATTCGGTGGACAGACAGCTCTTAACTGCGGAACAGAATTGTTTAAATCCGGTGTTTTTGAAAAATATAATGTAAAGGTCCTTGGAACTCCGGTAAGGGCAATAATGGATACCGAAGACCGGGAGCTCTTTGTAAAAAAGCTCGATGAAATAGATATAAGAACACCACGGAGCATAGCGGTATTAGATGTTGATGAAGCACTGAAGGCAGCAAAAAAGCTTGGTTTTCCGGTCATCATCAGGGCAGCATTTACCCTGGGAGGACAGGGAAGCGGATTTGCTTCAGATGCCGGGGAACTGAAAACACTTGCCTCAAAAGCATTCTCCTATACGAACCAGATACTTGTTGAAGAGTCTCTAAAGGGATGGAAAGAGGTTGAATATGAGGTGGTCCGCGATAAATATGATAATTGCATAACTGTCTGCAACATGGAGAATTTCGATCCGCTGGGTATCCATACAGGCGAAAGTATCGTTGTTGCACCTTCCCAGACCCTGACGAACACCGAGTATCACAGGCTCAGAGAACTCTCCATTAAAATAATCAGACATATCGGGATCGTCGGTGAATGTAATGTCCAGTATGCTCTTTCTACCGATTCCGAAGAATACCGTGTAATTGAAGTAAATGCAAGATTGTCTCGTTCCAGTGCACTTGCCTCTAAAGCAACAGGTTATCCGCTTGCTTTTATCGCTGCTAAACTGGGAATTGGGTATGGCCTTCATGAGCTTAAGAACTCAGTGACAAAAACGACCACAGCATGCTTCGAACCTGCACTCGATTATATTGTCTGCAAGATACCGCGATGGGACCTTAACAAATTCCAGGGAGTATCACATGCTATCGGCAGCAGCATGAAGAGCGTCGGCGAAGTGATGTCAATAGGCAGGAATTTCGAGGAGGTGATCCAGAAAGGACTAAGGATGATCGGCCAGGGAATGCACGGATTTACAGGAAACCGTGATCTGAGCTTCCGGGATATTGAAAAAGAGTTGTCCGAACCAACTGATATGAGAATTTTTTCCATCGCCGAAGCTCTCGAAAAAGGGATATCGGTCGACAGGATCTATGAACTCACAAAAATCGATAAATGGTTCCTCTTCAAGCTCAGGAACATTATCAGCATAAAGGATGAGCTTTGTAAATATAATACCCTTGAAAGCATCCCTGCAGAGTTCCTGGCTCATTGCAAGTTACATGGATTCAGCGATTTCCAGATCGCCAGGCATGTCCTTAATTCCGGACTGGCACAGATAAACGACGATCTTATGAAAGTAAGGAGCTACAGAAAATCACTTGGCATAGTTCCTTATGTTAAACAGATCGATACACTTGCAGCTGAGTATCCCGCTGTAACAAATTACCTTTATCTGACTTACAGCGGAACAGAACACGATATTATTTATGAAAATGATAAAAAATCTGTAATAGTACTTGGATCAGGTGCATACAGAATTGGTTCAAGCGTAGAGTTTGACTGGTGCTCTGTAAATGCCATCGAAACCATAAAAAAAGAGGGATTCAGATCTGTTATGATCAATTACAATCCTGAAACCGTCAGCACCGATTATGATATCTGTGACAGGCTCTATTTTGATGAGCTTACGTTCGAAAGGGTAATGGATATTATCGACCTTGAGAATCCCGGAGGTGTAATCGTCTCCGTTGGCGGACAGATTCCCAATAACCTTGCAATGAGGTTGTTTAAAGAGAATGTACCGGTTCTTGGCACTTCTCCTCTTTCAATCGACAGGGCAGAGAACAGGCATAAGTTTTCCGAAATGCTTGATAATCTTTCCGTCGACCAGCCGAGATGGAAAGAGCTCTCTTCAATAGACGATATTTTTGAGTTTGTCGACCGTATCGGATTTCCGGTTTTAATAAGACCTTCTTATGTTCTTTCAGGAGCAGCTATGAATGTCGTGTCAAATAAAAATGAGCTGACCCATTTTCTCAACCTTGCAGCACAGGTATCAAAACAATATCCTGTTGTCGTCTCGGAGTTTATCGAAAATGCCAAGGAGATTGAGATCGATGCAGTTGGCAGGGAGGGCGAGATAATGGCCTATGCTATCAGCGAGCATGTCGAATTTGCCGGTGTTCACTCAGGCGATGCTACTATTGTATTCCCCCCGCAGAAGATATATTTTGAAACTGTCAGGCGAATTAAACGTATCTCCCGCCAGATAGCCAGAGAGCTGAAGATTACTGGTCCTTTTAATATTCAGTTCCTTGCAAGAGACAATGATATAAAGGTTATCGAATGCAATCTTCGCGCGAGCCGCAGTATGCCGTTTGTATCCAAGGTCCTTAAGTCAAACCTCATTGAGCTTGCAACAAAAGTTATGCTTGGCCTTCCGGCTGAAAAACCAGAAAAATCTGTATTTGAGCTCGATTATGTGGGTGTCAAAGCACCCCAGTTCAGCTTTTCACGTCTGGCCAAAGCCGATCCGGTTCTTGGAGTAGATATGTCATCTACCGGTGAAGTGGGATGTATAGGTGAAGGATTCTATGAGGCTATACTTAAGGCGATGTTTTCAGTCGGTTACAGGGTTCCGAAAAAAAGCATCCTTCTTTCGACAGGTCCTGCGAGGTCAAAAGTTGAGCTTCTTAACAGCGCCAAAGCCCTTCGTGAAAGAGGGCATATGCTATACGCCACCAGAGGTACATGGCAGTTTCTAAAGAATGCCGGGGTTGAAGCACATGTTGCTTACTGGCCGGATGAAAATAAATCGCCCAATACTATTGAACTTATCAGAACACGTGAAGTGGATCTGGTTGTGAATATCCCAAAGGATCTCTCTGATGCTGAGCTTAATAACGATTATACAATACGCCGTAGTGCAGTCGACTATAATGTTCCCCTTATTACAAACGCCAGACTTGCAAGCGCCTTTATTCTTGCCTTCTGCCGAATGAGTATAGATGACCTTGTTATAAAGAGTTGGGATGAATATAAATAAGATAAAAGATAAAAGATAAAAGATACAAGTAAAATGAAAAAAGTAAATGACCAGTAAGACCGCAAGACCTGCAAGACTATCAGACCCCATTATGATATCAATCAGACAAGCAACACCAAAGGATGCTCCGTCAATTATCGATTTCCAGCAGAAAATGGCATGGGAGACAGAAAAGATGCATCTTCCGCCTGAGACAGTAACCAAAGGTGTCCATGGAGTTTTTGAAGATTCCTCCCGGGGAGAGTACTTTGTTGCAGAATCTGAGGGCAGAGCAGTCGCCTCACTTCTGATAACCTATGAATGGAGCGACTGGCGGAACTGTAATGTGTGGTGGTTCCAATCGGTTTATGTTGTCCCGGAATATCGTCGGCAGGGTATCTTCAGAAAAATGTACACCCATATCAGGAACCTGGCTGAAGAACAGGGAATTGCAGGGCTCAGACTCTATGTTGAAACAAAAAATGAGAGGGCTCAGAAAACATATGAAGCCCTGGGAATGGGCTCCGGACACTATTCATTCTACGAATGGATGAGGAAATGAACCATGAAGTGGCTTCTGCTCATAATACTGATACCATATATATGCCTTCTCCTGAGGATCTATATAAGCCTGAAAAAGATTAAACCGCATCCATCTGTAAAATCCCCGGATATTTTTGTATCAGTGATAGTCGCATGCCGGAATGAAGAGAGAGATCTCCCGGAATTACTCAATCATATTTCGAACCAGGATTATGATCCTGATCTTTTCGAACTGATAATTACCGATGATAATTCAAATGATCAGACTTTTACTGTTGCTTCGGCATTCCGGAAGATAAGAAACCTCAGAGTAATAAGAAACGAAGGAACTGGTAAGAAAGAGGCTATCAGATCAGGAGTAAAAGCATCGAAGGGAAATCTTCTGATAACAACTGATGCTGATTGTCAGATGGGTTCCGGATGGATCAGAACTATCTCTTCATTTTATTCAAAAAACAGACCTGATCTGATAATTTGCCCTGTCAGTCTGGAAAGCAAACGCGGATTCTTCAACAGATTCCAGGAGATTGAGTTTTTTAGTCTTCAGGGTATCACAGCCGGTACAGCAGCCGGGGGAAGCCCGGTTATGTGCAATGGAGCAAATCTTGCCTTTACAAAAGAATCTTATATCAGACACTCTGATGATCTGCATGATGAGATGGTGTCGGGGGATGATGTTTTCCTTTTGCATGCACTTAAGAAAGAGCCGGAAAATAAGATAGCATGGCTGGAATCAAAAGACTCGGTTGTAACAACAAAGACATCTGAATCTTTGGGTTCATTTTTACTTCAGAGAGCCAGATGGATCTCCAAGTCAGGGGCATACAGGGATTCCTATACAAAGGTTCTTGCACTTGTAACATTAATTACAATTTCTCTTCAATGGCTCTTATTGATTGCAGGAATCTTTAATCCGGTTTTTCTTCCGGTTTTCCTTGCCTCCTTCACCATGAAATCTGTCCCCGACTTTCTGATTGTTCAAAATATGGTTTCAAGATATGGAAGAAAGAAGCTTTTGGGCACTTTTATCCTGGCGCAGTTGTTCTATCCTTTGTATGTAATTACCGTACTTTTCTATTATTTAATCAGCAGAAAGGAATATTATTCTGCCCATCAGGAATAGCGTCATTGCACCACTATACCTTTGAGCCGCCGCGCCACTGGGCCTTTGCGCCTTTTAATTCCCCATCTCCGATAAGAACTTGATCCTCACAAGTCTGATTTCCTCTTCTTCAAACTCACTGCCAAGCTCTTTAATTGCTGCTTCAAGCGAATCTGATTCAGCCTCTTCCCTGAAATAAGAGTAGATATCATGCTGCCGCTCTTCATCTATCATTGAATCGATGTAGTAATCCAGGTTCAGACGGGTGCCTGAATTGACAATGGCTTCGATTTCTGATATCAGCTCATTCATCTCGAGTCCCCTGGCCTCGGCAATATCTTCCAGGGCTCTCTTCATGTCGATGCTCTGAATGATGTAAACCTTTATAACTGATTTGTTTACAACCGATTTGACAACCATATCGAGAGGACGGATTATCTCTTTCTCGTCGACATATTTTTTAATTATCTCAATAAATTCAGTTCCATACCGTTGGGCTTTACCCGCACCTACTCCCGATATATTCTGTAACTCATCGATTGTTATCGGGTACTGAATTGCCATATCTTCAAGCGAAGGGTCCTGGAAGATCACAAACGGAGGAACATCTTTCTGCTTTGATATTTTCTTGCGAAGATCCTTCAAAATGCTGAAAAGTTCTTCATCTACTGCCGCTGTTTTTGCCCCGAAAGCGTTTTCCTCATCAGTTGTATCTGCATAATCATGATCTTCGGCGAGCATAAATGAGCCGGGATTCTTAAGGAAATCCAGGCCTTTCTCTGTAACCTTCAGAAGTCCATAGTTCTCAATATCCTTGGTAAGCATCTGTGCAATAAGTGCCTGCCTGATTACCATGTTCCAGAATTTTTCATCTTTCTCCTCGCCCATGCCAAAAAACTCGAGCTTGTGATGCTTGTAAGATTTTATGGCAGAAGTCACTTTGCCAGCAAGAATATTTGCTACATGATCGGCTTTGAATTTTTCCTTGATAGCCAGTATCGTCTCAAGCACATTGACCACCGATTCGCTTCCCTCGAACTGTGCCTTGGGATGGAGACAGTTATCGCAGGCTTCACAATTTTCTTTCTCGTACTCTTCACCGAAATAATGAAGCAGCAACTTCCTCCGGCATACAGACGACTCAGCATATGAAACCGTTTCCAGGAGCAGCTGTTTCCCTATCTCCTGTTCGGCTATTGGTTTACCCTGCATAAACTTTTCAAGCTTCACAATATCGTTATAGCTGTAATATGCGATACAGTTCCCCTCCCCTCCGTCGCGGCCTGCACGTCCTGTTTCCTGGTAATACCCTTCGAGGCTTTTAGGAATGTCGTAATGGATCACGAACCGAACATCTGGTTTGTCGATGCCCATGCCAAATGCAATTGTGGCAACAATCACATCAGCCTCTTCCATCAGGAATTTATCCTGGTTCTGGGTTCTTGATGCCGAATCCATCCCGGCATGATAAGGGAGAGCCTTGATGCCGTTAACTTTCAGGACCTCAGCCATTTCTTCAACTTTCTTGCGACTCAGACAATAGATGATGCCCGATTTGCCAGGGTTATTCTTTATGTACTTAATGATCTCCTTGGTAACGTCCTGTTTTGATTTTACCTCATAATAAAGATTCGGCCTGTTAAATGATGATTTGAAAACATCGGCTTCAAGAATCCCCAGGTTTTTCTGGATATCGTGCTGTACCTTGGGTGTCGCTGTTGCGGTAAGTGCTATTATCGGTGATCGCCCAATCAAATCAACAATAGGTCTTATACGTCTGTATTCCGGTCTGAAATCGTGTCCCCATTCCGAGATGCAATGAGCCTCATCTATTGCATAAAAAGAGATCTTGATATTTTTCAGAAATTCAATATTTTCTTCTTTAGTGAGTGATTCGGGTGCAACGTACAGGAGCTTTGCCTGCTGTTCAAGCACATCTTTTTTTACCTTTGTTATTTCGGTTTTTGTGAGCGATGAATTAAGAAAATGTGCAACATCATCATTTGTGCTGAAGTTCCGCATTGCATCAACCTGGTTTTTCATGAGTGCAATAAGGGGGGAAATGACAATAGCCGTACCTTCACCCATTACAGCAGGGAGCTGATAGCATAGTGATTTGCCTCCGCCCGTAGGCATAAGAACAAAGGTATCCCTGCCGGCAAGAACATTCTTAATGATATCTTCCTGATTACCCTTGAAAATATCAAAGCCGAAATACTTCTTCAGATAATCATGTATAGTAGAATCACTTAACATCATTTTCCCCTTGATATAGATAAAAGTTGTTAAAAGTTTAATTTTTTAACAGATAATCTAAATTAATAAATTTCCTGACCAAATAAAAGTTTTAACTAATAATTAACATAAATGTTTTCCCCAATTCCGACATTACATTTTGCGGTTGTTGTTTTGCAAAAGAAGATTTATCATCTTTACACGCTGAATTTTAACCGGAAATATCTTTTTATTGATGGCGTTTAAGTGGAAGAAAGGAAAGAAAGGTGAAGGAGAGATGTCATTCCTGGAACATCTTGAAGAGTTAAGGTGGCACATCATCCGTTCATTAATTGCAATTGTTGTCATGATGATTGTTGCTTTTGTTTTTAAAAATGTACTTTTTAATAATATCGTTCTGGCCCCAAAAAATCCGGATTTTTTTACCAACAGGCTCTTTTGCGAATTCGGGCACTATTTAGCCCAGCACATTAATTTACAGAATCCTGACATCTTATGTATCAATACAAAACCATTGAACCTGATAAGCATTAAAATGGCAGGACAGCTTACTACTCATATTACGGTAGCAATGGTAGCAGGACTTATTCTTGCATTTCCTGTTATAATACGTGAATTCTGGTTGTTTTTCAAACCTGCCCTCCATTCGAATGAAGCAAAACATGCCCGGGGTGCTGTTCTTGCTTCTTCTTTGCTTTTTTTCACAGGTGTCTTGTTTGGATACTTCATGCTTGCCCCTCTTTCAATTCATTTTCTGAACTCTTACCAAATAAGTTCCGACGTGGTTAACCAGATAAATGTCAGATCATATATAGGTACTTTAGCCTCACTTTGCCTGGCTACCGGAATTGTATTTGAGCTTCCGATAATTGCATTTTTCCTTACCAAAATAGGGATCATAACTCCCACTTTCATGAGAAGATACAGGAAGCATGCAATCGTTGTTATTTTTATCTTAGCTGCAATTATAACCCCGCCTGATATCTTTTCCCAGTCACTTGTTGCAATACCGCTTCTTATTCTTTATGAAGTAAGCATTTTTATCTCCGCAAGGGTAATGAAGCAGAAAGAAAAAGAGCACAGTACATTCATGAATGATGACTCTTCGGCAAAACCTGAAACAACAACATCATAAATTTTCCGATGAAACTACATACCGATAACCTGGTAAAGAAGTACCGCAGCCGAACAGTTGTCGACAATGTTTCAATTGAAGTTGAACAGGGCGAGATAGTCGGCTTGCTTGGCCCTAACGGCGCTGGTAAAACCACATGCTTTTATATGATTGTCGGGCTGATCAGACCGAGGCAAGGAAGGATATTCCTTGACAATGAAGAGATTACGACACTTCCCGTGTATATGCGCGCCCGACGAGGTATAGGATACCTTGCCCAGGAGGCATCTGTTTTCAGGAACCTGTCTGTCGAGGATAACCTCCGCGCTGTTCTTGAAATGTCGGGATTTCCTAAACCAGAACAGGATGAAAGACTGGAATCCCTTCTTTCAGAATTTGGACTTCATAAGATCAGGACAAACAAAGGAATACAACTCTCCGGCGGCGAAAGAAGACGAACTGAAATTGCGAGAGCGCTTGCTCTAAAACCTAAGTTCATCCTGCTCGATGAACCATTTGCAGGAGTCGATCCGATTGCCGTCGAGGATATCCAGGCTATCATCTCTCAGCTCAGGAATAAAAACATTGGTATACTCATCACCGACCATAATGTACATGAAACACTTTCTATCACTGACCGTGCATACCTTCTTTTTGAGGGGAGAATCCTTAAGTCGGGAACTTCTTCCCAACTTGCTGAAGATGAACATGTAAGAAAAGTTTATCTTGGAAAGAACTTCGAACTCCGCAGGTAATCCGCCCTGTTTGTTTTGATGATTTTTTTCCTTACCTTTGCACCGGTTTTTGCGGATGTGTCGTAATTGGTAGCCGAGCAAGACTTAGGATCTTGTGTCTTAATGACGTGGGGGTTCGAGTCCCTTCATCCGCACAAAAGTTACAAACCGCTCTTAACCTCTTAAACAGTGCGTTTTGGCGGTTTTTTAAAATAAAATAAATAATAAACTGATGAATATCTCAAGAGAAAATATCGATGATCTGAATGCGGTTCTGAAAGTAAAGATTGAAAAGGCAGATTATCAGGAGAAGGTTGAAAGCGTGCTCAGGGACTATCGTAAAAAAGCAAATATAAAAGGTTTCCGCCCGGGTATGGTGCCGATAGGACTTATTAAGAAGATGTACGGCAATACCGTAAAAATAGATGAGATAAATAAAGCTGTCTCTGAAAACATTCACAGGTATCTCACTGATGAGAAGATAGAAATACTTGGAGATCCTATGCCAAAAACTGACAATCAGGAAAGGATTGACTTCGAAAACCAGGATGATTTTGATTTTTCATTCGAACTTGGTCTGGCCCCGGCTTTTGAGCTGAATATCAGCAAAAAAGACAGCTCTGCTTTTTATGAAATCACCATTGATGATAAAATGAAAAACGATTTTGTAAGCAATTATACCCGCCGGTATGGTGAATTTAGAAAGGCTGATTCTACTGAAGATAAGGATATTCTTAAAGGCAAAATTGAAGCCCTGAATGAAAAAGGGGAACCTGTACCCGGAGGATTAACGGCTGATGAAACAACACTTGCCGTTGATATTATCAAGGATGAAGAGATCAGGAATAAATTCATAGGGAAAAAGGAGAATGATACCATTGACTTCGATATCAGTAAGGCATTTCCCAACGATAATGAAATTGCAGGTCTGCTGAAAAAGAAAAAGGAGGAGGTAGAAGGACTGGAAGGCAGTTTCAGATTCTCTGTAAGAGAGATTACAAGGTTTCATCCTGCCGAACTTAACCAGGAGCTGTATAACAGGATCTATGGTGAGGGTGTTGTAAATTCTGAGGAAGAGTTTATGAAGAAGATCGAAGAAGAGATTTCCGAAAACCTGAAACGCGAAAGCGAGTTTAAACTTATGCAGGATGTTAAGAAACTTACTATTGAAAAGACAGATTTTCAGTTGCCGGAGGATTTCCTGAAAAGATGGCTTCTGAAAGTGAATAAGGATACTTCCAGCGAGCAGATTGACCAGGAATTTGACAGATTTCGCAATGATCTTAAATGGCAGCTGATCAGGAATAAAGTGGCCCTCAAAAATGAACTGAAGATCACCGAAGAAGAGCTGCAGAAAGAGGCTGAAAACATCACCAGGTATCAGTTCCGGCAGTATGGTCTCTTCTATGCCACAGATGAGCAGATTGCAAATTATGCAAAAGAAACCCTCAAAAAAGAGGAAGATGCAAAAAGAATTGCCGATAAAATACTGGAAGACAAAGTTCTTGTCCTGCTGAAAGATGTTGTGGAAGTTGAGAAAAAAAGTGTGACGGTTGAGGAATTCAATAAGCTTTTTGAATAGAAATCAGCACTTTCCGGAGATATTTTAATTTTTATATCTTTGTAAACTAAATTCAAAGACATTATAAATGAGCAATGTTAACGATTTTGGCAAATTCGCAAGAAGCAAGCGTGGTATCAGCACACTTACCATGCACAAATATGCTTCTGTCATGGGAAGCTATATTTCTCCTACAATTATAGAAGAAAGACAGTTAAACGTAGCCTCGATGGATGTATTCTCCCGTCTGATGATGGACAGGATCATTTTTCTGGGACTTCCGATCGACGATTATGTAGCTAATATAATCCAGGCACAACTTCTATATCTCGATTCCTCAGATCCGGGTAAAGATATCCAGATTTATTTTAACACCCCGGGCGGTTCAGTTAATGCAGGACTTGGCATCTATGATACCATGCAGTACATTTCAGCTGATATTGCAACTATTTGTACAGGTATGGCTGCATCAATGGGCGCTGTTCTTCTTACTGCAGGCAAAAAAGGAAAAAGATCTGCCCTGAAACACTCAAGGATAATGATTCACCAGCCGGCAGGTGGATTTGAAGGTCAGGCATCAGATATCGAGATCCAGGCTCGTGAGATAATGAAGCTCAAAAGAGAGCTTTACGAAATAATCTCATTTCATTCAGGCAATCCCGTGGAAAAAGTTGAAAAAGACTCTGACAGGGATTACTGGATGACATCCCAGGAAGCAAAGGATTACGGGATGATCGATGAGATCCTTCATAAAAACGACCAATAGTCTGAAATGGATAAGTGTTCTTTCTGCGGCAGAACAAAGAAAGAGGCCAACATGCTTATTGCTGGTCTCGAAGGTCATATTTGTGACCATTGTATTGAGCAGGCACATTCAATAATGAATGAGGAGCTCGGCTCAAAGAAGAATATTTCTTTCGATACCATCAATCTTCTGAAGCCTGCTGAGATTAAAAGTTTTCTCGACCAGTATGTTATTGGCCAGGATATGGCTAAAAAGATTATATCGGTTGCTGTCTATAACCACTATAAAAGGTTGATGCAGAAACCGGATGCCGAGGATATTGAAATCGAAAAATCTAATATAATCCTGGTTGGCGAAACAGGTACCGGTAAAACACTTCTGGCCAGAACAGTGGCAAAAATGCTTCATGTACCTTTCACAATAGTTGATGCAACAGTCCTTACTGAAGCCGGCTACGTTGGTGAGGATATTGAAAGCCTGCTCACAAGACTGCTTCAGAACGCCGATTATGATGTAAAGGCAGCCGAGAAGGGAATTGTGTTCATCGATGAGATAGATAAAATTGCAAGAAAAGGAGATAATCCGTCAATAACCCGCGACGTATCAGGTGAGGGTGTTCAGCAGGGACTACTTAAGCTGCTCGAAGGTTCAATAGTTAATGTACCACCACAGGGCGGACGCAAGCACCCGGAGCAGAAGATGATCCCCGTTGATACAAAGAATATCCTTTTTATCTGCGGTGGAGCATTCGAGGGAATAGAAAAGAAAATAGCACAACGTCTTAATACCCAAATTGTTGGCTACGGCGCATCAAAAATAAGGGACAAGGTCGATAAGGATAATCTTCTTAAATATATCGCTCCGCAGGATCTGAGAGCCTACGGACTCATCCCGGAGATCATCGGGAGGCTTCCTGTAGTTACCCACCTTGATCCACTCGACAAGAAAGCACTGAGAGCAATACTTACAGAACCGAAAAATGCTCTTGTCAAACAATATGTGAAGCTCTTTAAGATGGATAATATTGAACTTTCATTTGCAGATGGTGTACTTGACTTTATAGTCGACAAATCAATTGAATTCAAACTTGGAGCCAGGGGGTTAAGATCTATATGTGAAGCAATTATGCTTGACGCCATGTTTGAGATGCCTTCTCTGGGTAAAGATGAACTGACAATTACAGTTGATTATGCAAGCCATAAGCTGGAAAGAATTGAAATGAAGGTGCTTAAGGCGTCATAACCTTTTTCCACAACCGGTGTCTGTTCCTTAAAGTAATTTCCCTGGATTCATCACCTTTTATTACTGTTGCAAATGCATCGCATTCTCCAATTCCATAATTTATCACAACAGTCTCAAGTCCTTCCCTTTTAATTTCAACAACACCGCTTACAATAAACTTGCAGACACGCTTCCAGTGCAGGGCTGTTGTAATAGTATTTATATGTGTAACACCATTGATAGTCACACCATTAGCCATTCCGGTTATAAGACACTCATCATCCCAGATGTTCCGGGTGAGCAATCCTGCAAGCCATTCTCTCTGGCGTTCAAAAGAGCGCTCAACAACTCTTGAATCGGGCAACGTAAGTTTCCCTCCTGTGAGCTTAATGGAAAATACCATATTCTGATTATTATTATAGCCGAGGTTTTCCACCTCTTTGTTGCCTTCAACCTTAATGTCATTGAAATAATAGTTATCGAAGGTCACCGTTCTCTTCGAACCTGGCTTAAAACGTCTGTCTGTTACAACTATTAAAATTTTACCAGACCTGATGTTCTCGTTCTGGTCAGTACATCCTGTACCAAAATCAACTGTAATAGTCTTTGGCCAGACTGCATCAGAAGGATGGTCAATAGTAACAACAGGACAAGTATCTATAACCGTGACAGATTTTGAAGCATCTCCTTTCTGGAAGTCATCAAGGATAATTTCTGCAACATCGACAGTGTTGAAAATATCTTCAAAAACCAGATCACTTACAGCATCATCATCAGCCAGATCAAGAGTAGCCTGGTCGATGTCCTGATTTTTTGTACACGATGAATATGAAATTATTACAAGAGCTGCAATCATCAAAAAAATATTTGTTTTCATATTTTTTAAATTAAGTTACTAATACCGATCAACAAACAGTTAGATGCATTCGGATAAAAAAGGTTTAATTATGGGAGCATATTTAATAGCATCAGGAAGAATTAACCACGGAGTATAACGGAGTTTTCCACAAAGTAACACGTAGAGATTCATTTGTTAAATAAACAGTGTTCCTCAGTGCAAGCTTCGTGTAACTCCGTGTTTAAGCATTCTTTCTCCTTCCGTATATAAAATAAGTATAGGGAATTCCTTCTTTATCTTCCGGTTTAAACTCCTCCTTTTCAATCACTTTCCATGTTCTTCGATCTATTTCCGGAAAATGCACATCAGCAGTTGCATTTTTATGGACATGTGTTACATACAGCCTGTCGGCAATATTCATAAACTGTCTGTAAATACTTCCGCCCCCAATTACAAATATCTCCTCTCCTTTTTCACACTTGCTCAGTGCATCATCAATTGAATATGCTGTTATTGAACAATCAATACATTCTCCAGGTATATCTGTCAGGACAATGTTTTTTCTTCCGGGCAGTGGTTTCTTTGGCAGTGATTCCCAGGTTTTCTTGCCCATTATCACTGTTTTGCCGTAAGTAAGCTTCCTGAATCGCTTCATATCTTCAGGAAGATGCCACAGAAGTTCATTATTATTCCCAATCCCAAGATCTTCAGAAACAGCTACAATAATTGAAATCATACAATTAATAATTATACGGAAATTTCTCCTTTAATATGCGGGTGAGCTATGTAATTCGTCAGTGTAAAATCTTCAAATTTAAAATTATGAATATCTGTTACTGCAGGATTAATGACCATTAGCGGTAAAGGAAAAGGTTCCCTGGTAAGCTGAAGTTTAACCTGCTCTATATGGTTCTTATAAATATGAGCATCGCCAAGAGTATGGACAAAATCCCCGGGTTTAAGTCCTGTTACCTGCGCGATCATAAGTGTAAGAAGGGCATATGATGCTATATTAAAGGGAATTCCAATGAATATATCACAGCTTCTCTGATAGAGCTGGCATGATAATTTCCCTCCTGCCACATAAAACTGGAACATAACATGACACGGAGGTAATGCCATCTTTTCAATCTCTCCTGCATTCCAGGCACTTACAATCAGGCGGCGGGAATCCGGCGATTTATTTATGGCGGAAATAACTTCTGTCAGCTGGTCAATCTTTCTGCCGTCTGTTGCAGGCCAGGAACGCCACTGGCATCCGTAAACCGGACCCAGGTTGCCCTCTTTGTCGGCCCATTCATTCCAGATACTTACTCCATTATCATTAAGATACTTAATGTTGGTGTCTCCCGATATAAACCAGAGCAGTTCATGGATAATGGATTTCAGATGGAGTTTTTTGGTTGTAAGAAGCGGAAACCCTTCCTCAAGGTTAAATCTCATCTGATAACCAAATACACTTATAGTTCCGGTACCGGTCCGGTCCTTTTTTTCAATACCGGTTTCAATTACATGATCCAGCAGATCAAGATATTGCCTCATTCGTGCGAAAGATATTTATTTTTCAGGTGATATTCTTGCAGCATAACCTCCTCCGGGAGCCAGATGAATTTTCATTTTTTCGCCTGATCTGACATTTATATTCATGTGTTTATAGTCGCCTGCATGCTGGTCGGCATTGATTCCGTCCTGGAATATCTCCATATTATAATTACCTGCCGGAATGAAAGAAAGATCAAGTTCCATGTCACGGCTTGTCCAGTCTGTCAGAGCTCCTACAAACCATTCTTTACCTGATCTTCTTGCCAGAAGCAGGTAATCACCCACCTTTCCATCAAGGCCCTTAATATCATCCCAGACAACAGGAATGTTTACAATAAAATCGGTTGACTCCTGCTCTTTCATATAGTTTGAAGGAGTATCGGACAGCATCTGTAAAGGGCTTTCAAAGATGACGTAGAGTGCTACCTGATGTGCCCGGGTACCCTGGCTTTCCGGACGGGTAAACTGAGGAGTGAAATTTGATTTGTCCATATTAATCATTGCCCCCGGAGTATAGTCCATCGGACCCGCCACCATTCTTATGAATGGAATTGTAACGTCATGGTCGGGGTTAACATCTTTGCTCCACTTATTATGTTCCATTCCTTTTACCCCTTCACGTGTAATTGCATTCGGGTAGGTTCTTCCAATCCCGTCAGGTTTAAAGGCTCCGTGAAAGTCAATAAGCATATGATGCTCAGCAGTTTTTCGGGTTGCCTCTCTGTAGAAATTAACAACCGGCTGATCGTCTCTCTGCATAAAATCGACCTTTATCCCTTTTACTCCCCACTTTTCATATTGGTCTAAAGCCTGGTCCATCTGATCATTGAATGTTTTCCATATTACCCAAAGGATAATTCCAACGTTTTTGCTTTCAGCATATCTGCATAGTTCCGCAACATTTATATCCGGAGCCTCTTCAAGCACATTCCCAAGCGTATACCATCCTTCATCCAGGATAATATATTCTATCCCGTTTTTTGATGCAAAATCAATATAGTATTTGTATGTATCGTTATTAATACCTGCCCTGAAATCAACACCATAAATATTGTTGGCGTTCCACCAGTCCCACGCAACCCGCCCGGGTTTTATCCATTTTGTATCCTGTAATTTATTTGGTTCGGCAAGTTTATAAACCAGGTCGCTTTCAATAAGATTCACATCTTTTTCTGCAATCACAAATGTCCTCCATGGGAATGTCCGTGTCCCTTTTGTTCTGGCAATGTACTCTTTCGTGCCGGTTACGAAAAGATCTCTGTCTCTTGAAAGTTTTTCAGTATCAGGATATTTTGGCCATGTTGCGGATATTTTCCCTGAGCCTCCGCTCAGCAACCACATACCCGGGTAATCAATAATGTCAGATTCTGTTATCAGAAGATTGGTCCCATTAACCTGGAAGAGCGCCGGCAGACTTGCCAGGTGTTCTTTTCTTATCGTATCAACTGAAGAATAAATGTATGTTCTTTCATTATGCGACATAAAACCGCTTTCAACCGGGTACCACGAATAAGTGCCCGAAGGGAACTGTATTTCTGAGATTTCATTATTTATTGTAATATCATCTTCCAGAACTGTCTCAAACCGGTAGGCAAAACCATCATTATAAACTCTGAACTGAATAGAAAACCCCGACCTGAATGTTATTAACAGTATGTTGCAGTTATCAGGAATCTCTGATCTCTTTGCAGCAACTACAGGCCTTATGATCTCATCCAGGTGGCTTACAGTTGCTTTTCTTAACTTTTCATTTTCTCCAAGCACCTTTCCGGTTGAAAGAATCATAGCAGTTTTAGAAGAGCTTACAATCTCTTTCCCTCCTGCAGTGGCTGACCATTTTATATCACTACCGACCGTTACAGCTAAACTGATCTTACCGTCTGGTGAGCTGACCTTATATTCCTTTGCAGCCAGGCAACCACCGATGAATACATTTAAAAAGATGAGCACTAATATTCTTTTCATGGCAATAAAATATTATGAATTATCCGGATCCCAAAATATGTCGGAAGCTTTACTCCTTCCTCCTTTTTTTTCTCTTTTCAATCTCATCCCTGATAGCTGCAGCATGCTCATAGTCTTCCTTCTTCACTGCTTCATCAATCATTTTATATAGTTCCTCATCAGTATTTGATTCATATTTTGAATCAAGCTCTGCCTGGCTCACATTTTCAGCCGGAGAAGCCAGTCCAGAATCGGATGGTGTATTGGTAAGCTGAGCCTTTTCAAGTATCTCCTCAGTGATATAGATCGGGCATCCGAACCTAAGAGCAATTGCAACAGCATCGGATGTACGGCTGTCGATTGAGTACTCCTTTTCACCGTTATTGCAGATAAGCTTTGAGAAGAAGACACCCTCTTCCAGCTTATATATCATAACTTCTATTACAACAATATTAAACTGATCTGCAAGTTTCTTAAACAGATCATGCGTCAATGGGCGTGGTGGTTCAAGATTCTCAAGCTTTATTACAATTGCCTGGGCTTCAAATCCCCCGATTATTATAGGGATCCTTCTTTCACCATTCTCTTCTATCAGTAGCAGGGCATAAGCTCCTGATTGAGTCTGGCTATAAGAAATGCCCATCACTTTAAGCTTAATCCTCTTCATATCAATCATTTATGCGTCATGAGGCAGCGCAACACCTGTTCTGCAGGCAAATATAAAGATAATAGAAGTAAATGGCCGGACAATAAATTCCTTTTTTTTCAACATGATTGGTTTGTAAATAATGTTATTTGTATATCTTTGCAGTCCGAATTTGAATAAATCCGCCCGGGCTTTTAGAAGATATATTGTAATGTAATATACGCCTCACGGAGTAACATAATAAAGAAAAATGATGTACGCTATCGTTGAAATTGCAGGTCAGCAGTTTAAAGTTGAAGAAGGAAAAAAGATTTTTGTTCATCGGCTGGAAATTGAAGACGGGAAAAAGATCGAATTCGATCAGGTTCTTTTAATAGAGGATGAAGGTAAAATAACCATTGGTGAACCAACAATTAAGGATGCTGTTGTTGAAGGTAAAGTTATCGATAAGGTCAGGGGTGAAAAGGTAATTATTTTCAAGAAGAAGAAGAAGAAAGGTTACAGGATTAAAAACGGCCACCGTCAGAATTTTACCCAGGTTGAGATAATCAGTATAAACGGTAAAACTTCACCAAAGAAACAACCTGTTAAAAAAGAGACAGTTGAGGCAGCTAAAGCACCTGCAAAAGAGAAAAAACCCGAAATCAAAAAACCTGCTGCAAAAGTATCAGTAGCTAAAGAGAAGAAGGTTGCTGCAAAAAAAACAACTGAAAAGAAACCGGCTGCGAAAAGCCCTGCAGCAAAAAAATCAACTAAAGGAAAAGCTTAATTTTAGATCATTAAAGAAACTAAATATTTATAACCATGGCACACAAGAAAGGAGCAGGAAGCTCACGAAACGGTCGCGATTCACAAAGCAAACGTCTTGGAGTGAAGCTTTTCGGCGGTCAGGTAGCAAAAGCGGGCAATATTATAGTTCGTCAGAGAGGTACCAGGCACAATCCGGGTCTTAATGTAGGACTTGGAAGAGATCATACTCTTTTTGCCCTCACCGATGGAGAAATTGAATTCAAAAAGAAAAAAGATAACAGGTCTTATGTATCGGTTAAACCGATAAGTGAATAGCTGTTATTCTTATAGTATTCAGACTCCCGAAATTCTTTTCTGAATTAGAAAAGCATTTTCGGGAGTTTTTTAATATTTTTACAGCAGGCTCATTTAGCCTGTTTTTCTATTAATACATAACCACATATGCTTACTATTAACCTGATCCGTGAAAAAAGCGATTTCATAATTGAACGCCTGAAAGTAAAAAACTTTGATGCAACGGAGATCCTTGATAAAATTATTGCACTCGATTCATCACGTCGTGAAATACAGACTAAAACCGACATGATGCAGGGAGAAATGAACAGGATATCCAAAGAGATAGGCGCCCTGATGAAAGAGGGTAAAAAAACTGAGGCTGAGGCTGCAAAAGAAAAAACCTACAAGCTGAAAGAAGATATAAAATCATGGTCGGATAAGCTGTTGCCTCTTGATAATGAACTTAAGAACGAAATAATCCGGTTGCCCAACCTTCCTCACGAATCTGTTGCCGTGGGACACGGTGCAGATGATAACGTAAAAGTCAGGGAAGGCGGTAAAATACCTTCTCTTCCGGAGAACTCACTTCCACACTGGGATCTTATTAAAAAATATGACATCATCGATTTCGACCTTGGAATAAAGCTTACAGGAGCAGGATTCCCGGTTTATAAAGGAAAAGGAGCTAAACTTGAAAGAGCCCTGATCAATTTCTTCCTCGATGAGGGCGGAAAAGCAGGGTACAGAGAGATTATGCCTCCAATAATGGTGAATGAGGATTCAGGTTTTGGAACAGGACAACTCCCTGACAAAGAGGGACAAATGTATCATACTGAACTTGATAATTATTATCTGATCCCAACTGCCGAGGTTCCTGTAACCAATATCTATCGTGATGTTATCCTTAATGCAGAAGAACTTCCGGTGAAAAATGTAGCCTATACTCCCTGCTTCAGGAGAGAAGCCGGTTCCTGGGGAGCACATGTCAGGGGATTAAACAGGCTGCACCAGTTCGACAAGGTTGAAATTGTTCAGATTGCGCATCCTGATCATTCATATAAATCGCTCGAAGAGATGGTCAGCCATGTGGAAGGTCTTGTTTCGAAACTTGGATTGCCCTACAGGATATTGAGGCTTTGCGGAGGCGATATGTCATTCACATCAGCACTAACTTACGATTTCGAGGTATGGTCCGGAGCACAGAAGCGCTGGCTTGAGGTAAGCTCAACATCAAATTTTGAATCATTCCAGGCAAACAGGCTTAAATGCCGGTTCAGGGAGAAGGGGGACAAACAGATCCGTCTGGTTCATACCCTTAACGGGAGCGCATTGGCATTACCAAGAATCGTAGCAGCAATTCTCGAGAACAACCAGACAGAATCAGGAATAAGAATACCAGAAGTGCTTGTACCGTATACCGGGTTTGACATAATAAACTAATCGATAGCCCCCCTTCAGAGCTTGTCCCGCGTCAGGGGGAGGGGATGGGAGGCAAAACAAAAATGGATAAAACCCGCCAATCATATATATATGCCGGTCTGGCTATCCTTTTCTGGTCAACTATTCCCACAGCTTTCAAGATTTGCCTGAAGGAACTCGAGATTCTCCCAATGCTGACAATTGCATCACTGACTTCAGCAACTGTTTTGTTTTTAATCCTCCTTTCCGGAAGTAAAATAAAATTAATCAGGCAATCATCAGGGAAGGAGCTGTTAAGTTCGGCACTGCTGGGTCTGATCAATCCCTTTATTTATTATCTGATCCTGCTAAAAGCTTATCAGCTTCTTCCGGCACAGGTTGCCCAGCCTCTGAATATGATCTGGCCAATAATTCTTGTTTTTTTATCGGTGCCGATACTTGGACAGAAGATCAAAACAAGAAGCTTCGCAGCTCTCTTTATAAGCTTTGCAGGAGTCTATATCATATCCTCCCAGGGAAACCCATTTAACACATGGCATTCTGATTTTAAAGGAGTATTGCTTGCCACCGGAAGCTCAATTTTCTGGGCTTTTTATTTTATTCTTAATTTAAGAGACAAACGTGATGAAGCAGCTAAGTTATTTCTTAATTTCCTCTTTGGAACTATCTATCTTATTATCGCACTGGCTTTTACCGAAGGATGGAATGTCTCAGAAATCGGATTTAAAGGAGTAACAGCAGCTGTCTATATCGGAATTTTTGAGATGGGTATAACATTTTTCTTCTGGTTAAAAGCACTTCAGATGGCTTCTTCGACTGACAAAGTAAGTAATCTGGTTTACCTGGCTCCTTTTCTTTCACTTATCTTTGTACACTTTATTCTTCATGAACCCGTTTATTATACAACTCCGGCAGGTCTGCTGCTTATAATAACAGGCATCTGGATACAGAACCGGAAACACGCCATGGCATAAATTATTATCTTTGAATTGTTTTAGTAAGGTTTGTATCACTGCAAGGTCATGAAAAAACTTTTGTTCGCCCTGATAATATTAATTATCATTCCGGTGGCCTGTAAAAAAGAGATCGATGAACCGGATGTCACACCGGCAATGGCAAGGGATTCATTATACTTTCTGATGAAAGATGTTTATTACTGGTACAATCTGATGCCTTCAGTGAACCGTGAGAGCTATGCAGATCCTTATACACTCCTCGATGCGATGATGTATAAGGAACTTGACCGCTGGAGTTTTGTAGCCGACTATGATCAATTCAATAATATAATGCAGGGTAAATTTGTAGGACACGGAATCAGGGTCGGACTCGACGATAATGACACAGCCAGAATTGCACTGATCTATAAGTATTCACCGTTTTATCAACAGGGAGTGCGTCGCGGATGGATTATCAGAAAAATTAACAACAAAGATCTGGCCCCGATACTTATCGCGAAAAACGGGACGGCTTATACAGACTTGATCGGACCTAATGTTGCCGGAATAACAAATAAATTCCTCTTTAAGAAACCTGATGGATCAGTAGTGACAATCTCCGGCACAAAATCAGGTTTCACTACCAATTCTGTTATACTTTATGATACTCTTCACTTGAAGTCCGGGATAACAGGGCACCTGGTTTTTGAATCTTTCATTGAACCTTCAGAAGATGAGCTCAGGGAAGCTTTTAAGTTTTTTGCTGAGAATAATGTCCAGGATCTTATTGTCGACCTGAGGTACAATTCAGGAGGCTACCTCTATATAGCTCAGCTCCTGGCAAGTTATATTTCAGGAAACGGTTACACAAATACAGATTTTGCGGTAATAACATATAACAATAAATATCAGGATTATAATACATCATACAAATTTATTGCAACCTCATATCCTATGTTTCTTACAAAGGTCGTTTTTATCACAAGCAGGATGACGGCTTCTGCCAGTGAAGACGTAATGAACGGACTCCGCCCGATTAAAACTATAATCAGTATTGGCGACACAACAGATGGAAAACCTGTGGGGTTTCTTGGATTTCCATGTGCTAAGAAATATATATTCTCACCAATAACTTCCGCGGTTGTAAATTCACTGAACGAGGGTGATTTTTATGACGGATTCGCTCCAGATAAGATCGCCTCTGACGATATCACCCATGATTTCGACGACAGGAGAGAAAAATGTCTGTATGAAGCTATCAGATACCTTGAAACAGGAGCTTTCTCAGGGAAAGGATCCCGGGATTTCAGACGCTCAACACAATTTTCTGAAAAACCTGAATGGATGAATAACGCCTTTGTTTTAAGAAATAAGTAACATCATTATCCGATTCAATTGAAGGCAGCACAAAAAGAGAAGATCATACTGGGCATCGACCCCGGTACAAATATAACGGGATATGGTGTTATTAAGGTCTCAGGGAATATTCCCGAACTAATGGCCATAGGTTCTATCGATCTTTCAAAATTAGGAGATCATTACATTAAGCTGAAGCGTATCTTTGACAGGACAATCGGGATTATCGACGAATATCATCCCGACGAACTGGCTATTGAGGCCCCGTTCTATGGCAAGAATGTGCAGTCGATGCTGAAACTTGGAAGAGCCCAGGGGGCTGCTATCGCAGCAGCACTGACACGTTCCCTTCCTATATTTGAATATGCACCCAGAAAAATAAAGATGTCAATCACCGGCCAGGGAGCAGCATCCAAGGAACAGGTCGCAGCAATGCTGATGAGTATCCTTAAGTTCAAAAAACTGGAAATAAAACTCGATGCCACTGATGGTCTGGCAGCTGCTTTATGTCATTTCTATCAGACAAATAATCCATATCATGAGAAAGCTTATTCGAGCTGGAAAGACTTCATGAATAAAAATCCGAAAAGAGTAAAATAACCAAATTTTTCAGTTCACGGCTACAGCCAGTGCGGCAACACTTACCTTTACCCCTTCCACCTTAAGCAGCTCATTTGTACAGGATTCAATTGTCGAACCGGTCGTAATCACATCATCAACCAGAAGAACATGCTTCCCACGTATGTTTGAAGAATCGGTAATAATGAAAATCCCGTCTACATTTACCCATCTTTCATAGCGAGATCTCCTGGTCTGTGTTTCGGTAACCGTACCTCTCTGCAACGACTCATAAACTACAGGCAATCCGGTAGCCTCAGAGAGCCCTTGTGCAATAACATCACTCTGGTTAAAACCCCGGACCCTCTTTTTTGAAGGGTGGAGCGGAACCGGAATAATAAGATCTATTCCCTTGAGGAAGTCAGACCCTGTCAATGATGCTCCGTAAATTCTACCGAGATCAAATCCTATATCTTTGATCCCCTTGTATTTAAGATTATGTATCAGCTTCCTGATACGACTGTCTCTGTTATAAAATGAGAATGCGGCCGCCTTTTCAATCCTGCAACGACCCCAGAAGAGTTGCTCCACAGGATTACCCTCTTCAAGATGGTATTTTGTCCTCGGAATAAGAACAAAGCATTCTGTGCAGATCAGTTTTTCATTTCTAAGAAGCTGATTTCCACAGGCATAGCAAAGTCTCGGAAAGAGAATACTTATAACATCATCCCACAAATCATAAAGATAACCCATGCAGCGAGCTGAATTATGACATAAAATTAGTTCTTTTTTAAAGAACTTGCACAGAGCGATACTGAGAATCACAGGGTGACACGGAGATTTTACTCTGTGGAACTCTGAGCTTCTTCGGATTTCCCCTGTGAAACGATAAAAATATTAATGAAAATTCTTGCTGATTTTTTCCGCGATTCTTCTAAACTCTTCAGGAGTAAATTTTAGTTTCGGGTTTTTAAAGTTTATATCTTCCATGGAATCCATCGGAACGAGGTGCACATGAGCATGTGGTACTTCGAGCCCAAGTATTGCAATTCCGATTCGGTTGCAAGGGAATGCAGTCTTTATTCCGGCTGCAACTCTCTTTGAGAAAATGATCAGGCCGGCAAGGTTTTCATCATCAAGATTAAAAACATAATCGGTCTCCTGCTTCGGGACAACAAGAGTGTGCCCGGCTTTCAGAGGATTGATATCCAGAAATGCAAAGTATCTGTCATCCTCCGCGACTTTATAACAAGGGATCTCTCCATTGATAATTTTAGTAAAAACAGATGCCATGATGACTTATTTATAATGGAAATGTACTACGATGATATGGAAATGATCTCAAAGAGAATAACTCCCGAAGGAACTGTTATTTGAGCAACATCCCCTACCTTTTTCCCTATGAGTCCCTGGGCAATTGGTGAACTGATGGCAATCTTTCCCTGTTTCAGGTTTGCCTCGCTTTCAGGAACCAGCTGATATTCCATAACAGTTTTGCTTGCCTTATTCCTGATCTTCACTTTATTTAGTATTCTTACCGTAGAAGTATCGATCCTGGATTCATCAATAACCCTTGATCTTGCAATGAGATCATCCAGCCTGGAAATTTTCATTTCAAGCATGCCCTGTGCCTCTTTGGCAGCAGCATATTCAGCATTTTCGGACAGATCACCCTTATCCCTTGCATCAGCAATAAGCCGTGATATCATAGGTCGCTCGACAGTTCTTAACTGTTCGAGTTCTTCTTTCATTTTTTGAAGACCCTCTTCCGTTACATGTAAAACCTCTGACATTTTCCTTTGATCTTTAAAAAAACAAGAAGAATCCCGGGGTTTCCGGAACTCTTCAACACAAATATATAAAATCTTTTAATTAATTACCAAAGAAAACCTGTAAATAAGTGATTTATAAGCCTGGCTCTGTAAAAATTTTTAATTATATTTTCTCCCTGCTTCCTTAGTCCTGATGGCACTATTCTTCTTTTTTGCCTTGTAACTCGAGTTTGCGTTCTTTATATTCTGTTTCATCCGTTTCTGTATCTCTGGTGTCTGTATCTGAATCGAACGTTTTTGATTACTCTTTACAAACTTCTTGTAATCATTCCTGAGCTTCCTATCATTGGCTTCCTGCTTTTTCTTCGCTTTTTCAATTGACTTAGGACCTTTAATATTAACAACTCTTGATTTTAACGGACCTTTCTTAACCGCACTCCTGCCCTGCTTTGGTGCACCATATCTCTCAAATGTCTGAGCTTCACATACAACCAGAGCAAATGAAAAAATCATTATGAAAATAAGACGCTTCTTACCCGACAAATTATTCATCTTGCGATAATTACAATAATCAGTTATAAGTAACGTTACTTCCCCGGCGCTTTTGCTATTTTTGCATAATAATAAATCTCCGGATGTCGACAGCTTCAAAAATAAGATATTTTTTTATTTTAACTGTATTAACTTTTCTGCAGGCTTCATGTGACAGAAATAAAAATGATGTGATCCCGGATTCTTATGTAGATTTTACGCTTGACATGATGGATTTTCTAAATATTTATGGAATTGTCGGGTCAGATACGGTTGATGCCAGCGACATCAGGGTTGATCGAGGAAGACTTTATGCGGGCGGGTTTGACGGGAATGGTATAATAATTTATTATGGAGGAGATGGGTATTACGCTTACGACAGAACCTGTCCTCATGATTATGAGGTAAATGGACTGAGCATCAAGGTGAATATCGATTTTACAATTGCATTGTGCCCCAGATGCAGTACAACGTATGCACTATCTGCATCCGGTACTCCTGCGTCAGGACCAGGGAAATATTATCTTAAGAACTACAGGACAAGTTTCTACGGGAGATATTTGAGAGTTTCGAATTACTAAGATAAACCTGCTCATTACCTTCTTTTTAGCCACATGTACTCACCCCCTACCCCCTCTCTACTTCGTAAACTACCCTTTATACACATCTTTTACAATTTCAAAAATAATCACTGGGCAAGGAGGAGATTCCTCATTCATCCGCCTTGCGGCGGATTCATTCGGAATGA
>JALONT010000011.1 GCA_025454795.1 Bacteroidales bacterium | reverse complement strand
TGAAAATATATTCTGGTTCTTTTAGCTCTAAAGATCTATATTTCAGTTAAATACAAAAATGTGTATAAAGGGTAGTACTTCGTAAAGAGGGGGTGTAATGCACAGATATTGAGAAATATAATTCTAAATGTGTGTATGCTTTAGATCAATTTAATAATCAAAAATGAGATAAAACCTTCCCCCTCTTTCCGACAGTGTATGGAACACAGACATGGTAAGGAGAGAGGGGGATAAGAAGGGGGTGAGTACGTGTATCTTAATACCGGTAATGCTCCGGTTTATATGGCCCCTCCTTTGATACTCCTATATAATCCGCCTGATTGTCAGTAAGTTTCGTAAGCTTCACTCCCAACTGTTCAAGGTGCAGCCGGGCAACCTCTTCATCAAGATATTTAGGAAGCCTGTAAACTCCAATTTTATAATTGTTTTTCCAGAGATCTATCTGTGCAAGTGTCTGGTTGCTGAATGAGTTGCTCATCACAAACGAAGGATGCCCCGTAGCACAGCCAAGGTTCACCAGCCTGCCTTCAGCAAGAATGAAAACTGCATGTCCATCCGGGAACAAGTACTTATCAACCTGTGGCTTGATATTTATCTTTTTAATTCCCTTTAATTCATTCAGACCATCAACCTGTATCTCATTATCAAAATGACCGATATTGCAGATAATTGCCTGATCCTTCATCTTTTTCATAAGTTCTACAGTTATGATGTCCCTGTTGCCCGTGGCTGTAACGTAAATGTTACCCTCATCCAGAGAGTCCTCAACTCTTTTTACCTCAAAACCCTCCATGGAAGCCTGGAGAGCACAGATCGGATCAATTTCAGTTACAATGACCCTGGCACCATAAGCTTTCATCGATTTTGCGCAACCTTTTCCCACATCACCGTATCCGCATACAACAACAACTTTTCCTGCGATCATCACATCGGTTGCTCTTTTAATTCCGTCTGCAAGCGATTCCCGGCATCCGTAGAGGTTATCGAATTTTGATTTTGTCACCGAATCATTTACGTTAATGGCCGGGACCAGCAATTCATTATTCTCAAGCATCTGGTACAGCCTGTGAACACCTGTGGTGGTCTCTTCAGATATTCCTTTCAGGTCAGTAACAGCATGATGCCATTTCCCTGGCTCAGTTACAAGTAATTTCTTAAGTGTGGTAAAGATTATTGCTTCTTCTCTGCTTCCCGGTATTTTATCCAGGACTGCAGGATCGTTTTCAGCTTTATAACCGAGATGTACAAAAAGAGAAGCATCACCTCCGTCATCAACAATGAGGTTTGGTCCTTTTCCTCCGGGAAATGAGAGCGCTTCTGCAGTACACCACCAGTATTCTTCAAGAGTCTCTCCTTTCCATGCGAAAACCGGAATCCTTTTTGCAGCTATTGCTGCTGCTGCATGATCCTGTGTCGAAAAAATATTACAGCTTGCCCAACGCACATCTGCACCCAGTTCTTTCAGAGTCTCTATCAGCACTGCCGTCTGGATGGTCATATGTAACGAACCTGTTATCCGGGCGCCTTTCAGTGGCTTTTCTGAAGAATATTTTTTCCTGATTGCCAGTAATCCCGGCATCTCCTTTTCTGCTATTTCAATCTCTTTTCTGCCAAAATCAGCAAGAGAAATGTCTTTAACCTTGTACTGCATATTATCTTTTAATAATTCGTTGAATAATCCATTCCGAGGCTGCAAAGTTAACAAAAAATCAGAGCAGTTGTTCAGGTCAGCAAGTCAGTTGTCATGGCTTTGTCAATATCCATTTGTCTTATCAGTTCTTCAGTATTACTGAATTTCTTTTCATCCCGCATTCGGTACCGGAAGGTAACTTCGATCTCTTTTCCATAAATATCCTTTTCAAAATTAAAAATATTCACCTCGATCGATCTTGATGCTTTTAATTTATTGACGGTGGGATTTCTTCCTATGCTCAGCATCCCTTTAAATTTAGAATTATTAACCTGAATTTCAACTGCATAAACACCATCACCCGGGATAAGTTTGTATTGATCCCCGGGTTTTATATTAGCTGTCGGAAAGCCAATTTTCCTGCCAATCTTTTTTCCTTCAACTACTTGTCCTCTAAGTGAATAATTGTATCCCAGCAATTTATTGGCATATTCAGGTTTCCCGTTCAGCAAGGCATTCCTGATCACCGATGAGCTGATTGGACCGTCTTCAGCTTTAAGGCCTTCAACCTGTTCAACCCTGAAGCCCAATGACAAAGCACAGTTATTTATTGTTTTAAAATTCCCCCTGCCCTGATATCCGAAATGATGGTCGTGGCCAACAACAAGATGCCTGGTCCTGATTTTTTTAAGAAGCACTTCTTCTACAAAATCGCATGCTTTCATTTTACTGAATCCGGAGGTAAATTCAATAATGATCAGATGATCAATCCCGGCTCCTTCGAGAAGAGCTTTCTTTTCATCCATTGTTGACAGGAATGACAAACCAGTAGTATGCTTTTCAAGCACCAGCCTGGGATGAGGATGAAATGTGATGACGGCAGAATCTGTACCAGTCTCTTTAGCGCGGGAAACGAGAGTGTCGAGAAGATATCTGTGCCCGCGGTGCACTCCGTCAAATATTCCAATGGTCACAACAGGAGAGATCATTTTAAGGTTCTCATATCCCTCATGAATAATCATATCTGAAGATTATGGCTGTAAAATTAGCAAAGCCCGGGAATATACATACTATAACAAAACATCTTTTGTCCCGACTTCAGATATGATACAAAAAATTTAGAAATCATGCCTTTTTTTATCCCACATTTTATGTGCAGTCTGATTAAGGAATATGTATTATATTTATAAATTAAATTTCAAATCAAACCAGAGAACTATGAATGTCACTGTTATCAGAAAGGGGTTTAAATTTATACCTGATCCGAGCAGGGTAATCGCCCGATTCCTGTATACTTCAGATGAGAGAAGTAAAAATATTATCCTTAATGTGCTGGCTATGTCTGATGTTGAGGTAAATACGGCATTAAGTCAGGTGCTGAGAGGCTATTCCAGACGTCATAGAAACATTTCCCTGATATTTGAAACACATTTTAATAAATTGGACAGTCTGTTTAAAGAGCTGAAAATAAAGCAAAACAAAATTGACCAAGGTCGAAAGGCACTTATAGGTTCCTATTTCACAATGGAATATTCCATCGAATCGGCAGCTTTTTTCAATCCATCCATTGTTGAAGATCCCGATCAGTCGGAATTAGGGACAGATGAGAAAAGAGTGATTTTAAGTTTCAGGGCAACGGGTGAGGGACATGTTTCATCAATAGTTTTTCGTTCGGGTACTATTAACAAGAACAATGATCTGATTACTGAACCTGTCGGCAAAATGCTGGCAGAAGCTGAGAGAATAAAAAGGCATGTCTATAATAAAAATTCATTCATAAAGAAGCTGGATGAAATGAGTGATTTTAATAATAAACTCTCTCCGGTCTTTGTTTTAGAAAAACTGGGTGACAGCTTTACTTATGGTGAATTGAAAAGAGCTGTGGAAGAGACAAGAAGAAAACGTCGTCTTACTGCAAATAAAACATTCATCATTCATCAAATGATGTGGCTGGCGAAATCTCACTATGAGCTTGATTTTTCGATCGATTCGGCAATTTCTGAGAGAGTTATTTTCCCTACATCCGAAACTGAAAGAAACGGCATTGAAGATGCTCGTTTTGTCAAATTCACGGATGAAAACGGAGAAATAACTTATTATGCAACTTATACTGCTTATGATGGAATGACAATATTACCAAAGTTACTTGAGACTAAGAATTTCTATCATTTCAAAGCATTACCCCTCCATGGTGAAATTGCCCGGAACAAAGGAATGGCAATGTTCCCCAGAAAGATAAAAGGCAAATATGCTATGCTGTGCCGAATAGATGGAGTGAATAATTATATATCTTATTCAGATAGTATAAATATCTGGCGCGAAGCCCGACTTATTCAGAAGCCAAAATTTCCCTGGGATATAGTACAGGTTGGAAATTGCGGCTCTCCAATAGAGACGGAAGAAGGTTGGCTTGTTATCACACACGGAGTTGGACCCATGAGGGAATATGTACTGGGAGCTTCATTATATGAACTTGATAATCCTGAAAAAGAAATTGGAAGACTAAAAACACCTTTATTGGTACCCAATGCTGAAGAAAGGGAGGGTTATGTACCCAACGTCGTTTACTCCTGCGGTTCGATGATCCATAATAGGAATCTGATTATTCCTTATGGCATGTCAGATAACGCATCCACTTACGCAACTGTTAATTTAAATGAACTCCTGAATGAGCTTAAGAACTCAAAATAGTGGCAGAAGTGAAAAGACAAATTCAAAGAGAGTCGCTGTTATTGTAGCTCACCCCGATGATGAAACACTATGGGCCGGAGGTACGATACTTAGCCATCCATCATGGCACTGTTTTATTGTTTGTCTGTGCAGAGGAAGTGATAGTGATCGAGCTCCCAGGTTCCTGAAAGCATTACAGATTTTGGGGGCTGAAGGTATAATGGGCGATTTAGACGACGGACCGGAACAAAAGCCTCTGCAGAAGAATGAGCTTGAAAAATCAATATTGCAGCTCTTACCCACCACGCATTTTGATCTGATCATTTCGCATAATCCAGGTGGTGAATATACAAGACATGTCAGGCATGAGGAAACAGGCAAAGCGGTCATTAAACTTTGGCATGCAGGCAAGATTTCTGCAGATGAACTTTGGACTTTTGCTTATGAAGATGGTGATAAAAAATACTATCCGAGATCCATAGAAACAGCTGATATCTGCCACAAACTTACTGAACAGACCTGGCTGAAGAAATACAGCATAATTACAGAAACTTATGGATTTAAAAAGACCAGTTTCGAAGCAGAAACAACACCCCGGACAGAAACATTCTGGCAATTTTCAAAATATTTATTATGAAAGTATTATTATTATATGACTACCCTGCTTCCCCGGGAGGTCTTGCCACCCAGGGTGATTTGTTATACAAGGGACTTCTTAAGATGGGAATTGATGCTCATGCAGTAAATTTCGAATCACCCCAGGAGAAGGAATGGTACTATCGCTGGTTTGAGCCGGATATTGTTGTTGGTATCGGCTATTGGGGGCATTCACCGCATCTGATACTTCATCCCCAGCGATATGGGGTTCAGCCTGTTCCATGGCTGGTTGCTGACGGTTTTATTGCAAACTACCAGGAGGTGCTTAATGCGCTTCCCCTCATCCTGGTAACATCAAACTGGGTAAAGGAAATGTATGTCCGTGATGGGATAGATGGTGAGAATATTGAAGTATTACCCGTTGGCTGCGATACAGATTCTTTTGCTCCCTGTGACAAAAACGATCCTAAAATTTTAGCCGTGCGCGAATCGCTGGGCATTTCGCCTGATCAATTAATGATTCTGACTGTTGGCGGCGATGCTGCATCAAAAGGTGCACAGGAGGTAATGCAGGCCCTTTCCATAATTGATACTAAAGCGCCGGATTGGAAATATGTTTGCAAAGTATGGCCTCAACCCCGGACCAAACTTCAGAATATGGCTGATCTCGAACTTGCGACTGCCTTAGGTATCGAGAAAAATGTCACCTATGCAACAAATATAATTTCACGGAATTTTATGCCTTACCTTTTAGGTGCCTGTGATATATATGCAGCACCATCGAGACTTGAAGGTTTTGGAATGCCGCAAGTGGAAGCAGGAGCTTGCGGAAAGCCTGTTATAGGTATTAATGCAATGGGAATGCTCGATACGCTTGTACATCGTAAAACCGCATTTCTGGCTGGTGTAGCACAGAAAATCATCGTGAACGAAGTGATTCTTGGTGACGAATCCGGCTTTGAAAACGAACACAAAGTCATATTTGAAAATCCGCGGACAGTTGACTATCGTGCAAGTATTCACGATATTGCCAACTATCTGATGGATCTTATGAATGATGCAGAACTACGTGAAAAAATGGGAAAAGCCGCAAGAAGGCGTGTAATTAAATATTTCGATTACCGCGTAGTCGCAAAACGGTTTGTACAGATTATAACCGGGAAACTGGGAATAACATAAATTATTATATCCATGCAAACTTCAGGTTGGCAGAAAATAAAAGAGGCACAAAAAGCAGCCATTGAAGTGCTGCTTCATAATGCTCATGGGTCTTACCACGGACTGCCACGTACAGCAGGATGGGGCTATCCTGAACCCTATACAAGAGATCTTATGTTTTCAATATTTGGAATTGGGATGTCTGAGAATCAAAAGCTGATGGAAAGCATACGGAAAGTTCTGGAAACGCTGGCAGCAAATCAGACCAGCCGTGGTCATATCCCCTCGCTGGTACACGATAAGGAAGACCGTGGATCAAGTGATACAACACCTTTATTTTTGCTCAGTGTCGGCATATTCAGAAAAGTGACTGGAGAACTTCATTTTCTCCGGGATGCTGTTCGTAAAGCCCTGACATGGATGGAGTTTCAAAGCCCTTCTGACCGATACCTGGTTGCTCAGCAGCCGACAAGCGATTGGCGCGATGAACAATGGATGACCGGTTATGGCTTGTATGTCAATACGATTGTATATAGTTACTTACGGCTTCTGGATCAACATGAAAGAGCAGATATGATGCTCAAAGAAATAAATAAGTTCACAATCAAAGGCGGGGCACAACCCCGTCATGTCTATGAAGGTTTTATGATAAAAAATAAACCATACTATGCTTTTTGGACATATAAAATTCATTCCAGCGAACGATTTGATCTGCTTGGTAACAGTCTCGCCATTCTTTCCGGAATTGCATCACCCTCTCGGGCAGAGAAAATGATTTCCTGGATCGAAGATGAATGTGCAGGTATGGTAAAAAGGAGAGAACTTGCCGTTGATCTGCCCCCTAATTTTTTCCCTTTTATTAAACCTGAAGATCCTGACTGGCTGCCCCGTTATAAATTATATAATATGCCGGGTGAATACCATAATGGCGGTATATGGCCCTTTGTTTGCGGGCTTTACGTAGCTGCCCTGGTTGCTGCTAAAAAGTACAAGCTTGCCGGAGAAAAGCTCGTTGCGCTTACCCAAATTATTAAAAACTCCATTTCCGGAAATACTGAATTTGGATTTAATGAGTGGATAAAAGCCCAGAATGGCAAAGCCAGGGGGCAGGACTGGCAAACCTGGAGTGCCGCGCTTTATCTGTATGCAGCAAAATGTGTTGAAGATAAAGAAACTCCCTATTTCGATAAGATAAGAAATTATTCCATTGAATCGAGATTAAAATAGCTTATGCTTTTGCAGGTATTATAACTGTTACTTTTCTGGCACTGCAGCCTGGCTCTAATTTAATTTTTCAAATTCCTCAAATGCCAGAAGCACTGTTAAATGAGAAATCAGATAGGAAAGTGAACTCTCCGCACCCTGGTTACGGTTTACCCCATAACTTTCAAAGCCATCGCAACAGCCTTTGGTTTCAAAATCAAACAAATTCATTCTAAGATCATTTTCTCCCAGGAACCACATGAAGCAGGAAAATAATTTTGTAAGATACTCTTTGTCATTTGTCAGATGAAAAGCCTGGTGATACATTAATACCATAGCGAGGGCATCCACAGGTTGTTGAGCAAACATTGAACGTTCACCTCCCTTTCTATACCATTTTTCATTACCAATGGCTGAAAAATAACCATCCTTAAGTGTGATTTCAGTCAGGAAGTTCATGGTTTCCAGCGCAGTCCTCGTAATTGTTCTATCCTTAAGGATGTATGCCGCATGCAAAAGGGCAAGCGGCAACATTCCATTATCATAAGCTAACATTGGTTCAAACCATTTCCAGTCATCGGAACTGTTTTCTGCATATTGTCTGATCAGCTTATAAGAAAGATTCCTTAATCTTTCCATCATTGAATCATCAGATGGATTAATCATCAGGTAATAACTGATGCCTACTATTGTATTGGCAATCCCTCTGACAGACTGAAGTGTCTCAAAATTAGGAGCTGCATTAAAGAAAATAGATCTGCCAGTCTGGTAATAAGCATCATTAGGAGCATTCCCAAGCAGGTATCCGAGAGCCCAGATAGTCCTACCGAAAGAATCTTCCGAACCTACTTCATCGAGAAAGTTACGGTTGAAACTCAGAAAATTTCTGAATGTCCCATCTTTGTTTTGCATATAGTTGATGAAACTTAAATAGATGGGTGATAAATCAAGGGCCAGAGAATCCTTTTTTTGTCTGTATGCCATCAATACCATAAGTAAAGCACGTGCATTATCATCCAGACAATAGCCTTCTTTTAAATTTGGAATGCCAAAATTTGCATGTTGTATGATACCCGTATCGTCTGTTAACCTTTTAATATGAGCAAGTGAAAATGGAGGCAAAATAAGCGGATCAAGAGTGATATCTTTTTTTACCAGTACGTTTGGTTTATCCTCCAGAATTCTTTTAGCAACTTCAGTATATTTTCCTCCGGTTTTAGGCCATGTTATTTTTCTGCCATAGTCATGTGCTTTTTTCCGGAGATTTTTCAATTCATCCGGGTTATCCAATAATTCCAGTAGAATAGCAGAAAGTCCTTTTGAATCATGAAAATCAAAAAGCATCCCTCTTCCATCCGCCAATAGTTCGGAGGCATGCCAGTATGGTGTCGAAACAACTGCTGATCCCACACCTACTGCGTAGGAAAGTGTACCGCTGGTAATCTGAGCTTCATTCGTATAAGGCGTTATGTAAATATCAGCTGCAGATAAATATTTAAACAATTCTTTCTGATTAATATACTCATTCAGAAAAAAAACATTATTGTTCAGGTTAAGACTTTGGACTAAATGTTGAAGATAATTCCGGTATTCTTCGCCCGCATACCGAAGAACATTCGGATGAGTTTTTCCTAAAACCATATATAATACCTCCGGATACTTATCAATAACTTTTGGCAACGCTTTTATTACCGTCTCAATCCCTTTATTCCGCCCAATAAAACCAAAAGTCAGCAAGACCTTTTTGTTTTCAAGATTGAACTCCTCTTTAGATTGAACCTGGCTGAACTGAATATCAGGTACACCATGGTCAATGAAGACGATTTTCTCTGTTTCGATATTATAAATGCTTGTCAGAAACTCGATCGCTTTATGGCTCATTACTATTATTTTATTAGCCATCCTGCATATTTCCACCAATATTGCTTTTTCGTTGTATGAAGGAGCTTTTATAATTGTATGAAGAGTCACAATCAGGGGGATTTCAAGCCTGTGAAGCAAGGAAAGGATATAAACACCATCCTGTCCTCCAAATATTCCAAATTCATGTTCAAGTACACAAAGATCAGCGCCACTGAGATTAATAAATTTTACTGCTGATAGGTAGTCACGCTGATGTTCCTGCCTTATTGTCAGTTTTACTTCTTCAGGATAATCATAAGTTTGATCATGATCGTTCATTGCCACAATGAATCCATCTATTGAATCCTTAATGATTTCATTGTTCATTACCATGGATTTGTAAAGGTTCCTGGTAAAAGTGCCTATACCGCATTCCCGGGGTGGATAGGTTCCTATATAAGCAAGTTTCATTTTGGCCAGATTCTGATTTGAATTACCAGGAGTTGATTATTGAGATTAAAGATAGTCAAAATCTTAATCTTATCACCTGAAGCCTGCCAGATGGTTATATAAATGAATGAGATTTTGTACTTTTATAGGAATATCTCTAAATTACTGCTTAATATGAATCCGGTAAAATTCTATACATCCGATCCATGGCTTAAACCGTTTACCGGAATAATTGATGACCGTATCAGCAAATGCGAGCAGAAAGAACGTCATCTTGCAGCTGAAGGTACTCTGGCTGATTTTGCAATGGGACATCATTATTACGGCCTTCACAAAACCGGCGAAGGGTGGTTATTCAGGGAATGGGCTCCCAATGCATCAGACATCTTTATTACAGGAACATTTACCGGATGGAAGGAGAAGCCAGGTTACAGGATGCAAAGGATAAATGAGTATGGCGACTGGGAGATATCTCTTCCTTCAGGTGCAATGACACATGGTGATCTTTTCAAGCTTTCAGTTCACTGGCCGGGAGGAAAAGGAGAAAGGATTCCTTCTTATGCGGCCAGGGTTGTCCAGGATGACAGGACCAAGATCTTCTCCGCCCAGGTGTGGAATCCGGATAAACCATACAAATGGCAGATCAAAAAATTTAAGTCAGCGGCAACAACCCCGGTGATTTATGAAGCACACGTAGGAATGGCAACCCATGAAGAGAAGACCGGTACCTATAATGAATTCACAGAAAATATTATCCCCCGGATAGTGAAAGCCGGGTATAATACCATTCAGCTTATGGCTATCCAGGAACATCCCTTCTACGGGTCGTTCGGTTACCATGTTGCTAACTTTTTTGCAGCTTCTTCACGTTTCGGCACACCTGAGGATCTTAAGAATTTAATAGATAAGGCTCATGAAGAAGGACTAAGAGTAATTATGGATCTTGTTCACTCCCATTCAGTTAAAAATATTAATGAAGGACTGGGCCTTTTTGACGGATCACCGGGACAATACTTTCATATCAATAACCGAAGGAATCATATTGCATGGGACTCACTCTGTTTTGATTATGGCAGGGATAATGTGATCCACTTCCTGCTGTCCAATTGCCGCTTCTGGCTGGAGGAGTATAAATTCGACGGATTCAGATTTGATGGCATCACAAGCATGATCTATTATGATCATGGCCTTGGTAAGAATTTTACATCATACAGTGAATATTTTGATGGCGGTCAGGATACTGATGCCCTTGTGTACCTTTATCTAGCCAATAAGATGATCCATGAAATTAATCCCGGCGCACTTACTGTTGCAGAGGAAATGAGCGGCATGCCGGGTCTTGCTGCAGAAACAGTTAATGGAGGATATGGATTCGACTACAGGCTTTCAATGGGAGTCCCTGATTTCTGGATAAAACTTATAAAAGAGACCCGGGATGAAAACTGGGATATGGGAAAACTGATGCATGAACTTACCCAGCACCGTCCTGAAGAAAAGATCTTATCATACTGCGAATCTCACGACCAGGCACTTGTTGGCGACAAGACCCTGATATTCAGGATGCTGGATGCAGAGATGTACACCGGCATGTCAAAGTCGTACCATAGTATACCGATGGACCGCGGTATAGCTTTGCATAAAATGATCAGGCTATTAACCTTCAGCACTGCAGGAGGAGGCTATCTGAATTTTATGGGGAATGAATTCGGACATCCCGAGTGGATCGATTTTCCCAGGGAGGGAAACAACTGGAGCTATAAATATGCCCGACGGCAATGGGCCCTTGCTGAAAACAAAAACCTTAAATACCAGTACCTTGCAAGCTTTGACAGACAGATGGTAAATCTTCAGCATGATTTCCGAATACTCGACGATCTTTATATTAACAGGATTTTTGAAAACAACCTTGATAAGATAATTGCATTCACAAGAGGTGACCTTCTGTTTGTTTTTAACTTCAACCCTGTTCTTTCATTCACCGATTATGGTATCCCGTTAAAAGGCAAGTTCTCTGTTTTAATTGATACAGACGATCCGGCACTTGGAGGATTTGACCGTTTTGACAGAAAGTCAGTATATACCTCTTTGAAAAAAGCAGAAAGGCACTCTATTAATGTGCCCTTCTACCTGTATTTGTATCTTCCCTCCAGGACAGCTCTTGTATTTAAAAAAGAGCCTGTCAGGAAAGCAACTGATATTTAATCAATCCACCGCAGCAGATAAAAATCCTGCTTGTGAGGAAGATCTTTGTGTTTTGGATAAATGCGTATCCCATAAAAGAACGTACCTGCTTTTTCGGGCACCATGTTAGCCCTGTAAAGACATTTACCTCCCTTACTGCTTACTATCGTGAATTCCTTGCTTGCAACAAACTCATGTTCACCCTGCTTGCTCATATGGGTTATAATGAATTCCACGCCTACATTCTCTTTAGGTATCTTACCAACATTCAGAGCAATTTCTGCCCTGTAGTCGTGTCCTGAATGATACACATTTTCTCCGGGTTTTTCGAAACTATAATTCAGTACCTCGATGTTATCCCACTCATCTCTCATTTCCTTCTTCCATGTTGCAAGTTCTTTTGCTTTCTCAAAATTATTTTCGATGAGATCTTTGCTGCGAATAAAGAGTTTTGAATAATACTTTTCATAATAATCATCGAGCTGTCTTTTCATAGTGAATTCAGGGGCAATCTTTACCATTGTATTCTTGATAAGGCTGACCCATTCAACAGGAATTCCCTGATCGTTGAATGAATAATATGCCGGTATAATCTCAAATTCCAGCATGTTGTATATAGTCTCAGCATCTATATCGTCCTGAAGTTCCTGGTTGGTAAATGTTCTTTTCTTGGGGAGCGCCCACCCGGCAAATGCCCTGTAACCTTCAACCCACCAACCGTCAAGAACGCTGAAATGGATAGTCCCGTTCATTACTGCTTTTTCTCCGCTTGTTCCTGAAGCTTCAAGTGGTCGTGTAGGTGTATTCAACCAGATGTCGACACCCCTGACCATGTATTTAGCCAGTTCAATATCATAGTTCTCAAGGAAAATAACCTTGCCTGAAAATTGTGGCATCTGGGATACTTCATAAACCCTTTTGATAAGATCCTGGCCTCCGCCGTCATGCGGATGAGCTTTTCCGGCATAAATGAACTGAACAGGTTTTTCAGGATTATTTACAATACGTGCAAGACGGTCGAGGTCCCGGAATAAAAGAGAAGCTCTTTTATAGGTAGCAAAACGTCGGGCAAAACCTATCGTAAGTGCCTTTTCATCAAGGTGACTGCTGATATTGAGAAGAGTCCGCGGACTTACGTGTTTTTCTATCATATCGGACTGAAGCCTTTTCCTGATGTTTGTAAAAAGATTCTTCTTAAGGTCCTTTTTAATTTCATATATCCTTTTATCATCAATACTATATAGTTTTTCCCAGAGACTTCTTTCAGTCTGATCAAAATTGCTTGTCCCTGTAAGCTCCTTATATACTTTACGCCATTCAGGCGCCGTCCATGTCGGGTGGTGAACTCCGTTTGTGACATAGCCGATAAACAGCTCCTCCTTGAGATAACCGGGCCATAATTTATTAAACATACCCTGGCTCACCTCTCCATGAAGTTTGCTGACGCCGTTCACTTCCTGAGACATACGGGTTGCCAGGTAACTCATGTTGAACTTTTTATCAACGTCGCCATCGCACCGGCCCTGTGACATAAGTCCCTCCCATGAGATATTCAGGCGGTCAGAATAATGTGAAATGTACTTTCTCAGAAGGTCTTCGTCAAATGCATCATGACCGGCCGGTACCGGAGTATGGGTTGTAAATAAAGTTGACGCTCTGACAGCTTCAAGTGCCTGATTAAATGTAAGATGATTCTCTTCAATCATTGTCCGCATCCTTTCCAGGCTTATAAATGCCGAATGTCCTTCATTACTGTGATAAACATCCGGTTTCAGTCCCATAGCAACAAGAGCCCTGATGCCACCAATACCCAGGATAAGTTCCTGACGCAGCCTGTTTTCATTATCACCTCCGTACAGATAATGAGTTATGGTACGATCCTCCGGCGTGTTGTCGTCGTGATCGGTATCGAGAAGTACGAGCCTGACCTTACCAACCATTGCTTCCCAGACACGTATTTTCACTGTCCTGCCCGGCCATACAAGGCTGACTGTCAGATGGTTGCCACTTGTGTCTTTTATCGGATTTATTGGAAGTCTTGCAAACTCCTCAGCTTCATAAATTGCCAGTTGTTCTCCCTTAGGTCCCAGCTTTTGTCTGAAATAACCATACCTGTAAAGAATGCCTATACCGGTAATGTTAATATTTGAGTCGCTGGCTTCTTTCAGATAGTCGCCTGCAAGAATTCCCAGACCTCCGGAATATATCTTAAGACACGGATGTATTCCAAATTCCATGCTAAAATAGGCAACAGACGGTTTTGCGGTATCATCCGGTCGGTTAATATTTTCTTTAAATATCTTATAAACAGTGTTAAGCACTCTTACAAACTCATCATCATCCTCAAGCACCAGAAGCCGTTTATAATCAATCTTTTCCAGAAGCAGCTTGGGATTATGCTTTACCTCTTCCCAGAGAGAAGGGTCCATGTTTTTGAATATTTCTTCAGCTTCAGTGTTCCAGGACCACCAAAGATTATTGGCGAGTTCTTTAAGATATGCCAGTTTATCAGGCACATCGCTCTGGACATAAATATCTTTCCAGACTGGTACCTGGTGAGGTTTACGGATACGGAGACCCGGAGACTCAACAAAGCGGATAAATTCCCTTGGTTCATCTCTTCTTTCGCTGCTGTGGATAAGAGCTTTCCCATAAGCGGTGAAATAATGCTGAACAAGAGAGTCCCACATGGCTATCCGGGAGATCTCATGTGCTTTTAAACTTGCAACCTTTACTTCTTCTTCACTCAGCCCAATGAACATTGACATAAATATCCCGATTTCCGAGATAACTTTATCTTCGTTATCGTCAGTACGTTCAATTATTGAAATGCCGTTACCGGGCTCCCTGAAATAATCTCTTACCCAAAGCCCGAAGCCTGAAAGGGATGTAGTAACTGTCGGGATAGAGAACATAAGACTTTCAAGGGGAGTATATCCCCATGGCTCATAATATGAGGGAAATACTGAAAGATCGAAACCGATCAGGAGATCATAATATGGCATGTTGAATATGCCGTCGTTGCCATTAAGGTATGATGGGGCAAAGATTATCTTGACCTGTGATTTCTGATCATTGCTCAGGTTGTTGGTGCCTATTCTCTGAAGTACAGGATCGTTTGATGGATAGTGCAGGCTATGAGTGAGATAACGGTCTCCATTATTAGAAGGACCTTTATTATAAAGAATGTCAATCAACTCCTGGCGAGGACCCTTATGATAAGCAGGCATGAGGATAAAGGCTACGCACTCTTTTTTAAGCTGGTCCTTTTTGTTCATTTCGCCAAGAGAATCAATGAATATATCAACTCCCTTGTTTCTGAATTCATACCTTCCGCTGTTTACCACAAGAATACAATCACCTGAAAGCTTATATCCGAGGACTGCTTCTGCCACATTCTTAAGCTTTGTTCTGGCTTCCTGCCTTCTTTTCTCAAAAACGTCGCTGCCCGGTACAAATGAATCTTCAAATCCGTTTGGAGTGACTATATCAACATCTTTCCCCAGGAAATGGCTGCACTCTTTCGAAGTAATTTCACTTACAGTAGTAAAAACATCCGCTTCAACTGCAGAAATCTTCTCCAGTGACTGTTTTGCAACTACATTAAATTCACGGGATATCTGAGCAGGATTATATTCTTTCATCTTCCCGTACAGGGGCCTGTTGTTTCCTGCCACGGAACGACCGAGTACTGTAGCATGTGTAGTAAATGATGTGGCAACCCAGGGTACCTGCTTTTTAAGATACAGGATTCCGGTTCCGGTCATCCACTCATGGAACTGAGCAACTATGTTATGATGCTCATGATAGAAAGTTGTAAAGCTCTCGATCAGCTTCCCGGCAGCATAACCAAACAGTGCAGGCTCTACATAATCCCATTGCCCTGAGATGCTGTCGAGCTTATAAGTTTCCCAGAAAGTTGCAAAGATCTCATTTTGCTGTCCGAAATATGGTGTGAAATCAATCAACATTACTATTGGTCTGCCTGCAATATTCCATCGACCCGTTTTTACTCTTAATCCTTCGGACGCAGCCCTGTCTTTCCATTCAGCAAACAGGGATTCATCCTGAATGAATTCAGGATTCTTTATATCCTCCCTCCAGACATCCGGGCCGATAAGTATGTAATTATCTCCAAGCTCATCAACAATGTTCAGGGCTTTTGTTGAAATGACAGTATGAATGCCACCCACCTTGTTGCATACTTCCCAGCTAGTTTCAAAAATAAATTCAGCCTTCATTTTCTGATTATAACAAATTATGGATTTTCAGTTTCTTCAATTATGTTTTTTTGACTTTTTTAACTGCTTTCTTCGGAGCAGCTTTTGTTGTGGTACTCTTCTCAGGAGCAGCCTTTTTTACCGGTTTTGTTTTCTTCTTTGCAGCTGCGGATGTTTTCTTAACTGTAACTTTTTTAACAGCAACTTTTTTGACGGTAACTTTTTTAACAGCAGCTTTTTTAATGGTAGCTTTTTTAATGGGAGCCTTTTCCCCGACAGAGTCTGTAATCAGTTTATGAGCCAGCTCCTTCAACAAAGGTTTAGAATCTTTTTTAACCGCAATACGTCTGACAGGCCTGGTTCTTGATTGCTTCTTCATAAGTTTTTCAATTTCAGCTGCCTGCTTTTCAATTATTTTATCCTTTTCCCTAAGCTGCATATCGAGGTTTGATATCTGAAGCTGCTCGTCTGTTGCAGGGAAATACCTGTTCACTCTTATTTCAAAATCGCTCAGCACATTCATGTAATTCATAAATGCATCATAGGGAGTTTCATACGGATTGAAATAAGCATGAACTGCACCATCAGAAAAGAACTTTGTCGCCATATAATAAAAATGGTCGCTTGACTGAAGGTATTCCCAGTCTTTATTCATCTGCTCATCATTGCATTTAATCATCCTTTCTGACAACTCAAAAAGCTTATCGATAGCCGCAGTTTGAAGCTCATTGCCAAGCCATGCTGTTATATCACGCTCTTCATCGGCCCAGGATATGGGAGAAGGTACGCTGATTGCCGAAACAGGCTGCAGTGTATCAGCAACTTCTGAAGGTGTCATGAACTTAAAGGGTGTTTTTTTAAGAATAGCTCCCGGAAGGTGCTGGAGAAAATCAAAGATACCTGTCTCCTTCCAGTTATGTTCCCCGAAAGTTTCGTAGTCCAGAAAAATATTCACAAGTTCACTTTTAGGAGCCAGCTTATTCAGCCATGAGGCATACTTGTCGGCAGTCAGGGGCCATGCGCTCCATTTTTTGTTTGAAAACCTGAATGCAATATCATCGCTGAGGACAAAGTTTCTCAGCAGAACTTTAAGTCTTGGATTTATTGAATTACAGTACAGATAATTTGGACTTTTCCATCCCATTACATGCTTTGCGCCCTCTGTCAGCATAGCTTTATAGCCCATTTCCGCCACCCACGATCCGATCAGGTCGGAATATATTAATTCGGTATTTCTGAATGAGGTCGGTTCGACTCCAAGATAAGTCTTCATCATCTGCCGATGAATTTCTACCTGGTGTTCGAACTGGGTTCTGCTTTTAAGAGATGAGAGAGAATGGGAATCAGTTTCACCAAGAAATTCAACCATTCCTGTTTCGGCAAGCTGCCTGAAGGAATCAAGTACTTCAGGAGCATAGAGTCTGAACTGGTTTATTACATTCCCGGAAAGCGAATAGGTGACTTTGAACTTCCCCTTATGCTTCTGAATGAGATCAAGTATGATCTTATTGGCAGGGATATAGCATTTGCCTGCCACTTTTTTCATTATGGATTCATTTGAGAAATCATCATAATAATAATGATCATGGCCAAGGTCGAAAAACCTGTACCTCTTTAGCCGGAAGGGCTGATGAACCTGAAAATAAAAGCAAATTGCTTTTTTGCCTGCTGCACTCATATAATATTGCTTATTTATTCCAAATTACTCTTTCATAAATGTCCCTTACGTGCCTGGCTGAATTGTCCCATTTCAGCCTGATAACTTCTTCTTTCCCATTTTTAATGAACATGCTTGCCAGTGCAGGGTAATTAAGGATGCCGTAAATAGCATCAGCCATGGCATCAATATCCCAGAAGTCGGTCTTAACCGCATGGGTAAGGATTTCAGCAACACCAGATTGCTTGCTGATAATCACAGGTACGTTTGACTGCATGGCTTCAAGAGGAGAGATTCCGAATGGCTCTGATACCGAAGGCATTATGTAAACATCGCTCATAGAAAGCAATGTAAAAACATCTCTTCCCCACAGGAATCCGGTAAAGTGGAAACGGTCAGTTATTTTGAGTGAGGCTGCCCGTCTCATCATTCTTTCCATCATATCCCCCGAACCTGCCATGACGAATCTGACGTTATGCATTACCTTCAGAACCTTGTATGCCGCCTCAATAAAATATTCGGGACCCTTCTGAAGAGTTATCCTGCCGAGGAAGGTGACAACTTTTTCATCAAAACCTTTTTTCAGGATAATATCATCGGAGATCTCCATAGGTTCTACTGCATTGTAAACAGTCTCCACCTTGTCGGGATGAATATTGTATTTGTTAATGACAATATCGCGGGTGAGGTTGCTGACAGTTATGATTTTGGAAGCAGCGTCCATACCGCTCTTTTCAATCCTGTAAACATCGGGATTAACGTTCCCTCCGCTTCTGTCAAAATCAGTGGCATGGACATGGATCACCAGCGGTTTACCTGATACTTCCTTTGCTGCTATTCCGGCAGGATAAGCGAGCCAGTCATGTGCGTGGATAATGTCAAATTCGTTCTCCTCGGCAATTACTGAAGCAACAATGGAGTATTTAGAGATCTCTTCCATCAGGTTCCTGTCATACCTGCCTGAAAAATCCACCATGCCTTTATTGTTTGTATAAACAAAGAGCCGGTGGCCTGACACCTCGGATCTGACCAGTTTCCAGAAATCCTCAGGGTCGGTATAGGGCACTATTTTAGATGAGATTTCAATTTTTTCAATCGGATGTCTTGTACCTTTATAAAAGATCTGCTTGTATGCAACAGGAACTTTGTTGGCGCCAATCAGCCGTACCATGCTCTGGTCTTCATCTCCCCACGCTTTGGGGACAACAAAAATCACCTCCAGATCATCCAGTGTTGCCATACCTTTTGTAAGACCATAGCTGGCTGTCCCTAACCCGCCCGAAATATGCGGCGGGAATTCCCATCCAAACATTAACACACGCATATCCTGAATCCGTTATTGATTTGAATAATTTTTCTTAAGCAAGTCAATTATCCTTAATACCTCACCCACGCTCCATGCCTGAGAAATTGCACCACGGGGAGCATGCGGTGGATCTCCGTCATGGATTTCCGATAGTGAAGTTATACCATGTTCGCCCATACATTCCTCAAGGCCGCAAATAAGATTTTTTACTTTCTTCACTCCCTGTTTTCCGTACACCCTTAACCATCCTTCGCAGAATGGACCAAAAAGCCATGGCCAGACCGTACCCTGATGATATGCTTTATCTCTCTCTTCCTGGTTGCCATAATAGGTTCCCTTATAAAATTTATTGCCGGGAGAAAGCGTCCTGAGCCCTCTTGGTGTAACAAGCTCTTTATCTGCTATATCAAGAATCTTCTTCATTTGATCCTTTTCAAGCATTGTGTAAGGAAGTGAAACGGCCATGATCATATTTGGTCTGACAAAAAAGTTGCTTCCCTCCTCATCATTAATATAATCTGCCAGGTAACCTGTCTTTTCGTCCCAGAATAATTCAACAAATGATTTTTTAATCAGGTCAGGCAGATAATCATATTCTTTAATGAATTTTTTATCTTTCTCGGTTTCTGCCATCTTCAATGCGAAGCATACCGCATTATACCAGAGGGCATTTATTTCCACTGCATAACCTCTTCGCTGTGTGACAGGAATCCCGTTTACAACAGCATCCATCCAGGTCAGAGATTTTCCCGGAGCGTCTGCATAAACAAGGCCATTGTCTCTCATATGAATATTAAAAGCAGTGCCATTCTTATATGCATTCAGTACTGATTTTGCTGCTGCTCCGTATCGTTCACAACAATCAGAGCCTCCGTTTTCCATATATTGCTGAAGGGACCAGAAGAACCATAACGGAGCATCAACGGAATTAAATGCATAATGACCTCCTGCCCCCATGTTGGGGAACAAACCGTCCTTCATTCTGTTCACCTGTGTATCGAGCACTTCCCTGAAGAGAGTAAGTTTATGGCGGGCCATAGCAAGTCCTGGCAGCGAAATAAATGTATCCCTGCCCCAGGATCCAAACCAGGGATATCCGGCAATAATCAGTACTTCACCACCTCTTTTTTCAATAAATTGCTGAGCTGCATTCCTGAGACAGTTAACAAAATTATCCCGGGGAATCTTACCTGCAACGGTCTTTGTGAATTTAGTCTTAAAGCCTGTTGGATTTTCCTCATGGGTTGACGCTGAAAATACAATTGTGTCGCCCTTCTTTGCATTCAGTTCAAAGAATCCCGGAGTAAAAAGATCCTCTGAATAATCATAACCTCTTTTCTGTTCTTCGATATATTCCACTCCAAGGAACCAGTCAGGCACATGAATAAATTCAGCTTTTGATGAAAACTGCATATGCAACGATGGGAATCCTTCGTACATTTTGGATTTTATACCGTTTTTAACCGGTTCTATTTTCGTATTGGCAGCAAGGTTTGCATGAGTCAGCTCATGGATGCTCCTGAAAGCCAGAAACGGTCTTAACTGAAGCTTCATAGGTTCCGAAGCCTCAAGGATCGTGTACCTTACCAGCAGTTGTTCTTCATAATGAACTATCAGCCTCTCCATTTTCAGCAAGACATTTCCCACCCTGAATATCCTTTCCGGAATGCTTTCAGTTCCAAAGTCTTCAAGGTACTTGTGCCCTTTCGGGCTGAAATAATCACCTTTATATTTTCTGATACCAATATTGAAACTTTTGTCATTGTTTACAACGGTTACATCAAGAGAAGAAAGAAGAACGTATCTGCCTCCGCCAAGCTCATCCACCGGGCAGATAAGCAATCCATGATATTTACGTGTATTGCACTCAACTATAGTTGTAGAAGCATATGATCCGGCTCTGTTTGTTCTGATGATTTCCCTACCAAGCGAAAACTCAAGATTGACGATCTGTGCCTTTTCGAACTTTATGTAACTCATATAATTACTGTTTTATCTGAAATAAAAAAGTCATTTAAGTTAGCAATTTTCTCCCAATATTGCAAACCGGCCTTTTGAATCCTGAAAATTATTAATTTTTAACGGCGGGTTGCCGGTAAAAAAAAAGAATAACTTTGCAATTCAATAATTTTAGAAAATATTAATAAATATTTTGTTAATGAAGAATAACCTCATTTTGTTTTTAATTGTTGGTATGGTTGCTGCAAGTTGTAAAAGTAACAATATTGATATTAATGTCAAACTCATAAATCCCACAAAAGGAGAATATGTTTATCTTGATGAACTTCAGCCGGATAAGCTTGTAACTGTTGATTCTGCCATGGTCTCTGAAGACGGAACATTTATTTTCTCCAGAAATGTCGAAAATCCTTCTTTTTACCTTCTGAAAACAGATGAAACAAATTTTCTTACCATGCTCCTTGAACCGGGCCAGAATATCAAAATTACTGCTTATCGCGATTCATTAAATTATCCGGCTATTATTTCAGGTTCAAAGGGAACTGCGCTTATGAATGATTATAATATAGAACTGAGGAAAACGATCGGTCAGCTTAAAAGCCTGCGGGAGGTTTATCTCCGGAGCCTTAATGCTTCTGATCTTCCTGCAGTGATGGATCGTCTGGACAGCCTTGCAAACATCTACCTTAATAATCTTAACACCTTTACAAAGAAATATATTGATGAAAACCTTACTTCACTTATAAGTATGGTCGCCTTATATCAGCAGGCGGCACCCAATGAATATGTCCTTAACCCTGAAAAAGACATTAAGTACTTCCTGAAGGTAGATTCAGCATTATCTCTTGAATATCCTGAATATGAACCTGTTAAGTCATTGCATGAACAGGTTCAGGCACTCGTTGCCGATTTAAAGGGACATGAGCTTTCTTTACCTGTTTCAGGTGGCGGGACCGAAGCACCGGAGATATCTCTACCCGGTCCTCAGGGTGATACAATAAAACTTTCCTCAACCAGGGGTAAGGTTGTCCTTCTCGATTTCTGGGCTTCATGGTGCTCTCCATGCAGACGTGAAAATCCCAACCTTGTGAAAGCTTATGAAACTTATCACAGTAAAGGATTCGAGATATTCCAGGTTTCTCTTGACAAAACAAGAGAAGCATGGTTGAAAGGCATCGCTGATGACCATCTTGAAAAATGGATACACGTGAGCGATGTAAAATACTGGAACTCTGTGGTTGTACCTTTGTACAGTATTGAGTCGATCCCTGCGAATTTCCTCCTTGATAAGGACGGAATGGTAATTGCATCAAACCTGAGAGGTGAAATGCTACAGGTTAAGCTTGAAGAGGTTTTCGGTAAGTAATCCTTTTAAAACAATTATCCAATTAAAATAATTAATGAAAAGGTTTCTGTTATTCCTGATCCCCGTAATCCTCTTTTCCGGTTGCAATAAAAACAGGGTTTTCACTGTTCATGGAACTGTTAAGTTCAATAAGCAGGATTATATTTACCTCAGCAGGGTTGATGTAAATACTCCTTTATTGATCGATTCATCAAAAATAAGCAGGAAAGGTAACTTCAGATTCAGGGTAGAAGCCACTGAACCTGACTTCTACCAGGTTGGCTATTCAGTAAACGAGTTTATCACACTCCTTTGTGAACCAGCTGAAAAAATTAAAATCTCTTTTAACGACGTAAATCTCTACAATGATTATAAAGTTGAAGGATCTCACGGGTCAGAACTTATACAAATACTTGATCTCAGGCTTATTGAGACAAAAGCCAGAATTGATTCACTTGCTCCTCTTTATGATAAGGCTTTAAAGGAACCTGGCTCTGAAACAGAGGCATCGCTCCTTGAACAGGAGCTAACGGCACAAATGAAAGCCCAGCGGAAATTTAATATTGAGTTCATCATAAATAATATCAATTCGCTTGCTGCCATAAAAGCCCTTTATCAGCGGTTAAACGATCAGACATACGTCCTTTATGATGCACGCGATTTGCAATATCTGAAAATTGTTTCCGACTCTTTGAAAAAGCACTACCCCGAATCTAAACATACCAGGGCCCTTGTAAGTGATTTTGAGAAAGAGATGAATCAGATGTTCTCCAGACAGCTTGAACAGATATCAAAAAAACTTCCGGAGACAAAACTCGATCCTGACCTTTCAGATATTAACGGGAAGAAAGTTGCACTCTCCTCACTCAGGGGAAAATACGTGCTTCTTGCATTCTGGTCTGCAGAATCAAGGGAATGTATAACTGAGAACCTTCAACTCAAGGAATATTACAGAATGTTCCGTAAGAAAGGATTTGAAATATACCAGATCAGCCTTGATAAAGATGAAAAAGCATGGAAGAGTGCAGTAAAATTCGATGAGCTTCCATGGATAAGCACCAGGGAAAATGATCCTGACGACCCTGTAAATGCAAGGCTTTTTAATGTGCGATCTGTTCCTGCAAATTATCTGTTTGATCCTGAAGGGAATATAATTGCATCCAATCTGCATGGAAAAACACTTCAGATAAAGCTTAATCAGTTATTTACTAAATAACCAGAATTTTGGAACACCCGGGTAAAATATTTTTTGCTTCAGATTTTCATCTCGGATTGATTGCCGGATCCAATCCTTCTGAACGTGAAAAAAAGATAGTCAGGTGGCTTAATGAAATTGCCGCTGAAGCTGCTGAAATTTATCTTATCGGTGATATTTTTGATTTCTGGTGGGAATATAAGCTGGTAGTTCCGCGTGGTTTCACGAGGTTCCTGGGAACAGTGGCATCAATAACTGACTCAGGCATTCCGGTTCATTTCTTCACAGGGAATCATGACATGTGGGTTGGAAATTACCTTACCAAAGAGTGCGGTATCATTGTCCATACAGGACCGTTTACCACTTCTTTTAACGGTAAGAGATTTTATCTTGCTCACGGAGAAGGTCTTGGCAATAAGAATTTTGGATATAAAATTCTTCTGAAGATATTCCATAACATGCCATTGAGGGTATTATATTCTGCGCTTCACCCTTCGGTTGGTGTAGGTATTGGTCAAAGATGGTCCAAGAGCTCAAGACTCGGAAAGGGCATTTCTGAAGGATTCCTTGGAGAAGAAAAAGAAGATCTGATAAGATATGCCATGAGCGTTGCAGCAAAAGAGAAAATTGATTACTTCATTTTTGGTCACCGTCATCTTGCAATGAATTACAACATGAAGCAGGGAGGAGAGGTTGTTTTCCTGGGAGACTGGATTAAAAACAGCAGCTATGCTGTGTGGGACGGACACAATCTGACACTCAGAATGTTAGACTAACCGCTGTTTTCTTCAATTTTTACTGTCAGAGTGTAATAGGAATAAAGGTCATTTATCTTTTCAAACAGGTAAACAAGCTTGCTTCCTGATTTTCTTGCCATATCAATGAGCCCCATATTTCCAGTACCGTCAGTGCTTATTGTTTGTACTGACAGGGACTTTCTGAAGAGTTCTTTCAGACCTGCCTTATCATTTTGATTAATAAGGTCCAGTTTCCCTTTCAGGTGCTCCACCTTATCATTGAGGATCAGGTTGCCTGTTGTGACAGAATATATGTTATTTTCAAATCTTATCATAGCAACAGGCATTCCATATTGCTCTTCAGCTTCCTGTCCCGGACTGTATTTTGCGACATTTTCGATTATTTCTACAAGAATACTGAATACCCGTCGACGCAGATTTGATTCTATATCATCTTCAGCCAGTTTCGTTTCAGTGAAGGACAGGACTTCCTTTCCAACGTCCTGAGATATGTGGCCTGACCATATAAGATAGATATTATTTTCTGCCAGCAGTCTTTCAAGCTGGGCCACAGCTTTACCCCTGAAGGGTTTTTCAGCAGCACCGAAATGCATTCCGACTCCCTCTGAATCAACTGTTTTACTTAAAATAAAATATGAATTGACATTATCCAGCTCCAGAAAATCGTAATCAAGCTTATTCCCTGTTTTCTTTGCCATTTCTATAAGTCCGAGCCCGGCTCCACCCTTGGTGCTGAATTCGGAGTTACTCAGCATTTGTCTGTAAACAGTCCTGATCTCTTTTGTCTCAAGGTGATTGATCTCATCCAGCTTTTTTTTCAGGTCAAGGATATTAGATGTGGAAATAACGTTACCAGTTGTCACAGTATACCCACTGTCTGACTTGGAATAAACAACCAGTGACATATTAGCATGATCATTCCTGTCACTGTGCCGTGAAACGTTCTGCAGGCTTTCCAGCACAAACATAAAGAGTCTTTTCCTTCCCACAAATCCAAATTCTGCATTCTCCATCTCTTTCTCCAGAAGCATAAGCAGGGGAACGGAATTTTCGTTTGTAACAACGCCCCTGTAAACAAACATCAGGCGTTCTTCCATCATTTTATCGCGAATCCGACGTGTGAGATCCATGCAAAGAAGATCAGGTAGGTTATTAAGACATAAAATTATAACAAATAGATGACTCTGCAAAGAAATCCGGGTTATTGAAAAAGAAAATGTATTTAATGTGCCTGTCTGCTGCAATATCTGGGAAGTTACCGGTCTAACCCAAGAAAGGGTAAACCCTGAACCGAATTTATATTAATAAGATTAAATACCTATCTTTCCGCTTAGTATTAATTCTTAACTTGTATTTTCAAATTTCAGGGTATTCTTAAGGGATGATTTAAATGCTTTCCAGGTTCTTGAAATATATTATTCCGCCGTTTACCTTCAGGGTATTCTTCAGGCGTATTTTTTATTCGAATCTGAAGAAAGTGCCTCTTGAAAAACCTCTTCTTTTTGTTGGCAATCATCAGAATTCTTTTATGGACGGAGTACTTGTCGGGTCCTATCTCCCACAACCGATACATTTCACCATGAGAGCCGATATGTTCAGGAAACCTTTCGCCAGGTTTTGTCTTCGTGAACTGAATGTTTCGCCCGTTTACAGGATCGAGGAGGGTCTTGAAAATGTACATAAGAATCTTGAAACATTCACAGGAATATATGAGATACTGCGTAATAACGGGAATTTCATAATGTTCTCAGAGGGTACCTGTGTTCAGGAGAAGCGACTTCAGAAACTTCGGAAAGGAACTGCAAGGCTGGCATTCGGTGCTGAGGAGAAATTTGGTCTGGATGTCAATATCGTTCCGGTCGGCATAAATTACACTTACCCTGCAAAGTTCCGGAAAGAGGTAATGATCAACTTCGGTGATCCGTTCAGCATCAGGGAGTTGAAAGATATTTACCAGGCACACCCTGCAAAAGCATTGCTCGCCTTTAATGAAAAATGTGATGCAAGCTTGCGCAAAGAGGTGATAATAATTGAAGCTCCGGGTAATGACTCCCTTGCAGAACATCTTCTGATCATGGAACGAAACAATATGGTCCTTCCATTCTTTCAGTGGCGTTTTGATAAAGACGACAGAAGGATAATGGAAAAAAAGATTGCTGATAAGATCAACCATCTGTCAAAAAGTTCTGCAGAAGAAACCAGATTACTCAATGAAAAAGTAATAAAGTATGCTGCGCTGCTTAAGACAAGCAGACTAAAGGATGAGAATTTTGCCCGGAAACTTGACTGGGGCTTTTTAAGATATTTTGCTCTAATTGCAGGATTCCCTTTATTCCTTGCAGGTTATATAAGCAACCTGATCCCTTTTATAGTACCGAAATTCATCTGTGATAAGCTGATCAAAGATCCAAGATTTTATAGTTCGGTTTATATAAGTTCCGGAACGGTGCTTTACCTGATCTATTTCCCTGTCCTGCTTATCCTTGCAGCGATATTTGCAGGATGGACAGGATTCCTGCTATGTTTTTTTGTGCCACTGCTGGGATATATTGTTTTGTTCTACCGGGAGATATTCTGGGAGCGGTTCTACACTTTGCGGTACAATATAAAATCTATTGCAAATCGTTCGCTGATAGACAATCTCAATACCCGGCGTCAGGAGATTAGCAACATCCTGGATAATATCAGTATTATCTAATTTTATTCTTTAACCACATAGCACTAAGTGTTCACTTATCGTCCGGCTTCGCTCACTCTGGCCGGTCTGAGTGAGCGAAGCCGAACTCAGCCGGCCCATCCTTCCCTGTCAAGGTTGCGATAATTTATGGCCTCAGAAATATGCTCCGCTGTAATATTTTCTGAATCAGCAAGATCCGCTATTGTCCTGGCCACTTTCAGGATTCTGTCGTAAGCCCGTGCAGACAGACCCCTGAGTTCCATCGCAGTTTTAAGAAGCCGCCCTCCGGCCTCATCGAGTTGACAATATCTCCGTTGCATGGAGGAAGACATCTGAGCATTTGAATAAATGCCTCTGAATGAGGCAAACCTTTTTGCCTGTTTTTCTCTTGCTTTTACCACTCTTTCACGTACCACGGCCGATTTTTCAGTTCTCCCTGAATCAGCAAGCTTATCATACTTTACAGGAACAACCTCTATATGAATATCAATCCTGTCGAGTAGCGGACCTGAAATCCTGTTAAGGTACTTCTGCACCATTCCTGTAGAGCACATACAATCTTTTTCAGGGTGATTATGGAATCCGCAAGGGCAGGGGTTCATGCTTGCCACCAACATAAAGCTTGCAGGGTAATCCACCGTCGATTTTGCACGTGAAATAGTTATCACCCTGTCTTCCAGGGGCTGTCTCATGACTTCAAGCACTGTCCGTTTGAATTCAGGGAGTTCATCAAGAAAAAGGACTCCGTTATGGCCAAGCGATATTTCTCCCGGTTGTGGAAATGTACCGCCTCCTACCAGCGCAACATCAGAAATTGTATGATGCGGCGATCTGAATGGTCTTTTAGTCATAAGTGCTGTGTGGTCGTCAATTTTACCAGCTACAGAATGGATCTTGGTCGTTTCAAGTGCTTCCTCAAGCGTGAGAGGTGGAATTATGGTAGGAATACGTTTGGCTAACATGGTCTTTCCTGATCCGGGAGGACCGATCATTATAATATTATGCCCTCCTGCAGCCGCTACTTCGAGCGCTCGTTTGACATTTTCCTGGCCTCTGACATCAGAAAAATCGACATCATATTTATTTGCTTCATTATTGAATATCTCCATCAGATCAACCCTGACAGGTTCGAATTTCCTGGTGCCATTGAAAAATTCAACAACATCACCAAGCTTTTCCATCCCATAGACATCGATCCCGTTCACTACTGCAGCTTCACGGGCGTTCTTAAGAGGTACAATCACTCCCCTGAATTTCTCTTCCCTGGCCCTTAATGCTATCGGAAGTACTCCTTTGACAGGCTGTAAGGTTCCGTCGAGAGAGAGTTCTCCCATCATAATAAATGATTCTATCTCCTCCCTGATGACCTTCTCATCGGCAGTCAGAATACCCATTGCAAGGGGAAGGTCGTATGATGAGCCCTCTTTGCGTATATCGGCAGGAGCCATATTTATTACTACCTGTTTACCCGGCCAGTGATAACCCAGTGAACGTAAAGCCGATTCAATTCTCTGCTGACTCTCCTTGACTGCACTGTCAGGCAGCCCTACTAGGAAAAAACGGATCCCGCGCGACACATTCACCTCAATGGTAACTGTCACTGCATCAATACCGGTAACGGCACTGGCAAATGTTCTTACTAACATAATCAGAAGTTTACTAGCACATTAGAAACACTAATCAAAGATAAAAGAAACAAGATAAAAGACCAAAGAAAAAAGATAAAAGGTTAAAAGATCCCCTCCTTGGAGGGGTTTGGGGTGGGTTTAAAAAGGGTTTAAGAAGTTAAAACGTTGAAATAGGTTTAAGTTCTTTGAAAAAGAAAATGCCGCTGAACTCAAATTTCGGAAGAATAAATCAGTTATTAATAAATGGTCATTATGGCTTTGATGTAATAATTCTAAACATTAATAACAAAGCCCCCGGAGTGTTTATTGCCGGGGGCTTCATTGCAACTTTAGATGTTTCTGATTTCATCATTAGTCACTAATCAAAGATCAGAAATCTTATAGTTCATGGCAAGTAATTACAAGTATTTATGTCAATGGATTTAAGCATCTCGTCAAATATTTTACTGTCCTGTTATTACTTTATGGTCACACTTTGTCCATTTGGCAGAACAAAGAAGTGGTATCTCCTGATGTGGAATAAATATGGCTAGCTGCAAACTACCATTCTAAGAAGTTACTGAAAGATTGCCGCCAGTGCCAAACGTCGGAAATATTCCAATCTTATATCCGGATTATACCCTGGAAATCAGATCTTAATAATAAATATAGGTCCTTTCAGCAACCAGTTTAAATTTCCCTTCATCTATATTGCTAAATATCATTAAAGCGTTGCCATGGTCATCGAACTCCAGATCCTGCACATCCCATGAAACAGAACTTTTCGGTTTTTCAATATAGATCTTCTGTCCGGTCAGGGAGCCTTTATCATTGTAATTATTGACAAAGGTTTGTCTTAAAGTATCATCCCCTGTGAAGAATTTAGTTTCAATAACTTTACCCAGCTCATTTAATGAAAAAGCCTGGTAGCCTCTTAACTGATTTTTGAAATTAAAAAATTCAATTTTGTTATAATTGCCATTCTCATCATATTTAATAACATAGCTTGTTAAAAGCGTGTCAACAATTGGGCTGTACCTTTTCCCTCCTACTAAATATCCCTGACTATCATATTCCGGGATTGTATATTGATAAGTGCTATCTTTTAATTTATCTTCCAACCTTACATATTTGCCATTTTCAATTGTTCCGATTGTGCTGTACCGGATTACATTATTCTCATCCACAAGATCATATTTTGTCAGAGAACCTGTGTTGTCAAAGTACGCTACAATATTCCTGGTAGAACCTACACTATCAAGGTCTTCCCATGTTGCTGGATTCCCTTTAGTAATTTTACCGTCCTTTTCGGCAGCCCAATAGTTTGTTTCCTTTAATTCCTTGATTTTACCGTTCAGAACCTGAGGAAAATACACATAATCGGTTCCCATCCCAAGGATTGTTTTTTCAACAGGTTTTTCCTGAGAACAGCCCCATGCAAGAATTATCATAAGAATCCAGACAATTGTGATCTTTTTCATAGTTACAGGTTTTAGTTGTTAATTTAAACTGGATTAGAAATTTGTTCATTAAAATTACAACATAAAAAAACCAAAGTCAATTTTATTTTACAGGTAATAAGTATTAAGTATAAGAAAGTATTTTCGAAAATCAGGCCCGTTTCCATAATGTGGTTTTCTTTGATTCAACAGCATTAATATAAACAGCCATTATATCGGATGATATTTTTTTAATACAGAAATTTTCACGTACAAGTTTTACAATTCCTGAGGCTTCTGCCTGATAATGAGCCGGATTCTTAAAATACTCGCGAAGGATCTCCGTAAGAACCCCGGAATCGGGTGCGTTATGAGTAACAGCAACAAAATTACTGTGTTTGTAAAAATGGAAGTTCTGTTCTGTAATAAATCCTCCCAGAAATCTCTGATTGAGAAGAATAACAGGGACTGAACACGAAAGGGCTTCGATTGCAACTCTTCCGACCCCAAGAACTATTCCAGACCTCTTTATCTCTGGCTTCACCTCTGTTACATAACCACGAATTTTACATACCGTCTTTTTATGAAAAGTATTCATTTCCTCTGCTTTCCTTGTAAGAGCTTTGAGGTATTTACCATCACCAATTATATTCAGGGAAACTTGAGGAAACTCCCTTAGTATTTCCGGAAGTACATCCCTTATAAGCATAGTAATTACTGAAGAATGTTTTTTATCGATTCTACAGATATAGCTCACTGAATAATAATCTCTTTGAGCAGTATTCTCTCTGATTTCAACGCCATTCGGAATAAAGACAGATTTTTTTATAATATCAAGGAGTTCCCTGTTAGCATCAATAGTTCTTTTACTTACAAATATTATACTGTCGGTAAATTTCCTTGATATCCGGGAACGCAGATCATAACGTGGCCTTCCATGAACGGTAGCTACAACTGGAACTCTCATGATTTTTCCGGCAACAGATCCCAGGAAAACAGCCAATCGTTTATGGGCATGTATGACATCTATTTTATTAACGGACAGGAACCGGCAAAGATAAATTATCTGTAACAGGGAAAAGATATCCGACATTTTCAGATTTCTGAAATGTATCCCTCTGTTTAATCTTTCAGTCTGCGATCCTTTTGCGGATATAACAAAAACTTCATTATCATTTTCTTCCAGTTGGTTGGCAAGATCGCGCACATGATTTTCGGCACCGCCGAAGTCAAAGCTTTTTATCAGAAGAAGAATTCGCATATATTATTTTTGCCAATTGATTGGGAATCAGCTTAAAATAAGATGTTTCGCGTACAGTTCCTAATCCCATAAATCAGGAATACTTAAGTACCTCTCACCGGTATCATAGGCAATTAATAAAATTCTGCTTCCTCCCGGTATCTCATTCTGCAAACTAAAAATTGCAGCAAGTGAAGCACCAGTTGAAATGCCGGCCAAAAGACCTTCAATTAGTGAAACGGATCTCACCATTTCAAAAGCACTGCTACCATTAACTGAAATGATCCTGTCCGCTATTCCCGGATAATAATTACGAGGTACAAACCCTGCCCCGATTCCCTGTATGGGATGAGGACCGGGATCTCCGCCACTCAGGACAGGAGAAGCCGAAGGTTCCACGGCAATTATTTTTATTTCCGGATACCTTTCTTTTAATATTCTTCCCACTCCGGTCAAATGTCCCCCGGTACCTACCCCAGCAACAAAATAATCAAGTCCTTCAGGAAAATCCGCAATAATTTCCAGGGCTGTTGTCCGTGAATGTACGGCAGGATTAGAAGGATTCTCAAATTGCATGGGTATCCATGATCCCGGCGTCTTATCAGCAATCTCAGCCGCTTTTTTCACTGCTCCGGACATCCCTGATTCCTTAGGAGTCAGGATCAGCTCTGCTCCAAGCGCTTTGAGGATTTTCCTTCTCTCAATGGTCATCGAATCGGGCATAACCAGGATGACTTTATAACCTCTTACAGCTCCAGCCATTGCAAGTCCGATACCTGTGTTCCCTGAAGTGGGTTCCACGATCACTCCTCCCGACTTTAGTTTTCCGGAGTTCTCAGCATCTTCAATCATGGCAAGTGCAATTCTGTCTTTAATGCTGCCTCCCGGATTTCTTCGTTCATCTTTTACCCAGACTTCATGACCAGGGAACAGTTTAGAGAGTCGTATATGCGGTGTATTGCCTATTGTTTCAAGAACATTATTATATTTCATATCTTATCATTTCTGTTTTTTGTATCTGCTTCATCATCTGTCCGCTGGCGGACCGTCACTTTATTCTCATGGTAAACAAGGGAAAACGGGGATACAGATTCAGTAAGCCATACATTACCACCGATTATACTATTGTGACCGATTATGGTTTCTCCTCCCAGTATAGTGCTGCCAGCGTAAATTATCACGTCATTTTCAATTGTAGGATGTCTTTTGGTACTTGCCATGCTTTTTGCCACGCTCAGAGCTCCAATAGTGACTCCCTGGTAAAGCTTGACTCTTTTCCCTATAATGGATGTCTCTCCAATAACAATTCCCGTTCCATGATCTATGAAAAAAGGAGATTCTATTGATGCTTTCGGGTGAATATCTATTCCTGTCAGAGAGTGTGCATATTCGGTCATAATACGGGGAATCAAAGGGACTTTCTCCCCTGCAAGACTATTGGCAATGCGATAGACCAGGATAGCATAAAAACCCGGATAGGTCATAATGACCTCATCTACATCAGTTGCTGCAGGGTCATTGGATGCGATAAATGAAGCATCGTCTCCGAGCTTGTTTTTAATTCCCGGAAGACCGGAAAAGAATTTTTCTGCAGTATTTTCCGGACTGGCCAACAAACGCTCTTTAAGAGGTTTCAATAAAGACACAAGTTGGTCCCTGAGTTTGCTTCTCTGCATAATACGGCCCCCACCCCCTTCAATAACCGGGAAAAGCATATCTGAAATTCCCCTGGTAAAATCAGCCACCCCCGATTTAGGAGGCAAGTCTGTTCTCGATAATTTTTCTGCCATACTGATAACTCTTATTTATAATATACAATTCAAAACCTTAAAATACTAATAATGTTCAATATTCATGTAATTATTACATTTAGTTTAATAATCTCTGCTAATCAATTAAATCAAGATACTTTCCAAACTGAATGAAATAGAAGAAACTGAAATTAAAAACAGGGATATGCAATACATAGTCCCTGTTCTTAATTAAAATATTTTATTGTTGGATTTACAGCATAGATAAAAGCTTAATAAACCAAGGCTTTAATCATTTTAAGATTTGTCTCCAATCCGTCGAGATAAGTGAGTGCCCATGGCTGAACAATATTTTTAAATAGCCTGTCTGTCCAGATATAACGGTTGTCAGGCAAGTACCGCAGGTCAAAGATTACCGGAGCAGATGCAGATAGTTTCTCATATCCAGGCGTACGCCCGAGTAAAAGAACCAGATCAGACAACCCGGTCTCCAGTTTTGTATCTATCAATCCTTCTTTGCCTGTAAGCATTGAAGCTGGAACCACCTGCCTGGACCCTGACATTATCAAGATTTCAGGGTTTGCGTTCCATTGAGCTTCTGTAATGCCTTCATGCCTGAATATCATATCCTGATATTCATTTACAGTTTTAAGTACATCATCAATTTTCTGAATTACAGGAGATTGCTGATTAATCACCTGGATTTCATCGAGCACTGCCTCCAACCTGTTATAATTGTCCGAAATTTTAAGGCTGTCAACTGTCATTTCCTTCGATACATTAAGCGCCAGCAATACCGAGACTGCTGAAAATGCTGTCAGGAGAAACAGTACATATACAGTATTGTATATGTTGAAAGATTTGTTTTTGGATGTGACAGCCAGAAACACGGGAAGAAAAACAATGTATGGGAAAGGCAATGCAATGATTAAAGCATATCCGGCACCCGGCCAGTGCATGATCTTAAAGAGCATGGCAATAAAGACAACAAGACAGGTAAGCCAGGTCACTAAATATAATAAACTGTTCTGGTTGTTTCCTTCAGTTTTGTAATGATTTCTCAGCGCAACGGGAAGAAATATTAAAACAAGCATTAAAATCCCGATTGTCAGAAGGTAACCTGCCCCGGGCCAATGTTGTACCTTGAACAATGTTCCGGCAAATAAAATCCCGGTGGTTGCCAGACCTAATATATAAATTTTCTGTTTCATAATTGCATGTAATAACTTAATTGTTAACGACTTGCCAATCCGGATAAGATATGCGATTCAACCGTAAGGAGACTGTTTCTAAGCAATGCCAGTGAATGACATCCGGTCATCATTGAGATCCTGCCGGTCGTTTGGATATCTGAAGGAAGATAATCAGCGGGATTTATAAGCAGTGTGTATTTCTGAAATTCCGGTAATGAATCCAATCCTGCAATATAATTTTTATAATCCCCCATTGCTGTTTCCAGTGCCATACGTGATTGTGTTCCGGGAAAAAGAAAGTCTCTGACAGGCTGGTAATGAAAGGGTATTGTAAGTGACAGGAAATCTATAACCTGTCCCTCATCCGTTTGCCTGACCTGCGGAGGATTTATTGCAGGTTGACCTGGTTCTCCTTCAGCTTCGGCGATCATCTTAAATTCGATGTCGTCAATAAGCTTTAGCAGGTAATTTGTTTTTGAATGAAGCTGAGCCATTGTTGAAAACGCCTGTGAATCCTTATGTTTTGACAGAATTGACTTGTTATTCCTGTATAAGTAACTGTAGAGTTCCTGTTCCTGTTCCTGATTTATAAAGTAGCCTTCTGTAAATTTCTGCTGAAGGTTCAGGTTTATAATGGCAGCAGGAACAATTAATGCCATGGAACCTGCAACCAGATATATGAACACAGCGCTTACGTTCTTTTCCTCCCTCCAGGTAAGCCATGTGTACCAGGGGAGAACAATGATAAACAATATAAACATACCAATCATCAGAAGAGTAGCTGCCAGCGGCCAGTGCTGTATCTTGCATAGCATTCCTGCAACGCAGAAAATCAGTCCTGTTGAACCCAGCAGATAGATGCCCCGTTTTGATTTATTTTCAGGATCTCTTAATCTGCTTACGGTAAGTGCAGGTATAAAGAAAAGGATTCCTGTCAGCGCTCCCAGAATCAGGACTAAACCTGCGCCAGGCCAGTGCTGGACTTTGAAAAGTGTGCCTATTATAAAAAACATCCCTGTCAGGAATGCCGAAATGAAGAGAAAGAGTCTCTTCGTGCTATGAGTCTCTTTCCAGAGAACTCCCAGGGCTGACGGCATAAAGATAAATGCAAGTGTAAGTGCTCCCAGGACAAGTAATATGCCTGCTCCGGGCCAGTGCATTATCTTTAAAAGTGCGGCAAAACCGAACATTATTGTTCCGGCAATGCCTGAAATCTTCATTGTGTTTTTCATTTGTCTGTATTTTGTGTCAACTGTATAAAGTATCTCTTCCTGAATCTCCTTAAGCCTTCGCTTTCCCAATTTGTGCTTCACAATGCTATAAGCTTCAGTAAATTCAAGACCATTCTGCATCTCATGTTCCACATCGCAGCATATATGGTCAATAAGGTCTTCAAGGAGATGTGAGAATGTGATCTCCTGCTGCCCGATATCCCGGCTGATCTGATCAATATGCCGGAGGCTTAATTCAGGCATAGCTCAAACCAGGTAGCGGGTTAACGATTTTTTCAAGCGACTCGATGAACTCTTTCATCTCCTTGATCTTTTCTGTAACTAAAGAATGCCCTTTTGAGGTCAGACTGTAATAAATTCGAATACGGTTATTGAAATTTTCCGATTCAGTCATCAACACTCCGTCGCTTTCAAGCTTATGAAGCACGGGATAAAGTGCTCCATAAGTAAGCTTTATCTTACCCTCAGTTAGTTCTTCAACTTTTCGGGTAATATCATAACCATACATACGTCCATTCTCTTCAAGAAGCTTGAGAACGATTGTCTTTAATGAACCTTTAATCAGATCTGTTGGTATCATGTTTTTGGTATATTTAAGTTACTTATATATTGCAAATATAGAATATTATATTTTACAAATACAAATTTTTTTTATATTTTTTTAGCTATTTCAAGGAATTCAGGACTTTAGTCCTGAATTCCTGCTTTTGTCACCCCGGGCTGAAGCCCGGGGTTAATTGATATTCTTTCTTACATCGGGAAAAGAAATACAGCACTTAATCCCGGAATGCAGTCTCTAATCCCGGACTTCAGTTCGGGGTATAAAAAACCCTTTCCAGCAGGGGTTTTAACCCTGAGCTTCTACATTATCACTGCCTTGTCTGCCTTGCCATTTCATATTTCAGATATTGGTAATTAAACAATCTGGTTGGTAACTACAAAAATGATTTTTTATTTAAGATTAACTATTTAATATCTCATATGTTATATATATAAATTTGATCTAAGGTTGCGATTTTGATTTGAATTACCTTTGTTGACGTCTATTTAATATTTCCAGAAATGACCCCGGAAGTTAAAATATTGAAAACTTATCCAGTTACAGGACTTCATTGTGCATCATGTGCAGTCAGGACAGAAACATTTGTTAAGAATCTTCCCGGGATTAAGAGCGCATCAGTAAATTTTGCCGACACATCTCTCCTGGTTGAATTCTTACCTGAAGAGATCACTCCTTCCGAGATGAAGAAAGCTATCCAGGCAATTGGATACGATATCATTATTGATGAAGCAAACACCCAGGAACTCAAAGAGGAGGCTCATCTGGCCTATTTCAAAAAAATACGGAAAAATACAATTGGTGCAGCAGCTCTGAGCATTCCCCTGGTAATAATTGCAATGTTCTTCATGAACATCCCTTTTGCGAACCACATAATGATGGCGCTTGCAACTCCGGTGGTATTCTGGTTCGGCCGTCAGTTTCCAACCAGTGCCTGGAAACAGCTGAAACACCGCTCTTCAAACATGGATACCCTGGTAGCATTAAGTACAGGAATTGCATATTTTTTTAGTGCCGCTGTAACTTTCTTTCCGGACTTTTTCCATAAGGCAGGTGTTCATGGTCATGTCTATTTTGAAGCTTCAGCAGTGATCATAACTTTTATCCTGCTTGGCAAACTCTTCGAGGAAAAAGCAAAATCAAATACATCTTCTGCATTGAAGAAACTAATCGGGATGCAGGTAAAGACCGTTTTTGTGGTATTGCAAAACGGTGAACATAAAGAGATCCCGGTAAGTAATGTAATGCCGGGAGATATTATTCTTATTAAACCCGGTAGCAAGATACCTGTCGATGGTACAATTATATCAGGCAGCTCTTTTATCGATGAAAACATGATCACCGGAGAGCCCATAGCCGTGGAAAAGACCATTCAATCGAAAGTTTTTGCCGGAACAATCAATCAGAAAGGTAGCTTTCAGTTCCGGGCCGAAAAAGTCGGTGGAGATACTTTGCTTGCCCATATCATTAAAATGGTCAGGGAAGCCCAGGGCAGCAAAGCCCCCGTACAGCATCTTGTTGATAAAATTGCAGGTATCTTTGTTCCCGTTGTAATATCAGTTGCTTTGCTAAGCGGATTGATATGGTTCTTCTCAGGAACAGATAACGCACTGACTCACAGTTTACTGGCAGTCGTTACAGTACTTATCCTTGCCTGCCCGTGTGCTCTTGGACTTGCAACTCCGACAGCTATTATGGTCGGAATAGGAAAAGGTGCCAATAACGGGATCTTAATAAAAGATGCTGAAAGTCTTGAAATTGCTCTTAAAATAAATGCAATAGTTCTGGATAAAACGGGGACTGTCACACTCGGGAAGCCTGAAGTAAATAACCTGATATGGAAAGAAGGCATTGATTCAGTTAAGAACGGGTCAATCATCCACTCTATTCAGAGAAACAGCGAGCATCCGCTGGCTGTTCCAATGGTAAATCACCTTGAAAATGCCGGAATAAAAAGTACATACATACCGTCCAGGGTTGATAGTATTACAGGGAAAGGAGTCAGGGCGCTTGTAAATGAGGAATTCTATTTCATAGGCAGCAAAAAGCTTATGGATGAGAATAATATTGTAATTGAAATTGAGCTTCTGACTCTTGCTGAAAAGTGGCAGAATGAAGCAAAGACAATCTCATTCTTTTCAGATACGATCCAGGTTCTTTCTGTTATTGCAATCTCTGACACGATAAAAGGCTCATCCAGGGAAGCTATCAGACAACTTCACGATCTTGGAATAGAAGTGCATATGCTTACCGGTGATAATGAAAATAGTGCTGCGGCTATTGCCAGGAAGGCTGGCATTGACAGCTTCAGGGCTGAAGCGCTGCCGCAGGACAAGCATGATTTCGTCAGGCATCTGCAGGAAAAAGGAAAAATCGTAGCAATGGTCGGCGACGGGATAAATGATTCGCAGGCACTGGCTCAGGCTGATGTCAGCATTGCAATGGGGAAAGGGTCCGATATCGCAATAGATGTAGCAAAAATGACAATAATCTCATCGGATCTTACAAAGATTCCAAAGGCAATAAAACTCTCCAGACTTACTGTTGCAACGATAAATCAGAATCTGTTCTGGGCATTCATATATAATATAATTGGTATTCCGGTTGCTGCCGGGATTCTCTTCCCATTTACCGGTTTTCTGTTGAATCCGATGATTGCCGGAGCAGCAATGGCCCTCAGCTCAGTGAGTGTGGTAAGTAATAGTCTTCGGTTAAGGTATAAGAAACTATAAAACTCTTCATTTTCCCGTTTGCTTCAATTGCATTCATCGGGCTGCCGTGACTAACAAAGAGCATGGGTATTATGCGTGCATTGTCAGAATTATTAGTAGCTGTATTCATACAAATAGTGGTTAATCCTCCCAGATTTTTTTTACGAAAACAGCCTCCTGATCAAATCTGACACCCTGGATAATCATGTTCCCCGCAATACCTCCGAGAAAGCCAAGATATTCACACGCTTCATCATAAACCGAAGATCCTAAGTCAGCTCCGCAATTGCCTTGTTCAAAAAGATAAACGTAACCGTCCTTAAAAAGAAACTGAGAAACAGAGGATCCTCTTTCACAGTTCTTGTTTTTTGCAAACTCCCTTATTTTATCCCTTATGCAATCCGGAGAGTCCTTACCTGTCTTTTCACAACTCTTAAAAATAAGAGTCGAAAAAACCAGAATAAGAATAAATTTCTTCATAAGGGATAAATCTGGTCTATAACAATTTCTCAAAAATCGTGTCTCTCTTTCAGGGCAGCAGACTAAAATCAGAATCCTGTAATATTTAGAATATGCTTGTTCCGGGTCAATATTGTTTATGGCTAAAGGCCTGTCATTGTGATTATTACTAACCCATGACTTAAGTCATGGGTTACAGAAATCATACCAGAGGAGGACTTTAGTCCAAAATTCTTTAAAAATATTTGCATAATAAATAAATCTGTTTTAATTTTGACTAGTTGGTTAAACTATATGGTTAATCTATTTGGTTAAACCTAATGGTTAAGAGACATGACAGAAAAAGATAAACAAACTGAAGAAAAAATTTTCGAATCAGCCACTGAGGTATTCATTGAAAAAGGAATGGATGGGGCAAGAATGCAGGACATTGCTGATCATGCAGGTATAAACAAATCGTTGCTGCATTATTATTACCGCACAAAGGATCATCTTTTCAACGCAGTTTTTGAAATGATCGCCGGGCAAATGTTCAAAAAATTTGCACCGGTATTTGATGAAAAACTTTCTCTTGAAGAAAAGATAAAGTTTTTCTTCAGGGAACACATAACCTTTATGCAAAAGAATCCAGGGCTTCCGGCATTCCTGTTGAACGAAATAAACCGTAATCCTGCAAGGATTAAAAAGCTTATACGGCAGATTGATGTCAACAAACTATGGCTGACACTGGAGGCACAGCATAAAGACGAACTTAAGAAATACAACATCACTAAGCAGACAATACCTCAGCTGATGTCAACAATGGCAGCTATAAGCGTTTTTCCTTTTGCAGCCAGAGGAATCCTGGAAGGTATATTTGAAAAAATGGATATCAACTTCAATGATTATATAGAGGAAAGGAAAGTGTTTGCTGCGGATTTTGTAATAAAAGCAATAAAAAATGATTCGAGTTCATAGTTTAGAATAAAATAGATATCGGATGAAAAGGATAGTTCTGATTTTACTAATAATGCTCATTACCGGATCGTCAGCAATGTTTGCCCAGAAGGTGCTCACACTTAAAGAGTGCTATGAAATGGCAACAGCTGCCAGTGCAATAACCGGGGAAAAAGATTCTTACACTGAAATATGGCAGCTGAAGGACAAGGACCTTTCAAAAGGATGGCTGCCAACACTCGATGCCAATGGCAGCTTTGTCTACAACTCTTCTGTTGTGGATATGTCCGACATACTGGGCTCTCTTCCTGTTCCCGGAATTGCCGATCTGATAGATCCTCTGCCGCATAAACAGTATAAAATTACAGTTGATATCAACCAGGTCATTTATGATGGTGGAGCAATAAAAAATGCACGGGCTCTTGAAAAAGCTGATTTGAACATCAATCAGAAGCAGACTGAAACAGACCTTTATAAGCTTCGTGGCCAGATAAACAACTATTACTTTAATCTATTGCTTCTTGACAGGCAGAAAGAGCTTCTGCAAAATTATTTTGAACTGATAAACAGGAGAATAGTATCAATGAATTCAGCACTTGCAAGTGGTGTCATATTAAGATCAGATATTGATGTTCTTGCTTCTGAAAAGATAAAGCTCCGCCAGCAAATAAGTGAAAATGAGACCAGGAAGACATCACTTATGAATATATTATCAGATCTCACGGATTTTGAAATTGATGATTCAACAAAATTTGTCCTTCCATCACCGGGAGAAGAACTGCCGGATGAATTAACACGTCCCGAGTTGCGGATACTTGATCTCCGGAAAGAGCAACTTGCTGCAACACTTCAGGTTATACAAAGCAAGCGAATGCCCAGGGCATTCGGATTTGCCACTCTCGGTTATGGAAATCCTCCCGGCGGCAATTTCTTTAAAGATGAATTTGCCCCATATTATATTCTCGGAGCCGGGGTTAAGTGGAACATCTTCGACTGGAATAAAGTAAAAGATGAAAAACAGGTGATATACATCCAGCAGGGGATTATAGAAAACAAAAAAATCGATCTGTCAGATAATCTTAAAAGACTTCTTAATTCAAAAAGTGCAGAAATATTAAGCCTGAAATCACTTATTGAATCCGACTCTGAACTTATCGCGATAAGGAAAAGGATCACTGTTGCTGCGGAATCTCAATACGAAAACGGCACAATCACTGCAACAGGATACATGAATGAAATGAATTCCGAAAAGCAGGCTCTTATAAATTATGAAATACATAAGATCAATCTTGCAATGGCAGAGGTGGAGTATTTGAATATTAGCGGGAAAGAGATAGAATGACAACCCGAGGAGGAGAAAGGGGGAGGGGGAGAGTGGGGGTAAATTGTATTAGTACATTAATTTTTTTATTGACTAACAACATAAAACAAAATATGAAAACAGGATCATTAATAATCATCGCAGCAGTAATATTTACCGGTTGCAGGAACGGGGCTGATGAGGCAGATGCTTACGGCAGCTTTGAAGCCACCGAGATTATAGTATCCTCGGAAACCAGCGGACGTATCCTCCGGTTTGATGTCACTGAAGGGACAGAAATCGAAAAGGGCACCGAGGTTGCTCTTATCGATACCACGCTCTTCCATCTTCAGAAAGCGGAGATCGATGCAGGTATGCAAAGCGTAAGAACACGCATCAGCTCAATAAATGCTCAGAAAGACATTCTTAACCAGCAGATAGTCAACCTTAACGTGAATATCGGCAGGATCGAAAACATGCTTAAGGATGATGCCGCCACAAAGAAACAGTATGATGATCTGACTGGACAGGTGGCAGTACTTGAAAAACAGATATCCGCCAATAATACTCAGAAAGCATCCATTGCCTCTGAACTGTTGGTGTGTGAATCGAAAAAGGCAACACTCAATGAGCAGGTGACAAGAAGCAGTGTGAAAAGTCCGCTAAAAGGAACCATAATTGAAAAGTATTCTGAAGCAGGGGAACTTACGGCTGCAGGCAGACCCCTGGTAAAGATCGCTGACCTTTCAGTAATTAAACTAAAAGTATATGTGAGCGGTGCCCAGCTGGGATCAATAAAAGTCGGACAGGAATGCACCGTAAGGATCGATGACGGAAAGAAAGGCTACCAATCATTTACAGGAACAATAAGCTATATTTCAGGGAAGGCAGAATTCACTCCGAAGATCATTCAGACGAAGGAAGAGCGGGTTACTCTTGTATATGCCATAACCATTGATGTAAAGAACGACGGAACCATGAAATCGGGCATGCCCGGAGAAGCAATATTCTGATAACAGGGCAGAATGCAAAAAATAATTGAGTCATCGGGAATAAGCAAGAAATTCGGGAATACGCAAGCCCTGAAGGATATCTCCTTTGACGTGTCAGAGGGTGAGATATTCGGTTTTATTGGTCCCGACGGAGCAGGAAAAACAACACTTTTCAGAATAATAGCAACGCTGCTGATTCCTGATGAAGGTAAAATGGAAGTCCTGGGACTTGATTCCGTTTCAGGATTCAGGGAATTGAGAAAAAACATTGGCTATATGCCCGGGCGATTCAGCCTTTACCAGGATCTGTCGGTCGAGGAAAACCTGAATTTCTATGCAACTGTCTTCGGAACTACTGTTAAGGAAAATTATGATCTGATTTCTGATATCTATTCGCACATTGAGCCATTCAGAAAGAGACTTGCAGGCAAGTTATCCGGTGGTATGAAACAGAAGCTGGCATTATCATGTGCATTAATCCATAAACCAGGCCTTCTTATCCTTGACGAACCAACAACAGGAGTAGATGCCGTATCGCGCGCAGAATTCTGGGGGATACTCAGGAAACTTAGACAACATAATATAACAATCATTGTATCAACGCCTTACATGGATGAGGCTATGAAATGCGACAGAGTGGCACTGATCCAGGAAGGATACATACTTTCAATAAATCAACCTGAAAAGATAAGAGAAGGATTCAGCAGGAAACTGTTCAGCATCAAGGCTCCCGAAAAATACAAGCTGATAAATGCGTTAAGAAGTTATCCGGGGACTGTTACTGCCTATCCGTTCGGCGATTCGGTCCATGTAACTTTCACTGATGATAAATTTAATGATTCAATATATGATTATCTGGGGAAGATGGGAATAAGTAATGTTGTTATAAGTGAATCAAGGGCAGGGATTGAAGACAGGTTCCTGGAATTAATGGAAAAAGGCACAAAGGCTTAAAGGCGTAGCGGCTCAAAGGATCAATGGTAGAACACTAGTAATCACCTCCCTGGAGGGGCAAGGGGTGGGTAGATTTGAATACTATATGACAAGAAACACAGTAATATCGGTTCGTAACCTGGTGAAGAAGTTCGGAAATTTTGTCGCCAACGATAACCTTAATTTTGAGGTGTATGAAGGTGAGATCTTCGGTTTTCTGGGTGCAAACGGAGCCGGAAAGACAACAGCAATCAGGATACTTTCAGGTTTGTCAGAATCCACATCAGGTGAAGTTATTGTTGCCGGATACAATGCGAAAAAGCAGCCGGAACAGATTAAGAAGAATATAGGTTATATGTGCCAGAAATTTTCACTCTATGCGGATCTGACTGTGAAGGAGAACATTATGCTTTACGGCGGAATTTACGGGATGAGAAAGGCATTGATCCGGGAAAGGACCGATATCCTTCTGAATAAACTTAATTTCAGGGAATACGGTGACAGGTTTATCTCAGATCTTCCCCTCGGATTAAAGCAGAAGCTTGCATTCTCGGTAGCAGTTATGCATGAACCTAAAATTGTTTTTCTCGATGAACCCACCGGTGGAGTGGATCCTATAACACGCCGTCAGTTCTGGGAGATGATCTATGAAACCGCTGCCAGGGATATTACAGTTTTTGTAACGACACACTATATGGATGAAGCTGAATATTGCGACCGGATTTCAATAATGAGCGAGGGTAAGATTGTTGCGCTTGATACACCGGTTGAGCTGAAAAAGCAATATGACGCTGAGTCGGTAGAAGAGGTGTTTGTGAAGATTGCCAGGCCCGGTAATACGCCTCATCCCACGCCCATTTCTTCCAGGGGAGAAGGGGAATAAAAAAATTAAAGCCTCTCACCCGGGAGAGAGCCTGTCCCGAGGCAACGGGAAGTTGGGGTGATGCTAAATAAAAATGAGGGGATTGGAGAGCGGCCGAGGAAAATGGAAGATGTGATTTAATAAATTTTTGAATGAAAAGGTTCCTTGGATTTGTAAAAAAAGAGTTCCTGCATATTTTCAGGGATTTCCGGACGCTTGTTATACTGTTCGGGATACCTGTCGTACAGATTCTTGTATTTGGATTTGTAGTAAGCACTGACCTGAAAAATGCACCGGTAGCGTTTCTTGACCTTTCCAATGATGAAATAACGCAAAAAGTATCAGATAAAATATGTTCATCCGGTTTTTTCAGAAGGGGTGAAACTCTCCTGAATTACAATGATATTGATAAAACATTCAGAAAAAATAAAATCAAAGCAGTAATAATCTATGAAAAGGATTTTGGCCGGAAACTTATCAGTGAAGGCAAAGCTTCTATGAGCATAATCACAGACGGTTCAGAACCCAATATGGCAACTCTTATTACTAATTACATAACAGCGATCGTAACCGATTTCAACAGGGAGCTTGCAGGGTCACAAACTACCGGGAAGCTTATGGTTCAGCCTGAAGTGAGGATGTTTTACAATCCTTCGTTAAAAGGTCATTTTATGTTTGTCCCGGGAGTGATAACCCTGATCCTGATTCTTATCTGTGCTCTCATGACCTCTGTTACCATCACACGTGAAAAGGAATTCGGAACAATGGAAGTATTGCTTGTGTCACCTCTTAAACCTGTACAGATCATCCTTGGTAAAGTGATGCCATATTTCCTGCTTTCATTTATTAATGTAATAATGATCCTGCTGCTCTCATGGCTTGTATTCGGACTCCCAGTAAAAGGCAGCCTTGTCCTGCTTCTGGCTGAAAGCATGCTCTATATTCTAATGAGTCTTTCACTTGGAATACTTATATCTACAGTATCGAAGACCATGCAGCAGGCTATATTTATCTCGTTTGTAGGATTGATGCTGCCGACTATTTTGCTTTCGGGATTTATTTTCCCGATAGAGAATATGCCATCAGGATATGGATGGGTAGCTGCTTTGATGCCTCCTAAGTATTTCATAATAATCATTAAAAACATTATGATAAAAGGAACAGGATTCCTTTATGTATGGAAAGAAACACTGGTCCTGACTGTAATGGCATCGGCATTTATCTGGCTAAGTATCAGAAAATTCAAAATAAGACTTGGATGAACTGTTCAAAGGGACAACAGCTTAAAGGTACAGCAGTTCAAAAATATTGATTATGAGGACTATATTATATCTTATAAGAAAAGAATTTCTCCAGATCTTCAGGGATAAATTTATCGGAAAGGCGATTTTTGGTGTTCCTATTGTTCAGATGCTGTTACTGGTTCCTGCAGTAACATTTGAGATCAATAATGTAAGGCTATGCATAATTGACAGAGACATGACAACCGAATCGAGAGAACTGGTAAATCAGCTGGAAGGATCAACATTTTTTAAAGTCAGGTTCGCAACTTTCTCTGAGCAGGAAGCCAATAATCTATTGCACAGGGGCAAATGTGATTTAGTGCTGCAGATACCACCAGGTTTCGGGAAAGAAACCGGGATAGGGAATCCGGGCAGGATATTAGTCTCTGTAAATGCCATCAATGCTGTAAATGCCCAGCTGTCGTGGGCTTATTTAAACGGGGTGATCCGTGATTATAATATGAATATTGTTGCTGAAAATACCGGCAGCCTCACTTTTGGATCTTTCCCGCAGATACAGATTTCCAACAGGTACTGGTACAACGAACTGCTTAATTATAAATATTATATGCTTCCCGGTGTACTTGGAATACTTGTCCTGGCAATTGGATTTCTTCTTGCAGGGCTTAATCTGGTAAAGGAAAAAGAAAGTGGCACTATTGAACAGATAAATGTCACCCCAGTTAAAAAATATCATTTCATTATAGCCAAAATGGTGCCCTTCCTGATCATCGGACTTATTGACCTCGCAGTTGGATTAATAATAGGAAAGCTGACTTTCAACATACCTTTTGAAGGAAGCATTGCCATTCTTTTCCTGGGTTCAGCAATATTCATGGTTGCAGTTCTTGGACTTGCTCTTTTTATCTCAACTTTTTCAGGGACACAACAACAATTCATGTTCACTGCATTCTTCTTTATCATCATTTTCGTACTGATGAGCGGCATTTTTACTCCCCTCGAAAGTATGCCTCTCTGGGCACAAAAGTTTGATCTGATAAATCCTGCTGCATATGTGATGCGTATTAACAGAATGGTGATGCTGAAGGGATCAACATTTCAGGATATAAGCAGGGACATCTGGTCCCTGACACTGATCGCGATTGCCTTTACGGCCCTTGCAGTCAACCGGTACAGGAAAACAGCATAAATGTCAAAAAGTTTATAAAGTCAATAAAGTTCTAAAAATTGAAATAGAAACTAAGGTTTATTTTGATCGCAAGTCGAAGCGTAGCGGAGACCCCGCTTCGGCCTCCAAGAGAAAACCGACAAAAGAGCTATTCAATTAAGACTATCGCTTCCACCGGCCAGTGGTCGGAAATGAAAATCCCACGTTCTTTTCTTAATATTGTCTTTTGATCCAGTACTTTAATGCCATTCTTTACAAAGATATAATCAATCCTTCCTGATCGTCTTTTATCGCTGAAACCGTTGAAAGTCCCTGATGGTCCTCCGGGATTCTTCACTGAAATCAGACGTGAATCCTGTAAAAGAGGAACACTTTCAGCCGGCCCGGTCAGAATTGCATATCCTTTACTGTCGGTAGTCATATTGAAATCGCCGGTAATAACAAACGGGAATCCGGCAGCAATACTGTCTACCATTCCAAGAAGCAGTTTCGAGCTCATTATCCGTGCAGAATCGGAATCGTGAGCAAAATGTGTGTTGAAGAAGAAAATATGCTGATGACTTTCCTTTTCAACCAGTTCTATCCATGTTACTATCCGCGGCAGACCTGCGCCCCAGGCCATTGATCCTGCCACTTCAGGGGTTTCTGAAAGCCAGAAGGTCTTTGTACGGGTCATGTCAAATCTTTCTTCTCTGAAAAAAACCGGGTTCATTTCACCTTCCCTGGCGCCATCACTCCTGCCGACCGCAACGGACATATAATCGGTAAGTACAGAATCTAGATATTCATACTGATGCGCAATAACTTCCTGCAGTCCAAAAATATCGGGTTTTTCTGCTTTAATATAGTTGCATACAATAGCTGCTCTTTTCGACCATGCATTTGTACTATCGTTAGGATTATCATACCTTACATTCAATGTCATTACTTTGAGTGCTTCTTTCCTCAGATCATCTGAGCAACCTGAAGCAACTACCAGAAGTATGATAACACAGAATAAAAGAACTCTTTTCATTTCACCTGATTTTTATTCAAATATAATCATATGATTAACAAAACCTGTTATCTGTATTGCTAATAGCACAGGAAAGCTGATCCGGCAATTATTTTTATATTTGCTGCTGAAGATTTTACTTAAAACAGATAATTCTTCCTTCGTGTTTGTGTCTTTGTGCCCCGGTGGCTTATATTTTCTTGCCACTAAGGCACCAGGTCACTAAGCATCACCAGGACGGTAAAACAAAATTGGTTTATACTATTATGCCTGATATTATTAAGCTATTACCCGACTCTGTTGCAAATCAGATTGCAGCAGGCGAAGTAATTCAGAGACCTGCTTCTGTTGTGAAGGAGCTTATGGAAAATGCTGTTGATGCAGGTAGCAGGAATATAAGCGTAATCATTAAGGATTCCGGGAAAACCCTGATCCAGGTAAATGATAATGGATCGGGGATGTCAGAGACAGATGCCAGGCTCTCATTTGAACGTCATGCCACATCTAAGATTTCATCGGCGAAGGATCTTTTTGCAATCAGCACAAAAGGATTCCGCGGTGAAGCTCTTGCTTCCATTGCCGCAGTATCAATGGTTGAACTCAGGACAAGGAAAGAGGGTAATGAAACAGGGACTCTCATTATAATCGGTGGATCAAGGGTTGAAACACAGGAACCCTGCAGTTGTCAGAAAGGATCAAACTTCGCGGTTAAGAACCTGTTCTACAATATCCCTGCAAGAAGAAAATTTCTTAAATCTGACAATACAGAATTACGTCATATAATCAATGAATTTCAGAAGATTGTTATCGCACACCCTGATATAAGGTTTTCACTTCATCATAATGACACAGAGGTTTACAATCTTATTTCAGCCAATTACAGGCAGCGCATAATAGGCGTCTTCGGGAAACAGATCAACCAGGATCTTATCACTCTTGAAACAGAAACAAGTCTGATCAGCATAAAAGGATTCATAGGGAAACCCGAGAGTGCACGCAGGACATACGGTGAACAATTCTTCTTTGTCAATAACCGGTTCATGAAACATCCGTATTTTCATAAGGCGGTGACAGAAGCATATCAGAACATCCTTCCGGCGGAAACGATTCCGATATATTTTATCTTCATGGAAGCTGATCCTGCTTCTATTGATATCAATATTCATCCCACCAAAACAGAAATCAAATTCGAGGACGAAAGATCGATCTGGCAGATATTGATGGCATCTGTACGGGAAGCTCTCGGGCGCTTTAATATTGCTCCATCACTTGACTTTGAGAATGAAGGCCTGATTGATATCCCTGTAAGAAGCTCAGGAGATTCATTTCCTCCACCTCCGGTAATTGAAATTAATCCAGGCTTTAATCCTTTCGATGGCGAAGAATCAAATCCATCAAGACCTGATTTTATTGAAAGGTTTGAAAGAGAGAATACGGCAAACTGGGAGAAACTTTACACGACCCTGGAGAAAGAGAATGATTCACCGGAGTTTATTGAAAAGATCAGGGAGAGTGAACGAAAATTCTTCCAGATAAAAAATAAATATATTGTTTGTCCGGTAAAATCAGGTTTGATGTTAATTGATCAGAAGAGGGCTCATGAAAAAGTGCTTTATGAAAGATTTATGGATTGCCTGAGCAAAAACAGAGCTGTAAGCCAGACAGAATTATTTCCTCTTACTATTGAACTGAATCCTGTTGATTACCAGGTACTAAAAGAGATCGAAGATGATCTTAAACTGCTTGGATTCACAATTCAGTTTTCAGGAAAGAATAATATTACAGTGAAAGGCTGTCCCTCTGGATCCGCATCATCTGACCCTGCTGAGATGCTTGAGATACTGATTGAGGAGTTTAAAAGCACTCAAGCTGATCCTTCGAAAGGAGCAAAGGAGAGACTGGCAGCTGCAATGGCTGGAGCATCAGCAATACCTTATGGTAAAATGTTGACTCAAAATGAGATGGCTGATCTGTTTGACACTCTCTTTGCCTGTCCTTCACCCAATTATTCTCCTAAAGGCAAACCTGTAATTAATATCATTACTCTTGAAGATCTTGATAAAAAATTCAAATAGGAACATGTGACAAATTGTCGGGAAATGCAGAAGATATCATAATTGGTCCGACAATTGAAGAGAAAGTAAACGATTAAAATCTACAGATGAACGGATACGGCAGAGGCTTTTTCGGATTACCCCCGGTGGTTAAGAATATAATAATGATCAATATACTGATGCTTCTTGCATATTATGCAGTAAGAAGTGTCTTTGGAGTTGATCTCAACGGAATTCTAGGACTATATTTCCCCCGATCCGATAGTTTCAAACCTTTACAGATTCTGTCACATATGTTCATGCATGCCAATTTCTGGCATCTCTTTTTTAACATGTATGCGTTATATATTTTCGGAATGGTTCTGGAAAAAGTCTGGGGGCCGAAACGTTTTTTCATTTATTATATGGTAACCGGACTTGGGGCTGCACTTGTCCATGAGACGGTCATAGCATTCGAGTATAATAAGCTCATGAACCTGTTAAGCCCTGACCAGATTCAACTTGTTCTGAATGAAGGAGCAACTTATATCAAAGAGGGAAAGGTTTTTACTGATCCTGCAATGAAAGATCTTCAGATATTACTGAATACGCCAACAGTTGGTGCCTCCGGTGCTATATTCGGAGTACTGCTGGCTTTCGGAATGCTCTTCCCCAATACGCAACTGATGCTTCTCTTCCCACCTATTCCAATAAAAGCAAAATATTTTGTAATCGCATACGGAGTTATTGAACTCTCTCTTGCAATCACCCAGCCTGGCAGCAATATTGCTCATGCCGCACATCTGGGAGGCATGTTGTTTGGATACTTTCTCATAAGGTACTGGCGAAAAACTACTAAAACACTGTATTGATGGGAATATGGGATGAAATTAAGAACAGCTTTCGTAAGGGGACTAACCTAACAAAGCTTATTTACATCAATGTAATTGTTTTTCTGGTTATTTCGGTCGCAGCCGTTATTGGTTTTCTGCTGAGCAATCCGGCAATAGCAGCAAAAGCTCTTGATCTTCTTTCTGTTCCTTCATCCCTGAAAGTATTACTGGCAAAGCCGTGGACTCTGATCACTTATATGTTCACTCAAAAGGACATCTGGCATATACTTTTCAATATGCTCTGGCTTTACTGGTTCGGCAGGATCTTCCTTGAATACCTGGATCAGAGGAAGCTTGTTTCTGTTTACTTGTTAGGTGGTGTCTGCGGCGCTATCATTTATGTGCTCTCATTCAATATCTTCCCTGCATTTTCAGGTATCGTTGCCGAATCCGTTGCAATAGGTGCATCAGCTTCAGTGATGGCAATAGTAATTGCCATTTCAGTATATGTTCCGGATTATACCGTTCAGCTTTTTCTTTTTGGCAGGATAAAGATAAAATATATGGCTCTGGCAATATTTATGCTGACAACAATTATGGATTTTTCTGTTAACTCAGGCGGGAAACTGGCACACATGGGAGGTGCACTTTTCGGGTACTTTTATACATTAAACATCAGGAAAGGCCGTGATATTGGAAAGGGATTTAACCGGATAATTGATTTTTTTGCAACTCTTTTCAAGCCACGGAGAAAGATGAAGATAACTTATAAAAAAACTCCGTCTGACTACGATTACAATAAGATAAAAACTGAACATCAGACAAAAATCAATCTTATTCTTGACAAAATCTCAAAAGGAGGTTACGACAGCCTGACAAAAGAGGAGAAGAATATTCTTTTTAATGAGAGTCAGAAGAAAAACTGATCACATAAAAAAGTCTCTTTAAATAACCTTTTAGAAAGCTCGTCAAAAAGTGGAATCCCTTAACGAATCTTCCCCTGAATAGAAGTAATTTAGCATCAGATAAGACAGATTTTTGAGAAAATTTTTTTATAAGGTTCTCCTGGCTGTAAATATTTTATTTGCATCTGCTCTTCTGTTTTCTTACCTGGCAGTCCATATCAATCCTCAGAATTTTGCCCTGCCGGCTTTTTTCGGACTGGCTTATCCATATCTTCTCCTTATTAATATAATACTGGCTGTTACCTGGGCCGTCTTGTTAAGATATGAAGCTTTTATCTCAGTTGTCGTGATTGCTATCGGCTTTACACATCTTTCAAACTACATAAAGATAGGGAAACCATCAGGAAACAAGGAAGGGACCTTTAAGGTAATGAGCTATAATCTTAGACTATTCAATTACTTCGAGAGCCCGAATTCCAATTCCGAAAAAAAAGTTCTGGCATTTCTAAAGAGCCAGAACCCGGATATTCTGTTTCTCCAGGAGATTTATATGAACGGGGATCCAGGTCAGAAAGACCTGGCATTCAAGTCAGCTCTCGGAGGTAAATATTATTCCCACATGAAGGTGATAAGCAGTGGGAAAAACCATTATTACGGTATTGCAACCTACAGCAAATATCCGATAATAAGAAAAGGAGCAGTTATCCATCCGGGGTCATCCAGTCTTTCAATATTTTCAGATATCATTATACAGAAAGACACCTTCAGGATCTTTAACAATCACCTGCAGTCATTCAGACTTAAGAGGATGGAGAGATCGTTTCTTGATGAGATGACAGCTTCCGATGACAAGGAGGCTCTTGGTGAGATGAAAAACCTGTCGGTAAGCCTTAAGAAAGGATTTGTCAGAAGAGCCCTCCAGGCAACATATGTAAAGGCGCAGATTACTCAGTCGCCATACCCTGTAATTGTTGCTGGCGATTTCAACGACACTCCTGTTTCATATTCATACAGAAAGATCCGTAAAGGGCTGAATGATTCATTCGTCAATTCCGGTTATGGTGCCGGATTTACCTATAAAGGCAATTATCCTGCCAACCGTATTGATTATATACTTTATGATAATTCCCTGGTGAGCACCTGGTTCGAGATATTAAAAGTAAAGTACTCCGACCATTACCCTGTTGCAGCCTATTTCAAAAAACGCAACTAAAAAGGCAGCTTCCTGAAATCTACATTCCCGCCGGAAAGGATCAGTCCAACTTTTTTCTTTCTGAAAAAATCAGGATTCTCTTTAATTATAGCAAGAACAGTAGCCGAGGATGGCTCAATGATTATTTTCATTCTCTCCCAGACAAGAAGCATACATTCAATGATCGACTCTTCGGTTGCTGTGAAGATTAAATCAACATTTTTTCTTATTACCGAAAAAGTAAGTTCGCTGAGAGATGTAAGAAGTCCGTCGGCAACTGTTGAAGGATTAACTGAAGGAGTAAGAATTCCTGAAGTGAATGATTTCCATGCGTCGTTTGCATTTAATGGTTCGGCACCAATCACTTTGATTTTGCCATTAATACCTTTTACACAGGTCGAGGTCCCGCTTAACAGTCCACCGCCACCAACTGGTGCTATAACTATCTCAAGATCATCTCTTTTATCGAGAAGTTCCAAAGCAGAAGTTCCCTGTCCGCATATAACATTAAAATTATCATAAGGATGTACCATTACGGCTCCTGTTTTTTCTATTATGCGGCGGGTAGTCTCTTCGCGGTCCTGAAGTGTCGGTTTGCAGTAAGTAATATCTGCCCCATAACCTGTTACCGCATTTTTCTTTACTGCCGGCGCCGTTTCAGGCATTACTATATAGGGTTTGACACCATTCATCGATGCTGCAAGGGCAAGAGCAGCAGCATGATTGCCTGATGAATGGGTTGCTACTCCCCTCTTCCTCTCAATATCCGATAATGAAAGAACAGCGTTAACAGCTCCACGGAATTTAAATGCACCAACTTTCTGGAAGTTTTCACACTTGAAGAATAATTCACAGCTGAATAGCTTATTTAACTGCTCTGAGGTTAACACCGGAGTCTGATGAACGAAAGGTTTAATTCGCCTGTGAGCAGCCAGGATATCATCGATAGTAGGTAGGTTCATTTAAATCTGTTTTCTCAAAAATAACAAATTAAGAACATAAAAAAGGGATACACCACAGGGTATCCCTCTAAATATTATGTATTTATTTTATTTATTAAAAAAGACTCAATGCAACAGTGAGACCTGCCAGAACAACAGATACCATCGACATAAGCTTAATAAGGATATTAAGCGCCGGACCTGAAGTATCCTTGAAAGGATCACCTACTGTATCGCCAACCACACTTGCCTTGTGGCATTCACTTTTTTTACCACCATAATTGCCTCTTTCAATATATTTCTTTGCGTTGTCCCATGCACCTCCTGAGTTATTAAGCATACTTGCGAGTACAAACCCTGTAGACATACCTCCTGCAAGAAGACCAATTACACCAGGAACTCCAAGAATTACACCAACGATAAGAGGAACAGCTATGGCAATCAGGGAAGGCACAAGCATTTCGCTCTGGGCTCCGGCAGTAGAAATCTCAACACATTTTGCATACTCAGGTTTTCCTGTACCTTCCATAATTCCTGGTATTTCCCGGAACTGACGCCTTACTTCATCAACCATTTTACCAGCAGCACGTCCGACAGCTTTCATGCTCATGGAACTGAACAGGAACGCCATCATCCCACCAATGAAAACACCACCAAGAAGTATGGGGTTAAAAAGAGAAAGGTCGTAAGCTGCGGTAAAGTCCCTGATTGTGGCAGAAGTTATATTAACAGCTGTTTGTCCATCCTGGACAGATGGAACAGTAGTGTTATAGAAAAGAGTATCTCCTATCTGTTTGAATCCTTCAGGGGCTTTATCAATGAGCCTTCCAAGCCACAATCTCACCTCCTCCATATAAGCAGCCATAAGTGCAAGAGCAGTAAGGGCGGCTGAACCAATCGCAAATCCTTTTCCGGTTGCAGCCGTAGTATTGCCAAGTCCGTCGAGAGCATCTGTCCTTTCTCTTACCTCTTTAGGAAGTTCTGACATTTCAGCATTACCACCGGCGTTGTCAGCTATCGGGCCGAAAGCATCCGTAGCGAGCGTTATTCCGAGAGTGGAGAGCATGCCCACTGCAGCAAATCCGATACCGTAAACACCCATGGCGAAATTACTGAATCCGCCTGCAAAACCATAAGCTGCTATGATACCGAGAACAATAGTTATGACTGGGATCCAGGTAGAGGACATACCAACAGCCATACCTTCAATTATAACGGTTGCAGGTCCCTGCTGTGATTGTTTTGCAATACCCTGGGTTGGTTTATTCGCATCTGAAGTATAATATTCGGTCGACTGTCCTATAATAACCCCTGCCAGCAGACCGGATACTGCAGCACCAAAAACGCCCCATGTAATCCAGTCGAGGGCAGCCAAACCTGCGAGAACAACAAGGATCAGAGCAGAACTTCCACCTGTGCCAAGAAGCAGTGCGCGAAGAAGCACCTTTGGTGTGGCAGATTCTTTAGTCCTTACCATATAAACCCCTGCTATTGAAAGTAATATCCCTATTGCCGAAACAAGCATAGGAGCTATAACGGCTTTCATCTGAACATCACCGGTTACCACCGGCAATGCTGAACCCAGCGCAGCAGTTGCCAGAATAGAACCTGCATAAGATTCATAAAGGTCGGCACCCATACCTGCAACGTCGCCAACATTGTCACCTACATTATCTGCAATAGTTGCAGGGTTGCGAGGATCGTCTTCCGGAATCCCTGCTTCAACTTTACCAACCAGGTCAGCACCAACATCAGCGGCTTTTGTAAATATACCTCCGCCGACACGTGCAAAAAGAGCCTGGGTAGATGCACCCATTCCGAATGTCAGCATAACAGCAGTAATCTCTATAAGTTTCTCATGTTCAGTAGTACCTGCCTGCACAAATGTCAGTCCAATGAATTTCAGGCCTGCTTCCATATTCTCGGGTGTAAATACAAGACCATTAAGAATCAGGAACCAGAGTGCAATATCCAGAAGACCGAATCCCACAACAACAAGACCCATTACAGCACCGCTTCTTAAAGCAACCTGAAGTCCTTTGTTAAGCGATTTCGATGCAGCCCAGGCTGTTCTGTTCGAGGCAAAAGTTGCAGTTTTCATCCCCAGAAAACCGCAGAGGCCTGAAAAAAACCCTCCTGTAAGAAAGGCAACAGGGACAAAGGGATTCTGAATCCCAAAATAAGCCAGTATTGTAAGCAAAACTACCAGTATGATAAACACTTTGACAACAACTGTATACTGGCGTTTCAGGTAAGCCATCGCTCCTTCCCTGACATACAACGCTATCTCTTTCATCCTGTCTGTTCCTTCTTCCTGAGCTTTCATACTCCGGTAAAAAATCCAGGCAAACAGCAATGCAATGAGTGCAGAGATCGGGACAATCCAAAAAATAGTACTAATCATGATATCTGTTTTTAAATTAAAATTTAATGGTTCGGATCAGCAAAAATTTTACCGGTACAAAACTAAATTAGTTTTTTATTACTGCAAATGAAAAATCGGATAATCTTAAAACGAAATTTATTTAGAATAAATCTAATCTAAAGATGATGAATAATATCAGACCTCCGGTCAGCTATATTGCTGTTTTTAATCAGGAAGCGGTTAAGCATTGTTTATTGCAGCATCAATCCTGCCAGGGGAGTATGGTAATGTTGATAAGTTACCAGCCAATACTAAAAAAAACTATTTAATGTTTCTCCCTGTGTCGGCAGCAATAAATAACTTTGGCGACGTAACCTAAACACCTAGAAATGTTTTACTCTCATATTATAATGCCTGTAATTGAGCAGCCTCAACTAACTGATACAACCTCTGTAAACAATATTGCAGAATTGCTCATGAAAGGTGGATTTATAATGATTCCCATTCTTCTTTTATCTATGATAAGCATTTATTTTTTTATTGAGAGGGTTGCCTATATCAGGAAAAATTCTGTGATAGATGAACCGCTTGTAAAAAATATTATCAAAGAGATCAGAAATAAAAGACAGGATGAAGCTTTTATAAGTACCAGAAATAGTAATACTTCACTCGGAAAAATTCTGGAAAGTGGTCTGAGCCAATCAGGCAAATCTTCGAATGAGATTGAAAAATATATGGAAGCTACTGCCAACATTGAGATTTCTGAAATGGAAAAAAACACCGGATATCTTGGTATTATTGCCGGGATTGCCCCAATGCTTGGATTTATCGGTACGATCTCAGGAGTTATAAAAATCTTTTATAATATCTCTCTGGCCGATAATATAAGTATTGGCATTATTGCAGGAGGATTATATCAGAAAATGATCTGTAGCGGCACCGGTTTAATAGTTGGAGTAATAGCCTACAGCTTCTATCATTTACTGCAAATGATGATTGACCGTTTCTCAATAAATATGCAAAGGCAGGTAAATGATGTTGTAAAAGCTTTATAAGATGAACATTAAAAGAAAAAGACATTTTCAGCCTGAGGTCAGCACTTCATCTCTGAATGATATTATGTTCTTCCTTCTTTTATTCTTTCTGATAGTATCATCATTGGCAAATCCGAATGTCATCAAGCTTCTATTACCTAACTCAAAATCAGCACAGAATCTGAATAAACAGCAGATTTCAATTTCTGTGACAAAAGATAAAAGATACTTTATTGACAACCGACAGATAAGTTTTAATGATATTGAACCATTTCTGAAATCCAGAATGAGTTCGTTGCAGGAACCTACCGTTATTCTAAGACTTGAGCAATCCCTTACTGTTCAGGATCTGGTTGATATTCTTGAGATTGGTTCCAGGTTGCAGGTTAAAATGGTGATGGCTACAAATAAGAAAACAGGTCAGTAACTCATTTTAAATCTCCCTGAAAAACTCATAATTGATATCTTCCAGCTGTTTCATATCGGGATAAGGATAATAAGCGATGTCGTCATTAGACCCCACATAGAATCCTGTGGCTATGGTCCTGTAAAGCAGTGTGCCTGAAAAAATCCTCTGAACGGTTTTCATATGCTTTTCATACTCCCCTTTAAGAATCTCAAGACAGTCCCTCAGGTGCCCTATATTTGAATAAGGCAAATGTTCGGCTGAGCCGGAAAGCGGATTTGTTGCCAGTTCTCCCAGCTTAAGTTCCACAAAAAATAATTTTGGCAGAACTATTGGAATCGACCCGTCTGTCAGCCTCTTAAGAAAAACTGAAGGTGGAAAGCCACTGGCTACAAGTGGAGTAACCGGGCTTAATTCCTGGTAAAGATGAAGGGCTTCTTTCTTTTCACTGCTTTTATCATACGATGCTTTTTTCAGCTCAAGTACACACCCATGATCGGTTGTCAGGTAGAGGCTCTTCAGTGCAGTAAGGGGTATATTCTCCAGAACCCTGTACACTGACAGATATACAGAACTTTTCGGACTGCCGTCTTCTTTTGCCACACATCTTTTATTCAGGCTCTCCATATCTATCTGGTTCTCAATTTTACCCGGATCTACCTCAAAGAATATAGTCTGCCCTTTATTCCTTTTTTTTGTACCTGTTGAAAGATACATTCCAAATTTTTCAGGAGGAAGCATAGAAGCAACCAGTGCTTCAGGAGTACAGGTTAAATAGATGTATTTGCTCATAGTATATATTATTAAATGAACTATAATCTGCCCGCCAGAATAAAAACAAAGAACTGATAATGATTTCATTTCAAATTTAAGCTACTTTTTTCAACAATGAAAGAAAGAAGCAGGAATTCATTCACAATTAACTTGTTCAGATTATGTAACTAATCAGTCGGAAGTCCGAAGTCCGAAGCCCGAAGTCCGAAAATTTAAAATTCTTACTTCTGACTCCTGTCTTCCGACTTCTGACTTCTGAATCCAGCACATCTAATACTGATTAGTAAAAAGATTTTTACTTTATTCTCTTTACATTTTTTACCTTTACCCGGACTAAAAAAGATGCTTCAGTTTTTATAAATAAGAAAAGAATAATGGATAGTTTCTTTGATGATAAAATAGCAGAAAGGCTTGGGGGTACAAGCTTTGGGAAATCAACTGTTATTTACAAATTTGAGATTATTAAAAGAGCCAAGACAGTTGCAAGAAAAGCACATCCTGAATCAGGATTAATCGACATGGGGGTTGGAGAGCCTGACTGGCCTGCTGATGATCTGGTGGTAAAAACACTATCTGAGGAGGCCGGGAAACCGGAAAACAGATGGTATGCAGACAATGGTATTCCTGAATTCCAGGAAGAGGCAGCCCGTTACCTTGAAAAAGTATATGGGCTTAATGGTATAATACCGTCAGAAAATATTGTCCATGGGATAGGATCTAAGCCGGTGCTGGCAATGCTCCCGGTATGTTTTATTAATCCCGGCGATATTTTACTTACAACAGTTCCGGGGTATCCGGTAACTGCTACTTATACAAAATACCTGGGCGGTGAAGTATTCGATCTGCCGTTATTGGAATCAAACTCATTCTTCCCGGATTTTAGCATAATTCCCCGGCCTGTATTAAAAAAGGCTAAGTTGCTTTATCTGAATTATCCCAATAATCCAACAGGAGCTGTGGCAACTCCTGAATTTTTTAAGCAGGTTGTCAGTTTTGCCCGCAAAAACAATATCATTGTCATTCATGATGCTCCTTACAGTGCATTAACATATGATGGATACAAACCTCTTAGTTTTCTTTCTGTTGAAGGTGCTATAGATGTAGGAATAGAGGTCCATTCTTTATCAAAGGCTTTTAATATGACCGGATGGAGGATTGGCTTTGTTTGTGGAAGCAGCAAAGCGATAAAAGTTTATGCAACTGTAAAAGATAATACAGATTCAGGCCAGTTCAGGGCAATTCAGAAGGCAGCTATTCAGGCATTAAGACACACAGAAATTACTGATAAAACAGTAACTAAGTATTCAAGAAGATTCGACCTGCTTGTTGATGCTTTGAAGGAATCAGGATTTGATGCTAAAAAACCTAAAGGATCGTTCTACTGTTATGTTAAAGCTCCCGTTGGTTCTGAAGACGGTAAAGTTTTCAATACAGCAACAGAATTTTCCGAATTTCTTATACATGAGTCATTAATCTCTACTGTACCATGGGATGATGCCGGAAAATATATCCGTTTTTCAGTAACTTTTGAAGCAGATTCAATTAAAAAAGAAATTGAAGTTATTAATGAGATGAAACAGCGGCTGAAAAAACTCAGATTAAAATTCTAAAATCCCTAGCTGCTATAAATTGAGATCACTAATATGCCAAAGATATCAGCTGTCATTATTACCTTGAATGAGGAGAAGCTCATAGAACGATGCCTCACATCCCTTGTTGGTGTTGCTGATGAAATAATAGTGGTTGATTCATTTTCAACTGATTCCACTGAAAAAATTTGTGCAGGTTTTAATGTTAAATTCCACAGGCATGTATTTACCGGATTTATGGATCAGAAGAATTATGCTCTGTCACTTGCCTTAAATAATTATATTTTGTCGCTCGATGCTGATGAAGCCCTCAATGATGAGCTTCGGAAATCGATCCTGGCAGAAAAGGATGACCTGAAACTGGATGGCTATTATTTCAACAGGTTGAACAACTTCTGCGGACAGTGGATAAGACATTCTGCATGGTACCCCGACAGACAACTTCGTCTCTTTAACAGGAGAAAGGGAACCTGGGGACCAATAAATGTTCATGAAACCTTCAATATGCTGCCCGGTAGTACAACAGGCCGGTTAAAAGGAGATATCCTTCACTGGGCACATGAATCAGCAGAAGAGCTTGCCGGAAAGATAAATTCTTATTCAGACATTGCCGCAGGTGATTATTTCAAAGCAGGAAAAAAAGTTTTATTATTTTCACCTGTCCTGCATTTGATCTGGCGTTTTATTGTCACTTATTTCTTCCACCTTGGTTTTCTTGACGGTAAGAATGGTCTGATTGTCTGTTATTTAGGCGCCTGGTCGAGTTATCTTAAATATTCAAAACTGAGAAAACTGAGCATGGAAGCAAACAAAAAGAAAGGGTGACCATATGAACTATGAAGATGATCTGAAAAATTCACTTGAAGCACTCAGAAAAGGAGGTATCATTCTTTATCCAACCGATACGGTGTGGGGTCTTGGCTGTGATGCTACTAACCATTCAGCGGTAGAAAAGATCTTTACTGTTAAGTCGAGGAGTGAGAGCAAAAGCCTGATCATCCTGGTCGACAGCGAAGGGATGCTTGAAAGGTATGTAAAAGATATCCCGCCTATTGTTTATGAGATCACCGCAGTCTCTGATTCCCCGATTACCATCATATATCCTGAAGGGAAAAACCTGGCACCCGGAGTCTGCAGTGAAGATGGCTCAGTAGGTATCCGGGTCTGCAGGGAAGAGTTTTGCAGTGAGCTGATAAGGAGATTCCGCAAACCGCTTATCTCAACCTCAGCCAATATCAGCGGAAAACCTTTACCGGCACACTTTGGTGAAATTGATGAAGACATTACCCGCTCGGCTGATTATGTAGTAAAATACAGACAAAAAGACCGGCAGAAACACTCAGCATCGCCGGTTATTAAAGTTGAAAAAAACGGCGTATTTAAAATAATAAGAATTTAATTTATTTTTCGGCCTTCACAGGCCCTGATCCTGACACTCTTGCTCCTAATTAAGATTTACCGGTTGATCTCAGTCAATCCCTCAGGCAGATCCATTTTAATGATTTTCTTTTTGTTATCTATATATATTATGAAATCCACATGCAGAGGAATAAGAATATCCTTTCCATCCCGTGATTCGACATTTATAAGTGATTGTTCCGGATGATCAATAACTTCTTTGATTGTTCCCAGAAGAGTATCATCGGGAAGATGAATTTTATATCCTGAGAGCTGATTCTGGCTGGAGATATTGTCCGGAACATTTCCCCCGGTGGTTAGAAACACACGGCAGCCGGTAAATTCACTGATCTTTCCGGGAGAATCATAACCTTCAAATGTAAGCCTGAGGATATCAGCACCCTGGTACTCTGATTCTGATATAAAAAAAGGAACCGGTTTTCCATCAATCTCGAGAAAAACCGATTCCAGAACAGGTATATCTTCTTCTGTAAAGGTTTTTTCCAGTTTAACTGTTACGGCACCTTCGTAGCCGTGTACTTTTGTAATCCGTCCGAGTAATATGTGAGTATTATAAGCCATTGGATCGCTGATCCTTATGACCCTTCACTTATTCCAGGGGCTTCTCTTCTGCAGCCGGTTCTGATGCAGTTTCTTCTGCAACCGGAGCTTCTGTTGTTTCAGCAGAAGGAGCTGTTTCTACTGCCGGAGCTGCTTCTTCTGCAGGAGCTTCAGGTTGATTTGCAGCCTCTTCTTTTGCTGCCATCTCGGCCTGTTTTTTTACCAGCCTGGCTGCTCTTGCTTCATTTACTTTCTTTTCGGCTGTCAGTTTCTGAACCAGGTCATCATCCTTCGATTTCTCGAGTCCTGATTTCTTGGCTTCAACTTTTGCTTCATTCTGCTTCATCCACTCTTCAAAACGCTTTGTGGCTTCAGCTTCATCAAAAGCACCTTTTTTCACTCCTTCGAGAAGATGCTTCTTAATAAGAACACCTTTATAAGACAGGATAGCCCTACAGGTATCTGTAGGAACTGCGCCATTTTGCAGCCAACCGAGAGCCTTATCGAAATTAAGTTCGATTGTGGCTGGGTTGGAGAGCGGATTATATTTTCCGATCTTTTCAATATATCTGCCATCCCGTGGCGACCTGCTATCTGCTACCACAATGTGGTAATAGGCCAGTTTCGTGCGGCCTTTTCTAGCTAATCTGATTTTAACTGCCATTAATTTTTACGCTTTTTATTTAACCTGCTTTTAAAATTGTGGGTGCAAAGATAAATAAATTATTGTAGCAAACAATCTCATTCAAAACAGAATCGGTGTACAATGTCACCATTTTCAAAAATATATTTTAATTTTTATCTCATTTTTATCTATTTTTGTGTACCAACCTATTAAGCTTTATCTCCTTTTATATGGCTGTTTTTTCCCACTTACATGTTCATACTCAGTACTCTATATTAGACGGTGCTTCAAGTATCCCTTTACTTATCGATAAGGTAAAATCTCTGGGTATGGAAGCGATTGCAATTACTGACCATGGCAACATGTTTGGCGCCAAGGAGTTTCATAATTTTTGCTCGAAGAAGGGAATAAAACCCATCCTCGGTTGTGAAATTTATGTTGCAAAAAGATCGATTGCAGACGTGACAGGAAAAGAGGATCGATCAGGAGATCATCTGATCCTGCTTGCAAAAAACCTTAAGGGTTATAAAAACCTTATTAAACTTGTATCAACTGCATGGATAACAGGCTTCTACTACAAGCCAAGAATCGACAAGGAGTTGCTGACACAATACCATAAAGGACTGATCGCCTCATCTGCCTGTCTTGCCGGTGAAATTCCGGATGAGATACTGAACGGGACAATTGCCGGTGCTGAAGCAGCACTTAAAAGCTACCTGGACATCTTCGGGGATGATTTCTACCTGGAAGTTCAACGCCATGAGACTTACGATCCTGAGGCCGACAGAAGCGCTTTCCCTCTTCAGCAAAAAGTGATAGAAGTCCTTAAGAAGCTTTCAGCTAAATATAATGTGAAACTGATTGCCACCAACGATGTTCATTTTATCAATGCCGAGGATGCAGAAGCACATGACAGGCTTATCTGCATCAATACTGCAAAAGACATTGACGATCCTGACAGACTGAGATATTCAAAGCAGGAGTATCTCAAAACTGAGGAGGAGATGAGGAAGATCTTCAGCGACATTCCCGGGGCTGTCGAAAATGTGGCTGAACTGGTTGCAAAAATTGAGAAATACAAACTCGATCATGATCCCATCATGCCGGAGTTTGACCTCCCGGATGGATATACCGACAAAGATGAATACCTGCGTTTCCTTACATATAATGGGGCAAAGGAAAGATGGGGCACCCTTACAAATGAGCAGACCGAAAGGATCGATTTTGAACTTCATACAATAGCTAAAATGGGATTCCCCGGATATTTTCTGATTGTTCAGGATTTCCTCAGGGCTGCCAGGGAAATGGGGGTATCCGTCGGCCCAGGAAGAGGTTCAGCTGCCGGTTCAGCAGTTGCTTTCTGTCTGAGGATCACCGATATAGACCCAATCAAGTACGGGCTTCTCTTTGAGCGTTTTCTTAACCTCGACAGAATCTCAATGCCCGATATTGACATAGATTTTGATGAAGACGGAAGAGATTCTGTCCTGAAATATGTTGTCAACAAATATGGTCACGACAAAGTAGCTCATATCATCACGTTTGGCTCGATGGCAGCAAAAATGGCGATCAGGGATGTCGCGAGAGTTCAGAAGCTTCCCCTGCCTGATGCTGATCGTCTTGCAAAGCTTGTACCCGAACGCCCCGGAGTAACCCTTTCCCAGGCATATACTGAAGTACCTGAACTGGCAAAGGAAAGAGAATCGTCGAATAAACTTATATCACAGACTCTCAAATATGCTGAAGTACTTGAAGGTTCTGTCAGACAAACAGGTGTTCATGCCTGCGGTATTATAATCGGGAAAGATTCGCTCGATAATTACATACCTCTCTGCACTGCAAAAGATACAGATCTGTATGCAACCCAGTTTGATGGCAGCCATGTAGAATCAGTTGGTCTTCTGAAGATGGATTTTCTGGGACTGAAAACACTTTCTATCATCAGGGATGCAATTGATAATATAAGGAAATCGAAAGGTATTGAAATCGACCTGGAGAGAATGCCTCTTGATGATAAATTGACCTTTGAACTGTTCAGCAACGGTGAGACGACAGGTATTTTCCAGTTTGAATCAACGGGGATGAAAAGATACCTCAGGGACCTCAAACCCAACAGGTTTGAAGACCTTATTGCAATGAATGCTCTCTACCGTCCGGGACCGATGGAATATATACCAAAGTTCATCAGGAGAAAGCACGGACTTGAAAAGATCGATTATCCATTGCCTGTGATGGAAAAATATCTGAGCGATTCTTACGGGATCACAGTATACCAGGAACAGGTGATGCTTCTCTCCCAGCTTCTTGGCGGATTCACAAAAGGTGAAGCCGACTCCCTCAGGAAGGCAATGGGGAAAAAGAAAAAATCCATAATGGATGAAATGAAGGTCAAGTTCCAGGAAGGATGCAGTAAAAACGGGTACGATGAAAACATAGTAAACAAGATCTGGTCCGACTGGGAGGCTTTTGCACAATATGCTTTCAATAAATCACATTCTACATGTTATGCCCTTGTGGCTTACCAGACAGGATACCTCAAAGCCAACTATCCTGCCGAGTTCATGGCTGCAGTGCTCAGCCGCAATATCAGCGACATAAAAAAGATAACAACATTTATGGATGAGACCAGACGCATGGGAATGGAGGTTCTGGGTCCTGATGTTAATGAGAGTAATGTAAAATTCACTGTAAATAAGGACGGAAACATCCGGTTCGGACTTGGAGGTATCAAAGGGGTTGGCGAAAGTGCTGTTCTTCAACTTATTGAAGAGAGAGAGAAAAACGGAACTTATAAGGACATTTATGATCTTGTTGAACGGGTCAACCTTAATTCCCTTAATAAAAAGAACCTGGAAGCTATGGCGGTTGCAGGATCATTCGACTGCTTTGATAACATAATCAGGGCGCAATACTTTTCTCTTGATACACGAGGAACAAGCTTCATCGAAAGCCTTATCCGTTACGGTAATAACGCAAAAACCATCAAACTCTCCAGCTCTAATACTCTTTTCGGAGATGCCGGCGGTTTTGACCTTATTAACCCTGAACCCTCAGTTTGCCCCGACTGGCCAAAACTTGAAAAGCTCAACAGGGAAAAAGAGGTAATAGGTATTTACCTGTCTTCCCATCCTCTTGATGACTTTAAGCTTGAAATAGATACGTTTACTACAGCGACTCTGGCCGATCTGCAGAACCTTCGTGAGTACCTCGAAAGGGAAGTTACTGTTGCCGGTATGGTGACCGACACAAAGAATGGTATCGGAAAAAACGGAAAGCCATATGGTTCTTTCACTCTTCAGGATTATACAGATTCTTTCAGATTTATACTTTTTGACAAGGATTATCTTGACAACAGTAAGTTTTTCATCACAGGGTATTATCTTCTTATAAAAGGCAGGGTTCAGAAAAAAAGGTACAGGGAAGAAGAACTGGAATTCAGCATCAGAAAAATAACACTTCTATCGAGTGTGAAGGACGAGCTCATAAAGACTGTTACCCTGAAAATAAATCCTGAAAATATGAGCAATGAGATGATCAATGAACTAAAAGAAATGATACGGGAGAACAAGGGGGAAACGGAGCTGAGATTTCTTTTCGTTGATTCCGATGATAAGATCTCTCTTCCGATGTTCTCAAGAACTCTTCGTGTAAGGCTTAACAACGAATTTATTTCTTACCTCGATGATCATCCGGGAATTGATTATAAAGTTAATTAGCTATATTTGCAGCCGGCAGTTAAACATAAAACATAAAAACAAATTAATATGGCATTTGAGGTAAATGATATGAACTTCGATGAGGTCGTAATAAAATCTGACAAGCCTGTTATTGTTGATTTTTGGGCAGAATGGTGCGGCCCCTGCCGGATAATTTCACCTATTATTGAAGAAATATCAATAGAGTATTCAGGAAAAGCTGTCGTGGCAAAATGTGATGTGGATAACAGCCCCCAGGTTGCTGCAAAATTCAGCATTAGAAATATCCCGACAGTTTTATTTTTCAAGGATGGGAAGATCGCAGACAAGCAGGTAGGTGCCGTTCCAAAGAGTAACTTCATCAATAAACTCAATGCACTACTTTAAACTTCGAATTTATTGATACCGGCCGTGCAGGCAACTGTCACGGCTTTTTTAATTTATTGAAATGACAATTTGCATTTTTGCTGCTTCAAGCAGCAGGATAGATAAAGAATACGGAGTTATTGCAGCCAGGCTTGGAACTCTGCTTGCAAAATCCGGGATGGCTGTTGTCTACGGAGGTGGCGGTATAGGTCTCATGGGGAAACTTGCCGATGCAGTTCTTGCAGAGGGGGGAAAGATTACAGGAGTGATTCCTGCATTTATGAAGGAGGAGGGCTGGGGCCATAACGGTGTGAAGGATATGATCATTACCGGGGATATGAGTGAAAGGAAAAAACAAATGTTTTCAATGGCCGATGCCGTTGTTGCAATGCCAGGAGGGATTGGGACACTTGAAGAGCTTACTGAAGCAATTACTTTAAAACAGCTTAGCCTGTTTTACGGACCGATAATAATCTTGAACACAAAGGGATATTATGATTCTCTGATCAGGTTCATTGATAACATGATTGAAAATAACTTTATGAGATGTGAGCATAAAGGTATATGGCAAATAGTAAAAACCCCGGAAGAGGTCATCATTGCTCTCAGTAAAAATGCGAGGGATAATGAGCAGTGGCGTAAAATAGCCAAGATCTAACGCTCAGGAATCCTTGTTCCTATAAACATTATGTCGTCGACCTGAGGAAGATCACCTTTCCAGTTAAGAATCTCTTTTTTAAGAAATTCACCCTGTTCTTTCACAGGAAGATTCCATATTCTTGCCAATAGTTTTTTAACATTACCTGATTTATATTTCTTTGATTCAGCAGTCCCGAACTGATCAGCATATCCGTCGGAACACATATAAATCATATCGCCGGGTTGTATATCAGCTATCTGGTTAGAAAAATTCTTTTTTGCTCCGATTGCTGTCATTCCGATAGGGAACCGGTCACCCTTATAAACAATCACTTCACCATTTCTTACCACATAAAGAGGGTTATAAGCACCTGCAAACTCGAGAATGAAATCCTTTTTGTCAAAGGCAATAAGAGTCATATCCATTCCATCATTTATGGTCTCTTCCTTCCGCTGCATGAGGGCTTTAAGTACTTCATTATTAAGCTGATCAAGAATTGCTGCAGGACGGATGATTCCGTATTCCCTTACAACTTTATTAAGTGAGTTGTGCCCGATAATCGACATGAAGGCTCCGGGAACACCATGTCCGGTACAATCGCATGCAGCTATAAACTGATGGCTGCCGGTGTCGTACATCCAGTAAAAATCGCCACTGACTATATCTTTAGGCATAAAGAGAACAAATGTTTCATGAAAAGAATCTTCAGCAGGCAGCATAGCCCTTTGAATACGTTCGGCATAACGGATACTTGCAGTAATATCCCTGTTCTTTTCCTCGATCTCCATGCTTTTCTGTACAACCTCGGCAGTTCTCTCTTCAACTTTAGCTTCAAGTATTTTCTTTTCAAGTATCAGATTCCTTTCTCTGATCTTGATATAAGAGATTATCCCTATTGTTGCCAGGATTATGCATATCGCAATAAACAAGGGTGTCTTCCAGAACGGAGGTTTTATAATAAAAGGAAACTCAATAGGATTCTCGTTCCAGTAACCATAACTGTTTAAAGCTTTTATGCTAAAGGTATAATGACCCGGCAGCAATGGATAATCTTTCATAGTCTCTCTGGTTGGGCGACCCCAGTCACTATCAAATCCCTTCAACATTATCTTAAATTTCACTGCATCAGGATCAACCAGGGAGACGCTGTAATAGTTGAATAATATATTCTTATCCTTAAAGCTTAGTTTCATGTCTTTCTTCATAACCCTTGGGACATAGTTGACTTCCATGCTGCTTAAATGAATTACCGGTTTTATGTCACTTGGTGGCATTAGTTTTGGATCAAGACGAGTAACCCCGTTGGCAGTTCCAAACCAAATATTGCCCTTAGTGTCTGTAGTAACTGAATTAGGAAGCGCTTCTATTCCGGGAAAACCGTTACGTTTTGTAAAAGAAGCGATAGTGCTATCGGAAAGGTTATATCTGTTCAGACCATAGTTAGTACCAATATAAAGGAACTTGTCTCCCTGAGGCTGAAGAAGTTTTATATTATCAGACAATAGTCCGCTGCCTTCGTTTATTACAAGAACAACGGAATCGTTTTTCAATCCCAGAAGACCGCTTGTTGTTCCAATCCATATTCTTTTATCAGGAGTCTGTGCTATTGTTTTTGGAATATATCCTTCACCTATACTGATAATTTTGAATTTTCCTGTTGAAGAATCAAATTTTGTAAGTCCTGCTTTGTTTTCAGAACCTATCCATGTATTATTATCATTGTCACAATATAATGCCGTTATTGATGTTCCTGCAAGACCGTTCTCCTGTAAATAATATGAAACCTCATCAGATGAAGCATCGTACATTACCAGCCTGTCCATATTTCCAATCCAGAGTCTTTCCTTCCTGTCAATTGCCAGTGCCGTAATTATGCCATTGTAATGAAGATTCTGATTTATTTGTGTGTCATATATGAATTTGCCCGATTTAATATCATATCTGAACAATCCTGATCCCTCAGTCCCGATCCATACAGTACCATGTTTATCTGATTTGATGAACCTTATTTTATTCCCGATCGTGTTAATGAACTGAACTTCATTTTTGCTCTTGTCTGAAGGATCGTAAATAGATAAACCTCCATTCGTTCCGAACCAGTATCTTCCGAGCTCGTCCTCTTCAACAGCATATACGCTTTTTTCCGGAAGAAATTTTTCATTTGACCATGTGACAAAATGGTCCCCCTTAAAGATGCTTATTCCTGTGTAATGATCAGCAAGAATCATATTTTTCTCTTTGTCCTCAATCATCCAGTGGATAGTCGTTGCTACAAGTCCGTTCGATTCGTTAAAGACTGTAAGTTTGTTGCCGTCAAACACTGTTATTCCGCCACCAAAAGTGCCTACCCATACTCTCCCGAGGTAGTCTTCAGTAATATAAGATATCCAGTTCTTTGAAAGTCCGTCGCGTATATCATATATCTTCATCTTCCGGGATTCAAAATCATATTTGTAGAGTCCACCGTTATAGGTCCCATACCAGAAATTACCCTTCTTATCCTGATACATGACTATGACATTGAAGTATTTTGTCAATCCTTCGGGAAGATAGGTCTCAAAAGCATCTTTCGAGGGATTGAACTTTTTAATGCCTGCAGGAGGAGTTATGCAGTAAAAATTGTTGTTATTGTCAACACAGATACTTGAAACCTGGTCGCTCAGCCCTTCTTTCCCCCTATATTGTCTTCCGGTAAGGAGGGTATCTCCATGTTCCGGAAAATTTGTGAGGATAGCTCCGTTGCTTAATGTTACGATCCAGATTTTTCCGTCTTTTTGCCTTATGCCGGAAATGTCCTGATAGATTGAAATTGTATCGAATTTTAGTTTTGAGAATTTGCCATTGTCAAAAATGGAGATACCTCCATTAAGATGGCCAAACCAGATTCTGCCAAGAGTGTCTTCTGCAAGACACATAACTCCGCCGGAAGCCAATCCGTTCCTGGAAGAAAAATTCTCAAATTTTGAGCCGTTGAATCTCGATACACCGCTTTCAGTTCCGAGCCATATCCAGTCATTCTTATCCTGCAAGACAGAATAGACTTTAGAAGAGCTTAATCCCTGTTCCACCCCGTACTTTTCAAAAAAATATGTCTGGGCTTTCAGGAAATTTAATGGAAGCGCAATAAATAAGGTCATCAGGCTTATGTGCCTGATGACCTTAATACTGAAGGACCAAAATTTTATTTTCATTTATATTATCTGGCTATAAAGAAGAAAGTACCATCCTCATCTTTCAACCCCGTTATCTTTCCGAATTTGGGTCTCTGCTGGTTATTTCCGCCAACAGCAGTAACCACTTTTGCCACCACCTCTTCAATCGGTATACAGGCATTCGGGTTGTTAGTCAGGGCCGTAGCAAATGTTCTTGTAAACTGGGAATCATCTACCGCAAGCTCATATCCGGCAGAGGAGAATACCTGGGATGATTTGAACTGGGTCGCCTGCCAGTCGTCACAGCTTCTCTTCTTCATTTCCGATCTCATTGCCTGGTAGAAACTGGGGCCTGATTCACATGCATCGGTAACAACCAGTGTATGTGTGAGGTAACTCAGATAAGTCTCCATTGATGCCCTCAATGTGTTGATATTAAAATAGGTAAATTCATCATCACGTTTGGCATCGACCGGGATCCAGTACCCGACTTCATTTATAAATTTTCCATGTCCTGCATACCAGATGAGCAGTGATTTGACCTGGTTTGTTTTGATAAGATCTCTGAGCTCAATGGAAAAGAATTTTTCCATTTCAGCTTTGGTCATATTCTGTTTATGGATGATGTTCTGGATCTGATAGTTTGCGAATGCCCTGACCATCAGGTTAATGTCCTTGACCGGCCCATCGAGGCTGGCAAAAGTCGAATAGTTTGAGTTTTCAACGAAAACCACCCATGTTTTACCCATAGGGTTTGTTTCGGCAATGGCGGCAGCATCCCTGTTAAGACGGAATTCGCTTGCCTGACGGTTTCCGTAAATATCTTCAGCTTCAACAATAATTTTATTCTTATTAAGAATATCTATTGGTGTGGTTGAGAATGTGGGATTCAATTCACTGGATGGAAAGGCTGCATTAATTCCTTCGACGAAAATTGATTTGATTTTACTCTCATCTGTAATTTTTCCCTGGAGGACAAGATTCTGAGAGTTATTTTCAAGATAGATCTGACCATCATCGGATGCATATGGTGCCAGAACAGTAATTTTGGGAGGATTGATTTCAGTGCGGATCAGCGAGTATGTCAAAGATTTCTCATTATCATAATCATCGCGTGCAATTAACGTAATCTTATCCAGTCCGCTTACATTGACATTCGTTAAGAAATCATATTCCCCATTTTTCCCGGTAGTTGTAACTTGCTGATTATTAATAGTCAATGATTTAATATTGCTTTTTTCTTTGATTTTCCCGGAAATGAGAATAGTATTATTATCTCCTTTTATTTCAATAGACTCATTTACAGGAGTATGGCTTATCAGGTTAATTTCAGGAGCAACTGTTTCCCTGTTAAGTTCATAGAGCCTGTCCTGGGCACTTTTAAGCATCTTGTGAGCTTTCGGGTCAAATTCCGAAAGTACCGTGATCCTTGAGTAATCTTCCATAGCCTTATCATAATCCATAATCTCCTCATATGATTTAGCTCTGGCGAAGAATGCAACAGGATTGTTCGGATTCAGGGAGATGTATTTCTTGAAATCGTTGATTGCATTTGTATGCTGATTGAATTCCTGGTAACATAGCCCGCGGTCAAGGTAAAACTGGGGATTATCAGGCTCAATAAGTATGTTCTTGGAGAGATCATCTATTGCACTCGGATAATCAATATTTTTCCGGTGAACCAGGCTCCTCATCAGGTATGCAGTGGTATTTCTGTCATCGTTCTTAAGAACCTCATTACACTGATCAAGAGCACCCTCAGGGTCATTATTTTTCAGAAGGATCTCTGCAAGGGCAAGTCTTGGTTCAGCGAGTTTTTTATTTTTCGAAATAGCTTTCTCCTGTTCCCTTTTTGCTAATATATCGTTATTCAGCCTTGAATAAATCAGCCCGCGGTAATAATAGTTCATCGGGGTATCCTTTACAATAATAGCCGTATCAGAAGCTTTAAGCGCCTGGTCATATTTCTCAAGACCAATAAGAGTATTGACTTTTATGGGGTAAACGGTTGAGTTTCTCTTGTCAATTCCTGTGGCACGGTTCAAATGCTTCAATGCTTCTGCAAAATCTCCTGTATTGTTGCAGACTGCACCCAGACGGATTAGAGCATCAACATTTTTGGGAGTGAACACCAATGTTTTTTCATAATCGGCTTTAGCGTCCTTATAATTATTAAGTGCCTCATATGCCTTCCCCCTGGCATAATAATAATTACCATTTGAAGGTTCAACTGCTATGGCTCCTGTGAACTGGACAACAGCATCCTCATATTTCATATTCTTCATAAACTCATTTCCGGCATTGAAGGACTTTTTGCCGTTCTGCCCATAAACGGACATTGTTAAAATGGCCATTATGGTTACCAGAAAAAATATTCTCTTCTTCATAACTATATCTGTTAATTGAGATTTAACCAACAATCAAAATTATATAATTTTATTATAATTATCAACCATTGCGAAGGTCAACCCTTCTCATTTAAAATTACCTCAAGGGAACTGTGACTGAATTTTTTCCGGGAAAGGATCCTGCCATCTGCAACCGGTGCCCTGATCCCATGTTTAAAATCTTCCTCCCCGTAAAAAATTCTGGCCTCATCCCAAAAATCCGTCTTAATGAAATGGTCCAGTACTTTGGCGCCTCCTTCTACCATTAATGATTGAATTCCAATACTATAAAGGTATTCAGCAACTTGCAGTGAGGACCCTCTTATATAATCCATTTTCACTGTAACTGCCCCGGCAACTTTTGTGCCGTCATTATGTGTAAACACAATATTTGTGCCATCTATTTTAAATAACATGGATTCTTCTTCTATTCGTCCTGAACTGCTGAGTATCAGCCGTAACGGATTCTCACCGGTCCAATCCCTGACGGTCAGCTGAGGATCATCGGCCCTGATTGTTCCTGCCCCGGCAAGAATTGCCTGTTCAGCAGCCCTCCATTTATGCACAAGAACTCTTTCAGCCCCGCCAGTGATCCATGTAGGTCTTTGCTTTATGCCCTTTCCACGTTCAATATCCAGAAAACCATCAGCACTTTGCGCCCATTTAAGAACTATGTAGGGTCTTTTTTTCTCATTAAAGGTGAAAAAACGCCTGTTAATACTGCGACATTTCTCCTCAAGAACTCCTGTACTTACATCCAGCCCGGCTTTTTTAAGCATTGCGATACCTTGTCCTGATATCTTTTCACTTGTATCTTTGGTACCGATAATTACCTTCCTGATTCCTGATGAAATAATCAAATCTGAACATGGCGGTGTTTTGCCGAAATGTGAACAGGGTTCAAGGTTCACATAAAGTGCTGATGATCCCAGGAGGCTTTTATCTCTTACAGATTTGATTGCATTTACCTCTGCATGAGGACCTCCGGCATTCATGTGATACCCCTCCCCGATAATCAATCCACCATGAACAATAACCGAACCGACCATAGGATTCGGCCTGGTCATCCCTTCCGCTTTTTGCGCCAGGTCAAGACACCTTTGCATGAATTTTATGTCATCATTCTCCGGCATTTTCCTGAAAGTGCTAATTTTGACTTATGGGTGTTAATATACAAACAATAAAAGATATTAAGTTTTATCTTTCCAGGGAATTGAATGGACTCTACCCAGATCCGGAAATCAGAGCCCTTACAACTATTATTACCAGGACTGTTTTCAAGGTTTTAAAGTTGCACACACTGGCACTCCCCGAGACTCCTGTGAATCAGAAACAGAACCGGGAGATAATCCGGATTTGCAGAGAACTTAAAAGAGGAAAGCCAATCCAGTATATTACAGGAGAGACAAATTTTTATAATTGCCTTTTCAGGGTAAACAGTGAAACACTGATTCCGCGTTCCGAAACTGAAGAGCTTGTTGATCTTATAATTAAGGAAAATAAAGGATTCAGGGGATCGATTCTGGATATAGGTACAGGATCAGGATGTATTGCGATTGTGCTTGCCATAAATCTTCCCGGGAGTGTTGTGACCGGTATTGATATATCGCAAGGGGCTATTGAACTGGCAAAGGAGAACGCCAGGCTGAATAATACCCATGTAACATTCTTTCCTGCAGATGTATTTATTCATGAATCCATAAAAACCCCTCATACAGATATTATCGTAAGCAATCCTCCCTATATCCTTGCCTCAGAGAAGAGAGAGATGGCAAATAATGTTCTTGATTATGAGCCTCATACAGCACTCTTCGTCCCTGATGATGATCCTCTGAAATATTATTCTGCAATTATCAGCCTGGCAGAAAAGATATTGATTCCACGCGGGAAGCTCTACTTTGAGATAAATGAAGCAATGGGAAACCAGATAGTTCATCTTCTCGGATCTTTTAATTATAAAAATCCGGAACTAATCAAAGACATAAATGGCAGGGACAGAATAATAAAAGCCAACAAACATGAGTGAAGAGAGCTTATATAAAACTGCTCTGGCTAAAGCAATGGCACTTTGTTCCCGACGCGAATACTGCACAGAAGACATTCGTACAAAGCTCCATTCATGGGGAGTTGCCTATAGTGACTCTCAAAAGATTCTAAGGACTCTCATTAAAGAAAATTTTATAAATGAAACCCGGTATGCAGAATCTTTTGTAAAAGATAAATTCAGATATAATAAATGGGGAAAGATCCAGATTGCAGCTCATCTGAAGGTAAAGAGACTTCCTGCCGAAATAATCCGGAATGCTCTCGATTCTATTGATAATGAACTATATATTAAGACATTACGAGAGCTGATTAACTCTTATCGGAGGAATATCAAAGCCAAAAATCAGTATGATCTGAAAGGGAAACTTCTTCGATACGGTTTATCGAAGGGATTCGAGAGTGAGATCCTTTATGATATTCTGAATGAAAAGGACGATTGAAGTGAGCTTTTTCTTTCAGTATTAATGATGTAAAGAGAAGATTTGAATAAATTGCCGTCGGTTTTAACCGACGGTACAAAGATTTCTCAATAATTCGGACTTTAGTCCAATGGTTTCATTGGGCTAAAGCCCACTTTCTCTCCTTGCTCTTATTCCGTTGGCTGAAGCCAACGGTAATTGACTTAAATTAACTTCATTGAACCAAGCAAGTGGTATAACATTATTTAGGGATGTTCATAAATACTGAAAACTATTGATTGACAAATAGTTAACTCTCATTAATTTTAAGAAAAAACCCCGAAAAAGCTCGTTACAGCTAAAAAT
>JALONT010000085.1 GCA_025454795.1 Bacteroidales bacterium | reverse complement strand
CGACAGGGTTCCACCTCTTCCCATTCCGAACAGAGAAGTTAAGCCTGCCAGCGCCGATGGTACTGCAATTGTGGGAGAGTAGGTCGTCGCCGACTTTAATCTGAGCCCCTTGAGAAATCGAGGGGCTCTTTTTATTATAGAAAGCAGAGGTCGTTGATAAAGATTGCTTCGTCGCTGAGCTCCTCGCAATGACAGTGGATATAAGTTTATTTTGTTTATGGATTATAAGTGTATATAATAACGTATACTGTCATTGCGAGGAGACCCGCATCAGCGGGGCGACGAAGCAATCTTTATCTCATTACCTTAATAAATATCAAATTGTAATTAGTTTTTTTATCAGACAATCTTAACACGTATATACCTTCAGTGATATCAGCAATATCAAGCATGATCTGATTGCCCGACAAATCAAAGGATTTTTCATTTAAAACGTACCTGCACGACAAATCAAGAATGCTTATCCTTAAAGAATTGCCAGCGAAAATGCCTTCAGGTATCTTCAGAAAGATGTAATCGCTTGAAGGAACAGGAAAAATCTCGGGTTTGGGAATCATTTTTTCTTCGATGCCGGTTGAAACATCATTAACAGTTATAACAACAGCAGAATTTCCTGTATCTCCATCAGCATCAGTGACAGTAACCTGAACTGTATAAGTGCCCGGTAATAGAAAATTATGTAAAGGATTCTGTAAGATACTGGTACTTCCATCACCGAAATGCCACAGAAAACTTAAAGGAGGATTTCCAACGGAAGCTGCCGCATTAAACTGAACAAGCAAAGGGACTTCCCCATTATATGTTGATGCTGTGGCACTTATAAGTGGGACTTCCACGTTATCAACAGCATTTGGATTATACGCGAAAAGATAACCTTTACCGGATACCCTCAAAGCTGTTTTCATACCGGCAGAAATATGAATTCCTGATCCGTGGATTTGAGTGTCAAGTGAAAGTGGAACAAACTTACCCAGATTTGCATCATATAAAAGATGGTCAGGACTGGCTGCCGGATAACGATTATAATAAAAAATAATCCGGTCGCTATATGTATTACTATAGTTATATAAAGGCTGGGAAACAACAGAGTTAATAAATGAACTGTAACCATACATTTTCTGATCGGATCCATTGAAGGCAAAAATACTATCTCGGGTAATATGTGCGGAAGGGTAAGCAGCAATTAATGTTTCTGTTCCTGTTTTAGCATCGAATATAGTTGTAGTATTATCATTATTGTTACTGTGAAAACAATAAGTGTTTTTATAATTGTAGCTGATACCGGTTGCAAGTTGCTTTGTAATCCATTCATCTTTTACCTGTGAGTAGATAAGATTACTGTCTGGAGAACTGGTATTTAACAATAGTAACGAAGCATAATTGACACTGGCAATTGTTGCAGCAAGGCTTCCCTGCAAAGGATGATATGAAATCTTCTTGGTTCCTGAATTACCATTAAAGCTGATCAGAGTTTTTTCCTGATTAGCCGGATCTCTGTATACAAGAACAGCATAATCGTTGCCAAGCTTAATACTTTCACCAATAGGAAATTCTTCTGATTGCCAGTCGGATACATGCTCCAATTTTAAACCTTTTAATACATCATAAAAAACAAATTTGTTTTTTGAGCTTATCAAAAAGGTATGCCCGCCACCATAATAATAATTTCTGTAATCATATGTCAGGTTGAAATCATGTTGCGAGAAAGTCCGTGTATAGGCATCATATTCGGTCACGTTTACCTTATCACCATTGTCCTTATCATAAGTAGTATGTAAAGCAAACTGCCCGCCAGTTACGGAAAAGTCAGGTACCAGATGAGAATTGTCATAGTGGTAATTATAAGAAAATTCATCAAATGAGCCACTGGTGGTGTTATAAACCCAGAGATACCAGGTAGCTATTCCCTGAGGATTTATCTCACTTCTGCTGGTAAATAAATAGCAAAGTCTTGGCTGAACGCTTATCGGATCATATCCTGGGAGGATACCACCTATGGGATTGATTTCTGAAAATTTTGTTACAAAGTTACCTGTATATGCACTGTATCCCCCGCAGAGATATGGAGGTCCGGCAACAGGCCTCATAACAAACCCATGATCAAGAAATTCAAGGGAAGTCCAGCTGGAATATGCTGAACCAAATTTAAATTCAGAAATGGTTTTTGTGACGGAACTATATGCCACCAGAGTATGAGCCATAGGACTTGTATTCCAGATGCTCATACAGAAATAATCACCATATTCATATATACCTCCGCCGGGGGAATCAGTTCCAACTCCTGTATAAGTAAAATTTCTGATCTGTGAATCTTTGGCATCAAAAACATAAGTTGTTGTATTTGTCACCAGATAACCATAGTTTTCTTTGCATCCGACACTTATTTTACCATTTAAAGACTGGATCTGCCCTTCGAATTTCAATAATACAAGACTGTCGTTAAGTGCACTGTAGAAAACCGCTAATGAATCGTTATAAATTACTGAGGTGTTTCCGCCTGAATAAGCTTCTTCCCATTCCAGTAAAGTCTTTACTGTTTTGGAACTCCATTTCCCGGAGTTAATGTTAAAAGCATATATGTTCGGGGAAGAAATTTCGGCAAATATCAGACATGTACCCCCTACAGCATATTTGTTATTGGAAGTAATATTATGTCCGAGATTTAATTCTGACCATCCTTCCTGTTGTGAAAAAGTTGCATTTTCTGATAAACAGAAAACGATGAGATGGAACACAAAGAAATATTTTTTCATTTTTAGCTCCTCCTTTTATATTTTACTCCTTAAAGATTAGAAGATTAAAAAGTTATAAATTTTTCTTCATCCGGACAAATTTTTTTTTATGGTGTCCTGTTATATCATTCAGGAATCCTCTATTAATTCTATTGAAGTGGCAGAGTGAAATAAACAAATTTACTTATCAGAGATATATATAATCTAAAGTACACAGAACCAGTCGTATGTCTATGACTTTTATCTACCCTGTAAAGTATCGGGCTTGCAGGAGTGACATATTTTTTAAAATAACAGATAAAATATTTGAATAATAAAAAATCATTCAATATCTTTGCACCCGCTTTTAGGCGAAGAAGTTAGTTGAAGGGATAGGAAAGAGATAAGATTCCGGTCAGGGAAGAGGGGAACAGGAATGAAGAAGAGGGCCGGAAATAATTATCTCGATTTTTTTTGGAATG
>JALONT010000033.1 GCA_025454795.1 Bacteroidales bacterium | reverse complement strand
TTGGATCAGTTGTTGTAAGGCTCCCTGATTTAGTCCTTAAGCCAAAATCAGGAGGATCTCCGTAACCATAACCGGCACCATACTGATCCTGATAGGTAGGGAAGGTTGATTTATCAATTGTGCTGAAAGTGAAGCCGGAACTCAGTGATACTCCTATAGGAGCTTTATCACCTTCTTTTAGTATTCTTCCTTTTTTGGTGGTGATCATGATAACACCAGCCGATGCACGGGAGCCGTACAGTGCTGTCGCCGCTGAACCTTTCAAAACATTGATGGATTCAATGCTTTCAGGGTCAATATCAGCGGCAGCATTCCCATAATCATATCCAGCCACAGTAGCAGCCTGGCCTGAGGTTACTCCAACATCAGTGTATTTTCCAATTTGATTATTGATAGGCACCCCATCAACAACATAAAGGACCTGGTTGCTGTTTACCAATGATTTGCTGCCACGAACTATAACGTTGGTAGAGCCTCCCATGTTTTGGTTCCTTTGAATCTGCACACCTGAGATCTTACCTGAAAGGTTGTTCATGAAGTTGGCTGTCTTAACATTGGAAACTACATCCCCTTTAAGCTCCTGTGTAGCATACCCTAAAGATTTTTTCTCGCGGGAGATACCAAGGGCTGTTACAACAACTTCATTAAGTCCCATTATATCAGACTCCAAAACAACATTAATTACATTAAGCCCCGAAATCGCGATTTCCTGTGATTTCATACCTACATAAGAAAAAACCAATGCTGTAGCGGTTTCAGGTACATTAATAGAGTATTTACCATCGGCATTAGTGCTGGTACCGATAGCCATCCCTTTCAATTGTACTGTACACCCTATAACAGGCTGTCCGTCCTCAGCCCCGGTAACAGTACCGGAAATTGTCTTTTGCTGAGCATTCGCTGATAGTAAAGCTGAGCAAAAAACTAAAAAAAACAATAGAACTTTTCTCATAATCTTTAGTTTAGGTTAGTAAATAAACAGTAAGGAATATAGTAATCCCTTTTACTGTCCGTTATAGTGACCATGTCACTTTATGAAATGCTAATTAATTAAGAAATTGCACCGATTGAATACTATAATCAACGGATTGCAGGTATGAGTTTATATTCTGCATCTCCGGAGATACGGAATGTTTTTCGGTATGCTCTAAACTTCCTGGTTCTCTATCCAATTTTATGAGAACTGATTTTACTTTGAAAAGGTATTAAGTCCTGTAATGAATACAGAAGCGTGATATAAGGAAACACCCTTTTCTGACTAATCTATTGATATAATGGACATTTAAAGTAAATGATTTGGATTTTTTTGAGATAAAGTAGTCGGCCAGCTGGTTGCAACCTTTGTCCGCCTGCTGGCCAACCGGCGGGTACGGGGTACGAAAAAATGAAAATATTCAATCAAACCGGTTAAGACACATAATGCTTGAATCCTTTTTCCTATTTTTGGCATCTTAATTTAAAACGATGCTCAGCACTAACCGTTTCCTTCTCTTAATCCTTTTCTTTCTTTCCGGAGAAATATTGCTCTATTCCCAGGAGAAGGGTGTGAACCGGGATAAATACCGTATTAATATATCACGTACCTGGGAGGCAATTAAGATTGACGGAGTGCTTGATGAGAAATCCTGGCAGGTCTCAGAAGTGGCTGAGAATTTTATACGTGTGACGCCGGTAGATACAGGTTTTGCAATTGCAAAAACTACTGTTGTAATCACCTGCGATAAATCAAATATATATGTCGGAGCGGTCTGCTATGATCCATTACCAGGGAAAAGACCTGTGGAATCCCTGCGCAGGGATTTTGAGTTTGGCAAAAATGATAACTTCAGGATACACATAGATACCTATAATAACCAAACGAATGGATTTGCCTTCGGTGTCTCTGCAGCGGGCGCCCAGTGTGACGGAGTGATTAACGACGGAAACCAGTCGAGCTTTACCTGGGATATCAAATGGAAATCTGCAGTGAAGAGCTACAACGATCGCTGGGTGGCCGAGATGGCCATCCCTTTCCGCAGCCTCCGTTATTTCGGGGGAGAGAAAGAATGGGGCGTCAACTTTGGCCGGCTTGATCTTAAAACGAACGAAAAATCAGCATGGGCTCCTGTTCCGCGTCAATTTCCTCATAACTCCCTTCCACACGCAGGGACTCTGATCTGGGATAAGCCCCCTGATAAAGCAGGATTAAGGTTATCCGTCATCCCTTATGCCACTGCAACAGTCATAAAGAATACAGAAGCAGGTGAATCTGCAAAATGGAGATGGAATGCAGGCTTTGATACTAAAATGATATTGTCAACATCCATGAACCTTGACCTGACAGTCAATCCTGATTATTCCCAGGTTGAGGAAGACAGGCAGCAGACTAACCTCGATCGCTTTGAATTGTTTTATCCTGAAAGACGACAGTTTTTTCTTGAGAACAGTGACCTGTTTGCCAATCTAGGGAGCAGTCATGCACGTCCTTTCTTTTCCAGGCGTATCGGACTTAATGTCCCTGTAGATTTCGGTGGAAGGTTGACCGGAAGGATTGGCAATAAATGGAGGATCGGGATGATGGATATGCAGACGGGATCAAAAGTCGAAAACCGTTCCGGTAATTACGCGGTCGCTGTTCTGCAGCGTGAGATCTTCAGTCGCTCCAGCATTGTAGGATTTCTTGTCAATAAACAGATCACCGAATCGTATGATGATACTGCGTTCACCGGATACCGTTACAACAGGGTGGCAGGACTTGAATATAATTACGCCACTGCAGATAACCGGTGGCAGGGTAAGACATTCTATCATCAGTCATTTTATCCAGGAGCGGGTATGAATGCTGCATCTGTTTCCGGAAATATAAACTATTCCTCACAGTACCTGAAAGCCGGCATCCATCAGTCGTGGATAGGATCGGATTACATTGCCGAAGCGGGTTATATCAGGAGGACTGGTTTTTATGAGATCACACCTTCTGTCAGCTACCTGTTTTATCCATCAGGGTCGAAAAGGGTCATCAGTCATGGTCCCGGGGCAAGCTTCAATGCAATCTTCGATCCGGAATTCAGCATCACTGACCGGGAAACCCGGCTTTCATATAGTATTGGATGGCAGAATAAAAGCCTGCTGTCCTTCAGCATTGAAGAACAATTCGTTAAGCTCAGCCGTGCTTTTGATCCTACCAATACAGAAGGAGAGAAACTTGACACGGGTGAGCAGTTTCAATGGAAAAGCGCCCAGGTGGGATTTACCTCAGATGCCCGCAAATTATTCAACTACATCCTGAATGCAAGCATCGGAGGTTTCTATAACGGAAACCGCTGGAACATCAACGGATCGATGAATTACCGGGTACAGCCATATGGCAGCATCGGTATGACAATGAATTATAACAACATCTCATTACCCGAGCCTTACAACAGTGCAAAGCTGATCCTTGTGGGACCCACAATGGATATAACCTTCACGGATAAAATATTCCTCACCACATTCGTCCAGTACAACAACCAGATCGATAACCTGAATATGAATATCCGCTTCCAGTGGCGTTTTGCCCCGGTGTCGGATCTGTTTATTGTGTACACAGGGAATTCCTGCACGGAAAATTTCGTAAATAAAAACCGGGGGTTAGTCGTTAAACTATCATACTGGTTTAACTAACTTCATAAACCGTAAGGTTTTCTCAAGACTCACTCTCACACTCGCTCCTTTTGTCATGCAGTCGTGCGGTCATGCGGTCTGAGAACTTCTGTCTTCCGACTTCGGTCTTCGGTCTTTCACTACAACTTTTCCATTTCTGCTGAGCGGAACTGCGTCTCCGCCAAATGGCGGATCCTTGTCTCACACTCACGCTCAAACTTATTTTCCCCGGGGGAGTAAGAAACATATTTTTAAATCATATTTTTATAAGGAAAATCCGAGAGTAAGTGATGAAAATTAGCAGGTTTATTGAAAAATATTTCTGGGTCTTCCTGATTACAGGAATTTTTTTTGGTTTGTGGATGCCGGCACCCTTTGCTGTACCGGGTTACCTGCCCAAAATATTACTTGGGATGATGTTGTTTCTTGTCTTCCTGAAAATTGATGCTCTCGAAATACTTGAAAATATCAAAAATTACAGGTTGATGGCCTTCATAGCCACTAGCTATATGATCATTATTCCTGTTCTCTTATTTTTGGTGTTTAGCTTTTTTGATAAAGAACTGGCAATCGGGGTACTTCTTCTGACTGCCATGCCGGCAGGAGTATCAACCCCTGCCCTGACTGACATTCTAAACGGGAACATCTCCCTTGCAATGAGCATTGCGATTGTTACTCAACTGATAGCTCCTTTTACAGTTCCTTTATTATTCTGGGTGATTAATTTCAAAGGTCTTGAAATTAACATATTGCTGCTATTCAAAGACATATCATTTATGGTTTTCCTGCCTTTGATTCTTTCGCAGATTATCAAAAATAAATTCCCCATGACAATTATTAAAAGTCAGCACTTCTTCACTTCAGCAAATGTCATTCTCTTATTTGCATTTGTATATTTTGCTATCTCTTCCCAGAGTGAGATAATACTCAATAATCCGGCTACTCTCGTCTTGAAAACTGCAATCTTATTCCTGGTATTCATCATACTTCATTTCATTGGATACCTTATATGCTATAAAGAAAAAAAAGAGAATAAGATTGCCCTGGCTGTCACATCAGCCTATATGAATAACGGACTGGCAATAGTCCTGGCATCAACCTATTTTGGACCTGATATGCTTGTCCTGATGGTACTTTCGGAACTCCCATGGAATACGCTTCTTGCTCCCTTTAAAAGAATTGTCAGGCGACTGAATTGAAAATTCAGTACTCATATAGTTATAATTTTGGCTCTCTTAATGTCACTTATGAGAAACAACCATTATAAAATTTCAGTTTGATTTACCTGAGATAACATTTAAACTGCTAACTAACTCAATTCCTTTCCGGAAGATGGATTCAGGTTACGGATTAATCTGAACAATGTCCCTTTCCTGGAAACCAAACTCATTAAACGATAATCCTCTGAATCTATGAACGTTCAGGAGTCTGATAAGAACAAATAAAAATAACTCAAGATTCCCTCAGTATTTTTTGGGTTGATGAAATAATTTCTCTGAATTGTTTATCCAAATCTTCATTTACAATGCCCTTTTCGACATTAAAGTTTTCCTGAAAATAAGGTAACGAAAATGTGGCAATTATTTCTGCACCATGTCTTGGAAATCGAACCCTGGCAGCCTCAATAACTCCTGCCCCGCCTCTCTGACCGGTAGAGGTTGATAGTAACAGGATTCCCTTGCTTTCAAACATCTTCATTTTCATTCTTGATGCCCAGTCAAATAGATTTTTAAATGCTGCTGTATAACTGCCATTGTGCTCTGCCATTGATATAATAAGTAAATCAGCTTCTTTTAATTTATCAAGAAATAATTTTACATTTTCCGGAAAACCAGTTTCAGATTCTGCATCAACTGTAAATATCGGAACTTTATAGCTATTCAGATCCAATATTTCGATTCTTGCATTTTTGAATTGTTCAGCAGCAAAACCTGCAAATTTCTTATTTATAGAGTGTTTACTGTATGAAGCTCCGAATGCTACTATCTTCATCCTGATTTGTTTTTATGTTGTATGCCGGAAGGATTTTTTTATCTGATATATTCTATCCTGTTTAGAGATGCTTTTTTTGTATTGTGGTTGCAATTTCCTAACAGCCCGGGGTTACCGACAGTACAAGAGGTTATTTGTCTGCTTAAATAAATTATTTTTTTCTCTTTATAAAAAGGAAATCCCCGCCTTCATCACCTGAGTTACCTACTACTCCAAATTGCGGCACGTTTTCAGTATTGTTAAGAACGGCAGGTTTAAAACTAAAAAAAAGTTGTTCTGAGGAGAGATATGCTTCGGCATTTTCTGATAATTGTTTTAACAGATATTCGAGAAAAACTGATTTATCGGGAACTTCTGTCAGGGTTCCGCTGGTCATTGCTTTGCGACTTGTAAGATCATATAGTTTCTGTGCCGATTTGTCGAGGTTCCCGAAAGCTGCTCTTGTCTTAAATATACTTCCGCTGAAACAGGCATCAGCAATCAATAATGTATGTTTAGCAGGAATACTTCTTATGTAATCGCTTATTGCACTGTTTCCAATCCAGTTGGCAGTGTTTTGCTTGCTAGCATCAGAAGCGAGCCAATAACCTTTTTGGGTTACTGAATTCCAATAACCATGGCCGGCATAAAAAATAAGCAGATTATCTGATTTAGTTAACTCCTGTTCCATTCTGTCCAAAGCAGAGATAATCTGTTCACGTGTAGGATTTTTAAGGAATGTGATGTTTGCTTTTTCGAACATATAGTCATCAACGAGAACATCGTATAGCTTCTGAGCATCACTAATAGGTTTATCCAGCCAATTGATCAAAGGATCCTTATATTCATTTATTGCAATAAGGAGGGCATAATAGTTGCCTTTTAAAACAATACCTCCAGCTTCCTCAGCAGCTTTTTTTGAAGAGACAATTATCGAAGGTCTCGAATCTGCAGAAGTACCAATATCCCTCGAATATATATCCGGAATTAATGATAAATCTTTTTTGGCATCTGATGAGTACTGGGCAATGTAATCATCGTACCTTGACCTGCCTATCCGGTTTCGGAAATCTTTTTTGCTTTCATTCTGCGCCATTCCCTCCTTCATCAATTTTTGATCAATGTACGTCTCTATCTCTCTATCTGATAAATCCTGAAATACCGCCGCTTCACAATTCATTTTATTGTTAAGATTTACACTGCCGGCAGAAATGAAATTTGTATCATCAATCCTGTACAGGCACCCAAGAGATACACTTTCCAGATCCTGAGTTTTTATCCAGACGGGTTTAAGTGAATTATCAAGCCGGATAATATATTTGTCAGATATAATTTCAGATTGATCCTGCATTGCTGATAACAATATCAGATGGTCGTCTTTAACCTGAATATAGGAGTTCTTTGAGATGTTGAGATGCCTGTTGATTGAGACGTTTTTGATAAGTTCTCCCGACTGACTAATAACAAGTTTCGAAACTTTTTCAAACAGACCTGAGCCAGAAAGAACCTCAGCAAGGCATACTACTGAGCCATCTTTACCTATATATAATGATGAAGGGATCGTTCGTACAAGGTCCGGAAATGATTTCTCCCATTTTTTGTTTCCTCTGAAATCGACGCTAATAAAGTATGGTACTTTATCATCTCCCATTTTTACTGATGTTGAACCGGATATTATATATCCACCTGAATTATCACTGATCATTGAACTAAATTCATCATCAATATACCTTTTGCCAAACAGTGCCTGAGATTCAATTGTTCCTTTTTTATTTAGCTTTATGAGCCATCCATCAGTGTCATGGTCTCCCTTAATCACTTTTGAACCACATACAAAGACGCCATAATCAGAAGATTCTGCAATATCTGAAACTAGTTCTCCATCACCCCCGCTAAGTGTACTCTCCCATGCCAGGTTTCCGTTGGAATCAGCTTTTACGACCCAGATCATTTTTTTTGATTGTCCAACCTGTTTTGTACCTAAGACATAAAAGCCTTCGCTTCCGGATTTACAAACAGATCTGAATTTGAAATCTCCATTTGAACCTAATGTTTTCTGCCAGAGAAGATTCCCATCAGAGGTAACCTTCAGGACAAGAATTTTAGTCCCGCCGGATCCGGCGAAGCCAGTCTCCCCGATCAGTAAAAAAGCACCATCATCTGACTTAATAACAGAATTTATCCTGCCGGTAGTAATAACATCATAATCCTTTTCCCAGACGATTTTTAAAAACGACTGGGCAGAAGATTCAGTGAATGACATAAATGTCAGACATATCACTGTTAATAAACCCTTATGATACCTGTTGCCCGCAATCATCATCTTTAATATTATTATCCTGTTAATTGGAAAAATCTATTTCTTAAGATTGAAAATATAACGATCCCACTCGCTACCTGTATCGTCAATGATGCTTACTATTTTTATTGCAATATACTCTTCGATTATGCCGCTGGGATTAATCCGGGTCAGAAAAATATCACCAATAGTTAAATTATCTACGAACTCTGTTTTTATTCCTGCATTGAACGAATTTCTGACCGAGAGGTTAGTGCAGTTAGGATAGTCAAAACCATTGAACCTCACAAACTTCAGGCCAGCCGGGGATATCCATTTTTTTATTAATACCGGACTATCTGAAGTGTCTGCAATATGCATCATTCCTCTATTATCCAAACCCATATAAAGAGGAATACCTGCAAGAATGTTATATGCATTCTGCTTCCCGGAGTTGCCTGAAAAAAGCTCATGTCCTGCTGTTTCTTTAAGGTACTTGGCAGTTGCAACGACTTCTATAATTTTTGCATTTGTCACAACGTTGCCAAAAATATCACTGAGTGTAAATTCAAGAATTATCCGGGTGCTTTCATATAAGTCAGGTACCAGATAATCAAATCTCATATAAAATCTCTTTCCCGTGATAATTGTATCAAGTTCTGTTCTGGAATATGACCCTTCGACTCTGCTGGTTACATTAAATTGTTCCATCTCGGTCGGTGATTGACAGTCAATAACAAGAGACACCACCTCAGAAGGTTGAACATTAGCAAAAACCAGCTGAAATGGAGTTAACAGAATTACTGCTTCCTCTTGCTTTTTCTCACATGCTGATACCAGGACCAGGAGGAGAACTAAGATTGAAAAAACAAGTTTTCTATACCGGCAACGCGTTTTCAAATCTTTATCTTATATGCTTTAATCCTTGCAGTTTTCTTTATCTTTTTACCCATGAACATATTTTGCTGTTCTTCAATTACATAAACCGGTACAGTGAAATCAGCGTCAGGATACTTCAGATAAACATCATAAAGAGCTCTGTTTAAAACCGGACTCAGCGGAACATTTCGTTTCCCAAACATTACCATTGTATTTACGGTTCTGCTGCTTACCTCCATATCATTAATGAGTTCAAATTTCTTAATGAAAAGCAAATATTGGCTATAGTTAACGGAAATATCCATTTCCCCAATAAGTTCTACATCAGCGGATGTCAGATCAAACCGGATCAGATCGGGGAGAAATGATGAAGTTCTTCCAACTCTGAATGTATTGGTGCTTGCGCACGAAGACATCAATAATATTGCAAGGCAGGAAAATAAAAATATTTTTATGAAGTATTTCATGTGTCTCTGTTTTATAAGTTTTTGTGATCCCGGCATAAGGGTATTCAATTAATATATACTACAGGAAATATTAAGAACATCTTATTTATGCCGGCATTACTATTCATTAATTTTTCAAAACTTACTTTTTAAAGAAGTAGGCAATAGTCAGGCGCACGTTCCCCTGGAATTTGGAGTCAGATGATGACATGTCTTTGTATTTAACTCCAAGAGCATCTGCATCAGTAGTATAAAAAGTCTGTTTTGTGGTAATGGTCCCACTTCTGTTTTCCACAACATGTTTATACTGAGTTCCTAAGTGCCCCATTCCTGCAACTCCAAAATCAAGACCAATAGCTAATGGCAGATCGGCAACAAATGACTGAATCCCGACGAACACTTCGTACCCGTAAGTGAAACTAAAAAGTGAACGTGTATAATGCGAATAACTGCCTAATGTATAAGATTCATCATTTACATATTCTTCACCTTTCCATCCGAAAGGGAGCAGCGCGCCTACATATACATCAAGAATATTTGAACTGGTGAAATGGTGTTCAATACCGGGTGAAAAAAGAAATCTTGACTCCTTGTCGACATAGTTTTTTTCGGTCAGGCTTGATCCATCAACCAAAGGGTCAACAGTACCCTTGATTTTTTCTTTGGTTTTTGATGTCTGAATTCCAATCCGTATAACATCATTATCAGTCATATAGTATTTAAGACTGACAATCGGGAGACCAGTATAATCAAGATCATGATCAAACCAATATTCAATCTCATTATATGCAAGTCCAAAATATAAACCCATATTACCTTGTAAAGGACGGGTCCCGACTTTAAAAGTACTCGGACTATTTACTCTGTCAGAAAGCTGTGAATAGCCGGTCAGATTAATGACAAAGAAAAGAAGAATAATCAGAGGAATAATTTTTTTCATGATGGATCATTTTAAGTTAGTAATAAGATAGATATGCAGGAAAAATAAGATCTGGAATATAATTCGTTCCTTATCATATAAACAAATATATGATTAATTATAGAATTTTGGTTTAGTTTTTAGTAAAATACATGGTAGTTTGTCGTTATCCCGCTTCTTAGTTACACTCCAAAGCAGATGATTTGGAGGTACCTGATCTGTAAGTTTGTGAATAATGAATTTTTATGGTTATTTTATAATTACTATTTTGTCAATCTTTTTAGAATAGAATTCTGATACTTTTTGGTCATGAACCTTCCAGGTGCTCTTTTATTTATTATAGCTGTATTGTTTATCGGGCTATTACCAGTCCCTTTGCTTTACGGATTTTCGAATCTGTTCCGGTTCATAGTACACAGGATCATCGGGTACCGTAAAAATGTGGTTAAGAAAAACCTTGAAAGTTCATTCCCCGGTATCCCGGATAAAGAGTTAAAACGGTTAACACATCTTTTTTATAAAAATCTTGCTGATATCTTAATAGAAGGGATATGGTCATTCACAATATCACGGAAACAGATTTTAAAGAGATATCGTATAATTAACCCGGAAGTCATCGAACCTTTTTCCGTTTCGGGGCAAAGCATAATAGGTGTAACCGGTCACTATAATAACTGGGAATGGGGAAGTCTTTCGGCAAGTCTGCAAACGGATTTTAAAGTAATTGCTTTTTATAAACCTCTAAATAACAAATATATAGACAAGTTTGTCCGCTGGAGCCGCTCCCGCTTTGGGACGACACTTGCAGCAATATTTGAGACTTCATTAACCTTTGAAAAATGTAAGGGTACCAAAACTCTTTTTCTTATGGCTGCCGACCAGGGAATGCCTAAGAAGATAAGTGAAAAAGCATACTGGATTCATTTTCTGAACCACAATACTCCCTTCCTGCATGGATTAGAGAAACATGCCCGTTTAGATAACCTCCCGGTAATTTACATTGACGTTCAACGGATCAAGCGCGGCTGCTACACTGTCGAACTAACGTTGCTTACTGCAAAACCACTTGAAATAAAGGAGGGAGCTCTTACTGAAATGTACGCCCGGAAACTGGAGTCGGTTATCCTGAAAAAGCCTGAGAACTGGCTATGGTCGCATAACAGGTTTAAGCTAACCCGCTAGGTACATCTTTTCTATATCCTCTTTATATTGTTCAATCAATGCGTTTCTGCGTACTTTAAGGGTATTGGTCAGCATCCCATTCTGTATGCTGAAGGGTTCCGGTAATAGTTTAAACCTGACAACTCTCTCATAAGGTGCAAATTCTTCCTGGATCTTATTAATTCTGATATTATAGAATTCGATAATCTCTTTCCTGACAATTAATTCTGCATTTTCCGTTGTTTTAAACCCCATTTTTTCGGCTTCACTTTTTAGTGTCGCAAAAGATGGAACAATAAGCGCAGTAACATATTTTCGCTTATCGCCAATGGCAATTATCTGTTCAATAAACGGATCCTGACCTAATACAAGTTCAATTTTCTGGGGAGAAACATACTTCGCTGAAGATGTCTTTATCAGATCCTTTATCCTGTCTGTCATCACCAGGTCGCCGTCCGGAGTAATATAACCCTGGTCGCCGCTATGATACCACCCGTCGATAAGAGTTTTTCCTGTCTCTTCCGGCTTGTTGAAGTAGCCTTTGAAAACTGTGCCCCCTTTGATCAGAATTTCTCCCTCTTCGCTTATTTTTACTTCAATCCCGGGCATTATTGTTCCACAGGTATCCAGATCGTACCTGTCGGATTTAAAGCACGACACAGTAGCCGATGTTTCTGTCGCCCCGTAACCGTAATTGACAAAAATTCCGGCGGCATGAAAGAATCTGAGAAGCGAAGGACTTATTGCGGCGCCTGCACATGGCATAAATCTTATTTTCCCGCCAAAGATATTTCTCAGTTTCTTAAGTACAAGTGCATCGGCGACACCGTGTTTTAAACTTAAACCAATTGGAGGCTTTTGAGTTTTGCTGAGGTATTCAGAGTACTTAAGACCTGTCTTAACCGACCAGTTGAAGATTTTTTTCTTGACTGGTGACCATTTAGATAATTCTGACTGTATCCCCTCGAAGGTTTTCTCAAAGAACCTTGGAACAGTACACATTACCGTGGGTTTGATTATGGGAAGCTGTGTTACTACTTCCCTTGGATTGTCGATAAAAACGTTAGTTGCTCCGCGATAGAGAAGATAGTAAGTCCAGATACGTTCAAAAACATGACTCAGAGGCAGGAAGCAAACTGATACATCTCTTTCATTTACATTAAGTCGTTCATCGTGTATTTTAAATGCATAAAGGAATGTTGAATGCGTAAGCATCACCCCTTTTGATTCGCCCGTTGTTCCTGAAGTATAGATAATAGTAACAAGATCATCGGGTTGAATCTCCTGCATTCTTTGCTTCAATTCCGGTTCAAACCTGTTCCCGGCATCAAGGTTAATAAACTTATGCCAATCTATACAACTATCATTATCTGGTGCAATATCAGGATCAAAAACAATTATCTTTTTAAGAGTTTTTGTATTTTTTTGTAACCAGATGGCCTTTTCATACTGCTCCCGGTTCCCGGCAATGATCAATTTCATTTGGGTTTCATCAGCAATATACTTAAGCTGCTGCTTCGAAGATGTTGCATATAAAGGGACCACAACACTTCTGATCCCTATGATGCCAAGATCTGATATTACCCATTCCGGACGGTTCTCGCTGAAAATTCCAATATTATCTGAGGGACCCAATCCCAGAGAGATCAGTGCTCTGGAAACCTTTTGGGATTCACTTGCAAAGCTCTCCCAGCTGATACTCTCATAAATTTTGCTTTCGGCTTTTCTATATCTGAATACCTCCCGCGAACTGAAGCGTGAAGCACGCTCCAGTATCATGTTCACAATATTTTCCTTCATCCGTTATTAATAAATTAAAGATGGCTCAGTAAATGATCAAAAATAGAATAATTTCTGTAAATCAGCTTTATAAAGAATATCCGGGATTCTGTTTCATATTGATATTAGCATCCATTTCATATTTAGGAACAGGTAACATTGAATGAAAATAATCCTTGTTAGAACTTTTTACTCCATCAATAAGGTTTGGAATGTGCCAGCCTCCGATCCTTACAATGGTTTCATTATTTCTCAGAGCATCGAATTGCCTGTGATCTTCTCCGACCAGTTCTTTGCGTCTTTCTTTAATTACCTGTGCCAGAGTAACAGTCCCTGTAATAGTATTGGAAGGATTAGCTCTGTGAACAATTGGATCAAGATAGACAATATTAACTCTTGAGATAATACTGAGCATCCTGTATCCCTCATGCAATCCGCCAATACTTCCGGGAGCAGAAAAGTTATCCAGCTCTACCATATCCCAGTTAGCCAGATTTGTCTTTGATGCATCAATATTGTCAACGGAATAATCACTTATTTCGTACGCGATCAAAGCATCAAGATTATGGACTTTGGCGAAGGTTTTTAAATACTGGGAGCTATTGGTCCATACAGTAGCTCTAATGTCATTAAAACTTTTTGAAATAGATCCAAGACTAAGAGGATAGGCAGAGAGGGGGTGGGTAAACTGCTCTCCCTTAATCATGTTAAAATCATAGTTGAGGGTTGATTTAAACTCCAGGCCTTCAATTATCCTGTAACCGGCATAAATTGTGTTGTAAGCACGGATAATGTTTTCATGCTGGTAGTTCAGGTCAGCATATGCTTTCGGATTCCTGCCCTGTCCGTTTCTTGGAAAGTTAAAAGCATATCTTCCATCTTCAAGAAAAGGCACATCTCGCGGTGGTACTGTGTTAAAGACTGAATAAAAAGGTCCAACATAAGTTGTACCTTCTGTATTTGTACTTTGTTTAACATTAGAGAATAAAGTATTCATACCGGCACTTAACCGTTTGGATACATCATAACTTAAATTTAAGCGGCCTGACAAACGTTTCATGTAACTCATGATTGAAACTCCTTCCTGTTCGGTATATCCAAATGATGAAAAATATTTTATCTTATCACTACCTCCTGTTATTGAAACTTCATTATTCCGGTACTTACCTTTTCTGAAGAGAAGCCTTCCAATCGGTCCATACACCTGTCCAGGGTAATTTTGCATATTTGTCAATATTGGCATCAGCATAAGCAGTGGCTCCTGCCTGATCCAAATTCTGATAATAGATCCCATTGTTTACCAGACCTTCGTACATAGTTTCCCTTCTTTCATCTCCACCCATGAAGGGTCTGTAAGGAGTTGCAAAATCTGAAAATCCCATCTCTGATTTAAAGTTTACTTTAGCCGTTCCGGAGATTCCCTTCTTCGTAGTAATGATAATAACTCCATTTGCTGCCCTCAATCCATAGAGTGAGGCTGCAGTGGCATCCTTGATAACTGAAATGCTTTCGATATCATTCGGACTCATTGTGGATTTGTAAACTGTACTCCTGTAGTGGAGCCTTGCAGCAGTTGACCTATAACATTAACAGGAACATCTGCAAGCTTATCCATTTTAACGATGCTTACAGAACCTGCATATGCTCCCTTTTTAATAGTTCCGTAACCTGTCACAACGACTTCTTCAAGGCTATAACTGTCTATTTCCATAGTAATCAGCAATGGAGCTTTTCCTGCATTTACCGTCACTTCCTGTGTTTTCATCCCTATATAAAGAAATGACCAGAATCGCTTGTTCCCCGGAAACCGTCAGTGTAAACTCCCCATTAAGATTAGTCGTTGTCGCATTCATTGCGGAACCTTTTTCAATAATAGTTGCCCCTGGCAAAGGCATGTTATCCGATAATGAAGTAACAGTACCACTGACAATTACCTTTTGCCAGGCATTGACATCAACATCCCTACAGGGAAAGATAGCCGCAAGGCATCGCCTGAGGATACTTATTCTGCTACCCTAGCTGCCATTAAAGCTGGATCGCACGGAGTGATCTTATAACACAAATACTCTGAAATGTGGCTCTCAAACCCCGATGCCGCGGGATGTGCTATCAGAGAAGCAGCAAAATTGCAGAGGTAAGTATATTATTGTGATCTTTAATAAGTTCTATTTCAGTATCTTTTTGATATTATAAAGCTTGTTAAGCGCTTCAAGGGGCGTCAGGTTATCAATATCAAGCTCAAGTATCTCATCCCTGATCTGCTTCAGCACAGGATCATCAAGCTGGAAAATGCTTAGTTGCAATCCTTCCCTGTGTCCTGCAATATCTGCAATTGGTTTGGTAAGCTCCTGTTTATTATGGCTTTGTTCCAGCTCCTTAAGGATCTCACCAGCCCTGTTTACAACGCTTCTGGGCATCCCCGCCATTTTTGCAACGTGTATGCCAAAACTGTGCTCGCTCCCTCCTCTTTTCAGCTTGCGCAGGAAGATGACCTTATTATTCATCTCCTTTATAGAGACATTATAGTTTTTAACTCTTGAAAATGAATTCTCCATCTCATTAAGCTCGTGATAATGAGTGGCAAACAGGGTCTTGGCTCTTAGCTTATTCTCATGCAGATATTCAACCATTGCCCATGCAATAGATATGCCATCATAGGTGCTTGTGCCCCGTCCGATCTCGTCAAGCAAAACAAGGCTCCTGTCCGACAGATTATTCAGGATACTGGCTGTCTCATTCATTTCTACCATAAATGTTGATTCCCCGAGACTTATATTATCTGAGGCGCCCACCCTGGTGAAAATCTTGTCAACTATCCCGATCTTTGCTGCCCTGGCAGGTACGAAACATCCTGTCTGTGCCATAAGAACTATCAAAGCTGTCTGCCTCAGAAGTGCAGATTTACCTGACATGTTGGGGCCGGTAAGAATAATTATCTGCTGTTCGTCTGTATCCAGGACAAGGTCATTCGGCACATATGATTCACCAACGGGCAATTGATTTTCTATTACAGGATGACGTCCGTCTGAGATATCGAGAATTTTAGAATCGTCAAGGAGAGGTCTTACATAATTGTTTTGGATCGATAGAACAGCAAACGACTGAAGGCAGTCGATTCTTCCTACCAGCGATGAATTAATCTGTATGGGAGGTATATACTCGTTTATTGTCAGTACCAGATCATTGAAAAGCTTCGTTTCAATGGCAAGGATTTTTTCTTCAGCCCCAAGTATTTTACTTTCATATTCCTTTAGTTCTTCAGTGATATACCTTTCAGCACTTACAAGAGTCTGTTTCCTTATCCATTCCGGAGGCACTTTATCTTTGTGTGTATTCCTCACCTCAATATAATATCCGAAAACATTATTGTAGCTTACCTTTAGGGATGTAATCCCTGTACGTGCGCTTTCCCTGTTCTGAAGGTCTGTAAGGTAATCCTTGCCGCTGTAGAGTATTGTCCGGAGCTCATCAAGCTCTGCAGAGACTCCTGCAGCAATGATATTTCCCCTGTTGATCATTACCGGCGGATCATTGTTTATATCATGCTCAATCCTGTCTGCCAGCAATTTGCATGGATTCAGCTGTTCGCCAATCTGCACAAGAGGAACAGAGCCGCTGTTGCAGCAAAGAGATTTGAGGGGTTCAATTGCTTTAAGGGCTTTTTTCAGCTGGACTACTTCCCTGGGATTAATCCTGCTGACAGCAACTTTTGATACGAGTCTTTCTAAGTCTCCGATATGTCTAATAAGCCCGGAGATCTCATCCGTGAATGAACCTTTTTCAACAAGATGCTGAACAATATCGAGCCGTTCGTTTATTGGCAGTATATCTTTCAGGGGCAGGGATAGCCATCTTTTCAGGAGTCTGCCGCCCATCGGTGAAATGGTATGATCCATCACATCAATCAGGGTTTTTGCACCTTCGTATGGAGAGAAAAAAAGTTCGAGGTTCCTGATTGTGAATTTGTCAAGCCAGACATAACGTTCCTCCTCAATCCTGGCCAGTGTCGTAATATGCCCCAGCTGATCATGCTGAGTTATGTCAAGATAACAGAGAATTGCACCTGCAGCAATTATCCCGAAGGACAAATTCTGGATACCGAATCCTTTTAATGAACTGGTTTCAAATTGTTTAAGAAGTCGATCATTTGCTGCTTCCGGAGTAAATATCCAGTCATCCAGTTTGAAAGTATAAAATTTTGAACCAAAATTTTCGAGGAAGAGATCTTTCTTCTTTTTTTCGAACAGAACCTCCTTCGGCTGGAAATTATTCAGCATCTGATCTATATATTCTATGGTACCTTCCGTCACAAGGAACTCGCCGGTGGAAATATCCAGGAATGCCACGCCTGCAATCTTTTTATCAATATGAACTGCCGCAAGGAAATTATTCTCCTTATGGTTCAGAACATTTTCATTAAGCAGAATACCCGGTGTTACCAGCTCTGTTATTCCCCTTTTAACAATTTTTTTAGTCAGTTTTGGATCCTCAAGCTGTTCGCAGATTGCCACCCTCTGACCTGCCCTGACAAGCCTTGGAAGATATGTATCGAGTGCATGGTATGGAAATCCTGCAAGTTCTACAAATGTTGCCGAACCGTTCGCCCTCCTTGTAAGCGTGATACCCAGGATTTCTGATGCCCTGATGGCATCCTCACCGAAAGTCTCATAAAAATCCCCCACCCTGAAAAGCAGGATCGCATCAGGATGCTTTGCCTTGACGCTGTAATATTGCTTCATCAGCGGTGTTTCTGCGTATTTGGGGTTGTCTGACATCGCGTTTCGGGAACAGAGACATTTATAGTTTTATGCTTAAAACAAAGATACAATTTTATATCATTTCCCTCTGTGTAACCTCTGTGATCCTCTGTGTAACTCTGTGTAACTCTGTGTAAGTTCTTAAATTCTTTTTTATTACACAGAGATCCAGAGAGAAGACACAGAGAGACACAAAGATAAATGTCATGTTTTAAATGAAATCGTTTCATTAACTTAGACTTTTAATTTTCTTCCTATGAAAAAGGTACTGATCCTTGGAGCCGGTCTTGTTGCAAAACCAATGGTTGAGTACCTGCTTGAAAAGGGCTTCAGCCTGATGATCGCCTCACCAATGAAGGATAGAGCCGATGCGATGATAAACGGGAATCCGGGCGGAAATTCACTCGACTGGTCAATGGATGATCCTGAGACCCTTGAAAAACTTATTAATGAGTACGATATAACTGTTTCCCTCCTTCCTTTCAATTACCATGCGGGTGTGGCCAGAGTATGTCTGAAGTATAAAAAACCGCTTGTTACCACCTCGTACGTACAACCTGCAATGCAGTCTCTGCATGAAGATGCAAGGAAGTCAGGGGTGATCTTTCTTAATGAAACCGGTCTCGATCCCGGGATAGATCATATGTCGGCAATGAAGATCATCGATCATGTACATGATAAAGGCGGCAGAGTTGAAGAGTTTTATTCTCTCTGCGGTGCACTGCCTGCCCCGGAAGCTGCAGATAATCCTCTCGGTTACAAATTCTCCTGGAGCCCGAAGGGTGTTGTACTTGCAAGCCGAAACAGCGCTCTTTACCTGAAAAATGGAAAAAGAATTTATATAGAACCGGCAGATCTTTTTAAAGACAGGTTTTCATTTGATTTTCCGGGTATTGGAGAACTTGAAGTTTATCCTAACAGGGATTCAATAAGCTATGCAGATATATACGGGATCTCTGAAGCAAAGAGTATGTACAGGGGGACATTCAGATACAAAGGATGGTGTGAAACGCTGGATGCAATGAAGGGATTAAATATGCTCGATGATTCCGTAAACGATTACCGCGAAATGACATTTGCGGATTTCCTTGCTGAAAGAACAGGTTGTGGTGTATCAAACCTGAGGAAAAACATTTCTGTTAAACTTGGACTTTCAGAAATATCCGTTGCATTTAAATCGTTGGAATGGCTTGGTTTCTTCAGTCATGAAAAACTTAAATGCCGGGAGACATCGCCTTTTGATATTACAGCAAACAGAATGATCAGCATGATGACACTGGCTGATAATGAACGTGATATGGTTGTAATGCAACATGTTTTCCTTGCAACATATCCTGATGGCAAAAGGGAAGTCATTAAATCCTCAATGCTCGATTTCGGCACCCCGGCAACCAATACTGCCATTTCCAGAACTGTAGCTCTTCCGGCAGCAATTGCGGTCAGGATGATCCTTGAGAAAAGATTAAACCTGGCAGGTGTTTACAGACCGGTTGTCCCGGAGATTTATATTCCTGTTCTGAATGAATTAAAGACTCTCGGCATTGAAATGAATGAGGAATTCGGATTGCCTGAAAGTGATAAATTACCTTAACCACGGTGTCGCACGGAGTTGACACGAAGGTTCACTGTTTATTAATCCTGAAAAAATATTTGTTTACCATAAACCATAGAATAAAATTCTTGATAAAGGAATTTACTCCGTGTTTTACTCTGTGATACTCAGTGTAACTCAGCGGTAAATATTTTTATCTAAAAGTCCTGGTTAAAATTTGATATAGAAATCTCTTGTGAGATTTCTATAATCTTCCGTAAACTCATGCCTTTCTCCATATTCAATGGTCAGAAATTTCTCCCTGACTTTTAACCTTTCCTTTGAAAATGTCAGGATCATTCTTCTTATTTCGCTGGTTGGTAATGGCCTTATTTTTATTATATTATTGCAATAGAGACCATATCCGTGCGCCTCCGCAATAAAAAGATTACCTTCCACATATGGTAAAATGATCTGAAACTTACCAGGATAATTCAGAAGTCTTGAAACACCTTCCAGTAATTCTGCATTGGAGAGACTTTCGTTATGCCGTGTCGCTGCTTTTCTGGCATCTGGATTTTTCAGTGAATCAGAGAAATAAGGCGGATTAGTAACTATCAGGTCAAATTTTTTCTTCCCAGGATTATAATTCTGTAGATCCGTATTTTCAACTTTAATCCTTCTTCTCCATTTGCTTTCATAAACATTTCTGCAGGCTTGTTCCCATGATTTCCTGTCAGGTTCTATCGCATGAATTTCTGCATCGCATCTCTGCGCAAGCATCAGGGCAATTAGACCTGTTCCGGTTCCGATGTCGAGTATCAAACCTGCGGCGGAAACATCGGCGCTGGCACCCAGCAGTACTCCGTCGGTACCAACCTTGAAAGAACACTTATCCTGGTGAATAATGAATTGTTTAAAGCCAAAGAAATTATTAGCCATTACTGTGGAATTTCAGATTTGATCATTTGCTCCTGTTTCTGAAAGTGAACAATAATCTTTATAATTCAATCTCATAATTCCTTAATTTTGTGATGCTAAATTTAGGTAGATGTTGTTAAAAAAAGAAGAACTGAAAGAGTTTTTGGATGAAATGGTTGATAAATATAATCGCCCTGATTTTATTGAACCCGATCCCATAAGCATACCGCATCAGTTTTCAGGAAAGGAGGATATAGAAATATCTGGATTCCTGGCTGCAACAATTGCCTGGGGTAACCGGACTATGATCCTCAGGAATGCAAAACGTATGATGGAATTCATGGACGATTCACCATATGAATTCATTTTATATCATAATGAACCCGACCTTGAAAGAATAAAGTGCGTCATCCACAGGACTTTTAACTCGGCAGATTTTATCTACTTCATTAAGGCACTTAAAAACGTTTATATAGCACACAATGGTCTGGAAAACATATTTAATCAGTATAAGACTATAAATTCCTTACAACCAGCAATTCATCAATTCAGGAGTATATTTTTTGAATTGCCGCATGATAAGCGGACAATGAAACATATATCTGATCCGTTCAAAGGATCAGCGGCAAAAAAATTAAATATGTATCTGAGGTGGATGATAAGGAAAGATGACAGAGGTGTTGATTTCGGCTTGTGGAAATCGATACCCCCTTCAATCCTTTCATGTCCGCTTGATATCCATTCCGGTAATGTGGCAAGAAGACTTGGAATTCTGCGTCGGAAAAAAAACGATGCCAGAGCAGTGTCAGAATTAGATAAAGTTTTAAGAAAGCTGGACAAGGATGACCCTGTAAAGTATGATTTTGCCCTGTTTGGATTAGGAGTATCGGAAGATTTTGAATCTTTATAAGGGAAATTTGTTGTGATTTTGATTTTCTAAGAGCGATGGTTAACAAATTTTTTCGGGAAAATCAATTAAGCTTTATCAGCTCGCTCTCTCCATATGCCGTACAATCTTTGCATTTAGAATGATTTTCAATCCCTTGAATAAGCTTATAACATTTCCTGCACCGGTACCAGTCTTTATCAAATAGATAATTTCCACCTTCTATCTCAATAGCCTTTCCTTCCACAAATGATTTTGCAATCAGCTTTAATGTTTTGTTATAAATCCGGGTAAAGGTGGGCCGGGATATATTCATTTGTCTGGCAGCAACATCCTGTGGTAGCATTTTGTAATTAACGAGTCTTAGACTCTCGTATTCCTCATATTTCAACTTTAGGGAATCTTTTACACAGGATTGCATGCCAAAGGGTCTGAAACCCTTCATTTTTGGGGGATCAGAGACGTTCCTTGATTTCTGCGGTCGTGCCATTCTTTTTTGATCTGAATAAAACTTTAATATCCGTGTAAATCAAATACACGAAGAACACTGCTGACAAAACTAAAATTATTTTGCCTGCAATACAAAACGAGCCGCAATAAAACTCATCACCCAGACCAAAAAGGCAGGTTGAACAACCTAAAAGTGCCATTAATAGATAATCACCAAAAAGAATAAGAGGCAGTATAAAAAATACTTTAAAGAATAGTGATGCTTTCATGGCAATGCATTTTAACAAAGATAATGAACCTACGTTCAAAATGCAAATAAAAATTGGTTTAATATTGAATACAATGAGGGGAATACTTACAATATGAAGTTCAGGTACCTGCGGTTATTATTTTTTTTAGTTGTCAGTATTAAGTTTGGCTACAAAATATAGCAAAGCACCATTTTCAGTAGGCTTTGGTACGAAACTAAAACCAAACTTCTCAAAACAGGTTTTCAATTCATTTTCAGAGTATAAGCTTCCATGTATCTTAACTTTTGGCTCTTTTCTTTCAGGAACAGGGACACTGCAGAAAAATTTCGAACCTTGCTTCATTACTCTTTTTATTTCTTTAACAAAGGTTTCTATGTTTCCAATAAAGTTTAATGACAAATCACATATAGCCACATCAAAGAACTCGTTACTAAACGGTAAATCACTTGCATCTGAAACAAAGAATTCAACCTCCTGAAAATTATTGTTTTTAAATTTCTTGACTGCCTGAAATAGAAGTCCACTGCTGATATCTATGCCTGTATAATAATTATCATTATTTAATAAGTATGCTGCAGATCCGCTTCCTGTACCTATTTCAATTATATTCATACCATGAATATTCTGATATTCCTCTTTCAATATATCAAAGTGCTTTGCAAAGCTTCCCTTAAATTTTTTTGGGAATATAGATTTTTCCATAATGCGATCGTAAACGAAAGAAAAAATATCGCCGAGCCAAGGCTTGAATTTTTTGATTTTTCCATTATCATCAATAACATAATAGATGCTATTTTTCAGGGTGATTTTTACAGAATCTTTCAGTTTCATTGGAGATATTTTTTTTGTGCACTCACTTTAAAATTATCATTTACGTTTAACTTATCTATACATGCTGCAATGTCATGTACCTTATTAATCATCTCTTTTAGCTAATACAATACAATGGGTTCCATTGACCTTTGTTATCAGATTTCCTGATTCATTTGTAAAATATTTCTTTTCAATTACTTTTGAATCAAGATGTTCAAGAAGGCTGAAGTTGTAAGATTTAAGGAAACTTTCAATTCCCCCTTCTTCAATTCCAAAAGTCCATTTCTCATTATCTTTAGTTACCCTTTGATATATTGCGCCTTCTCCATAATATTTCAACTCCTTTCTCAGAACAGATGCATAAACGTAATCAAATACTATTAAGCTGCCGGGAGCAGAATAATCATAAATAATCTTAAATGTTTCATCAATTGCATCATGAGATAGATACATTATGAAACCTTCAAGTATAAAGAGGGTCTTTTTAGATGATTTGAATTTGTTTTCATCTAATCTGGACCTTATATTCTCTTTATTAAAATCAACAGGTATATAAATATTATTATCAGGTATATTAATTCCTCGATTTATCAACTGTCTGGTTTTTGCATTTTGTGTATGGTTTGTATCTATTTCATAGACTCTTATATTACTCCTACCTGAAGAATAAAATCTTATTGCCCTTGAATCAAATCCCGCACCCATAATTACTGTCTGTTCAAATCCCTTTTTTATCGAATCTTCAAAAATGGTGTCAATATATTTTGTCCTTGCTATGACATATGGATATATTCCAGTGGGAGATATTCTTCCTTTTAAATTGATAATTTTAAACTTTAGTAAAATTTTAATAAGGTGAGGCAATAGTTTAACGGCAATATAATCATCAGATCTGTAATAAATATTGCTTTCAAGGTATGATGATGCCCTGCACATGCAAGTATAACCTGCAGTTCTTGAACTCTTCTTATCTATTCTTTTTCTCTTGCTCATCTACTTTAAAGACATTTTATTTAACAGCCATGCAATATGCGTAAGTTTTTTCTTTATTATTACCTCTCATATCTGTGGGAAAAACATTCCTGTATTTTTCCGATAGTTAATATATTCTTCTCCAAGCAATTCAATCATTTCCTTTTCCTCTTTCCTGCATTCCAGGTACCAGAAAGGTATAAATACTATCATAACAACGAACCAAAGCCATGCGAAGAAAATAAATCCCAATCCGACCGAAAGGATGTAAATACTGGTATAGATTGGGTGCCTTATATATTTGTATGGTCCGCCTGTTGCAATTTTATTTTCGCTCACAGCCTTTTTTAAATTATATGAAGCAATAATCCAGATAATATTTCCAGCAACAAAGAATGCTATTCCCATGGAGAATAAATATGTATTATCGGTAAAAAATGTATTCCTGCCACTTGTAAACTGTGATAAAAACAAACAAACCCCAAAGATTAGACGTAATGCTATATGGCATATTTTATTAATCATATATTCTTTTCTCATATTAACTGTTATATGCTTAGTATTTCATTGATAATGTACAGATTACATTAGATTGTATATAACTGCCCCTTAAGTGGGTTGTCAAGTTCTGTATATTACTAAATCCAGCAAATCAGATTCAACCTGCCAATCATTAAAGCTGATTTCTGAAAGCATTGTTTTTATTTCATCAGGGGTATAGCTGGCAGCAATAGAGGATTTCCAGTAAAATCCCATGTTGTTTGGAATAAATTTACTGGCTATCGCTACGATCAGACGTCCGAATAAGCTCATATCCCGTCTGGAATCGTGAATGTAAAGCTTCCCATTTGACATTAACACGCGCCGAATTTCTTTAAATACCTTGTCCGGTTCAGTCCAATGATGTAGGGAATCCCTTGAAATTACCAGATCAAACTGTCCGTCATTTATCTGGTGCATGTTTTCACCAAAACCCTGAATATATTTTACATCTGAAAATCCTTCCCTCCCTGCATTTTCAGAAGCGACTCTGATCATGTCAGGAGAAGCTTCCAGTCCTACCAGTTTGAGGTCTTTTCTTTTCTTTAACAAATTGATACCGGCCCAGCCGGGTCCTGGTCCGATCTCCAGTACGGTTGAGTCTTCCAAAGGATTTATTTTCTTTATCACGTTGTCAGCAAACCTGATATACTCTTTACCGAGTTGCTTTTTCATTATTTCGCTGTATTGCTCCATGGTCATACCTGAGCTGTCATCGATTGCGCCGCCTTCAATAATTCTGGGTTTGACTTTGGTCATCATATAATAATTTATTTTAATGGCATTGTGTAACCCAAATCCAGATGAATATTATAATTAAAGTAAGAAATAGCTATAACTTAATGGATGAAGGTTAGTTGTTGGTCTTTGTTCTGAGCAAATTACTGTATTTCAGAATTCCTTTAAATAAAACTGATAAGAGCAGGATGGCTGCCAGGAACAGGATAATTGTGGGGGAACATGGTACATCCATTACCCATGACAGGTATAAACCAAGTATTGTAGCGATCCCTCCTACCAGCAATCCGATTAATACCCTTGAAGTCCAACGGGTTGCAAACAGTGTGGATATTGATGAAGGTATGATGAGGAAGGCAAAGATTGTTATAATACCTCCGATTGCAACCGCTTCAACTATAACAATTCCAAAGGAGAAATAGAACAGAAAATCCCAGAGACCCGGATTAGTGATATTTGTTTCCCCGGTCTTGTAAAATTGCGTTACACCTTTAAATTTTTCTCTGAAAAAATAATGAAATCCACCAATTATCAGGACTATTATAAAAAGACGAAAAACCTGATGCCGCGAAACCCACAGGATTGATCCGGCCAGCATATCATGAATATGTACATCACTTCCTGCTCCTTTATCAAGTATAATAACAGCGCTTGTTGTAGCCACAGCATAGGCTATCCCTATAATCGCTTCCAGCGGTATTTTTATTTGTTTATTCTTTAAGAGAGTAAATATCCCGGCAGCTATTAAACAGAAAAGATAAGCCATAAATGTTCTTGAATCATGCTCCTGAACATGATGCTGATGACCTATGTTCAGGGTGTCAAGGACGAGCGACACCGCACTGCCTAGAGCAGCGATCTGGGCTAAGGCGATATCCACGAAAATTATCTCTCTTTCAATAACATGAATTCCGAAATAAACCATTATAAAGATCAATAAAAGACATCCGATAAATGGTAATAACATAAAATCGAGTCCGGTAGTCATCAGTTTGCTTTATTAATATTAATCTTCATGAGTTTCTGTGCTGCAAGTTTCCCAAATGCCAGGAGAAACACCGTGACACCAAGAAGAGTTACAATGGCAGGCGCATTGGAAATATTCATGGTATACGACAGGTACATACCTGATATGGAACCCAGGATACCGATGATCCAGCTCCATATAAAACGTTTTTTCCAGTTCTGTGTAAAGAGTGTTGCAGCAGCAGTCGGGGCGATTAGAAGCATGAATACGAAAAATACGCCTCCGACAGGGACTGCCTTTACAATCACGACACTGAAGGTTATGTAAAAAATCAATTCATAGGATCTTGTTTTCCAGAGGCTGTAAGGCAAACCATTTTTTGTATCTGAGATAAGAATAAAATTTTTCCAGAATATCAGATGAATAATGCCAACTATCAAAAACATTATAAAGCAATTAAGAACCTTATCCCAGGTTACCCATAAAAGATTCCCCGTAATGGTCTTGGATATGAAGTTAGATCCTCCGGGGATTCTTTCCGCCAGCAGCATGGCAAGGCCGAGTCCAATACAGTAAATGATCCCGATGATTGCTTCCTGCGGAATAACCTGCTTTTGGAATTTTGTAAGGGCAAATAAGGCAATTATAATAACTGTAAACAAATAAGAAATCATCTGGACATTCAGCGATTCTTCGGTAAATCCCAGCAGAAGCCCGATCATGGTTCCAAGCGCAGCTATCTGAGCAACGGCAATATCGATAAAAATAATCCCTCTCGATAATATATGGTTCCCGAAATAACTTAAAACTCCTGCCAGCAGGATACTGACTGTAATCGGTGCAGTCAGGAATAACAGATTGTCTATCATAGATATAAGGGTTTAAGCAATAACATATCACTCATCATTTACCTGGCTTTTATTGAATGTTTGCCTTGATCTGGTCAATCCAGTAATCAAGCAGATCGAAATTATCCTCAATACCCGGTACTCCATGAACAAACAGAGGTAAATAGACCGCTTTTATGCCTGTTTTTTCTTCAATCATCTGGGCAGTCTTCTTCTCGAAATAACTGGCAACAATCATAAATTTAATGTTTTGTTCTTTTATCATTTCAATCATCATCTGGACATGTTTGGCAGATGGTGGAATACCGGGTTTCGGTTCAATATATCCTAATACCTCAATGCCGAAAGTATTTGCCAGGTATGACCAGTTTTTGTGATATGTTATAATCCGCATTTCTCTTAATGGCAGGGCTTCCTTCAGCCAGCCTCCCAGATGATCAATGAGTTTACCACCCTCATAAGGTCTTTCCAGAAAAGTAAACAACGTTTTGTTTTCGAGTAGTTTGGTTAAGGTAGTACCTCCTATAAGATCTACCAGCTTGTCCCCGAAAAGGGAACGGTCCACTTTATTGATAAAATCATCTCTGTTTTTTTGATAAAAAGCAGTATTCGCAGGATCTGTTTTAATTAAACCGATGGTAATATTCCGGGCTATTACTTTCCAGTTCAGCGGACAGGTATTTATATGCGGATTTCCCATAAGATGAACATCTCCCTCGGTCCTGCTGGCGAATTCAATTTTTTCCAGGATATTTATACCGTCTGATACACCAACGAACCCGATTTCTCCATCCATGATCTTTTTGTTATGGGCTTTATCCATAATGGTCGCAGCCCACATTTCCAGGTCCATACCTGTTGTTATCCATATATCTGCAGTTGAAAGGGTAACGGCATAACTTGGCTTAGGAGGAACAAAATGCGGATCCTGTTCTCCATGAGCAATAAACGAAACATTTGCCATATCTCCGGCAATAAATTCCGCAATTGATGCATAATCGGAAAAAGAGCATACAATATTCAGTTTATTTCCTGATTGCCCGTAACGATTTCTCTGCTGATTCCTTTCCTGAACCTGTTGCGCTTCAATACTGATAGCCCTCAATAAAAGGAATGAAGATAAAAGCAATGTTATTTTGACTAATGACTTAATGGATTTCATATTTTGTTTCATTTTTTTAATATATGAGGTTGTATTAATATGCTTCATGCTTATGCGGTCCCATAGCCCAGCATACCTGTAATAGCAGTGAATGATCATCCGGCAGCGGGCCTATCGGTACCAGCGCCATATCCCTGAATCTTCTGTTGTACTGATACTGTAGTCTCGTAAATACAAATTCGCTTTGCCAAAAATCAAGATTGACAGTGTAATCCCACTCATGCTGGTTGTTATCATAAGGTAATTCCGAGTACCCAATCCTGGCGCTGATCCAGAATCTTGCGTTTAATTTATTTTGTATCGAAGAGTAAAATCCTTTGCTTTTAATTGTTCCGGGAATTTCGTTCCTGTAACTATAAAATATCTCTGTTCTCCAGTCGAGTGTCCTATATTTTTCCCTTCCCATGGGAACCCATTTATATGTCAGTCCCAGGCTTCCCACATAAGAACGGTTATCTCCTGCCGAAGGATTTATGCCGGTAACACCACTTAACCTGATCTCAAAATAGCTGTTCTGATTGATATCATAATAATTCTTAAACTGGCCAAGATATAACAATCCGGTATTGGCAAAACTGAAATTATCTCCTGTATCAGTGCCATGGATCACAGTCATATCTAAAGCAGAAGCATCAGCAAAGAGAATTTCAGGCAACATAAAGGACGAGGATAGGCCAGTGCCCCCTAATCCCTTATTGCTGAAAAGATTTACCAGTGCCCTGGGACGGTCAAATTGCGGGAGTGCGTGATCGTGATACCTGTTGAGGGGACCAAATTCGGGATAAAATATCCCGATCTTGAGATTCATATTCAGAGGAAGGTTCAGCCATTCCATATATGCCTCTTCAATACTGATAGCATCTTTAGTAACTGAAATAAATGTTTTGCCACGTGTAAACGGATCCAGGGGAGATTCCAGCGCAAGTTCAACCTCTCTCATGAAAAAGCCGTTATTGCCATAGGATATATATCCGGGATCAGAGATAAAGTCATGGTTTGATGAACTTCTCGCCCCAAAAAAATCTCCGCCAAGGCTTATATTTGGATTAAGGCCTTGCTGCTGCCTGACCCCGCTCTGGAATTTTTTCGAAAGATGGATTTCTTCCTCCTTTTCCCTTTCAGCCAGCTGGTTTGCTTCTTCCAATAATTTTCCCAAACCGTCTTCTGTTTTTGTCTGGTCTTCTTTTTGATAGAATTTTAATATGAGAGAATCGAGCCTGGCGCGGATGATCATTTGCGCTGATTTCAGATGAGCCAGTTCTTTTCTTAATAAAATCAGTGAATCCTGTTTAGATAGCTGATCCTGGGCTGAAAGAAAATAGCAGGGAACAAGGAATGGAAATGTGAATAAAATAAATAACCTTTTTCTCATGTATTAAACTTATTAGTATTAATAGCTATGATCAATGGAGATCAGAAATGTAATCTGATTTATTGATCAATAATTGAAAAACTAATAAGAGTAAGCAGGAGGAGCGTGGTAGTTTCTTAAAAAATAAAAATCAGGATTTTTAAGTGTAATAACGAATGGCGAATTTGTTATTTCATTTTCAAATAAAAGAGGTGTGAGAAAAAGTATAGATAAATAGATCCAGAATACAGTATTGTACATCTGGTCCAGTAAAACCAGTTCTGACGAGCTGTGCTGATGTTTTTGGAAAGGGTTGCCCGTATTTTCCTTATCAAAAGGATGTGCATGTTTTATAACAATACCTGATGATAATTTATGAAAATGCTGGTTTATTGTCGTATTTGTCAGAAAACAAAGTGTTACTGCCAGTAGAACCGGGACAATTATTCTGGCTATGTTTCTTACCGGTAACACTTTATGGAATTAAATAATTTTGACATCAAATATAATCTTTATTTTTAATTTCTGTTGATGGGGAATAAATAAAGAGGGTGTTTCAAAAGGTCACCCTCTCTTTTTTGATTAATGTTCATTTCTTTTGCTCCTCCAAAAGAAATGAACCAAAGAAAAGGAGGCCGGAAAAGACAACCTCACCAGTTTGTCGCCTATTGCGCTATGCCATTTCCCGCTCCAACAAACATGGTGAGGTTCGCACCTTTTCCGGTTTGCCATCGCACCTGATCAGGAAAACTTTGTATGATGAAGAAGATGGGTGTTTTATTTTTAAGTTGTTGATAACTGATGAAAAGAAGGGGGATGCCTCCCCCCTCCAGGAACCTCAGGTTATGTGACCTGAGGTATACAAAATAACAAATCAAAGGTAGTCTTTAAAGACTATAGTCCCAACCAAATTTTACTTCTTCCCCCTTCGCTGGAAGAGATGATAGATCCGACCCATCCGGTAAGAATTGTAAATCAAGTCATTGATAGTCTTGATTTAGATTTATTAATAAAAAAATTTAAGGAAGGAGGATGCTCGAGTTATCATCCTCGTCTACTGCTTAAACTTCTGGTATACGGTTACCTTTCTAACCAATACTCCAGCCGAAAAATAGAACAGGCAACAAAGCAGAATATACATTTTATGTGGCTTAGCGCAATGAGCTATCCTGATCACAACACTATTAACCGCTTTAGCAGTGACAGGTTAAAAGGTGTTTTGAGAGAGTGAAGAAAACTATGAGTATCTGGAAAACAATGATGTAGAGGCTTTCGTAAAATACCAGTACTTCCATAAGGAACAGAGTAAAAAGTGGAAAGATGATCCATACAGAACTGAGAATTTACTGTATGATGAGAATGATGACTGTTATACCTGCCCAATGGGCTGGAAAATGAACTTTATTGGAGAAAAAATCAGAATAACCGATAATGGGTTCAGGCAGGTCAATCGGTTATACCAGGCACAAGACTGCAAGGGATGTCCAGTAAGAGAAGCATGTAATAAAAGTAAAGGCAACAGGAGAATAGAAATAAATCCAGGATTAAGTTATTATAAATCAATTATAAGGGAACGGTTGACGAGTGAGCGGGGTAGAAAATATCGAAGTCAACGCCCGGTTGATGTGGAAGCTGTTTTTGGAATAATAAAAGGAAATAAAAATTACAGGAAATTTTTGCTCAGAGGTCTTGAAAAAGCAGAAATAGAAGTGAGATTATTGGCTTTATCACACAACTTGAGCAAAATAGCTGCAAGGAATTAGCAGAAAATCCTTGTTTTTGTTGGGAATCCGATAGAAATCTCCTCAAAATCCTATGTTTTTAAAAATCATCAGAAAAAACTCAAATAAAAAAGCCGTCTCAATTATGTTATGAGACGGCCTCATTTAACTGCAATAATTACTTCATTTCTTCAGCACAGTCTTCAGCACCTTTTCCTTATCAAGTTTTTTGGTGCAGAAGAACCAGTCGTAGCAATGCATCTCTTCTTTGCTTTCCATACGTTGTTTTGCCACTCCACACGAACCGGCAGTAGGCACTATAACATCATCACCCGGCTGCCAGTCGGCAGGAAGGGCTACGGAGAAGGCATCTGCAGTCTGCAGTCCAATAACGACCCTGTACAGCTCATCAAAGTTACGGCCAAGACTAAGCGGATAGTAAATGATAGTGCGGATGATACCCTTTGGGTCAATGAAGAAAACTGCTCTCACAGCTTTAGTTGAGCTTTCTCCGGGTTGAAGCATCCCATAAGTTTTAGCTACTTCCATGGTTATGTCTTCGATGAGAGGAAATGTAACCTCGACATTCTTCATTCCCTTATATTCAATCTTTTCCTTAATGGTACGCAACCAGGCAATATGGCTGTAAAGGCCGTCGACTGATAAGCCAACGAGCTTACAATTTGCTTCATTAAATTGTTTTTCCATGCTGGCAAATGTCATGAATTCAGAAGTGCAAACTGGCGTAAAATCAGCAGGATGACTAAACAATATTACCCAGCTTCCTTTGTAGTCTCCGGGGAAATTAATTTCGCCCTGTGTTGTAACTGCCTTAAATTCAGGCGCTTTGTCACCAATACGTGGCATTGGTGTTACTTGATTGTCTTCCATGTTATTAATTATTTAGTTTAACTTGTTTATTAATAGTCCCTTGCTCTCGTTTCTCGTTTTTTGTTGCTTGTCTGATAATGTTCTGCATTTTATATTTTGCGCATTTTTTACCTTCTTCTCTCAAGCATTAAATCAAGGTCTTCCTTTAAAGCTGAAAGATCTTCTTCATGCTCAACTTCCTGTGAAAGAATTGTCAGGATAATATTATAGGTAACAGGGTCTCCCTCCCTTGTTTTATCAAGTAATCCGCTGTAATAATTTATGGCGCATTGTTCCCCTTTTATGTTTTGATCAAGAATTTTTTCAACATATTGATCAGCGGGAGCATCGTACCCGCAACCGGTAATCTTAAGCCATTCTTCTGGTGATAAAACAGGAGTTCCTCCCAGCTGTATGATTCTTGTCGCTAAAAGTTCAGCGTGGCTTAGTTCTTCAGTTGCATGGAGGTTAAGCTCCGATATTACCGCATCCTTCATCGGACCTTTTACTACTTTAGCTCCAATCCAGTATTGATAGTAGGCAAGCCATTCATCCGATAATGCTTTGTTTAGAAGGTTGATTAGTTTGTCAACATCCATTTTAACTATTGATCTTCCTTTTTGTCCCATAGTATTTTAGTGTAGGTTAATAATTTAATTATATTGTTTTTATCCATTATGATAATAATTATTCACAAAGAACCATTCCCGCATAAGAAAAAGTAAATAGACAAATAATTCTATATGAAATCATAAGAACAGTTTAATAAAAATACTAAAATTAAATGAACATATGGTCATTTATATGTTAAATTTGTACTATAAAAAATTTACAAACAGGACAACCCTGAAAGAATGCCGAACCGAATAAGATCCAGAAGAATAAAAATGCCTCCTATAATGGAAGGATATAAGCCATTTGGGGTTCCCATGCGTGAACTGGAATCTGTTAATTTATTATATGAAGAGTATGAAGCATTACGACTTGCAGATTATGAGAACCTTACACAGGAAGAAGCTGCTAAGAAAATGAATATCTCACGACCCACCTTTACACGTCTTTATGATAAAGCCCGCAAAAGTATATCAAAAGCTTTTGTTGAAGGGAAAGCAATTATTATCCATGGAGGGACTTATATTACCGATGATTACTGGTACAGGTGTGATGATTGTCATGAGACAACCATCTCAGATCAGCCGGTCGAATATTGCAGCGAATGCGATTCTGAAAATATAACTCAGCTCAATGATCAGGATTCGGATAGAAAACAGTGTAACAATGTGTACGGCAAGCGAAAAACAACTTAACAGAGGTAAATGGATTATAGATATTTTAATAATGAATACTCTGTTTAGATCCTTATTTTGTGTTATTCTGATTTCAGGCAATCATAACTGTTTTGCTCAATGGGTTTGCGGTGATATACTTATTGATGCCCGCGACGGGAAGCAATATACAACCGTGAAAATCGGTGATCAGTGCTGGATGGCTCAAAATCTCAATATTGGTGTTATGTTATCCGGTTCCTATATTGCTGCAGACAACGGCATCATTGAAAAGTATTGCTATAACGATAATGAGGATAATTGCAGCATATACGGTGGATTATACATGTGGAATGAAATGATGAACTATGTTACTACCGAAAAAACAAGTGGTATCTGCCCTGCAGGATGGCATATTCCTAGCGATGCTGAATTTAAAAAACTTGAAATATCATTGGGTATGACACCTGAAGCAGCTAATCTGGATTCATGGAGGGGTTCTGATCAGGGCACACAGCTTAAAACAGGAGGGAACTCGGGTTTTAATGCTTTGCTTTCCGGATGTTGGGCTGGGCCGGGTTCATTCATGTTGCTCAACAGTTATGAATATCTGTATACATCAACAGAATCGGGAACCGAAGCCTGGAGGAGATGTATAAGACTTTCATCTGCCAATGTTGGCCGGTACAATACTTTTCCAAAATTATACTCCTTTTCGGTAAGATGTATCATGGACTTCCAACCAAACAGTATTAGGAAAGTTAATGATCAGAATGAATTAGAATTTTCATACATAAATGAAACGAAATCTTTATTAATATCGGGGGAGGATATTTTCAAAGGGTGGATCTATCTGTGCATATGTAATTTAACCGGCGAACAACTATCAGAAATAAGTTTTTATCATACTGGCAATTCAGGAGATACATCGATCAATCTACCGCATTTGGTTTCGGGTTTGTATGTTATAAAGGCAAGAAAGGGCAATCGAATCTCGACGGGGAAAATTATTGTTCAGTAAACCGCACAAAAAGATTTAAAAGCATTGAATATGAAATCGTTAAAACGAGTATCAGGTCTTATCATCATTACGATACTTATCATTCTTCTATATTCTTGCAAAAAGGAGGAGCCGCCTTCTGTCAATCAACCTCTGGTTTTCAACCAGCTTGTCGCAGAGAAGAACATGATACATCCGGGTGAATCTACCACCATAACTGCTACTGCCAGTGGTGATCAGTTATTTTATACCTGGAAAGCAACTGCAGGAGATATTCTGGGCAGTGGTAATCGGGTCACGTACATCTCGCCACCATGTACAATCGGCAGTAATGAAATTACATGTTCAATAAGCGATAAAGCCAATAATTCATTGACAAAGAAAATAGTAATAGAGGTTTATTAATTCAATGATTTTGAGAATAATATATATACCACTGATTTTCTTCAGCATTTCTTTACAGTTGAAATCCCAGTGCTTCACTTCACCGGGAAACCCCATTGCAGGGACGGCAAATATCGGAACCGTCGGAAAGAAATTATTACGTGGCAATCTGTTCTATCGTTATAGTTTCTCCGACCAGTATTTTGAGCAGGATAAGAAGACAGATTTTATATATTATGACAAGGCTCTCTATAACTATATGGGGACAATGATTGCATATGGTCTGTCAAACAGGATAACTCTTGAGGCAGAAGCAGGATATTTTATCAACAAAACCATCTTCTATGATGAAAGGCTACCCTACACACTTCCTGAATATGAAAAAACCGGGTATGGTTTTACTCATGCAGTGACTTCTCTCAAATATCTCTTATATCATGACGATATAAATCGTTTAAAATGGTCTCTGGGTGCGGGATCAAAAATACCACTGCGTTTAAAGCTCCAGTACTCGAACGGGGCTATTCTTCCTGTTGATGTACAACCTTCTGCCATGGCATGGGGAATTGTTCTGCAGTCATTCTTACTTAAGGAGAATTCACTGAAAGCATTACGCTATTTCATGATTAACCGTTATGAATATAACTTCACGAATAACCAGGACTTCAAATGGGGACAGGCTTTATATACATCACTGTTCATTTCAAAGCACCTTCATTTCAGATATGAATGGCTTACCGAAAACTGGACTGCCATAATGCAGGTAAGGCATGAATACAGAGTTCATAATCTCAACTATAATCTGGAAGATCACATAGTTAATGGATCTGGCGGTCATTTATTATTGCTGGTGCCCCAGCTTAATTATACAATCAGGGAAAAATGGAATATTTCATTACTGGCAGAGATTCCCGTTTATAAATATTATAACGAGGTTCAGCTCGCTAACAAATTTGCTCTTACATTCAATATCGCTGGCGATATAGTATTAAATGATAATCAGTAATAAATACATATGATGAAAAGTGAATTATGTACTTTGGACAAGCTGATTGTATTAAAAGCGTTGATATCACACAGAAACATCATCAATATTAAAAATACCACAATGAAAGTCTTGTTCTTATTTATTCCTTTATTTGTCATCAGCTCAAATGTGAGTTCACAGTCTTCATTAACAACATTGAAGTTTGCAGACACCCTGCATATTTTCGGCACTTTCCAGGAAGAGGCAGGACCGCAGTCATTTGATTTTATAGTCACAAATACAGGCTCCCAGCCTCTGATCATGAAAAAAGTTGTTGTTTCATGCGGTTGTGCCACTCCGGGATGGACACAAGAACCGATCCCTGCAGGAAAGACAGGCAAGGTTACAATAGTATTTGATCCTGCCAAACGCCCGGGAACTTTTAGCAAGACAATCACAGTATATACTAATTCAAAACCGGAAGTCAGCATCCTGGTAATAAAAGGGGAGGTGCTCCCAAGGAAGAAGAAGAAATAAAAGATCTGCCGGTTCCGCCTGAGCACAAAATGCAATTTGTCTCAGACGCGTCAGAATGTAATTTTTGGCAAAGGAAATAAAAATGGCGGTATCTTCATAATTGGGGAGGTCCCCGACAGGCAGGAAGATTTGCAGGGAAGGCCTTTTGTTGGTAAATCGGGCCAATTGCTCGACAAGATATTGGCTGCCTGCGGGTTTACGCGAGATGAACATGTATTTATCAGTAACATTGTTAAATACAGACTGCCCGAAAACAGGGTACCAACGTCTCGCGAAGCAGCCGTTTGTATGCCCTGGCTGTTAAAACAGATTGAACTGGCAAACCCAAAAATAATAATATTGCTTGGAGCCACGACATTAAAATATATGGCAGGACCCGAATACAGAATTACACGTGAACGGGGAAACTGGCTTAACCTGCAAAACAGGCTGTACATGCCCGTTTATCACCCGGCGGCACTGCTGCGCAATCCTTCGTTGAAAAGAGATACCTGGGAGGACTATAAGAAAATTGTTATCAAATACCGCGAGGTTGTAAATCCCGATCATTATTCTGCATATGTGTAACAAACGACCCGCCCGATATTGCAGCCATTTTTATATTATCCATCTTCTCCGGATATTATAGATGCTGATAAAAAACAACAGGAAACAGCAAACAGCAAGAATAATAAAGTCGATGCCAATGGGAAGAAAGCCGTTTCCTGAAATTGCATGGTGCAGGGTGTCGATCCCGTAAGTGACAGGTAAAATATAGGAAAGTGGCCGGATAATCAGCGGTAATGCAGAGACCGGAATAAAAAGTCCGCAAAGAAATATCATGGGAAACCTGAAAAAATTAGAATAGGTTTGTGCTTCAAAAACTTCCTTTGCCGATACAGATATGAATAGCCCGAGTAATGTTGAGATTATGGATAAAAGAATAATTCCTGTAATCAGAACAGCCCAGCTGGAAACAAAAGCCTTAAAATATAAAACAGAAAACAAAACAGGCACAATGCTGTTAAAAATTCCAAACAATATCGCTCCGGCAATTTTTGCAGTTATAAGCAATTCAATGCTGATTGGAGCTAATAATAACCGTTCGAAAGAACGCGCCTTTCTTTCGAATGTGATAGTTACCGATAGCATCGAAGTTGTGCCGAAAAGAATAGACATACCTACAATTCCGGGAAAAACTTCTTCTATGTTGAATGCAGTTTTAGTTCTTAAAAACATCATCAGCATCCATGCAAAAGGGAAAATAATACCCCAACTGATATTAGGGGGTTTCAGATAGTAATTTTTCATGTCTTTAAGCAGGATGTTCCAAAATGCAATGGCACTCTTCATTTTTTCTCTTTTTCCTTTTTCATTAAATCAATTTCAATTCCTGTTGCTTTTACAAAAGCATCTTCAAGGCTGGGTTTTATCAACCTGGCTTCGTAAATAAACAATCCTTCTGCTGACAGGTAGTTTACAACCGGGGCAATATCAATTTTACTGATACTGACCATTTTAATAGCGCTATCGTTTTTCAAAACACATTCGATTCCCGGAAATATCTCATTTAGTTTTTCCAGTAACCGGGTTTTATCATAAGTCACAGGTTCAAAATGGATTTCGATAATATTTGTTTCCCTGCTTGCCTTTATCAACTGTTCGACACTATCTATTTGAATAATCTCACCCTTGTCAATAAAAGCAACCCTGTTGCACAAGCGTTCGGCTTCTTCAATATAATGTGTTGTCAGGAAGATGGTCGTGCCATTTTCGTTAAGCTCTTTAATAAGGTTTCTGATCTGTCTGACACTTGACACGTCAATGCCGGTAGTGGGTTCATCAAGAAACAATATTTCAGGTTCATGGATAAGGGCGGCGGCAATAGTCAGCTTACGCTTCATTCCTTTGGAATAGGCCATGAATTTCTTTCCGGCTGCATCTTTCAGCCCGAATAACTCCAATAACCCATGCGCTTTTTTTTCTCTTTCCCGTTTGGGCAAACCATAGAGAGCGCCACAAAAGCAGAGGTTATCAAAACCGTTCATCTCATTATACAAATTGCTCTCATCGGGGACAACACCGATAATTTCCTGCGCCTTTTTTATATTGTTCGTTAAGTCTTTACCCTTGTAAAATATTCTGCCTCCCGAAATCTTTGCCATGCCAATCAGCATATTGATTGTCGTGGTTTTCCCGGCGCCATTCGGCCCCAGGAAACCAAATATCTCAGCCCTGTTCACATGGAAACTGATACCGTTTACCGCAATAAAGCCATTGTAGGATTTTTTCAGGCCCTGCACTTCCAAAATCTTATCTGTCATTTATGTGATCCGGTTAAAATTATTGACAAGACGTTTATAAATTCTTCAATCTTCTCTTTTTTCAGCTGGTAATGAATAATTGAACCATAACGTTCAGAATAAACAACATTACTGTTTGTCAACACTTTGAGATGTTGAGAAACGGCAGATTGGGTAATACTGAGATTCCCTGCAATGGCATTTACACAAAGCTTTCTGTCCCGGATTAGTTTAATAATCTGAATCCTGGAGTTTACAGATAAGGCTTTCAAAATTTCAATTACTTCTTTATCAGTCATATATTAGTATTCGCTTAATTATATATTAGTAACTGCTAATATATATATATTTTGTAAAAATAATTATGATGAGTATTTTTTTTTTTGCCTAAAAGGATCGTTGCAAATAAGGAAGATAACATTAAGATTAATTTTTCTATAAATGCTGCCTTATGCATCCCGAATTCTGATAAAGCAAGAACCAGGACATAAAAGTTTCTGCCACTGCGCTCCGATATGGTCATGATAGCATCAATAGCTAATATAATCAGCACTGATAAACAGACATTCACGGTTGAATGCCTCAGCAGACTATATTTCAACTTCAAGAAAAAATAATCGCAGTATCTTTTCAGAGATATGGACAACGTTTAAGGAGCACAATTATATTACTGTGTAAGAGATCGCAAAATAATTTCATATGGACTTACAAATTTAACCATGGCGTAAGTGTAAAATTTTATCCGGCGTAATATGAAGTACGATAGATAGAATCGAAAATCTCATCAATTTCCGTTGATTCAGGCAGTGCCTCCCTGATCATCTCAAGGTAACGACGTTCTTTAACAAGATATAAGGTTGGTTTAAAACTGATGTCATAGATCCATCCTGCCTGGAGCAGTTTGATATCATTCAGGTTTTTAACGTGTTTCATGTCAACAATCTGCCTGTTCATTAGCGTCTTATAAACTTCTCCGGAAATATCCGGGGTGTCGGGTAACTCAAGTTCGAGGGCAACGTTCCTCCTTCCGTTTTTTCTGTGATAATAACCGGTGACCACCCTCCAGATATCCAGTTTATCAGCATCACGGATAAGCCTGGAATAAAAAAGGCATGTTTCTGTTTCTCCTGTTGGCAGTGATGGTTTGTTATGATAATTTATTGAGCATAAAATCAGATTTTGTATCTCTTCATCTAAATTCCCAAGAACATTATATTTGGTTAATATCTTTATCCCAAGCTCAGCATGATCCTCAGATTTATGGTCGGAGAAGGTTTTATAAGTGTTATATTGTTCAAACCGGCCGATATCATGAAAGAGGGCAATTATTTCGGCCAGGTTCAGCTCATTATCATTCAGACCGAGCTGTTTACCGATATTTATAATTTCTTCGGTTACCCTTTCAGTGTGTTCTCTTTTAATATCTATGTTGCGCTGTAATTCCGGATCGTTATATTTAAATGTATTCACATAACCTGTGAACCAGTTTCTCAGATCCGTTACACTTTTTTTATTCATTATTATTTTCATTTTCCTCTACCTCTTCCGCCACCCATTCCTCTTCCTGTTCCTCTTCCTGTTCCTCTTCCCATTCCTCCTCCGTGTCCTCTGCCCATACCTCTTCCACTGCCATTTCTTAGTCCTGATCCCATACCTCTTCCTGTTCCGCGGTCTTCTCCTTGTATGCCATCTCCACCTTCATCATCTGCTTTGCGTGCTGAATGGATACTCTCTTTTAATGTCGGCTCTTTCAATATCGGGACTTCATCATTTTTAACTTTTCTTACTGCCTCGATAACAGACATATTACGGCACAGATAAACTTTACAACCGCAAGATAATACCTCGCTATATGACGAAGGGCCGATATTACCGACAATAACCTTTTTTACAGACGGGGTTATAAATTCTCCGATGTTCTGTTCTTCATCTTTACTTACCCCTTTAAAAGCTTCAAATTCCATAGTTTGCGGATCTATTATCATGAAATATCCGGAATGACCGAATCTGCCCGATACTTTTGAATCGGGCGTATTACCTGATGATGCGACTAAATACTTTTCCATAATTATGTTCTTTTATATTTGGCAATAATAAAATACTTCCTACTTATGACCAATCCGGGATGCATTTACTCGCCATAAATGTGTTTCTGCTTTTTCAGCAAGTCTTCAATGCTTTCACAGTGAGCCGGATCCGGTTTGATAGCATCAGCAGGGCAAACTTTAACGCATTGAGGTTCAATATAAAAACCTGCACATTCAGTACACATATCAGGATTAATAACATAGATCTGATCGCCTTCCAAAATTGCACTAGACAGGCACTCGTCAACACAAAGTCCGCAAGAAGTACATTCATCAATAATCATTAAAGCCATAATTTGCCTCCTTCTTTTTTAAATAACGGTTTTTTATATATAAATCTTAGTTTTTCATTTTAACATTTCATCTATGCTCCCGTCAGGCATCATATTATCAGGATGAGATTCTCCGTTTTCTTCCATCTGGTATCTTATGCAATTCAGCCATGCTCCTTTACAATATAATTCGATCCATTTCCCATCCAGTTTCCCCTGTTCATAAAATACTTTCATGGAACATACCTGGTACCATTTGCACTCTTTGTTAACATCTGTATTAGCGATCCCGGCAATTTGGTTAATTTTTGCTTTAACCTTATCTCCTGTTTTAACTTTTAACACAGTGTTGGCAGGAAGATAAATATCTACCCGAGAACCAAACAGAATAAAACCCAACTCATTACCTTGTTCGACATAATCATTTTCTTTTACATTGCAGATGATACGTCTTGCCACGAAACCGGCAATCTGGCGTATCATAAGTTTTAAGCCGTCACTAGTCTCAATAACTATTGATGTATATTCATTTTTTAAGCTTGATTTGGGATGCCATGCCACAAGATATTTACCGGGATGATGTTTGCAGTATAATATCTTACCATTTACCGGAATTATGTTTTGGTGCACATTAAAGACAGACATGAATATGGATATCTTTTTGCAGACAGTTTTAAGATATTCATCCTCAAATATTTCTTCTATAGCTATGATGGTGCCGTCAGCTGGTGCAATAACATGATTTTTATTTTTTACTGATTTTCTTGACGGGATCCTGAAAAAAAGAGCGGTAATGACAAATATTAATATTGATGCTAAAGGTATAAACATGTCTGCTTTTAGTTGATATAATGTAAAAAATAAAATTATATTCATTATTATCAATACAAAAGCCAGCCTGAACAAGAAGGGGTATGCATTTTTACAGATATGCATTTTTAATTATATTATTATTGGTTCCCTCAATCGATAATGTTATATATTTTATAAGTTCCTATTCGTAAAAATTAAGCAATTCAACTGCAATTCTGAACGGTAAGCCAATTACAATTTCGTTTTTCCCGATCCCTCCGCTTTTTCTTGATTCAGGGCATCCGAATGAGATACTTACAACATCATTCAAATAACTATTTGCAAAAATGTTTCCACAAACGGACTGGAAAAAATAAGGAAGGATTGATGGTTTGGTTCCCATTTTTGCGAGTTTGTGCATTAACTCAGTTATCATATGGCAGTGAAAATACAGAATGAATAAATCGGGATGTAAATCATTTTCATGATTTTCTGTCCATCCCAGATTTATGTTTATAACTCCATTTAACGAAGGTGTCTCTTGCAGTGCGGTTTTGATAAAACCCAGAGGTATATGGTTATTCTCTGATATTTCCTTTGCAAGTTGTTTATCATTTTTTTCAAATCCCATAATTCGTCTGGCACCAGGGCAATTCAGATTCCCTGAATTAAGTTGTAGCGGTACTTTAAATGACTGAACAACAGCTTCACAATATTTCATTTGTTTTAAAGGGATGTTAATAAAACCTGGCAAATCCCTGTTTACATAAATTGATGTACACTTCCTGCCGAAGTGCTGCCTTAGCTTATTTATCATTTTTCTCAGTTTTACTTATGACGAATACCCTCAGGTCATCCATTTCGAATCCATATCTTTTCTTCAGTCTTCCCAGACGCTCATTTGCATATGAAGCCGGGACATTTATAGCACCGGCAAGATCATCAATACTAATTTTATATCTGGCAGAGATTTCACTCAGTGTCATGGTACCATCAATATTAACCTGGTTATGATGAAGATGTGGATCAGCGTTTTCTTCTTTAATGACTTCAAGAGGATTTGTAGCGGACTTATCTGCTGAATCTGTCTCCTGAGGTGCGGTTAAGTTATCAGGCAAACTTGCATCATTATAAGATTTATTATTGATACTATCAGTATTAGTGCCATATCTTTCAGGTACGCGGTTACGGTTATGTTTTCTCTGCACAAGAGCAATTTCAGGGTTGACAAAGAAAGGTGAAAGTGCAAAGATGAGGCTTAGAATCCCAACAATTGATGCAATAATGATCCTTGCGGTTCCGACCTTGACTATTTGCCGGAAGATGCTAACAATGGATGTCCAATGAAGAATTATGTGCCACATTAAAAGAAATACGCCGAATAACGCCAGGTATAAATGAATACCACCCCACTGATGGCGATCCAGCCCCCAGAAAAATAATTCGGCATCAGTTCCATATATTTCATTTACCTTATAACCTGGCAGAAGGATGTATTTCATAAGGAATCCCAGACCGGCAACAGCCATAAGATCTAAGAACATTATTGTATCAATAACAAGATTGATTTTTGGTTTGATTTTGCTCCAGTTTTCCATATTGTATAAAACTTAAATTTTAAACCTGTTCCGATTTCGGGTAAAATTAAATGAACAATTGTTCATTTGAAAATTATTTAGACTAATTTTGAATAAAAATATCTATGCAGATCTCAGTGCTTACAGAAAATCATGCAGGGGCTTTTACACTGGCAGAGCATGGCTTATCGTATCTGATTGAATTTGACGGAAAAAGAATCCTTTTTGATACCGGACAGAGCGATATGTTTCTAAAAAATGCCGGAATAATGAATGTCAGTATGGAAAATATCGACATGATCGTCCTTAGCCATGGACATTTTGATCACGGAGACGGTTTAGATCTTCTTTCCGCAGGCAGCCTTGTATGTCATCCGGGTTGCTTTATCAAAAGGTACAGGAAATCTGATAATTCATATATAGGACTGAAAAATTCAAAAAAGGAATTGACAGAAAAGTTTAATTTGATAACTTCTTCGAAGCCATATAAATTGTCGGACAAGATTTTCTTTCTGGGAGAGATCCCCAGACTGACCGAATTTGAATCGAAAAACACAACTTTTATTTTTGAGGACGGCACACCTGATCTTGTCATAGATGACAGTGCACTGGTACTGATTATGCCTGAAGGCTCATTTGTAGTAACGGGTTGTGGTCATGCAGGAATAGTGAATACTCTGGAGCATGCAAAGAAAACCACAGGAATAAAAAAGATTTACGGGGTAATGGGAGGTTTTCACCTGAAAGAAATTGATATTCAGACTAAGGAGACCATCATGTATATTAAAGAAAACAAAGTGAAACATGTATTGCCGTCACATTGTACTGAACTTCCTGCACTGGCTGCATTTTATGACAGTTTCGGGATCAGACAGATTAAAACGGGGGACACCTTAAAATTCTGAGAAAGGTTGGAAGACCGAAGTCCGAAGTCCGAAGTCATAAGATGGGAGTCAGAATAGGCATAGACTTCCTTTTTTTTCATCAAATAAAAAAAAGCTGGTTAAAGTGAACATATGTTCATTTTAATTTGTATCTTTACAAAATAAACTAGCAACCCGGCTTCGCTACATCCTTCGCTGAAGCTTCGGATGTCAAAGAAAGTTACGGTGGGCAAAGCAAGCAACACTTAAACATTTAATATAAATTAAGAAATTTAAAGTTATGCCAGCAGGAGATCGTACCGGACCACTGGGACAAGGTCCCGGAACCGGAAGAGCATTTGGTTATTGTTACGGATTTGATTCACCCGGTTATATGAAGGGTGCAGTCGGAGGGATGGGAAGAGGAATCGGATTTGGAAGAGGTCGTGGAAGAGGTATTGGCAGGGGTTTGGGTTTTGGAAGAGGATGGGGTATGCAGGCTTCACCGTGGACAACTGCCATTAGTAAAGAAGATGAAATAAAACTTCTTAAATCCCAGGCAGATGAGCTTAAACGTTCTCAGGCCGATATTGAAAAACGGCTGGGAGAACTGGAGAAAGAGAAGGAGTGACAGTCGTTTAAGTACTTCAGGATTTGACCTCAGTTCTTGAAATTATCATTTCTGTTATATGCTCAAATGCAGTGACAACAGTTTTGTTATTCTGACTGAATACACTTAGTCCCTGCTCAGCAGCTTCACCTACCTCCAATACAAGTGGTATCTGTCCAAGCAAAACTGTATCAAACTCTTTTGCCAGTTTAAGTCCTCCTCCCTTGCCAAAAATGTAGTAAGTCTCATCAGGGTGTTTTTCCGGTGTAAACCATGACATATTTTCTATAATTCCAAGTATAGGGACATTAAGATCAGGATTTTTGAACATTGATGTTGCCTTTCTTGCATCGTTCAGGGATATTTCCTGAGGTGTTGTTACGATTATTGCCCCTGCCAGGTTAAGTTTCTGGACAGTTGTAAGTTGAATATCGCTTGTTCCCGGAGGAAAATCAATGATCATGTAATCAATTTCTCCCCACTGTGTGTCTTCAAAAAGCTGGGTAACAGCTTTCCCAGCCATTGGTCCCCTCCAGATAAGTGATTGACTACGATCGATAAAAAAGCCTATCGAAATGATTTTAACTCCGTATTTTACTATCGGGAAGATCATTTCTTTATCTCCGAAAGCAGTAACATCGGGCTTTGCATCTTCTATTCCGAACATTTTCGGAATTGAAGGTCCGAAAATATCCGCATCTACCAGTGCAGTGTTAAGTCCGTTTCGCGCTAATGCGATAGCCAGATTGGCTGCCACTGTGGATTTTCCAACACCGCCTTTGCCAGAGGCAACCACAATAATGTGCTTAACACCTTCCATGGGGATCTTTTTAAACAGATCACTCATTTCTTTTGATTTAGGATTTTGTTCCATATTGTTTTTATTTTTTTACTGATATCAAGATCCGGATTAAATTCTGTTATGCTTTTTCCCATTATCATCGCTTCGACCATTTGTTTGTCAAACGGCAGCAGTCCTGCAATAGTTATACGATTCTGTTTGCACCAATCTTCAATCTGATAACTCATATCAGAATTCAGATCATATTTATTTATAATAACAAATGCAGGCAGACTGAATTTCTGAACTATCTCAACTGTCCTTTTCATATCGTGCAGGCCTGAAATAGTCGGTTCAGTAACTATTACAACTTTATCTACTCCGGTAATGGTTGAAATTACAGGGCAACCAATTCCCGGAGGACCGTCGAGTATAATGGTTTCCAGACCGTTTTCACTACTAACCTGTTTGGCTTTTTCACGAACCATATTCACCAGCTTTCCTGAGTTCTCCTCACCGGGTGCGAGCCTGCCATATACCATTTTGCCATTACGGAATGATCCTGAATACATCCTGCTTTTATCATTCTGAACCATTTTTATGGCGTTTTCAGGACATATACGTGAACACAGGAAGCAACCATCACATGATATCTCTGATATGACCACACTGCTGTTTATAATCGATATGGCATCAAACCGGCAATAACTTTGACAGATACCACAATTGGAGCATAAATCATAATTTATAACTGCTTTATGACCTGAGATATAGTCTATTTCTTCTTCATGTGTCGGATTAAACAACAAATAAAGGTTTGCTGCATCAACGTCACAGTCGGCAATAACAACTTCACTATTTAATGTTGCAAATGCAGCGCTTAAACTCGATTTCCCTGTGCCGCCCTTACCGCTGATTATGGCTATTTCCATGTTGTTCAATTATGTCCCTGATTACTTCCGAAAGCTGGCAGGCAAAGAAAGAATCGTTTTCCGAGACTATTTTTCCCCTGGAGTATAACTCTGCGATCTCCTTCTTAAAGGGAATCTCCAGCAGAAGAGAAATATCTTCATTACTCAGATACTCCTGCACTTCGTTATTCCCCAATCCTGACCTGTTAATTATTACTCCGCAGGGTTTATTTATTGTTTTCAGAGTTTCAACACTCTGTTTAAGATCACTGAGTCCGAACGGTGTTGGCTCTGTCACAAGAATAACATAATCAGCTGATGCAACTGTTTGAATAAACGGACATGATGTTCCGGGAGGAGCATCCATTATGATAATATCAGCTTTGTTGTCAACTTGTCTTATTGCAGCTTTAATTACCGGAACCGGCGACATTACCCCAATATTCATTCTCGCTTCAATAAGTCCAGGCAACCCGTCAGTTGAATATAAAGCAACCTGTCCCAGCGAAACCGGTTTCTCTGAGATGGCGCCAACCTTACAGGCAACACTGCAAGCCCCGCAACCATGACAAAGATCTTCAATAACCTGAATAACCTTCATTGGAGGCAGAATGAATATTGCATTATAATTACAATACTCATGGCATTTACCGCAAAAAGTGCAGGTATCTTTGTTAATTACCGGTACTAGTTGTGTAACTTCAGATTCCTTTATCTGTTTTGTTTCAAAGAATGCAATTGAATTTGGAGCTTCGGCATCGCAGTCAACGAGCATAGCCCTGTAGTTATTCTGCAACAGGGTATAGAAAATATTTGTCGCGATAAAAGTTTTGCCCGTACCACCTTTACCGCTGGCTATCGCGATCTTCATCATGTCCTCTTAATCATATTTTAACCGTGTTTTTTCATCACCCAGGATATTTTCCACCGAATCCATCATAAATTCATCTTTCCATGTATCAAGCTTCATATGTGTCAGGTAATATTTTTGCGGTACCGGATGGGTTCCCGGAATTACCTTCATCCCGTATTTCTCTTCAATAAACTTTTTAAAATATCCCATATATGGGCATGGAGGATACCCAACCAGAAAACCTGTTGCAAAATGAATATGGGTCACCCCGTTCTTCTTCATTTCTTCAGGAGCATATTCTATATTCCCGCCGGGGCATCCGCCGCAGGTGGTAAAACCTGCAACCTCAAGATCTTTGCCTTTATAGATTGAGAAGGCCCCCTCGCGGTTAGTTGCCGATCTGAAGCATTTTCCACCGGTACACGTATTGTACCTGTCACAGATGATAATTCCTATTTTAATTTTCTCCATAATTCAATTATTTATCAATTAGTTCTTTCAGTGTATTTGAAATAATTTGAATGGTGCATGAATCCCATCTGGTCAGTATCTGAATAGGATATTCTGTAAACTACATGAAGCGAATTCATCATTAGATCTTTTAAATACATTTCAGTACCTGTGGATGTTCAGGTCTTCCGATATCTTTGCCATCAATTCCCTTATATTTTTGCTCCGGATCATATCGGATTCCAAGCTTTCCAAGCAAAGGTTCGACTGACACCTGGTGAGTTTGCAAACCTATGTCCCACGGATTGTAACCCAGAAGAAGTCCTGCAAGTTCTTCATAAGTCAATACAGGAATACCATAACCATTCTCACCATAAGTTTTACCTTCCATCTCGGCTATTACAAATTGCCAGCGGTCGAGAAAAAAGGTACAGCCCGGACAGTTGGCAATTATGAGATCGGGTTTATATGGCTGCATTGAATCGAATTTCTTTTTTGAATTTGATACGGAATATCCTCTGTTTGATTTGAGGAGGTATTGTCTGAACCCGAATCCGCAGCAATGACGGCGTTCAGGGTAATCAACCTGCAGGCCTCCCCATTCGTCAATTAAACCTGCCAGCACATAAGAATATTCAGCGCCGCCAATTCCTTTTTGAGGAAAAATCTTGGCATAATGACACCCGATATGATCGACAATTTTAAGAGGCTCTCCGGTACTTTTATTTATCAGCCTCAGATTTATCTTTTCAGCTATTTCTTTACGGAATTTATAAATGACATCGCTGGCATGGACAAGGTTTTTCGGTATTAAAAAAGTCATACCCGTGGCACGTTTTAATGCATCGCGTGTTTTTTGTTCTGTTACTGGGAAATGCTTCCATGTCTCAAGAGTTTCAACATAGAGTCCAAAAGATGTGACACATGAGACAACAAAATTTTCATACCCGGCTTCAGTCATCAGTGCAAATTGCCGTGCAATAACCGTCATGGTTGTCTCAAGAGGAATAAGTCCCGAATGATAGGCAATACCGGTGCAGGTAGTTTGCCTGGCATCGTCATAAATATCTTTTTTAAGGACATCGCGAAGAATATCGATATAAAGATTTTCGGCAGCAGGAAAGAAATTCTGCCTTATACAGCTTCTGGCAAAATAATAATGATCATCAGCTATTTCTTTCTGGTAAGAGGCCCATATTTCGTTTTTTCTTATATTCATTTAATTTTTCTTTTCAGTCAGCAGATGCATTAATCATTCATTATAAAGAAGATTGAAATAATCATCCTTCCCTTCTTTAAACCCGATGCCTAGTTCTTTTGCTTTTTCAGAAGAATATTTTTCAATTTTTTCAAATCGTTGGGTTCCCCCGGTTTCGTCAAATATTCTTTTAAGGTCATTAAGCGATTCCTTCGAAGTATTGCGGAGTGTTCCGGACTGATCTTTTTTATAACTTGTCCCGAGGCGCTCCAGCATTGACTCCCTGTTTTTCCTGAGCCATTCCCATATCGGCCCCTGCTCGGGGTACATATCATTATCAACTTCGTCGATATACACGCAATAACCGTATTTCAGGATATGGTCGCCCACGGTGCGTTTAATGGCCAGTTGCTTCCTGCCCTGTTCACTCTCTATGAACAAACCAGTTTCAATTGATAAAGCTCTTAATGCCTGTATAATATAACCCGGAACATTCCCCCGAGGACATCTTGTTTTGCACGAAAGACATTCACCGCACCTCCATATGGTATCGCTTTTAAGAAGTTTCTCAACTCCTGCTTCATCTCTTAGCTGAACAACAGTTACAACCATGCGCGGGTCATAATCGCTTACTTCTGCTGCAGGGCATATTGCAGTGCAGACACCACAGTTCATGCATGATTTCAGTCCCTCACTGAAACGCACATCCTCTTCCAGCCGTTCATATAAAGTCTTACCCATAATAATTAACTGAACCGCGTGATAATATCTTTATTTTATTAAGTTTTGGCGAGAGTATTTTTCTCTTTACAGGGTTTATTTTGTCTATGAACAGTATTCCTTCAAGATGATCATATTCGTGCTGAAAAATCCGTGCAACAATGCCTGTCATTTCTTCTTCAACTATATTAAAAGAAAGGTCATTATATCTTACCCAAATCTTAGATGGACGTTTGACTTCTTCGAAGATATCAGGAATACTAAGGCATCCCTCCCTGAACATTACATCATCATTGTTTCTTTCAAGTATCATGGGATTTATAAAAACCTTTTCATATTTTTCAATCGTAATATCATCTTCGGAAAGCGGCGAAGTGTCGATCACAAAAGCTCTTTTTAATAAACTTACCTGTGGACCTGCCAATCCGATACCTTTAGCATTTTTAAGAGTACTGAAAAGCGTTTCAGAAATTCCCGTTATATTGTCTTCTCCGGTAATGTCTGCCGAAGATTTCCTGAGAACAGGAGAACCATATAAAATAACAGGAGCAACCATTAATTAAATAACAAGATGATATTCCCTCAAGTAAAATTTTTTCCCGTCGTACACTGAGACCCTTATCAATCTTTGCCTGATAAGAGATTCAACCACTTCATATCCGGCATTATCATTCTCCAAAAGTTTAATCATTGAATCTTCCCTTAACGGATGCACGGCTGTAATATTTAATATGTCTTCATATATATTGCCTGTAAAACCGGCATTGGTGCCTTCGAAGCCCGTAAGAAATTCCGTTTTAATATTCATATCGCTGAATATCTGCCATGCCTGGTTCAACTTTTCCGGATCTGGCGCTTTTACAGAAAATCCGGCAGGGGGCCGTATCGGTATTGACAAGTATGCTTTAGCCGGGTTTAAATTCTTAATAAGTTGTGCCACATTGGTAAGATTCTCCGGGAAGTCGTTTATCCTGTCAACCAGCATTGTTTCGGTGCATAATATCCCTCTAAATTCAGAAGCAAACAGTTTCTTGCTTTCGGTCAGTTTTTCGAAATCGAGCCCGGGAGCGGGACGGTTTACTTTTTGCCATTTATCGCTATCACCAGCATCCATTTTAAGCGACACCCAGTCAGCAGGGGAGAGGTCTTCTCTTATTGATTCATACTCCAGTAATGAAGCATTAGTAATTACTGCCACCGGAATTCCGGTTTTTTTCAACAATCTGATACTTCTTCCCAGGTTTATGTCAAGTGTGGGTTCTCCATTTGAAACAAAAGTCAGATAATCAGGATAATTTTCGCTGCCGAGTTGATCTATATGCTTCACAACCTTTTCATAAATAACATCAGGTTTGTAAAAGCTTTCTCTTACAGAGCTTTTCTTTATTGTCTTTCCTACCTGGCAATAAATGCAACTATAGGAGCAGACTTTTGGAGAAATAATATTATTGATCCCGAGACTTTTTCCAAGCCTTCTTGATGGAACGGGGCCGAAGCTGATCATTTTATAGTATTATAGATTAGTTTGTTACGCTATTCAGGATAGAGGCATTATATACTACAAAACTGTCTTTTTCAACTTTAAGAAATTCTGCCATTACATTGCATTTGACCATCAGCAGGAAAAAGATCCTTTTATCATTTAAATGAAGCAGCCCTTCAAGGTTGCCCTGTCCCTTGGAAATGATAAGGTCGGCTTTATTAAAATAATACTGAAATTCAGTACTGGATTTATTCACTATGGTTGAGGGCGCATCATAACCGTTCGATATTACTTTAGCTACTTTGTTTATACCGGTATATTCAGCATCATCCATTGTTGCATCGTTAATAACTGGTGCGCCTCTTACCACAAAGATCAAGTCGGGGTGGTTAATAGTCTCTATAAAAAGTTTATCAAAAATAATCTCACCGGCGTTATCTCCCAGATATAAAACAGTCCCTGCGTTTTCTATTGCTACCTTTAAATGCATTGAATGATCGATGGCAAATTCAGAAGTAAGAACTCTGTCAATTGTTGATTTGAGATCAAAATTGTCACTTGCTGCGTAATCGATTATATTTCCTGCAATTGCCAGGCGTAAAGCAGTTTCAAAAGGATCTCCTGATTGTTTAATCAATTTTTTTAATTCCGGAACCAAACTGATTGCCTGATCATTATTTTCCCTCTTTACCTTCTTGTATGGATCAGGATTATGAGTATAACTTCTTAACAGAGCATGAAGTTCCCTTGAAAAATCAGGAGTGTTGAATTCATCCCATCTGTCTATATATAAACGAATCATCTCAAGCGTGAAACTATTTTTTGATTCATTCGGAATATTTTCTTTCTGAAGTAATTTCTCAAATGCTTTTGCAAAACAGAAAAAACAGCGGTGATCTGATAACATTTTCAATAATAACTAATGGTCACAATAATTTGCTCCCGCAATCAGAGTATTGTTCAGCAGGTCTTTTGCGAGATCTTTGGGCATTTTTATCGGTGCACCAACAAATACATTGATTTTCTGCTGATTGAAGAGATTTATCGCTCTCTGTCCCATTCCTCCGGCAATGACATCTGTGACTCCTTTTTCAGCAAGCCATCCCGGAAGTAAACCTGGTTCATGAGGCGGAGGTGTAACAAGCTGCTCTGCTGAAATGGTGCTGTCATCACCATCAATGATTGCAAACTGCTGACAATGACCAAAATGAGAGCACAAGATTCCGTCTTCTAACGGAATAGCAATTCTTTTTTTCATAAAAATAAATATTAATTGATGAATAACTTATTATAAAAGGGGCATAGCATTTCGCGTATTTTTAAAAATTACCCCTTAATCGATTTTGTCGTCCCGTATCGTTCCTTCTGCCTCTCCCTAATCCAACTCTTCTTAAGCCAAAGCCAAAACCTCTTCCCTGAAAGTTTTCAGGTGAATTATCATTTTGTTCAGAGGAAGTAGCGCTTTCTGCTTTTTTCAAATTCCTCCCATAATTTGTACAACGACCCATTCTGCGGCCTGTCAGGGAACCTTTTCCCTGCGGGCCTGTTTGATCAAATCCTGGCATAATTACCTCCATTTTTAATTGTTCAACATATCAATAATTTCTTTTATACTTTTTTCAGGTTGTTTCAGAACAATCATCTGGATTTTCAGACTGTCAAGCAACGACTTGATCTTTATTCCGAATTCTCCCGAAATAATCTTCTGAACATTGCGTGATGCAACAAGTTGAACGGATGCAGGTCCTGCACCCTCTTGTACATCTTTATTGGGATTCGGTAAAAATTCTAACCCTTGAGTCTCAGTATCGTAAATAATAAAGTACCCGCAACGGCCAAAACGCTGATCCAATTTACTTTCAAGGCTGTTCCCATTACTTGTAATAGCTACTTTCATATCATTTGTTTATTAAAGATTCCTTATAAGCGGTGCTCCTTTTCTGACCATATTGTTTCCACATTCAGGGCATATTTCATCCTTGCAGGGGCAACCAAAACGGTGAGGTGTTTCAAAACCACATGAGGGACAAATACAGATATCCATACATCTTGTCAAAGTATCTTCAGTTTCCTCATGATCTGGTTCATAATTCATAAAATTGCTGCTCCTGCATAACGGACATTCTTTTATCTCTTCCTGTTTCTCAGGATTGTTAAAATAGCAGCTGCAAGATTTGCAGGAATACCATTCGCTGTCAAAATATATCTTGCCTCCTTCGATAATAATCTGTCTCCCCTGAACGAGCGCTTCTGCTACTTTTTGCCTTGCTTTTGAATAAATTCGTGTAAGGGTGGGTCTTGATACAGCCATAAAAATAGCTGCCTGATGATGATTAAGCATTTCGTAATCACATAAGCGCAATGCTTCATATTCTTCCAGATGCAGAAATACACTTTCTGTTTTCCCTCCGTTTTTTTTATTACCGTAAGGCTTAAAACCCGAAATCACCGGAGGGTTGCTTATTTTCCGTAATCTGAATGGTCGTGGCGACATATTTTATGAACAATAGTTCACTACAAAGATAATGAACATTAGTTCATAATACAAATATTTTCTTGTTTTTTTGAAGGAATTTCTGAAAAAGCAATCAAAAAGAAGTATCTGTTAAGCTTTCCAATCCGGGTTTCTGAATCTCACTTCAGAAGCACTGCCATCATCTTCCTGAAGGGGACGATAGTTCATACCTTTTCAGGACTCATTAACAATAAGTCCGTCTTTGATCTGCAATATGCGGTCTGACATGTTTGCCAGCTGCCGGTCGTGGGTAACGATTATGATTGTTTGTCCGAAAGCATCCCTGAGCCTGAAAAAAAGTTTATGAAGTTCGTTTTTATTTTCCGTATCGAGATTTCCTGACGGTTCGTCTGCCAGGATTACCGAAGGATTATTCACAAGTGCACGGGCAACGGCAACGCGTTGCTGTTCACCGCCGCTGAGCTCAGAAGGCTTATGCTCAAGTCTGTCGGAAAGGTTCAGGAAACCGAGAAGCTCGCCAGCTCTTGCTTCAGCTTCTGCTTTTCCCTTACCTGCAATATATGCAGGGATACAGACATTCTCAAGTGCAGTAAATTCGGGCAACAGCTGATGGAACTGAAAAACAAAACCAATATTACTATTGCGGAATGCTGCAAGAGATTTCCCTTTTAATATGCTTATATCCCGATCGTTATAAGATATGGTTCCGCTGTCCGGCTTATCGAGTGTGCCGATTATCTGGAGAAGGGTTGTTTTCCCTGCCCCGCTAGCTCCGACAATTGAAACTACTTCCCGTCTGGCTATTTCAATATCAATTCCCTTTAGAACCTTTAGGTCTCCGTAGGCTTTTGTTATTCCTTTGGTTCTTATCATAATTTACAGATAACGCCTGACATGAAAATTCAGATTGATCTCAGATTATTTCAGGATTTCCTTATATGCAGATTAGTCTGTATAATCGTATTTGTATGGGTCAGTAGCTTCACTCACGTCTTTTTTGACGGAATCAGCTACATCGGTTACATCTTTCTGAATATCGCCTTTCATACTGTTGAGATTGCTTTCAAGGTTACTTTTCGCTTCATTCACATCACTGCCTATGCTATCCGACATTTCAGTCACATCTTTTGTTATGGAATCTTTTACATCAGCAATGTCATTCCTGATATCCCGGGTAGTTGACTCAAATTCCTGGCGTATCTCGTCGGTTGCTTTTTTAAAGTCACGCATGCTTTTCCCGACACTCCTGGCGATTTCAGGCAGCTTATCGGCTCCGAAAAGCAAGAGGATAACAATTATAATAACAAATATCTCCTGTCCGCTCATTAACTCCTATCTTCTATTGGTTATTATTTAAACCGTAAAGTTAGAAAAGTTTATGATAAACAATATCCCCGGACGGCTTCTGAAAATAATATAATATTAATTATTAGCGACAGAAAGGTGTCGAAAAAAAAAAGACGACTGTTTTGTGTAGTCTTTTAAGTTAAAATATTTTAGATTAGTATTTTATGCCCCTTTTCTTTGTAAAGTCGTATACAACCGATGTGGCAACAAATATTGAGGAATATGTTCCGATTATTACACCGAGGATCATTGCGAAAAGGAATCCCCTGATTGTGGCCCCGCCGAAAAAGAACATCCCCATAAGAACAAGGATCGATGTCATACCCGTGTTAAGGGTACGACTCAATGTATCATTCAGAGCCATGTTAAGAACCTCTCTTACCGGACGTTTTCGATGAAGTGGCAGAAATTCTCTCAACCGGTCAAACACCACTACGGTGTCGTTTACAGAGTATCCTATTACAGTCAGGATAGCCGCGATAAAAGACTGGTCTATCTCCATTGTGAAAGGCAGAATTCCCCAAAGAAGAGAGTAAATGCCAATAACAATTGTAACATCGTGGACAAGAGCAGTGATAGCTCCCAATCCGTATTGCCAGTTTCTGAACCTCATGAAGATATACAAGAATATTAAAACAACTGACATCATTATCGCCCAGACAGCTTTTGATTTAATATCTCGTGCAACTGTTGGGCCGACAGTTTCGGAACTTACCCTGTAATCCGAAAGAAATTCTTCCTTTGTTACGTCAGGACCGATTATGTCTTTTAAGCCTGTATATAAAGCTGTTTCTATCTCATCGTCAACCCCGGTTTCATTAATTTTATATTTAGTTGTAAGCCTTATCTGTCTATCATTGCCATAAGTGACAACCAGAGGAGCATCGATAAAATATGGAGTCAGATTCTTGGCAATATCCTGAGTCCGTATAGGCTTATCAAACCGGATAACGTAGGTACGTCCACCTGTAAAATCTATACCCTGGTTAAGTCCTCTAACAAATAATGAACCTATCCCGATCAGGGTTATAAGGATTGAAAAGGCATAAAAATATTTTCTTTTACCAATGAAGTCAACATGTGAATTCTTTAATATATTGGCAGTTATCTTAATTGAGAAACTGAGTTTTGCATTTCTTTTAAGCATAAATTCATAAATCAACCTTGTGATCCAGATTGCGCTGAAGAGGGAGGTTAGAATTCCAATAACAAGAGTTGTAGCAAAACCTTTTATAGGACCTGTACCAAAAACATAAAGTATAACACCCGTAAGTAATGTTGTAAGGTTTGAGTCCATAATTGCAGATAAAGCGCCCTTATAACCATCCGAAATAGCAAGCTTGACATTTTTCCCTGCACGCATTTCCTCCCGGATCCTCTCAAAAATCAATACATTTGCATCAACCGACATACCCATTGTTAGCACAATACCAGCGATACCCGGAAGTGTCAGTACAGATCCGAGGGAGGCAAGTACACCTATCATCAGGAACACGTTCACTACCAGACCAATATCCGCTACTGTGCCTGCACTTCTGCTGTAATAAAAGATCATGTACAACAGCACGATAAAAAATGCAATTACAAATGAAATCAACCCTGAGTTAATAGCCTCTTTACCAAGTGTAGGTCCTATAACCGTATCGGAAATAATCCTTGCAGGAGCAGGCAATTTACCTGATTTGAGGATGTTTGCAAGGTCATCGGCCTCTTCAATTGTAAAATCACCCGTTATTTCTGTGCTTCCTCCTGTTATCTCATTCTGGACTCTTGGGTACGATCTGACATAACCGTCAAGAATTACTGCAATGCACCGGTCAATATTTTCGCGTGTCATTCTTGCCCAGGTTTTTGCACCTTCAGCACTCATTGTAAAGTCGACTTTAACGTCAGATCCTACTCCTGTAGTTGGCCTTGCAGAAGTAATAACATCTCCATCAAGAGGAGCCCGTCCGTCGCGGGTAGTGACTTTTATTGCATGAAGCTCGTATAAAGTACCTGAAGGATCATATTTGTAAGGATTCTGGCTCCAGGCAAATTTCAGATCACGTGGGAAAATAGCTTTTATCTGATTCATTTTCAGATACCTGTTAACCCTTGCTGTATCTTTTCCAAGTGCCATACCTATCATACTTGAAGGCATAGGCTGTCCTTCGGAAGTAACCCTTGGAGTAAGGACTCCGAAAAGAGGATTCTGAAGGGTAAACTCTTCCCTGGTTGCAGCCTCCGGAACTGCTGCAGTATCTTTTTCAATCAGGTCAAGCAGTGACTGGTCTTTCGCTGTGGTAGTATCGGTAACAGTTCCTCCGGCAGAAGGTTCTTCTGCAGTTGGTTTCACTGTATTTGCCTGGATCTCACGCAATATATTGTTTGCAGTTGAAAGATATCCGATTATCTCACCGTTTTCATAAGTCTCCCAGAACTCAAGGTTCGCGGTTCCCTGGAGTAACTCACGTACCCTTTTGGGATCAGTCTGACCCGGAAGTTCTATAAGAATCCTTCCTTTTGTTGCCAGCTGCGTAATATTTGGCTGAACAACACCAAACCGGTCTATCCTTGTGCGAAGGATGTTAAATGCATTTTCTATTGCACCGGTTACCTCTGCATCAAGGACTTTCATAACATCCTCATTTGTTGAGTTGAAGTTTATCTTCTCCTTCATCTCGACGGTACCGAATACAGCTGCCAGTCTTGCATTAGGATCAATCTCCTGGAATGCCCTTCCGAAGAGAGTTAAAAAATCTGAAGGACTCTGCTTCTGAAGTTGTTTCGCACGGGCAATAGCATCGTTAAATGTCTTGTCAGGATTATAATTTGAAAGTGCCTTGAGAATGTCTTCAACTGAAACTTCAAGGATAACGTTCATCCCTCCTTTCAGGTCAAGGCCCAGGTTCAGCTCTCTTTTCTGGCAATCCTTGAATGAATAGCCCAGGAAGCTCCACTGATCTTTCGTAAGTGTGGAAATCGAATCAAGATATGCGGTTGATTTTACCAGGTCACCCCTGGCATATTCCCTTGCATCTTTTTTAACCTTAGCGGTTGCACCGGTAAACGAAAGTGAATAGATAGATACAAGGCCTAATGCTATAGCCAGAATGATAATTGCTGCTTTATTCTGCATCTGATTTTCTTTTGAATTATTCTGTAATTATTTCTGATTCTTATTTATCGAGGCGCAAATATATTAATTTTTTTACAAAATCTTTCATCAATAAAGAACAGGAAACAGGTAAAGTTTCAGGTAAATCTGCGAATATCTGCATGATCCGCGTGAAAACAAATTTATTTTGCCTCTGGATCAATTGACCTCACCCCAACCTCCCGCTGTCGCGGGACAGGCTCTCTCCCAGGGGAGAGGGGCTATATAATTAATATACTTCAGATTACACCCCCCTTCTCTCCCCGGCTATCCTTTATACACATCTTTTACAATTTCAAAAATAATCACTGGGCAAGGAGGAGATTCCTCATTCATCCGCCTTGCGGCGGATTCATTCGGAATGAC
>JALONT010000069.1 GCA_025454795.1 Bacteroidales bacterium | reverse complement strand
GGCTTTAGCCCAACACTCCTTAACAATTCAAAAAATGAGGGACTAAAGTCCCAGAGAAAGTAGTCCCTCAAACCGTCGGTTAAAACCGACGGTAATTGATATTCAATAATTTGGATATACTAATGCACAGACCTTGAAAAATGTTGGCCAAAATCTTTGAGTCAACTTTCGGTTAGAACCGACGGTAATTGATAAACAATAATCTGGATATATTAATGCTTTTACTTTATAAATATTGGCCAAAATATTTGATTGATAATTTTTGGTTATTCCCATGTCGAAGTTATGAGTAAAGACCGCCTTTTTATTGCAAAGGAGACTCTGGAAAAATCCAGGTCATTTTTTTACTATATTTCCGGGAGATCACATAAATTACGCTGAAACTGTTTGCTTTTTTGTTCATGTTGTTAATAAACATGAATAGCACTACAACAGAATCATTTGGATTAATTGATTGAATAACCTATTTTTATAGTCGAAACAACTTAAATTTTTAGAAATGGCCGATAAATCATATATGCCTGTTTTTAAAAGTGCCTTGTTCATCCTGGTTTTTAGTTTATCTTTCAATCCCTCGCAGGGGCAGCAGACTCCCAATTATCCTTTATCCTACAGAATCTTCAGTCCTCAGATATTCAATCCGGCAATAGTCGGCAGCAAGGATTATTTTGCCATTGACCTCATTACAGGCAAATGCGGAGAGTCAAATTCACAGGTTTTAAGCGGTAACTTAAGGCTTGAAAAATCGCACGAAGGTTATTTTTCATCCTCCGGGGCTCCTGAGTTTACCAATATCGGGGTCGGGGGATTTTTATTCAATGATTTTTCCGGTCTGTGGCGTAATATCGGAATTGGCGGTTCTGCCTCATATCATCTGCCATTAGGCAAAGATGCTCTCTCATTTTTGTCTGTCGGAGCATCTGCGAAGGCTGTTTTCAATAAATATTCAGGTGACCCGGATCTGGGTGAATCTGCTCAAAGTATGTTCTTCCCGAATTTTGATGCGGGAGTTTATTATTATAACGCTAATCTCTTTGCAGGCCTTTCAGCGACAAACCTCCTGGGACAACCCAAAGATTCTGACACTCTGGATTCATATACAATTCCTGTCTCAAGACAGCTCTTCTTCCAGATTGGATACAAAGTAGTTCTCATTAAATCATGGAACCTGATACTTGAACCCTCATTAATCATGAATTCGGATGATTCCTTTTCAGGGGAAGTCCTTGACATGATTGAACCTGCTTTAAAACTCTATGCCGACAATTTCTGCGTTGGTACATACTTTAATGATTTTGATAAAACATCAGTTTTCTTCCAGTACAAATATCAGGCTCTCTATATCGGAACATATTTTGAAATGCAAAATGGTTCTCCATTCTATAAAACACCTCTTCGCGCAGAATTAATTTTAGGATTAAATTTATCGAAAGTTAAATCAGGAATCTCCAGGCATAATCACTGGTGATGACTAGTTTAGACAATATTATGAAACCCACATGATTGATACCAAACACAAACAAGTATGAAAACAATTTTATTTCAATCATGTGTGGTTCCATCCGACCTTTAAAAATAAATTATATACGGATGAAAATACAATCCACGATAGTTTTGCTTTTTACAGCATCGATGATTTTCATGGAATCATTTACAAATGTCAGTGACAAAAATGGTTCCAATATGTTTATCCATAATCCCGGGGATCCAGATACTACTATTAATAACCAGCCTGTAATAGTTAAAGCTTTCAACCTTAATATTATTCCCCCTTCTTCAGGTGTCCGGTTCTTTAAAGATGGAATAGTATATCTTGGATCATCAAAATCTGAAAGTAAAATGACTCCAAGTCATCTTTCATTCGGGAAGATTGATGCCCGTTATGGAGTTCTAAAGGATACTATAATTGAATCTTCATCACTCTTTTCACCATCCTTATCTTTTCCATATCCTTGCGAAGCAGTAACTTTCAACAGCGATTTCAGCACTATGTATTTCACAAAATACTCCCTGAAGGATGGCGCAGAAAAGATATACCAGGCAAATTTTTCCGGGGGAACCGGAGAGCAGGGTGTCTGGACTGTTGACGAAAATCCTGTGAGTTTTTGTTCCGACCAGTCAACTTATACCCATCCTGCTTTATCAGCTGACGGGAAAATAATGATTTTTGCTTCTAACCGGACAGGATCTGTAGGAGGATTGGATCTTTTCGTAACCCAGTTCAAAGGAGGAAAATGGTCTGATCCCGTAAACCTTGGAGACGCAGTTAACTCAAAATCCAATGAACTGTATCCTTTTTTAGATACGGAAAATAACCTGTATTTTTCATCTGATGGCATTATGGGGTATGGAGGTTATGATATTTTCGTTTGTAAATTCAAAAGCGATACCTGGGAAAAACCTATAAACCTTGCCTCTCCGGTCAACACTAAATTTGATGATGTGGCATTTACTTTAGACAGAAAAGATGGAAAGTCTGCTTTCTATACTGTAAAACAGGAATACGGTAAAGGACCCGTACAATTGTATAGGATCACATTGAATAGGATCAGTAGTCCGGGTAACGTGTCGACCCTGTCACAATATTTTACAAGCCCTGCCATTTCACATATTGTCATGATTGTAACAGAACCAGCTGTTCAGGCTACAGACAAAAAGCCTGAAACTATTAAGCAAAAAATATCCGCATCGGATAATATTATTTACAGGGTTCAGTTTATGACCAGTTTTAATCCAAGGACCAGACCTCAGATTGCTTTGGACGGAAAGGATTACAATGTTTTCGAATATCTGTACTCGGGTGCATACAGATTGTGCGTTGGCGAGTTCAGCACTATTTCCCCGGCTATTGAACTCAGGAACAGATTAATACAAAACGATTACCCCCAGGCGACTGTTATTGTTTTTAGAAATAATGTAAGATCGTTTGATCCTGAATTGCTGGAAGAGCAGGCTGTTCCCGGTCCTGTTGCAACTGTTGAGAAACCGGTCATTGAACCTGAAACACAGGCCAGACCTGCTGTGAAAGTGACAGAAGAGGCAAAAAAAGAAATTCCGGTTCCCGAGGTCAAAAAAACTGAGCCGGTAAAACCAGCGGTTAAAGAACCTGAAACCAAAAAACCTGAAATTGCAAAGACTGTAATCACTGAACCGGAAACCAGGAAAGTAGAACCGGTAAAAACTGCTATCCCGGAAACTGTTGAGAAGAAAGATATCGTCGTTTACAGGGTTCAGATAATTACAAGCACTTCAACCAAAGGAAGCTATAAGATCACTATTAATAATAAAGATTACAGCACTTTTGAATATAATTATGCCGGGGCATATCGCACATGTGTCGGAGATTACAGTACTTTAACTCCCGCCAAAGAATTACAGAATATCTGCAGGAAATATGGTTATCCCCAGGCTTTCGTTGTAGCATTTAAGAATAACGTACGATCAACGGATCCGGCGCTGTTTAAGTGAAACCGGCGTGCGGTTTGAGGCGTGCGGCATGTGGTTTGCGGCGTACGGCGTGCGGTTTGAGGCGTGCGGTTTGCGGCGTGGGGTTTGCGGCGTGGGGCGTGCGGCATGCGGCGTGCGGCATGCGGCGTACGGTTTGAGGCGTGGGGTGTGGGGTTCGCGGCGTACGGCGTACGGCGTGCGGTTTGCGGCGTACGGCGTGCGGTTCGCGGCGTGGGGCGTTCGGTTCGCGGCGTGGGGCGTGCGGTTCGCGGCGTGGGGCGTGCGGCTCTGGGTATAGGTAAATTAATCGAGTTCTAAATATAGACTACAGTATCCTTGATAGATTTTCCGTTTTCGTCAACACCATAGACTTTTAAGCTGACACTGGGTATTGCACCCACGAAAATATCTGCAATTGGAGCAAATGCATCTTTAATATCGTCAAATTCTTTCATTTCATCGAAATCCTCAATAGGCAGATAAAGATGAATGATTAATACGTAGTCAGGATTATTGATCCTTATCAGGACCTTAAGTATCTTTGCCAGCCATATTGATGAAGAAGTATTAAAATACTCCAGGTCAAGCCTTAGATTTGTAGTCGGTTTTGGATCCAGTATATAACTTGTAACCCACTGGAATACAGGTTCATAAATTTTAGCGGCGTTTTCAGGAATAGACTTGCCGGATAAAATCAATTCACCTGTTAATTGATTAAGATCAATTTGTGGTGACTTTAATGTTTGTTCAATTATAAGGTTTTTAATTTCCTTCATTGATCGCTGTAGTCAAAGAGTACAGATACAATTCCGTTATTTCTCAATAACTTATAGCAAAGATTAAATTAATTTATTAAAATCCAATAATCATTTGTCAAATAGAATTAGTCAATAGTCAAAATATTAGATGGCTTAACATAACTAATCCCCACATTCAATTGCATTTTCAGGTATAATTATCAGCGCCACGAATGTGGCTTAATGTGAATAACCCCCGGTGCAACCGGGGGTAGAACACTCCACTATGAGTTTAAGCTCTGAAGGAGCTTAATGTGTTTGATTTTCTTACAGTAATTTTGTATTTTAGTCCTTTCTCGCTGTATTACTAACCAAATTATTTTAGAAATGTCAAGTTATCGTCAACTTCTGTATCACCTTGTTTTCAGAACAAAGGAGAGTCTCCCGACAATAAAGCAAGATCATACCGATCAGCTTTATGCCTACATTACGGGAATAATAAAGAATAAAAATAGTCACCTGTACCGCATAAATGGCATTGAAAATCATCTGCATATACTTACAGATCTGCATCCATCTTTTGCACTTGCTGATTTTATGAGAGAGATCAAAGTATCATCTTCAATATGGATGAAAAACGGGAACCTTTTTCCTGGATTTAATGGATGGGCTGATGGATATGGTTCCTTTACGTGCTCTTATAAGGATATTGACAGGCTCATAGATTACTTAAAAAATCAACAGGTGCATCACAGGAAAAAGACTTTTGAAGAAGAGTATAGAAACCTGCTAATAGAGTCTGGTATACAGATAGATGAGAGGTTCTTCCCATAACCAACACATCACGCTCCTTCAGAGCTTGTCCTTGTGGTGTGGTCGCTACCCCCGGTTGCACCGGGGGTTATTCATATACGGCTCTTTCAGAGCTACTGGGTGCAATTAATTACCTGCCTTAAAGGAGCGACAAGTATTTTTATTTACACTCTCAACATCTCAAAGCAGGTTTTAATTAAGTCGTAATTTTTATCCCAAAAAATCATTTATTGGTCAAAATAATCGTAATCGAAAAAGTTAGTGTTTCGGACAAATATAGTAAGCTTAACATATTGTATATATGACAATTCTACGTAGTCCTTTGGGAATCCGGACCTGATTAATTAAAACTGTTAATAAATATTGTCCGGCTTTGACGAATAGCACTTTTTATATGATGAACAATATATTATTATAGATATTCATATCTATTCCATAGACAAATCGAAATTATGAAGTTCCCGGTTTCCCTTTCCGGGTGCTCCAACCTATTGACTCAGGTATAGTTTATACCTAATTTTGTTTTTAGAGTCAGATACTTTTTATGAGAAACAGAATCTCCATTCACGAACAAGAAACAGCTAATAATCAAAGCGATAGCTTCCTGAATGCAATTCGTGTTTCTCAGCTGAAGCCTGGCGTAAAAGATGCACTCTTCAAAATTTTTGCAGAAGAGGGCCGGGAACACTTTTTTAATTACATTGATTGGCTTGGCTTTGCCAAAGATCCGAATCTGGTTATCCTTTCTTCCATGCACCACTATTATTATGATGAAGAGGAAATGAAGAGAGCCAGAACTGTTGTAAACATGAAGGAGCTTAATCAGATAAAGCATACTGCCAGCTTTATCCATTCTATCTTCCATATTATGCAACCAAAAAGCTATTTTATCGGTTGCTTTGTTGATTATAAGAAAAAGAACGGATTTACATTAAAGGATAAAACCTCTGATTATCATTCGGAAAAGAATTCCCAGGCTCTGGAAAATGGCATTATATCAAGGTACCCCTTTTTGAACAGGATTTTCGGCTATATGGATTCTAAAACAAATAAATATTTGTCGCGGAGAGATGTGACTTCGCTGCTTGGTGACCGTGGTTTTAAAGTACTGGATATGACCGAACTTAACGGACTTACTTATTTCTGTGCGCAAAAACTCCTTCCGGTCGTTAACTAGTCATCAGGCTTGAATCAGTAATCCCGGATTTTTCTTTGTGAAACTTTATGCCTTTGTGTCTTAGTGGCAAAAGGAAATGCCACAAAGGCACTAAGACTCCAAGGTTCACAAAGTCAATGATGAAATTTCAACCTTACAACGCCTTAAACTGAATTAATATTATAATTCAATCGCAGTGACAGAAGTTCTTCAATTTATGTTATCAATACTATTGTAAAAGTATCTTCCTATGCCTTGCGTATTTCATCTTTCAACCGTTGAATATGCCCGCGGCCAAGACCTTTAACTTCACAACCCAGCTGGAAATATCGTCTTATTTTATCATCCGATAAGATCCCAAAGCAATCAATGATAGCAGCAGGATGACCGATTGCTTTTATAAGTTCATCAGGATCTAAATTAAGATATGCTTCATGCGGTACTGCAAAAATTACTGCTTCTGCATCATTAAGTGCTTTATTCAAATCGTGTTCAACATGGATCTCTTTTAATTTTTCCTGATTGCGGAAGAATCGTGCTTTACTTTGTCCTTCCCCCGGATAAGTGTCCTGCTGCTCAAATTCCCACCAGTGATCAACATAAGGATCATGCACCCTGATTTCAGCACCCATCTCAGTAAGCTTCCGGATAACAATCTCTGACCCGCTGTACCGGGTATCACCTACATCCTCGCGGTATGCTGCACCGAGAACTAAGATATCCGCTGAGGCAATCGGCTGACCCATATTACGGAGGGCATCCCTGGTAAGCTGTCCGACATGCAAACCACGTGTATCATTTATATCAATCGCCAGAGGAGTGATCTTGAATATATCATCTTCAAAGCCAAGGATATGCTTATATGCCCAGACACCAAGTCCTCCATCCTTCGGAAGGCAATATCCCCCGATCCCGGGTCCGGGAAACATAATATTACTGTGTGTGGGCCGCACTTTAATTGCTTTAATTACTTTAATCAGATCTACCCCATTACGCTCTGCATATAAGCTCCACTCATCCAGAAAAGCAAGAATTGTAGCCCGGTAACTGTTTTCAACAATCTTTGCTGTTTCTGACTCGATAGGTCGATCCATAACAGTCAGGGGATATTTATCAGTATTCAGTACTTCATTTAAGAATTTTACAACCCGTCCTTTCGCTTCTTCATTGATTCCGCTGCAGACCCTCCAGAAATCACGAATACTGGCAACATAATTACGTCCCGGCATAACCCTCTCATAGCTATGGGCCAACAATGGATCGGATTCAATTCCCCGTTTTCTGAATATTTTTTTCATTATCGGATAAGCAACCTGTTCAGTAGTTCCGGGGGCCACTGTTGTTTCGATCAGAACAAGTGCATTTGATGGAATATGCTCAGCAATAACACCAAGAGAAGCCTCAAGGGCTGCCATATCGGTCTCTCCGTTACGGACATTTCCTAAATCTTCCTTCAGATAATCACATTGAACATCTACTACCACAACATCAGCAAGTTTCAGAACATCATAAGTATACGTTGCAATTAAGGTTTTCTTCTTGTTGACGCAACGGTCTATCATTGGATCTACCTCAGGATCTTCAGCTTTTACAGGAGAGATACCACGATTGAGCAAAGGAATTTTCCAGAAACTTCGCTTGCTCGGACGCTGCATTCCAATAACAAATTTTGAGGATTGGCCCTTTTTGTCAACAGTGTCGGCAACGATAGCGGCCATGACCGCACCGACAAATCCGACACCCATTACTACAACAATTTCGCGATTCCTGGTTCTTTCCTGTTCAATACGTTTCTTAAGACGTTCAAATTCAGCCTTATAATCTTCAGGTTCTGGTAATGGGAATTTCTCTCCGCCGGGACTTATTGAATAATTTTCGCTCATCATAATTCAAAATTTATTTCAAATAAATATGAGAACTTCTCTTAAAAGCCCCAAATATACAAATAGGTTGATTTATTCGATTTTTAATTCTGATTTTAAATTACGAATTAACCAGATTTTATGAAAGGAATGTAAATTTTCTTAGTAAAATCTCATAAGGAATAAATATATTAATTGCTCTGAGCAATTAGAGAATAAGTTGCTCCAAACAGCTCTGAAAGAGCTATATATGAATAACCCCCGGTGCAACCGGGGGTAGTGACCACACCTCAGGGAGAAGCTCTGAAGGAGCGTGATATTAGTTTTAGGAAAAACCTCCTAATAATCTTAATTCCAGACAATATTAAGGCCCTTCAGGGCTTTACCTCACCAGGTAGGTCCATTCCCCCGGTTGCACCGGGGGTTATTCACATATCGCCACATACGTGGCTCTTGTAATTGTCTTAAAACCTCCTCAGTGGTTAAAATAAACCATTTTTATCAACAGGAAGTTTTCATCCTCAAATATCTGTTATTTGTCAAAATCCTGTGAATCAGATTTATCCCTTATTTGAATAAAACAGAACTTCATATCATAATGATTATCTGTTTGTTACATCTGTATTATATTCAATTTGATTCGATTATACTAAAATCATTAGTAAATATTAAGCCGTTTTGACTAATAGTGATTTTCTATTCATCAATGAATCTTATTGATAGATAATTAGACATATTTCATCATTTAACAAAAAATCTGAATACCGCTATTCTGCCATCTACAGTGTTCAACCTATTGATTCAAAGTATATTAATATCTAATTTCATTTTTTAGTTTAAGGCTTTAATAATGAAAAACAAAGCAGATTTAAAAGGATCTTATATTATTAATAAACAGAGGATTAAGACAGATGCTGGTCAAAATATCCCGGCAATAGATTTGGCCGAAACAAGACCTGCGCTTGAACTTTTAACTACCGAAGGAGGGGAAAGTTTTTTTAATTATATTGACTGGCTGGGACTGGCCAGAGATCCGAATTTATTGGTCCTGTCATCCATGCACCATTACTATTATGACGTTGATGATCTAAAAGACATCAGGACTGTAGTAAATTTAATGCCTCTTAATCAGATAAAACAGATTAAAGGGTTTTTCCATTCAATATACCATTTAATACCCCACAAATGCTACTTTGTCGGATGCTTCGCCGATCATAAAAAACACTTCGGTTATATTTTTAAGAGAAATCCACAGGACGAAAATTCAGAATCTGTTGACGATGGTATTTTATCCAGAATTCCACTGTTAAGTATAATCTACAGAAAGCTGGATGCCAGGACAGATAAATACTTATCGGGAAAGAATGTCACTTCATCGCTCGAGGAGCTTGGTTTCAAGGTTTTAGATATGACTGAGCTTAACGGACTTACCTATTTCTGTGCCCAGAAAGTTCTTCCTGCCGGGGGAAATTCGTGATTTATTAATACGTTTATTTTGATTATTTTTGTGATATTGGCGGAAGACCGAAGACCGAAGACCAAAGACCAAAGACCAAAGACCAAAGACCCAAGTCGGAAGTTGAAAATTGAGCGGAAGTTTCGGATTACGGCTTCCGGTGTGCGGCATGCGATATGCGGTGTGCGGCATGCGGTGTGCGGCATGCGGCGTGCGGTGTGCGGATTTTATAGATTTAAGTGATTGAACCTTAAACTTTAAACCTTAAACCTTAAACCTTAAACCTTAAACCTTAAACCTTAAACCTTAAACCTTAAACCTTAAACCTTAAACCTTAAACCTTAAACCTTAAACCT
>JALONT010000084.1 GCA_025454795.1 Bacteroidales bacterium | reverse complement strand
CTTCAGGTGTGATATCAGCCCTTCTACTCCGGCTCTTGATCTGCATCGTTCTTCCCGTTTCTTCTTAAGGTAATAACTTTCTCCCTTGAGTGTTTTCGGCATTACAATATCTATTCCCGGGATACCGCCCGGCATTTTATACCCTTTGTCTACAATAGCTTTCTTGATTTTTTCACCTGTTAATTCCTTTACCTGATCCAGCTGTGGTTTTAATCAAATTTACCAAAAATCATGCAAAAATCAAGATTTCAAAGAACATATGTTATTAACAATCAATATGTTAATAATTATTTAGGATCAACTAAGTAATTTATTATAAACCACGGTGTTTTCATGGGGTCACATGTAGTCACGCCACTTTAAATCCCAATCCCTCAAGTATTTTTCTCACTTTTTTCGTACCGCCATCCAGGTTGATTGTAAATGCGGGGAATTCTCTTCTCAAACGATAATCGCCTCTCAGCTTTTCAAAGTCAGAAGGAGAAAACCTCAGGTTTATATTATCCTCATCTATATTATAGGTATGAAAGACAGCTTCCCTCACAATTTCTTCATCAGTCTTACCTTTTGAGGTTATTGAGATAACTGGATTTTCTGGCTTCGGGACATCGGAAGGATACCAGTTTTTCATGGGAAGGTTGAAATAGTCACACAAAAAATTAACAACCAATGAAGTACCATTTGCTTTGCCGTCGGTTGAGTAACCTGCAATATGAGGTGTAGAAAGGAAAGTTTTTCCCATGAGTTCCAGGTCGATATCAGGTTCATTCTCCCAGACATCCAGAATTGCTCCGGCAAGTTTACCGGTACTCAGTATTTTCCTGAGTGAAGCTGTTTCCAATACCTCACCGCGGGAAGTATTTATAAACCAGGCTCCCTTTTTCATCTTTTTAAAGCTTCTTTTATTAAAAAGATGCCAGGTGCTGTCTTCTCCAACCACGTTTAAAGGCACATGAAGTGTAACTATATCAGATTCATAAAGAACATTTCCAAGGCTGACAAAATTATTTTCACCCTCTTTCCTGGCCCTGGGAGGATCATTAAGCAGAACATTCATTCCCATAAGTCTGGCAAATTTCTCAACTTTAGAACCCACATTACCCGCTCCTACTATGCCAATCGTTTTGTCCTTCAGATTGAAGCGGAATTCAGACGACATTTTTAGAAGAGCAGATGCGATGTACTGCTGTACAGAACCTGAATTGCAGCCCGGGGCATTGGTCCAGGTAATACCGTTCTTCTCACAGTACTGGGTATCTATGTGGTCGAACCCTATGGTTGCAGTTCCTATAAGTCTTACTTTAGTGCCCTTAAGAAGATCTTCGGTACACTTGGTTCTTGTACGTATCAGCAATGCATCGGCATCCAGGATTACTTTTCTATCAATCTGTTTACCAGGAAGATACTTTACATCAGCATAAGGTTCCAGAACACCGTTAAGGAAAGGTATCTTATTGTCTGCAATTATTTTTATCATTTTGATAAATTTACAATGGAAAGATACTATTTTTCTGAGAAACCGGACAATTCATAACTGTTATACTATCAATCTTATCATTTCTGGCCGGAGTAATGTTTTTCTCTAATCAGGGGATGGGTTATTAGTATTTTTAAATGGAATGGAGTTATCTTGGCGACTAAAAAAAATGATCCGTTTACCTTTAACACTTTCACTTTCATTAATTCTGAGTATAAGTTCCCTGTTTTCCCAGCAGGAAATCAAAGTTGTTTTTACCCCTCAGGTTCCTGTTATTAACGGATTTGTTACAGATGACGTATGGAAAAATGCTTCAGAGATCAATGATCTTTACCAGCGGGAGCCCAAAACAGTAGAACCCGTTTCGGAAAAAACAGAATTCCTCATACTGTTCGATCACAATAATATTTATATAGGCATCAGATGCTTTCTACCAATTAACCCCTTCTCTTAAAGTAGATCTGACTGCCAATACTGACTTTGCACAGACAGAGGTTGATGAAAAACAGATCAACCTTACAAGGTTTTCACTCTATTTCCCTGAGAAAAGGGATTTTTTCCTCGATGGTTCCAATTATTTCAATTTTGGCATCGGCGGTGATGACGATAATACAAAAAAACTTCAATGATCCCGTTTTTCTCCAGACGCATCGGCCTCGACAGCCTGGGAAATCCGGTAACCATCAGATATGGCGGGAAATTTACCGGGAAAGCAGGAAGATGTAATTTCGGACTTCTTCATATTAAAGATTACAACAAATGGGATAATCCGGGATATACAGTAGGAAGAATATCATATCATATAATATAGGTAAGCAATCATCAATTGGAATAATCGGCACAAACGGGAATGCTCTTTCTGATGCATCAAACTCTCTTGCCGGAATAGGTATTTTGCTTGGAAGCTCAGAGTTCAAGGGCAACAAGAATATAAATTACAGCCTCTACGGTGTGAAATCTTTTACAGGCGGACTTAAAGCAGACGACTACTCATTTGGGGCCTAACTGAATTACCCGAACGATTTTCTGAACTTCAGGTTTGGTTACATTCATATTGACCAAAAATTTATTCCGGGATTAGGATTTGTTCAACGCACAGGTATAAGGAATATCTATGGAGGGTTAATTCTTGGGCCTCGTCCTGAAAATTCTCCCATACTTCAGGTAAAGACGGGAGCCGACTATTCATTTGTCCTTAACTCGAAAGGCGGGGAATTACTGACTGCTGAAGTGAACCTGTGGGCTCTGGCAAAACTGGGATTCGGAACTTTCTATTCAGGTAAAAGGACCGATATTCTTATTCAGACAGGCTGGAAAATAGCTGTACCGGTATATCTGGGTCTGGATGCCGAGCACAGGTGGGTGACACTTAAAGAAGGTGATTTCATAACAAAAATATATAGGGCTAATCTGAATTTCCTGTTTTCGCCAAACATCTCCTGGTCAAATTTTGAACAGTTCGACAACAAGACTGAGAAGATCGGCTGGCAATCGAGGTTCCAGTGGATAATCAAACCTGGAAAAGAGGTCATCTTAACGTTCAATTCTCCGGTAATAGATCCAATGGACCGTTTCACACCTGAAGCATATGAGGCAAGGGTGAAGGTAAAGTACACGATTAGATTCTAAGGACACATGTACTCATCCCCCCATCCCTCCCGCTGATGCGGGACAGGCTCTTCTCTGCTGATGCAAAGAAGGGGGAGAATAACCACTTAAGTATCTGCATATTAGTATATTACACAAATTGTTTCCCTCTCTTTGGTTTACCACTACCCTTTATACACATCTTTTACAATTTCAAAAATAATCACTGGGCAAGGAGGAGATTCCTCATTCATCCGCCTTGCGGCGGATTCATTCGGAATG
>JALONT010000068.1 GCA_025454795.1 Bacteroidales bacterium | reverse complement strand
ATCCTGCCGGCTCCTCCTTCACTCTTGACCTGAATGGTATCGGTAGTTGTGATGTTAAGATATTCAATCTTCTGGGACGCCTGGTTTACAATACAAGGACCCTTGAGAGAATAATTAATATTCAGGATCATAATCTCCCCTCAGGAATATATATTTTAAAAGCCAGGGATAGTCATGAAGGAATATATACTCAGAAATTAATAATTGAAAACTATTAGATTCTCAAATAAAAGAATACTATCATTAGCCAAAGGGTATCCTTTTTAATTATTTAATAATTTGAGATATGCATATTCAATTAAAAATTTCATCGTTCGCTTTAGGATTTATGGTGATTGGGGGAATAAGTTGTGAAACAAAGGATACAAGACCAAATATAATTTTTATTCTTGCTGATGATTTAGGCTGTCCGCAACTTGGATGTTATGGAAGTAGTTATTACCAGACGCCCCATATAGATAAACTGGCCAATGAAGGCATGCGTTTCACCAATGCGTATTCAGCAGGTTCCGTTTGTTCGCCTACACGCGCTTCCATTTTAACAGGGAAATATCCGGCCCGCCTTCACATAACTAACCCTTTACCCACAGAAATAAAAAATACATTTCCACTTTCAGAGCCTGATTGGCAAAAATTTTTACCCCTGGAGGAAGTTACTTTTGCCGAGATTTTAAAAAGTGAAGGCTACCATACTGCGCTTTTTGGGAAGTGGCATTTGAGTATTGCAAAAAACCCACCGGAAAGTTTGCCATTTAATCCAGATAAACAGGGTTTTGATGAAACATTTGTAACAGAAAAACCCTCAGGGGATTGGATTCAACCCTGGCAGGATGCTGAAAATGATGCCCATAATGTCGATACCATAACGACGCTGGCTCTTGATTTCATTGAAAGGAACAAAACGAAGCCATTTTTTCTTTTTGTATCTCACAATACAATTCACAACCCGTTAATGGAAAAGAAGGCAACTATTGCTAAATATGAAAGATTACAAGGATCAGAAAAACCTGAAAACCATCCTGTATTAGCAGCGATGCTGGAAAGATTGGATAATAGTTGCGGAATGATATTCGATAAAATCAGGGAATCAGGCCTTGAGGAGAATACAATTATTGTATTTTTCTCGGATAACGGAGGAGTGAATAAGAATGATGATCAAATCCCGTTCAGGGCTGGAAAGGGCTGGCTATACGAAGGAGGCATAAGAGTACCGTTGATTGTTAAATGGAATGGAAATGTTAAACCTGGGGGTACTTCACCGGCATTGATAAGCTCAATAGATCTTCCCCCAACCTTTCTTGAGATGACAAGGGTAAAAGATGTCCCGGAGAACTTTGACGGAAAAAGTTTCGTTTCTGTTTTAAAGAATACAGAAACCGAAACCCATCAGAATCTTTTCTGGCACTTTCCTCATTATCACAAGGGTTCCGGGATGGTTCCCGGTGGGGCTGTAAGGAGTAGCAACTGGAAGTTAATAGAGTGGTATGAAAAATCATTACTGGGTGAGGGCGACCTGGCTTTTGAGTTATATAACCTTGAAAATGATATAGGAGAAAAAGTTAACCTGGCAGACAGTTTACCGGATATAACCAGAAAATTATCCGGCCAGTTGCAAGAATGGAGGGAGAGTGCAGGTGTTCAAATGCCGGTTCCTAACCCTTTGTATTAAACTTAAAAAAGTCAGATGAAAATTTGAGAATGAGAAAATCAAACAAAAATGATGGAAAATGCTTTGGAAATTATGTCTTTTGCTACTGTGGGTTATGTTTTTTGACCCTTCTCAGGCTCAATATAAAACTACCTCGCCAATTGAAATACAAGTTGATCCGCCTACCTTTCCGGAAAAATATTTTTCTGTCATGGATTTTGGAGCCCGGGAAGGAGGAAAGGAAAAATGTACAAAGGCCTTTGCAGATGCAATTGATAAAGCATCAGAATCGGGTGGGGGGTTTGTAATCGTTCCTAAAGGAAAATACCTTGTTGGACCAATAGTTTTGAAAAACAATGTTTGTCTTAAATTTGAAGAGGGAACTGAAATTCTGTTCAGTCCCCACACCGATGATTATCTTCCTGCTGTTCTTTCCCGTCATCAGGGCATCGATTGTTATAAACATTCGGCATTCATTTATGCCAATAATGCCACAAACATTGGTATTATCGGAAAAGCAACCCTCCATGGGCAAGGGAAAACATGGTGGGATTTCCGTTTTGCTATTCCCGATGACGAGGATCCTTTTCAAACCCTTATGGAAATGGCAGAAAATGACGTCCCTTTAAGCGAAAGGGTTTTTGACGATATCCATAAAACACTGCTTGCACCCTGCTTTGTGATGCCCATTTATTGCAAAAATGTGTTAATTGAAGATATTTCACTTAAATATGGTGCATACTGGACAGTGAATCCGGTTTACTGCGAGAATGTTACTATCCGGAATGTATCGGTAGAGACAACTGGAGAATATGGTAAAACAAGTAATGGCGATGGAATAAATATTTGCTCCTGTAAAAACGTGTTGATTGAGAACTGCTGGTTAAACACGGGCGACGATTGTATTACTTTGAAATCGGGCAGGGGGATAGATGGTTATAAAAAGGGTATTCCAACCATGAATGTCGAAATCAGAAATTGTAAAAGCTTACAGGGACATGGTGGAGTGGTGATTGGAAGTGAAACATCAGGCGGCATAAGGAATATTTACGTTCATGATTGCGAGTTTAACGGGACCGATCGTGGCCTGCGCATTAAAACCGCCAGGGGAAGAGGAGATGCTATTGAAAATGTTTGGTTTGAGGACATCAAAATGGGATCGATGATCAAAGAGGCTATTATAATTCTCATGCCCCGTTATACCAACCGGTATCCGGCTTATCCGTTAACAAGAATGACGCCACGGATCAGGAATATTCATTATAAAAATATACAATGTGAAGCTGCAGGAGAACATGCAATATGGATACAGGGATTGCCCGAAATGCCCATAGAGTCCATCACAATGGAAGGTATTCATGTGAAATCAGAGCAAGGGATTTTATTGATTGATGCGGCAGCGATTCAAATTAAGGACATAGATGTTGAGACAAAGGATGATGCAATTCTTCATTTCGATAACTGTTCAAATATTATAATCGAAAATATGGGTGAATCAAGTAAAAAAATACTTGTGAAAGGCGAGGGATCAAAAGATATCAGGCTGGTAAACAGTAAATTAAATAAAAATAAGCTAGTGTATGAAGATTGTAATAATAAGGTATCATTCTTATATAGTGATCGTTAAATACACACTAAACATTTGGAATAATTGAAAATTAATAGATGATTCAGGCTCTTGTCAAACGATCAAAATGGAAATTTTAACCAAATTTGCCTAAATTAGATAGCCTTTTTTCATATGACGGATTAATACCGGATTAAAAAATTCAATTTGGATTTTTAAGTACGATAATTATGCAAAAACGAAGAAAATTTATCAAAACCACTGCCTTGGGCAGCATCGGGGTTACCATTCTACCGTTTTTTCGATTGTTTAAAGAAGGAAAGCTTACCGCAACTATTCAGCAAATTACCACAAGTCCTGAAAATCATTTATTCGGTTATATCGGGCAGTCGCTGACAATTCCCTGGAATTTATCAGGCAGCAGAATTCTTACCCTGAGTTCTCCTTTTATCGATCATTTACCTGATGGAAATGAACCTGCGGGAGTTTGTCTTGTACACACAGACACACAGGAAGGGAAATTTTTAAAGGTAGAAAAAGTAGATGAGTCTTTGGGCTGGAATCCACAGCAGGGAACCATGTTCTACTGGAATCCGGAAAATCCGGACAGCCAGTTCTTTTTCAATGACAGGGATAAAAAAACCGGGAAAGTATTCACCGTTCTTTATGATATTGAAAAGAGAAAACGTGTTCAGGAATACAAATTTAATGACACTCCGGTTGGGAATAGTGGAGTTTGTCCTGTCGGGAAATCATTTTTAGCCATTAATTATGCCAGGATGGCCCGCTTACGCGAGGTTACTGGCTACAAAGGGGCCACCGACTGGACGGAAGGAATTACTACCCCGGAGGATGATGGCATTTTTAAAATTAATATTAAAACCGGGAAAAAGAAATTATTGGTTTCTTTTAATACCATGGAGAATGAATTGAAGAAAAAAGGATATAATACTCACGAACAAGCACTTTTCATCAACCACACACTTTGGAACCGGGACGGTAGTCTGTTTTGTTTTTTTATAAGAGCAGGATGGAGAGGTGTTGGTAAAGAAAAAAGAACCGATGTATTTTGCACCATGAATTCAGATGGCACCGGATTACATGTTGGACGTAAGTTTATTGGTGGCCACCCGGAATGGGCAAATGGACAAAATATGATTGGCAGGATTGATAAAGACCAGGTAATTTTCGACATTATCAACGAAAAAATTATAGGGAAAATAGGAACACCGGAATCAATACCAAACCCTGAAGGCGACATTAGTTTATCGCCTGGTGGAAATTGGTTTGTAAATGGTTACGACGGGAAAGATGGTAAAAATTATTACAACATTATTCGCCTCTCTGACGGAGCATGGGTAAGAACTGAAGGGATAAACAAAGGAGAATATACCGGCGATATTAGAATAGATTCCGCACCACGCTGGAACCGTGGTAATAATCAGGTTCTCGTTCAGGGGATTGCCAACGACGGAACAGAGCAACTTTTTATCATAACAGTCAAAATAGTATAGCCTCAAAAAAATGAAATCACCAATATTATTCTTAGTTCTATTTTTTTCTCTGTTTGAAATATCTGCTTTATCTCAACCTATTTCTGAATCATTTGAGCTGAGATACTTTTCCAATAACCCTAAATCTAATGGTGAAACGGATTTCAAAGGTGAAACCGCTGTTTTCAACACAGAGGAGAGGGTAGAATATTTAAAACGCTATGCTGAAATAGCCAAAGAATTTTTTAATGATCCTGAACTGGATACCAAAGTTGTATCAGATGAACAAGTTAAGCAGGTAATGAGTAAATTAAAACCACAGCCGGAACCTGAAGTAAGAAAAGAAATTCCACTTAAATACTGGAAGTGGATGGGATATAAGCCCGGCATGGAAAAAAGCGAAGCTGCCGAATTACAGGTATGGAAAGACAATAAGGCCGTTGAAATTGAAAATGAACAATTACGTTTTATCAGGGATGATGAAATCATTATTCCTGTCGCCAGACAGATATGGCGTTTCTTTATTGAATGGAAGATAAGCGGAAACATAGCTGATTCTGAATTCAGCCTGGCCAGTGATGGAACGCCTGTGGCTTTTCTTGAAATAAAAGGTGATGAAATGCTTATTCATTCCAAAGGGGAAGATGTAAGTCACATTTTTAAACAGAATACAGCTGGTGATTCGAAGACTTTAAAACTGGAAGCAGACCTTGAAAACGGCCGCTACAACGTTTATGTTGATGAGCAGTTGGCAGCCGATTTTATTCCCCTTTTATCCGGTCAATCTGTCAATCAGCTTGTAATTAAGGGTGAACAGGGTCTTGTGCTGGATAATGTCTATGGTGTAGGATACGAAAAAGCTGAATTCACTGAAGATATTCATACCAGGGATGTACCATTTAGTATAAAGACCTTTATCGACCAGGACTTCGCCCTGAAACCAAATATGGAAAACTGGCAAAGGCTGGATTATGATGATACTCAATGGCCTGCTACAACACTTCCTCATCCTCATGGAGGAGAACGTTTTGCCGGAGAGGACCTTTATATGCGTACGACTTTCACACCCGAAAAATTTGAAAAAGCGTTTTTAAATTACGAAACGCTGGATCCGGGTGGAGAAATCTGGATCAACGGACGGATTGTGCTTGTACAACATCAACGTCATCCCGGAAAGCTGGATGTTTCCAAATTCCTGGTTCGTGGTGAGGAAAATATCATCGCAGTAAAAATTTTCCCCAATAAGGTGGAACACACCAATCGCCATACCTCCTCTGATATTCATACCGGTTGGTTTTCAGGCAGGATGCATATCGATTTAACAGATCAAATGTACATTCAGGATGTTTTTACTTATACAGAAATATTAAGCGACCATTCGGCAAAACAGAAGATAAGAATCAACCTGATTAATGAGGACTGGGAATTTGAGGAAAGAGAAATGAAAGTGACAAGGGAGTCTTCCGGCAGTCTCAGGATTGATTTTTATCCCTGGTATCCAGAAGAATCATCTATTTCTGCAGCATCAAAAGAAATTCCGGTATATCTGCGACTGATGAAAAATGAAGAACTCACTACAGAGGTTACAGTATCCGAACCTGAATTATGGACTACCGAACGACCATTTCTTTACAAGGTAGTTGCCACCTTATACAATGAAAAAGGTAATGCTGTTGATGATTTTGTTTTCACAACGGGAATCCGTACCGTGAGCCAGGAAGGCGGAACATTTCGAATTAACGGGAAGCCTTCCATGATGAATGGTGCTCTCTTGTTTGGTTATAAATCACCGCTTGATAAAATTGCGCTGTGGCTCAGGGCCGGACCGGAAGAATGGCTTGTCAAAGAGATTTTAATGATAAAGAATATGAACGCTAACACCATTCGCATGAGTATTCATCATGGAATGAAAGGTGGCGTCAATGATCCACGGATGGCAGAGTTAGGAGATCAGCTTGGAGTAATGTTTCAATGGACTACAGGCACGTGGGTACGCACCGGTAGCCCCTGGTTACTTGATTTTGAGGGATTACCGAAATATGTGAAACAGGTGCGCAATCATCCTTCCATTGTGATGTGGCAACCGGGAAATCATCCGAAATTTATCGATTTTGAAACTGAGACCATTCCTTGGTATGAAAAGGTATATAATAATATATACCCTCATGATCCCAGTCGTCTGATAAGTCCTGTTGCCAACAATTCCAGGTTATTCCCCCGAAATGATGACGGAACACTAGACCGGGAGGGAAAGCAAGTCGATCCTATTCCAGTTTGGACTGCCCCTAAAATTACAAGAGGAGATATGGATCATGCCACCGGCTATGGTACCGACTGGTCTACCTTAAGAAGGTATCCCTATCCAAAAGATTGGAGTGGAGAGCAGGGATGGCGTGTGGCCGGTTATCGTACCGATTACCTGAATAGTAAAGAGAGAGCTTATTTTGACTTCGAAAGCGAAGAATCTGTTGCACAGCCTAATTGGAACTTGCGAAAAGGCAAACCTTCTTACCAAATCAAATCCTATGAATTAGAATATGATGAGGGTTCGATCGGACGTCAGTTATCTGTGGATGAATGGGAGATAAGTCAAGCCTGGCAGGCGTTTAGTGCATTTGAAGCATACAAGAAAAAACGCTGGTTGGATTATGATGGTTTAGCCTGGTGTACGTTACACGGCGGAGGCAATACAGCCACTTATCAAAAACCCCTAATAGACTATTATGGACATGCTAAATTGAGTTTTCATACAATTAAAATGGCATTTCAGCCTACTTTGGCCGGAAGTCATAATGTTGATCTTGTTTATGGTCCGGAAGATGAGATCGAGCCTGTGATAATGCATCTTGGCAATACGAAAAAGGTAAATCTTCTCGTAACCATAAAAAATTTAGATGGAAACGCAGTGGAGCAAAAGGAATACCGGAATATTTTATTGAATGAAGGAAGGTCTTCAACTGACCTGGGCAGTTTCCGTCCAAAAGTTCAGAAAGGTTATTTTTTTATCCATTATCAGATATTCAGGAACGAATAGAATGATAATGTGCAGAAAAAAATTAATAAGATAGTTTAAAATGGAGCAATCAAGAAGCACATTTTAAGAAAAGACTGCTGCTGCCGGTTCGGCGGCCATTGTAGCACCTACCATAGTATCTGCCAATGTTTTTGGCGCCAATGACAGGATAAACGCTCCCGTACTGCGACTTAACGGCCTGGGTAAAAGCCATGTCAGCGGGTCATACAGGTTGGGTAAGGTACTGACGTTTGATCCTAAAGCAGAAAGATTTGTCCATGATGAGGAAGCAGACTATATGCTGAAGCTGACACGAAATTACCGCGATGGATTTGTGGTTCAGGAAAATGTGTAATGTATAATGAATAAAATCTTAAACAAATGAAACTATTTGCAGTTTTTTTGGGATTACTTGCAGCATTACTGTTGAATAATTAACGGTCCGGGCACCAACTGGATACAGGAAAGGTTCAGTTTTCCAAAGTTCTTAACCAAATTATTCCACCAGTTTTTCCCGAAAAAGATTTTTCAATTATGGATTACGGAGTTATTGAAGGCGGTAAAACCGATTGTTCAGAAGCATTCGCTTCTGCTATTGAAGCATGTCATACGGCTGGCGGCGGACGCGTTATTGTACCTCCCGGAACTTACCTCACCGGTGCAATTCATCTACAAAGCAATGTCAACCTACATATTAGCAAAGGTGCTATTGTTCAGTTTAGTACAAATCCTGAAAAGTATCTTCCCCTGTTACATTCGCGTTGGGAAGGCATTGAACTGATGAATTACTCTCCGCTGATTTATGCTTTTTCGGTATATTGGAAGTTTTTCGGGCTGAACTATATCATCCTCTTCATCTGAATTCATGTTTCATGATTGTATTTAAGATCTTTAGACATAAACTAAGATCCGTACTGACCATCATCGGATTCGCGATAGCGATGCTCGCCTTTGGGATTCTGAGAACCTTGATCGGGGCTTGGTATTTAGGTGTTGAATCTTCTCAGGCCGACAGGCTTATTGTGAGAAACAAAATAAGCCTTATTTACAGTCTTCCAATTTCTTACAGGAATAGAATACAACAAGTTGTCGGTGTCAATGGAATAGCCTATGGAGTGTGGTACGGAGGGATTTATAAGGATAAAAAGAATTTCTTTGCTCAATTCGCCATAAGCGGACTCGATTACCTGGACCTGTATCCTGAATTCGTCATCTCCGAAGAAGAAAGAAAAAATTTCTTAAGGGATCGTAACGCCGCAATTGCTGGTGAAACCCTCGTCAAGAGATTTGGCTGGAAAATTGGCGACATTATTCCGCTGCAGGGCACAATATATCCCGGTAACATTGAGCTTGTCTTGGCAGGCATTTATCACGGAGCAAGAAAGAACGTGGATCAAACTGCCTTTTTTCTCAGATGGGACTTTCTCAATGAAGCTATAAAAAAATCGTTTCCGGACAGAGCGGACAAGGTAGGATGGTATCTCGTTAGAGTAAAGGATCCTCAAGCGAGTGCTCAGGTTGCACAAGATATAGACGCTCTATTCGCCAATTCATTAGCTGAAACACTTACGGAAACGGAAAAAGCATTTCAGATGGGATTTGTAGCCATGACTGGGGCAATCATCGCAGCCGTTCAGATTATCTCAATTGTTGTCGTACTTATCATTCTAATGGTCTTGGCGAACACCATGGCAATGACTGCGAGGGAGCGATCTTCCGAATATGCCGTATTCAAGACTCTAGGATTTAGGCCCTGGTTTTTGTTCATGCTGATTTCCGGCGAGTCCATTGCTATCGCTACAATAGGGGGATTCATTGGAGCTCTTCTGACCTATCCTGGAGGCAAACTTTTTCAGCATCAACTTGAAAGCTTTTTACCCGTATTTGAAGTAACTTGGAACACGATCGGACTGATGCTCATCGCCTCATTCACAGTAGGGATCGCAGCAGCTCTCATTCCGGCAATTCGCGTGAGCCGTACAGGCATTTCCGAGGGTCTAAGACACCTCGGATAAAGAAACGAATGTTCCATTTTCAATTGTGGGAATTTACCGGAATCCAGGCTTTCGCATGAAACAAAAATAGGAAAGCCGGCAAGCCCACGAAAAATGTTAACGTGAAATACTGCGCATAGCCCATTGCTTCGGCTGCCAGGCCGCTGAAAACGGCCGCAAATATGCCCGTAATACGAAACAAAGCCGACAGCACGGCATACTGAGTCGCAGAATATTCTTTGCTGCAAATGCTCATGAGAAAAGCAAGGAATGCCGACGTGCCCAAGCCGCCACAAAAAGATTCAATGATTGCTGCAGCATAAACAACTATATTGCCTAGGTCCGGAAATGCAGCAGCGTAGGCATAGGACAAATTGCTGACGGATTGCCACAAGCCAAGAAACCACAGACCATGGAAAATTCCGTATTTGGCCATGAACAAACCACCAGCAAGCCCTCCCAATATAGACGCAAACACTCCAAATGTACCGGTAATTAGCCCGATCTCCGTTGTGTCAAGCCCGCGCTCCAGCCAAAACGGTCTTATCATAGGGCCAATAGCCATATCTCCAAGTTTGAACAATATTATAAACATGGCCACCTGAAAAACTTGTTGTCGTTGTAGAAGATCCTTGGCGGGAGCAAGTAATGACTTGAAGGAAAATCTTGGCCGGTCCACTTCCACATGTGGCAATTTGAGCGCAAACGCAGCGCAGGTCAGTAAAATTCCGCCTGCGATCAAATATGTTGTCCGCCATCCGATCCAACCGCCAAGCGCCACAAA
>JALONT010000067.1 GCA_025454795.1 Bacteroidales bacterium | reverse complement strand
TGCATTTTTACTATTTATTTAAGCTAAAGATATTAACACATATCATTGATTATTAACATTATACGTACATATATTTACTTTTTCAGCAAACCCTATTTAGCGATTTAGCCTGTTCAGGAATGTAGTTGAGATAAGAAATATCGTGGAGATAAAAATACGTAAGGGCGATGTCTTGGGCATTTTCCTGTCGTGTCAGATGGCGATAGGAGTAAGCTTCAACATTTTCATTCTTTTTATTTTTAAACGGCATGAGCCATTCAACATTAGCCGGATAAAGATCAAGTTGTTGATTGGCATGTTTTTGGTAGTTACTTTTTGCGCCTGAATATATTTGATTGTATTCAGCAAATTTTTTATCGAAATCTTTCCAACTAAAAAAAACGCACAGCGAATTTTTCTTTAAAGTAATTTGCTAAATGTTCAAGAGCTTCCTCTTTATTTCCTTTGGTATAACCTGCCTGGATTATTATTAGTTCAGGACTATAATTTATGTCCAATAATTCCATCAATTCTGAATCGTTCAATACATGATCAGATGGAACTTGTTTACTTTGAGTAATTGCTGTTATAGAAAATATGAGGACAAAGAATAGAAATAAAGATTTATTCATTCAAGACTTTATATAGCTATCTCAGGATCATTAATTTCTCTGTTTGTATAAAATTGGCAGAAGACATTCTGATAAAATAAAGTCCATTCTGCAGGCCTGAAACATCAACATTCTTTTGATATTTTCCAGTGGTTTGTATTTCATGACTAATAATAGTTTTTTCCACGAGGCCATTAATGCCATACAGAACAAGATTTACATCTGTTGTTTTAGTCAGGTAATATTCAACATATATTCTTTTTGATGCCGGGTTGGGATAAATATGAAATCCTGTTTTTCCATTTTCCTGAGTTAATTTTGACGAGTTAGGCTGAACCTCTTCGATAGAAAAGCTCGCAAAACGCAAAGACTCGTCACGTAAGGCCGATGGAACATTCAGGCTGCGGTAAATTCCCCATTTTGGCCTGATGAATGAATTGTCAGCCCGAATAGTCATCAAATCGTTGTTACTGTAGGTAAGTATTGCCGTACTATCGCTTATCTTTTTGATTGTCATTGAATAGGTGCCATGTTGGCTATCAATTTTTATTTTCTCAGTCGCCTCCACCCAGATTCCTTCGAATAACGACAGGGGCACAGTAACTACTTTTGTAATATTGTTATGAATGAGTTCCACTTTGTTTGGATTGCCGGCGCGGGGAGTCAGAGTAAAAATTGGCATATCATCATCGCCACCTACTGCTTTTACCTGATGGATATGTGTAAAAGAGATAGAAGGTTGAAATCCGTCTGGTATTTTAAACTTCCATTTATAGATAACCGTTTCACCAGCAATACCTTTAAGGTTTGCAGGAGATGATTCATACGTCTTGATTTCAACACGCTGACGGTCGAAATAAAGACACCGGTCATTATCGGGAGTAACATGAATGTAAAATTCGAATACGTATTGTTTCAAATCCTCGTCCCACACTTCGGCAATGTGCCTGCCGAATTCCGGGTGTACACATTCTACACTTTCAACAGCATTATAACCCGGGGCAAAAACACTATTAATCAGTTCATACGTTTCCCCGGGGCCGTCAGCTTCCAAAACAACCTGCGAAAAGGACTGATATTGTAATGATCCAATCAGGAACATGAATATCAGGAATCCTGTTTTTCGAAAATTTATCATCAGAAGTGTATATTATAATTATTTGTCCAATAAGATAAAAATAAACAGGTATAATCCAACTAATTAATTGTAGATTTTAAAGATCAATTGTTACAAATTACCACTTTACGGCTCATTTTTTCATCTTGTTTTGTCTTAAATATTACTATATAAATACCGTTTTGCGAAATTGTATTCCGGGTAACTCCCTCAGATATTTTTTGCATGGAAATAAGTCTTCCCGTCAGGTCGTAAATGACAAGTTCGCCGGGAACCGGGACATCGGTAATGAGTTGATTACGATAAGAATATACCTTAAGAAAATTAGATTTAATATTATGAATAGCAGAAGTCGGGAATCTTAAAAAATAAGCGCCAACCGAATCTTTCTGAGGAGCAATCCGGCTTACAATTCCTGATATCTGGCTTGCTCCCGGCAACTTCAGACTGGTTCTGTCCCTTCCACGAATGTCAAGATCAATTTCACTGTAGTCAGAAGTTGTATATGCCGTTAACCCTGTACCTGATTCCGGTTCATACATTTCAGGTGTTGTCCCGGCCAGAGCCATATCAGGATCGACTCCGGTAATTACTTGTTCTGCAGTATAAGCGAAATTGGTATATAATCCCTGGTTCATCAGATTATTTTTCCAGCTCACATCCATTGCAGCCACGTTGATCAGATAAATGATCACATTTGTTTTTGATGATGAAGTGTTATAAACATGATTATGAGCAATAGTGGTTCCTATTGGTGGCATATTTAATAATGAGCTGCTATTGTAATTGATACTGAACGATTGAGTGCAATTTACCATGGTATTAAATGCAACCAGCGCATTTTTTACCTGGAAATATTCGTTGAGTGCAGAATTTTCCTTGCCCCTTACAATACAGAGGGCAGCGCGATAACTTGTTCCCGTTAAGTTTTCGAAATAATTGTTGTAAACTTTATGGTTTTCGCCAATTATGCGCACTCCGCCTGTATTTGCAACCCCATTGCCGATAAAGTAATTACCATCCACTGTACAATTGTTGCCATGGCGCAGGGTTAGCATTCCTGCACATTCAAAAAAAATATTGTTTAAATAATAGTTACCGCACGATTTATTTGAAATCACCTCTATTTCACCATTACAATGTTCAAAATAGTTCCCTGTAACCTGAACGCCAGCTTCCTGCATGGAAGTGGAGCTGTCGCCAATTCGAATAATTTCCTGACCGTTCAGTTCATTGCCATAGCTATCTAAATTTGCATTTCTAAATCCAAAATAATTATCTGCAATTATGTGATTTGGTGTTGTCCCGCTCACGAGCCAAACAACAAGCAGTGTCCCTGAATTGGATTTGTTGATGAACGAACAATGATCTACCTGGTTATTTTTTCCATATATCGAAACCCATTTGCTATCAACGGTATTGAGGGATGGGTTATAATTTTCGATAACACAGTTGCTTACCCGACAGTTTTCAGCCAAACTGGAGGATGAAGTCCTGAAAGATATCACATCCGACCCGCTAAGAGTACCATCTTTAAAATAAAGACCGTTAATAACTAAATATTTTCCAGCGAAAGCCATTTTTGAAGTTCCGGTTAAAACAACGTTACCTGAAGATTCTGCCATTAATACGATAGGTTGATCAACCGTGCCGTCAGCTCTTAATGAAATGGCCTGATTTATCCATGTTCCATTTCTCATAACAATCGTGTCACCGGCCATCCAGAAGGTATTGTTTATTTCAGTGGCGGTAGAAACGAGTGTTCGTTTAGCAAAACCAGTAAATGAAATAAATAGTAGTATTAACGATAATAAAAATGTTTTCATTAAGTTTTAAATAAATACGCGGACAGGTAGTAAGCGAACCTGCCCACGTATTGTAATTTTTGTAATTAAAATTGCAAAAAGGTTTATCTCTGAATAAAAGATTTACTGTTCCTTAATGCAAACTTTTCCGGAAGTAATTTTTCCTCTTTCGTCTTTAAAACGAACGATATATAATCCATTTCTTAAGGAAGTTTCCATTCTGCCATTGGATATTTTACTGATAATTTTCCTGCCGGTAAGATCAAAAACCTGAACTTCACCTGATCCTCTGGTAACAATAGTTTTACCATAAGAATAAATACCTGTATCCTTATTGTCAACGTCTTTAACTCCTACTGTTCCGAATAATACCTGGTCCCATGATGTACCAACCCGTATACCACCAACCAATGCACCGATACCACGCTGACGTAAATTGATCTTTATTTTTTCTTTAGCATAATCAGATTGTGCATCCGTTGAAGATATTTTGATTTGTTCTCCCTGTGGTTTGGTTAAGTCAGGATTAATATACAACGAAATAACATCATTATTAGTGCCTGCAATAGCATCATATTCCAATACTAATAAATTATTTTGGCTAACACCTCCCGATATTACAGGCGATTCAACATATATACCAGCAGTGGCTGAGTTTTTTGATACGGCAAATTGTATATCGCTTGTTCCGGCAATCTGTCTTGCAAAAACACGACCTCTCGTAAAACTACTTGTCGTTGAGCCCTCCCATGTAAAAAAATCACGATAGCTTTTATAGCTGTTTGGTAAAATACTTACGAGGAAAGCAGCATACATTTTTTGCCCATCCTGTGAAACTAAAGTATCAGCGCCTCTTACTACCATCCTGGTTGAAATACGCTGTGTATCAGATGCTTTACCAACCAAAGAATCCAGAAATACTAATTTACCAATGTCAGAACCGATATAATCGGTATAAAACAGTGTTCCTTCTGCAATTGTGGGGCTTACCCCTAATGCTTCGGCGGCTTTAAGGCAAACATACCAGTAGTTGTAGCCTTCCAAATTTCCACCGGTAGTTGCAGTTTCAAAGTTTTCTACAAAAACTTGTGCTGACGAGGACATTGCCACGGCACAAAAGATCATGAGTAAAAGTTGTTTTTTCATAATAATTAATTTAAATGATTAAAAATGTTTAGAAAATATTGGTTCGCTTATAAATTTATTTTATAATTGCTGACTGAAACACAGTCAGCGCCTGGTTTAATACTTCTACGGCTTCTAATACCTGGCGTTCAATAGTTGTTGACGTACTGCGAATCGTTTTTGCACGAGAAATGGCTGCAATAAATGTATTTCGTTCTGCTGCCGGAGCCTGCCCAACTGCAATCCCTTCGGGAGTATGAGCAATTAAAGTATCGCAGATAACTATTAACTCATGAATAGGCCTTCTGTCGGAAATATATAGATTGTCGTTAAAAGCCTTTCCGGGTACAGCAATTGCTTTATTTGCAGCAACTATATCTACAATGGTAAGATCCGGTTTAGCCAATGTTGCTTCGGCGGATACCAGGGCTGACATATAATTGTATCTGTAATCAGCAAAAAGCAACTCACTTTTAAAATTACCCTTGTCATAACCAACAACGCAGTTTTGAACTTTCGCTATCTCCGAAGTTATAATTGCACTCAATTCAGTTTGATATTCTTCAAGTGTTTTTGGAATAATTTCTTCGTCTGAGCTGCAGGCGGTAAAACCTGCAACAAATCCTAAAAACAAGGAGAATAGAAGTATGATTGATTTATTTTTCATGAATTTCATAATCAAAATTTTTAATTGAATTAATAACCGTCATTCTGAGGAATTACCATTTCATTGTTTGTATCAATTTCAGTTTGCGGAACAGGTAATAATAAATGTGCATTTACGTAATTCGCAATATCGGGAACCGGAAGTGGGTTGAAAGCGGTATAGAGTATTGAATCGGTATGAAAAGTATGTTGTTTCAGGATATCCATTGGCATATTTACATTATTATATGATTTTGCCATACGCAACAAATCGAACCAACGCTGATTCTCGAAAGCAAGCTCCAGCCGACGCTCCTGATAAACTGAATCCAAGGCCATTTCAGGGGAGGTAAAAGCCTGCATATTTGCTATCCCGGCCCTGTCCCTGATAATATTAACCTGGTTATGAGCTGTTGAGTAGTTGCCATCCTGTGCCAATATTTCAGCATATAACAACACAATATCTGCACGCCGAATAACAATCCAGTCGTTTTCTGCCTGCATTGCTTGTGTAATGTTGTTATCAATGTATTTGGTAATATACGGATAAGTCTTTGCTGAGCGGATATAAACTTTAAAACTTGCATCTTTTCGTTTGTCCAGCGGATTCCTATTGAACAGGTTCATAATTTCCCAGGTCGGATTATTATTTCCGTCAGGCGATCCTACTTTCAGGAACAGATTCGCAGAATTTTCGGGGGCAAAGTACTCCCAGAACGGAGAGCCAATACCTAAACTACCGCCTTTATAACGTATAGCAAAGATGATTTCATTATTCATTTCATTTGAAGTGCTAAAAACATCTGCAAAATTTGGCAATAAACCAATACTACTCTCAGCCAAAACTTCCTCAAGCAGTGGTTTGGCTAAAGCAAGATTTTCGACGCCACCAATCATCATGTAGGTTTTTGCAAGTAAACTCTTGGCTGCCCATTTGGTAATTCGGCCAATATCGGCACTTGAATATGCCAGAGGTGCATTCTGCGCAGCATATTTAAGGTCAGGAATAATTATTTCATTGTATATTTCTGAAACCGGTGACCGAACAATTTTTTTTGCATCATTGGGCCCGATCACAGTCGTAATTTTAAACATATCGCCAAAAAGGTTCACCAAATTGAAGTAGTGGTATGCCCTGATGAACCTTAATTCAGATTCGTACTGAGCTCTTTTGGATTCCAAAGTAATGTAACTATTGTCCAGAACCGAGGGCAATACAGCATTTACATTGGAAATATTCTGAAAAGTATTGTACCAATAATTTTGAAGAATTGGCTCACTCGAAATAAGTGAAAAGTGCGCGAAACCGCTTAAGTATTGTCTTACATTTGAACTGGATCCTGTAGAAAAGATACAGGTATTATCGCTTCTTAATTCTGTGTACATCCATTCATCGTTCATCACGCTGGTCATCCCTGCATAGCAACCAAGTATTCCCTGATTAATACGTATAGAGGTGTTGTAAAAGCCTACCTGCGTTAAAACCGATTCAGGCTGATCAAATATGAAATCCTCACAACCGGGAAATGACAACATTGCTACCAGTGCTCCTATAATAATTATTGAATTTTTCATCGGTATATATTTATTTTGTTATCTGTTAAAATGTAATATCAACTCCCAAAGTGTATGTCCGGTTTAGAGGGAACACACCACGCTGATATCCGTCGATCAGAGGATTATTATACAGACCGGATGTATTTCGGGCTTCAGGATTGACACCCTTGTAATCAGATCCCATCAGATAAATCAGGTTTTGTGCTGAAAAATAAGCTCTTAAGCTATAAATGCCTATTGATTTTGCTATATTTTCAGGAACCGTATATCCAAATGAAAAATCACGGAGAGCTGCATAAGATGCGTCCTCGACTGAATAATCAGTCAACAAAATCAGACTGCCCGGAGTAGTTGTCGAATAAACCGTTTGTCCATCGCCAGGAAACATTGGGCTCACAAACCTATCAGCCGTATATGCTCTGTTTGTTCTTAATTGCTCATTATAATAAATATTTCCATCCACAAGTTCTGCTCCCTGGGAACCTTGTATTAAAAAACTCATGTCAAAACCTTTATATTTAAAATTATTCGTAATACCCCATGTAAAATCGGGGAAAGGACTTCCTAAAACAACCCTGTCTTCAGCATCAAGTTTATTATTCCCATCTGTATTTACAACCTTCAATCCACCGATAATGGGTTTATATTTTGTATAAATAAACGGTGCTCCGCTTTCATCTGTTAACGCCAGTGCCGCAGCAACTTCTTCAAAAGAAGTATAAACACCATCACTTTTATATCCGAAATACTGTATTGCCGGCTGATTAACGATAGCCCTGTAAACTTCAGCCCTTTCTCCAGTATTATCTTCCTTCTCTTTATCCCCATAGTTCAGGAGCTTATTTTTATTCGTTGATATATTTGCCGTTGTAGTCCATCTGAAATCTTTTTTATCAATATTTGTTGTCATAATCTCAGTTTCAAGCCCTTTGTTGTTTACTTTTCCAATGTTGTTCCAGTACGATTGATGTCCGGTGATATACATTGAAGGTTGCCTGAGCAACAACTGTATTGTGTTTGAATTGTAATATTCCAGCGAAATATTAAACCGGTTCTTTAATAGTCCAAGGTCAATCCCCAGGTTTGCTTCGCCCAATTGTTCCCAGGTAATGTCGTTGTTCCCTAAGGAAGTACTGGTCGAAGACATGCCGGTAATCGCAGTGCCATTTCCTATTCCGGTAACATAGCTTATTGTATTTACAGTGTTCATGTATGAATATTGTGGAATATTATTATTTCCGGTTACACCGTAACTCGCACGAATTTTTAAATTCGATATTGTTGGTGAATTTTTCAGGAAATTTTCTTCAGAAGCCCTCCATCCCAATGAGGCTGATGGGAAAATGCCCCATTTGTGGCCTTCAGCAAATTTTGAGCTGCCATCGGAACGTAAGCTTGCAGATACCAGATATTTTCCTTTATAGGAATAATTTAATCTACCTAACATAGACATGAGTGCTTCTGAATAATAAAAGGATGTAACCCCATCTATAGAAGATGTATTTTTTAACAGATCGGAAGCCATATTAAATGAAAGCCGTTCTTCGTCGGGAAAACCAGTTGCAACCATTTGATTGTATTTACTGGTTGTCTTCTGCATAGTGAACCCAAGCATCCCATTAAATTCGTGATCCCCTATTGTTTTATTGTAGGTTAATATGTTCTCCGACAATAAATCGGTACCTAAGGTCATTCGTCGTGTCAATATATTAGGCAATCCGGCCTTATTGGCTTCCGATTGTTCTTTCATATTGTACTCATTGTAGGAGAAATAAACCCCGTTTGATGTTTTGAATTGAAGGCCGGGCAAAATATCAATTGCAATGTAAGTACTGGTTTGCACCTTGTAAGATTCATCAAAGATGGATGTTCGTTCCCTGATTGAAACAGGATTCTGATTGCTCGATGTCCATGGGTTTTCACCACTCATATTCCAAACTTCTCCATCGACACCAATACCACTTATGGTCGTAGCTCCAAAATCACTAACCTGCGCATAATCACCGGCTGTTTTACCGGTCATAGCGGCAGTTGCCTGGTTGTGCCTTATTGGCATCCACGATGGGAATCGCATATAATCAGTGAGGTTAACTGCAGGCCGTTCTCTTTTACTAAATGATGGGTTGAAATTTACACCTACCTTTATTGCTTTTGATAATTTTAAGTCTACTTTAGTCCTGAGGCTAAACTTATCGTAAGTGGAGTTGTGCATTATTCCATCCTCAGAGTTATAATTTCCTGAAATAAAATATTGCCGGATTTTATCTCCTCCGGATGCACTTAACTGATAGCTTTTCATACTGCCATGATTTCTCAACGCTTCATCCAACCAATCCGTTGGCTGGTCAACAACATGTTTTGAAATTAAATAAGCTGTCCTTTCGGGATTTGTTATAGCATTAAACAACATGGTTGATGTACTAATACCATCAACTGAAGGATCTTGCTTACGAAGTTCCGCTTCATTAAAAAGCAGTTCTACATATTCTTCTGTACTCATCATATCAGGAAGTTTAAGCACTTTGCTTATTCCTGTATACATCTTGAGGTTGTATTTTGTTCTTTTTTCGCTTCCACTTTTAGTGGTAACCAAAATTACCCCGCCTGCAGCACGGGAACCATAAAGAGCTGATGATGAAGCATCCTTTAAGACCTCAATAGATTCCACATCACCCATACTAACCATTGATAAACCATCGGGAACAGGGAAACCATCCACTACAATGAGAGGCTGGTTATTTGCACTTATTGATCCCATGCCCCTGACACGAATAGTCGGGGCGGCTCCTGCTTCAGGATTAAGGTTTAAAATTTGAACACCTGCTAATTTCCCTTGTAAAGCCTGATCGGCCCTCGCTACGGGAACCTCATCGAGCCTGTCATTCTTTATCGATGAAACAGCTCCAGTTAAATGTGATTTCCGTTGAGTGCCATAGGCAACAACCACAACTTCGTCGATTGCCTCTAAATCCGGAACCATAATGATGTCAAGTGAAGTTTGACCGGTATAACTGATTACTTTTGGCTTGTAACCAATAAAAGATACTATTATAGTAGAGCCTGTTGGTGGTTGAAGCTGGAATTTGCCATCAAGATCACTAATTGTCCCAATAGTTGTACCCTTTATAAGGATCGTTGCCCCAACTAATGGTGTGTTAGATATTGAATCAGTGACTATTCCGGAAACCATCTTTTGAGCATGAGCACTTATCACCAGGGTGATGAACAGCAAGAATAGGAGTAAAGATTTTTTCATTTATTCGGTTTTGTCAGGTACTAAAATAAAATTCTCTAATTATCTTTACCACAGGAATTTAAAAAGATATCAACGAAGTTTTCCTTTTCCTGATGAAGACTTTGAAAATAACAAAAAAGTTAACTGAAATTATTTTTCTGCAAGATTAAGGACTGCTAACTTTTTGTCAATCCTTTTTTAACTCGTATTTCTTTTCATAGACAGGTTTTTTTAGTATTTGTATGTGAGACTAAATTTAATTACATCTTTCAGGTGTAACTTCATTGCTTCTTCAGCTTCTTCAGGTTTTTGTTTAATAATGGAATCCAATATGATTCTATGTTCATTAAGCGATTTGTAAAAACGCCCATCGCCGCACACATTTAACTTTCGGTAGATGGTAATGATATCCGGAAGAATAATCAACATCAAAG
>JALONT010000010.1 GCA_025454795.1 Bacteroidales bacterium | reverse complement strand
TGAAGAAAACTATGAGTATCTGGAAAACAATGATGTAGAGGCTTTCGTAAAATACCAGTACTTCCATAAGGAACAGAGTAAAAAGTGGAAAGATGATCCGTTATACCGTTGGCTAAAGCCAACGGTAATTGAAAACAATTTTATAATGATCAAAACTTAGTTGTGATTTCATTTCAAATCTACCTATAAAAAAAGCTTTACAATCTCGATGTACTCATGATTTCAAAGAACGTTATATAATTTTTAGTGGACACTAATGAAAACATGTATTGAATACCTCCGGATCCCTGTCTCCTGAACAAATATATCTTTTCACCTGAAATCTTTCCTGATTTTCATGTACTCACCCCCTTCCTTCGCTCCACTCAGGGTTTCCCCCGCTCTGCTGTCGGCAGAGAGGGGGCGGGGGGGTGAGTACGTGGAAAAAGAAAAGGGAATCAGGGTGATGAGAACGTATCATAATATATAGTGCACAGAAAATGTTAATTTCATAGCACACTCAGACAATTTCTGAACCTTTTTCAACGTTTGATTGTTTTATTATTACTTTGCTCACTAAAAAATTCAGGTTTATCAAATTGATAGAAATTTATATTGGCACAAATATTGTTTTTTAACTGAAAAGTTTATTTTTGTATTCTAATTATATATGATCTTTATGAAAAAAGTTGCTGTTGTTCTGGTTTTTGCTTTCATTACTGCTTTGGTAGTTAGTTCATGCAATAAGGAAGCATGTCCGGCATATACGAATGCTGAGACTGAACAAACCAATCAGCCTGGCTGAAAACATTTTCTCAATTACCTCTCACTATATAAGTTCGCACAGAAATGAAAAAGCTGCTTATAATAGCGGTTCTCTTTTTATATGGTGCAGTTTCAGCATATGCACAGGGAGAACTTGATGAGCAGCAAAAAGTGTTCTTCCGTAACGAAAGATCGTTTGCTGTACTTCTTCATTCCGACGGATTTGGTTTTGGTTACCGTGAAGCTAAAAGAATAGACTATCTTAACAAGCGTCTTTTAGAGATTAACTTCGGCACCTTAAGGCATCCTAAAGAATATAAGATGACAAATCCCTATTACCAGGGCTATAAGTCATATGCCTTTGGCAAGCTGAATTCCGTTTTCTTTCTCCTGGCAGGGATAGGTCATCAGCATGAGATATTTCAAAAAACTGACCTTGGAGGTATTGCCATTCGCTGGTTCTATTCAGGAGGGCCTGTTCTGGCTCTTTATAAGCCAATCTTTTATTTGGTTTTATACCCCATTTCGCTGAAGGAAGCCGAGGTAAAAGTGGAAAAGTTTGACGTTTCAATACATCAATCCAGCGATATTCTCAGCAGGGCATCATTTACAAAAGGGCTGGATGAGATAAAAGCTATGCCGGGACTTTTTGGAAAGAGCGGTTTCAACTTTGAATACAGCAAGGAAGACAAAGTTATTCATGCAATTGAACTTGGTGTTCAGGTCAACGCCTTTCCTAAAACAATCCCCATTATGGCCAGCACGGATAATAAAGCTATATTCTTCTCATTATTTGTCAGTTACAGGTTTGGTGTCATCGTGGATCCGCTCCATCCAGAGAGAACCACACTAAAAAATCTTCTTAAGAGGAAGAAAGTTTAACCACATATTTCCTCCCTTTGGTAGTTCCCGGGAAAATATTATTTTTGCTGTTCGATTTATTAACTAAATTATTATACAGGTATGTCAAAAATTAAAGTAGGTATTAATGGCTTTGGCAGGATCGGCCGTTTGGCTTTCAGGGCTGCCATGAAAAGGAATGATATTGAAATAGTCGGAATAAACGACCTTCTCGAAGTTAATTATATAGCATATATGCTTCAGTACGACACCATGCATGGCAAGTTCGACGGACAGGTAGAAGTAAAGGACGGTAAGCTTGTAGTAAATGGTTATAGTATCCGGGTAACAGCCGAGAAAGATCCCGCAAACCTTAAATGGAATGAAGTTGGCGCTGAATATGTTATTGAATGCACTGGTTTTTTCCTTACCAAGGAAACTGCAGGAGGCCATATAAAAGCAGGTGCAAAACGAGTTGTAATGTCAGCTCCCTCAAAAGATGATACCCCTATGTTCGTAATGGGTGTTAACCAGAATAAATATACAGCAGACATGCAGTTTGTATCAAATGCATCATGTACAACCAACTGCCTTGCCCCTGTTACAAAAGTTTTAAATGATAAATTCGGAATTATTGAAGGTCTGATGACAACTGTTCATTCAACTACTGCAACACAGAAAACCGTCGACAGTCCATCCAATAAAGACTGGAGGGGAGGACGTGCTGCATCCGGCAACATTATCCCTTCGTCGACAGGTGCAGCAAAAGCTGTAACAAAAGTTATTCCCGAACTTAAAGGCAAACTTACAGGAATGGCATTCAGAGTTCCTACCCTCAATGTTTCCGTTGTTGACCTGACCTGCCGTCTTGAAAAAGCTGCAACATATGAAGATATCAAGAAAGCAATGAAGGATGCCTCTGAAGGTTCCCTTAAAGGAATTCTCGGGTATACAGAAGATTCTGTTGTTTCCAGCGATTTCAACGGAGATTCACGCACATCTATCTTTGATGCAGGAGCAGGTATAGCACTTAACGACAATTTTGTTAAGGTGGTGGCATGGTACGACAATGAGTGGGGTTATTCATGCAAGCTTCTGGATCTGATTGTTCACATGAACACGGTAAAGTAACATCAATGCCATAAAAAATCAAAAGGGGACCATGAACCGGTCCCCTTTATTATTTACTATACCTTATATATATCATACAATCATATCAATCTCAAGGGGGATACCCGCAGTATCGCGGTAATGTTCTCCAAGTTCAAGCATGGCTTCATCATCTTCCTCGTAAAGCCACTTCATCTTCACCTTATTTCCTGAACGGCCATAACCGGTAAGTTTTTTAAGTATTTCATAAAGGTATTTTGAAGAACCGCTGTTAATATATTCCAGCTGTATCCCTACATTCAGCTCTTTATTCTTTTCAAAATGGAGTGTAATCCATTCATCAAGACGTCTGAAAATAAGTTCAGGATTTTCAGGGATAGACCGTCCGATAAGTTCCAGCTTGTTTTCATCCGGATGGTAATAGATCCCCGGACAATTCTTATGTTCTTCCTGAATTACATGTTTTTCCATAACCTTATTATTTATTCGTACCTTAAAGCTTCAATAGGGTCAATGTTGGCGGCTTTAACCGCGGGTGCATAACCCGAGACCACCCCTACTATAAAACAGACTATGATACCCATAATTACCCAAACCCATGGAATTATAAAACTCGATTTAAGCATTGACGAAACTACATTTCCAATGAGAATGCCAAGGATAATGCCAAATAATCCCCCAAACTGCCCTATCAGAACCGATTCAAAAAGAAATTGATTTTTAATGGTCTTGGGTTTGGCACCGACAGCTTTTCTGACGCCGATTTCCCTGGTGCGTTCGGTCACCGATACAAGCATGATATTCATCAGTCCGACAGCAGCCCCGAACAGTGTCACAATACCTATGATAGTTGCAGCAAGCGTAACATATTTAATATTTTTTAGCAGGAGCGCAACTATATTATCGCTTTTTGATACATTGAAATCAGACTCATCTCTTGGATCGAGGTTACGTACTATTCTGAACACTCCTTCTGCCTCACCTGCCATAATGTCGAGATTCCCCTGCCCCAGAGGCATTACCGTAATCGTGAAGTTCATATTCGGACGGGAAAAATACTGTCTTGCAGTGGTCACAGGTATGAGACAGATATCATTGGAATTAACAATGCTTGCTCCCTTGCTTTTCAGCACACCTGCCACCTGCAGTTTCAACCCGGCAACTGAGACCTCTTTTCCAACAGGATCTATCCCCCCTGTAAAGAGCTTACTTGCAATATCTGATCCCAGCAATGCAAGTCTTCTGTTCATCTGTATCTCATCTGCACTGAAGTTTCTGCCTGCTTCAATTTCATATCCTGATACTGCAACATAATTTTCATCTACACCCTCAAGCCTTATATTGGGATTTGTCTCTTCCAATCCATATTTTACGGTAGACAGACCTGATGTATGAAAAGATATAGATACCCATGCAGGCTCAGAAAATTTTGCTTTGAACTCAGTGGCTTCCCTATAGGATATCCTTGAAAAATTCTTTGCCCTTATCTTATCGTTTCCAACCTGAATGTTCATCCCACGCGATGTAATGGAGAATGAATTGGCACCCATCATTGTAAACTGGTTTGTCAGAGAGGACTTAATGGCATCTATTGCCGTAAGTATCCCCACAAGCGCCATTATTCCAAATGCAATAATACATATTGTGAGGATTGCCCGGACTTTGTTCGATCTGATTGCCCGGATAGCTATTCTTAAATTATCTTTAACAAGACCTTTGTTCATATTTCTACCTTCAACAGCAGTTACCTGCCCTGAATACCATAATAAATAATAAAAGTACACTTTTTTTCTTTCCTGCCGAAATGAGACAGGTTAATAAATTTTTTAAAATTAATTAAAAATATAGTTGCATAACTAAACATTTCGTTATATATTTGAAATGGATTCGGTTTTTAAATAAAAAAACTCCTCCTCCTGACGGAGACCGTCAGGGTGAGGTGAAAGAATCAGATCAAAACGAACAGTAATTATGAGAGAATTAACAAGAGCTGAAGAAGAGGTGATGCAGGTACTTTGGAAAATCAGGAAAGGATTCGTCAAAGACATCCTGAAGCATTTTGATGAGCCAAAACCTGCCTATAATACCGTTAGCACTATAATCCGGATTCTGCAGGACAAAGGCTTTGTGGATCATAAGGCATATGGAAGAACCCACGAATATTTTCCTGTGGTATCGAAGGATGAATACTCAAAATCACATCTCAACTCCTTTGTAAATGATTATTTTTCAAACTCTTTCGAGAAGATGGTCAGCTTTTTTGCCAGGGAAAAAGAGATATCTGTCAAAGAGATGCAGGAGATTATGAAGATTATGGAAGGTGAAGTACTAAAACAAAAAGCAATGAAATGAATCCTTTTTTAATTTATATGATAAAAGCTGCATTTTATCTTGCAGCTTTATACCTGGTCTTCGCATTCTTTTTAAGCCGGGACACTTTATATACAAGGAACCGTACATTCATACTTTTTTCAGCTATAACCGCTCTCCTGCTTCCATTTATTACTATCCGTACAAATAACCCTGTGAACTTGCCAATATTTTGGAAGACTTTATCAGAGGTACTTATCAATGGAACCACAAACGGCTCTGAATCAGAAGCAACAGGAGTTTTTCGGTTCTCTGGTCCGCAAATTTTTATGACTTTATACCTTGCCGGACTCCTGATCTTCGGAGGCAGGTTCCTGGCAGACATGTCAGAACTCGTTTTTCTTATCTTAAGGAAAAAAACCGCAGATAGTAATATTATAAGGTATAACGGCTTAAATACAGCAGGCTTCTCAGCTCTCGGCTATGTATTCATCAATTCAAAATTATTGCCCGGAGATGCCGATGAAATTATAAAACATGAACAGAATCACCTGGAACACTACCATTCTTTTGATATTGTTTTTATTGAAACCGTAAAAGTCTTTCAATGGTTCAACCCCTTCATATACATGTTTAACAGGTCGTTACGGGCGGTTCATGAATTCCAGGCCGACGAAGGATGTTTGAATAAAGGCATACCGGTAGTCAGTTATCAGCAACTGTTGATGAACCAGCTTTTCAGGTCAAAAGTATTCAGCATAACAAACAGCTTTTCAAATCCAACTCTTATTAAAAAACGAATGATCATGATGACAAAAGAACGCTCAAGAAGACTGGCAAACCTGAAGTTACTGGTGGTATTGCCGGTAATTGCAATCGTAATGATTGCCTTCTCCTCATGCGGGGGAAAAACAAAACCAACAGGAAGCAATAATGAAGAGATTGCACCTCCCCTCCCTTCACCGCCGCCTCCACCACCGCCATATACTGTTAAAGACAGCGATACAACCTGGAATACAGTTGATGTAATGCCTGTGTTTCCGGGAGGCGATGCCGCACTTCTAAAATTTATAACTGAGAACACAACTTACCCGGATGCCGCAAAAGAGAAGAACATACAGGGAAAAGTTCTTGTCTCTTTCGTGGTAAACGAAAATGGTATTGTCAGTGATGCAAGTATTACCAGGGGCGTAAATACTGAAATTGATGCTGAAGCTCTCAGGGTAGTCAATTCCCTTCCTCATTTTGAGAAACCCGGGCTTAAAGATGGTAAACCCGTTCCTGTCTGGTATATGGTACCAATTACATTCGCTCTGAAATAGATCTTATTTTTGTAAAATCCTTTTTAGAGGCTGTATCAAAAGGTATTTTAACCACCCCGTCATGACCCTTCGGGCATGACACCCCTCCTTGAGAAGGAGGGGAAACATTTGATAATTAACACATTACTTTCTCCTCCTTTTAAAGGAGGAGTACCCCTGACAACAGTCAGGGGGGAGGTGGTTGACTTTTGATACACCCCCTTTTTTCTATTTATTGAATCTGTCTCAACGAGCTTAATAAAAACAATGAAGAAATATTTAGTGACTTCCAAATTCCCTAAATTTGCATCCTGCAATTATTAAAGATGATCCTTAAAAACCGCATAGAGACCTTTTCAAAATTAGGAGATATTTTAAGAAACTCCCTTTCAGGAAGAGATATAAAACACTCAACGGAAATATACAGGCTTATTGAAACACAACACCTGAAAAACCCATGGTTCACTTCCGGAAATGTAAGGATGGCAATCGAGGCAATCGCAGATAAGCTTACTGAAGAGAACCTCACTGAATGGACATCCTCATACCCCTCATTAAATCAGACCGTTGAACCTGTAACTGTTGGTGTGATAATGGCAGGAAACATACCTCTTGTCGGGTTTCACGATTTTCTCTCGGTGCTCATTTCAGGGAATAAAATCATTGCAAAAACGAGTTCAAAAGATTCAGACCTTATTACTTATATGAGCAATATCCTTTGCGAGATCAATCCGGGATTCAGTGAGAGAATCCGGTTAACGGGGGGAACCTTATCAGGTTTTGAGGCTGTAATTGCAACAGGTAGTGATAACAGTTCGCGCTATTTTGAATACTATTTTGGCAAATATCCAAATATTATAAGGAAGAACAGAAGCAGTATTTCTTTTATTAATGGCAAGGAGAGTGATTCTGAACTTGAATTCCTCGGTACAGATATCTTTTCGTATTTCGGACTGGGATGCCGGAATGTTTCCAAGATATATATCCCGGAAGGATATGATTTTTCAAAAATGATAACCAGATGGAACAGGTATTCAGAATTGATACACCATGATAAATATGCAAATAACTATGATTTCAGCAAAGCACTATACCTTGTGAACAAGGAAAAATTCATTGATACCGGTTTTCTTCTTCTGAAGGAGAATCAGAGTATATCTTCGCCGGTCGCGGTTCTTCATTATGAATACTATACGACTTCTGATCAGCTTAAAATATTATCAGAAAAGCTGCATGAAAAAATTCAATGTATTGTTGGCAGAAATTATATACCTTTCGGGAAAGCTCAGTCGCCTGATATATGGGATTATGCAGACGGAACTGACACAATGGAATTTCTTCTAAAAAAAATCAGGTACGGAATATTGTAAAATAAAAAATATTATATTGCACCTGTCGAATCAAAAAAGTTATGGTTTACAAATTTGTAGTGCTATCGGATGAGGATGAGTCGTTTGTGAGAGAATTTGAATTCCTTGACTCGCATACTTTAATGGATTTTCATAACACGATCCAGGATGAACTTGAGTTTGATAAATCCCAGATGGCTTCATTTTTCCTTGCAACTGATAATTGGGAAAAAGAGGAAGAGTTTACCCTGTTTGATATGGGAACAGGATCTTCAACTATGGAAGTTGCAGTTCTTGAGGATATCATTTTCCGTAAAAACCAGAAACTATTATATGTATTTGACTTCTTTAATGAAAGGGCTTTGTTCGTAGAATATACAGGTGAGGTAAAAGAGATTGATGGCCGTGAATATCCTTCATGCACAAATTCAAAGGGTTTACCCCCAAAACAGGTTGTCTTTGGTGGCGCATCAAGAAAACTCTATAACAATATAGTCGTTTCTGATGAAGATGAAGATGAGGATGAGGATGAACAGGAAGTTGACGATCTGTTCCTCAATAGCGACGATGAAGAGACGCTGGGAAGTATGGAAAATGAAGAGACACAAAACGAGGAAGAAGAATAGCCCGTTCGCTGAAAAAACCCAATGAAAAATATCCTGATAGTCCTTCTTGGTCCGACCGGGGTCGGGAAGACAGATATTTCCATTCACCTGGCTAAACATTTTGACTGTGATATCATATCGGCAGATTCCCGTCAGTTTTTCCGGGAGATGAAAATCGGTACTGCCGTTCCATCTGATGGGCAGCTTAAAGAGATTAAACACCACTTTATCAGGTTCATTTCGGTTAAAGATTATTACAGTTCAAGCCTGTTCGAAAGGGATGTTCTTTCAATACTTCCAGTCCTTTTTGAAAAAAAAAGGTTTGTCATACTTTGCGGAGGTTCAGGTATGTATATCGATGCTGTCTGCAATGGAACCGATGATATTCCTGATGTTGATCCGATGGTGCGTGAGAAAATTATGGCAAAATATAAGGAAGAAGGTATTGAAGGATTAAGAATTGCATTAAAACTCCTTGATCCTGATCATTATACAAAAGTCGACCTGAAAAATCCAAATAGGATCATGCGGGCACTGGAGATCTGTGAGTCGACAGGACGACCCTATTCTTCATTTCTTAATAACCAGAAAAAGGAACGGGATTTTTTAATCTTGAAGATTGGGATTGACCGTCCAAGAAATGATTTATATGATAGGATTAACCGGAGAGTCTCTGACATGATTGACCTGGGGCTGGAGGAAGAGGCAAAAAGTCTCTATCCCCTTAGACACCTGAATGCTCTTAACAGCGTAGGCTACAGGGAATTTTTTGATTATTTCGAAGGTTTGATATCAAGGGAAAAAGCTATAGAACTCATCAGGAGAAACACACGGAGGTTTGCCAAGAGGCAAATGACATGGTGGGGGAAGGATAAAGAGATCAGGTGGTTTGGGGCGGAGGAGGAGGAAGAGATAATGAATTTTATTTCATCTAACCTCAATTCTCAAAGCGATTATTAAGTAGATTCCCTCCCTGGAGGGGTTAGGGGTGGGTTAATCCTGGATCAAAAACCACCCCAGGCCCCTCCGAGGAGGGGATTTATGTCAATGATTCACTCTAATTTCTTCAACCGTCGTATCGTCTCACAAGGGTCTTTCGAACTGAATACTGAATTCCCTGCAACAAGAACGTTCACTCCTGTTTCAATCAGTTTCCTGGCGTTTGTAGTATCGATACCACCATCAACTTCAATCATAACCTTATGTCCGCCATCATCAATCATTTTTCTCAGATCAGCAATCTTATTATAGCTCTCCGTGATAAATGACTGTCCTCCAAAGCCTGGATTTACTGTCATTATAAGCACCATATCAATATATGGAAGTGTATTTTTTAAAAGAGCGACAGGAGTATGAGGATTAAGTGCAACACCAGCTTTCATTCCGAGGTTGCGAATTTCTGTTACAGTTCGTTGCAGGTGAGTGCAAGCTTCATATTGTACCGTCAGTATATTTGCCCCTGCATCGCGGAAACGGGCAAGATACCTGTCAGGATCAACGATCATAAGATGAACATCCAGTGGCTTTTTTGCAATTTTTTTCACATGTTCGATAACCGGGAAGCCAAAGGAAATATTGGGGACAAAAAGACCGTCCATTATATCACAATGTATCCAGTCAGCGACGCTTTCATTAACCATTGAAACATCATTGTCCAGATTTCCGAAATCGGCAGCAAGAATAGACGTAGAAACAAAATGATCCATTTGAAAGTATTTTTAACAACAATAGAAATAAATAGTTAACCCAGGTAGGTTTTGAGTATTCTGCATCTTGTGGTAAACTGAATCCTTTTAATTGCTTTTTCCTTTATCTGTCTTACTCTTTCACGTGTCAGGTTAAGCTCCTCTCCTATTTCCTCAAGAGTAAAGGGGTGCTTCATTCCCAGTCCGAAATATAGTTTCAGCACTTTGGATTCCCGGGGTGACAGGGTGCTCAGAGCTCTTTCAATCTCGTAGGCAAGTGATTCGTTAATAAGATTTTTGTCGGGACTCGGGGCATCGCTGCTCTGAATAACATCGTACATTGTATTATCCTCCTCAGAACTTATTGGAGCATCCATACTTACTGTACGTCCGTTTGTTTTAAGAGCATCCTTGACATCCTCCTGAATCATCTCGAGCATATCGGCGATCTCCTGTGATGAAGGTTCACGTTCATATTCCTGCTCGAGCCTTGCGAAGGCCCTGTTGATACGGTTAATTGATCCGATTTTATTTACCGGAAGTCTTACGATCCTTGCCTGTTCTGCCAAAGACTGAAGAATTGCCTGGCGTATCCACCACACAGCATAAGAGATGAATTTAAATCCACGTGTTTCATCAAAGCGCTGTGCAGCTTTCATTAGTCCGAGATTGCCTTCATTTATAAGATCCGGAAGACTCATACCCTGATTCTGGTACTGTTTGGCAACAGATACCACGAAGCGGAGGTTGGCTTTTACAAGTTTTCTGAGGGCATCAGGATCGCCGCATTTTATTTTCCGTGCAAGAATGACTTCATCTTCCGGTGAAATAAGATCAACCCGCCCTATCTCCTGAAGATATTTGTCAAGAGATGGTGTGTCACGGTTAGTTACCTGTTTAGTAATCTTTAACTGACGCATTTACAGGCCTGAATTAGTTTTCAAAGAAAATCCGGCTATGTGGTACAATTTTAATAAAAAAATACTCTCCTGCTACGGTTTATGTGATTTATTTTGTACAATATATTATTTTTTAGTATATTGCATGATTATTCTACACGCTGAATATCAAATTATTAATCAATTTGATAAAATACTGTAGCATTTTTATAACATTTAACAGGCAATTATTAATCATTTTTATTTATCATTGCACCGATTTTCAGGATGTATGAAATAAGTGTGGCATTATCCCAGGGGCTCATCATCAATTCCTGATCCCCGCTTCCAAAATAAAATCTTAAAGGTCTCTTAAATTCCATTTTATCATTAAAGTATGTACGACATTCTTGAGTTAAGTAAAAAACTTCTGCCTGAATTAAGGGAGATAGCAAAAGAACTTAAAATAAAAAGAGCTGAATCTCTAAAAAAACAGGATCTTGTTTATAAGATTCTGGATCAGCAGGCAATTGAAGCCACAGAAACAAATAAAGCAGAAAGAAAAGAAAACAATATGGTCCGGCTGCCCGGTGAAAGGTTTTCACAGGATCGCGATATGGGGCAGCGACGTATTAAAAGACCCAGAACCCTAAAACCAATACAGAATCGTCCTGTGGAATCAGTTATAACAGTTTCACCTGATGACCTTACGAAGGATTATCATCCGGCTGAGGATAGGCGTGAACCTGTCAGGACTCAGGAAAAAACTGAACCTGATCCTGATTTCTTAAAACCGGCAGAACCTGTTATTGAAGAGATAAAAGCTCCGGTATGGAGTCTGGACCAGAAACCTGAAGAGAGTAATGAAATACCTGCACGGTTTGAAGAACAACAGGAAGAGATTCCTGAAAAGATTGTTCCTGAATCTATTCCTGAACCACTGCAGGATATCCCTGTTAATTTAAACAATGGCGATGATATCCCTTCAGAGGAAATTAAACAGTTAGAGAACTTCGATCCAGGAGATATTATACTTGAACCATCTGTAAAAGAGATCATTCCGGAAGTTGTTCCGGTAAGGGAAGAAAAAAGGGAAAGACCTTATGAGTTCGAAGGAATAATATATAATACCGGAGTTCTGGAAATTATGCCTGATGGCTATGGATTTCTCAGATCAGCCGATTACAACTATCTTAATTCACCGGACGATATTTATGTTTCACAATCACAAATCAAACTTTTTGGTCTTAAAACGGGGGACACTATCAAGGGCACTATCCGTCCTCCCAAAGAGGGGGAGAAATATTTCCCCCTCATCAAGGTAGATGAGATCAATGGAAGAAGTCCGGATTTTATCCGAGACAGGGTTCCTTTCGATTTTCTGACACCGCTTTTCCCAAATGAAAAATTCACCTTATGTCAGCCGGGAGAAGGAACATTGTCTGTAAGGGTTATCGACATGTTCACCCCAATAGGTAAAGGACAGCGAGGTCTTATTGTGGCACAGCCAAAGACAGGTAAAACAATTCTGCTCCAGGAGATTGCGAATGCCATTGCAAAATATCATCCTGAAGCTTACCTTATGATCCTGCTCATTGATGAACGGCCTGAAGAAGTAACTGACATGGCACGCAACGTTAAAGCTGAAGTCATTGCTTCAACTTTTGATGAACCGGCTGAAAGACATTGCCGTGTTGCAAATATCGTTCTTGAAAAAGCAAAAAGACTTGTTGAATGCGGGCACGACGTTGTTATTCTGCTTGATTCCATAACCAGGCTGGCGAGAGCTTTCAACACAACCGCTCCCGCATCAGGTAAAGTTCTGTCAGGAGGTGTTGACTCTAACGCTCTTCATAAACCTAAGAGATTTTTTGGTGCTGCACGTAATATTGAAAACGGAGGGTCACTGACAATTCTGGCAACAGCACTCACTGACACCGGATCGAAGATGGATGATGTAATCTTTGAGGAATTCAAGGGCACTGGTAACATGGAGCTTCAGCTAGACCGCAAGCTTTCGAACAGAAGGATATTCCCGTCAATCGATATTCCGGCATCGAGCACGCGTCGTGAAGATCTTCTTCTTAATAAAAATATCCTGCAGAAGATATGGGTTCTCCGTAATTTCCTTACTGATATGAACGCTGTTGAAGCGATGGAATTTCTTCGCGACAGACTTTTACAGGCCAAGTCGAATGAAGAGTTTCTGGTCTCTATGAACGGATCATAATCTGTCTGTTTTTTTGTAAATTTGCGCTCTGTTAATTAATTAACATTAATCAATTATATTTTCATACAATGGGAACAAAAAAATTCATAACATGCGACGGTAACCAGGCCGCATCGCATATTGCATATATGTTCAGCGAGGTCGCTGCCATATATCCTATCACACCTTCGTCTACAATGGCTGAATTCATTGACGAATGGTCAGCTGGCGGATTAAAAAACATTTTCGGAGAAGAGGTTAAGGTTGTTGAGATGCAGTCAGAAGCCGGTGCTGCCGGAGCTCTTCACGGAGCATTGCAGGCAGGTGCTTTAAGCACAACTTATACCTGCTCACAGGGATTACTTCTCATGATTCCTAATATGTATAAGATTGCCGGTGAACTGCTTCCTGCAGTTTTTCATGTCAGTGCCCGTACAGTAGCTGCTCATTCTTTGTCAATATTCGGAGATCACAGCGATATTTATGCAACCCGCCAGACTGGATTTGCAATGCTGGCCAGCAGTAGTGTTCAGGAAATAATGGACCTTGCAGGTGTTGCCCACCTGACTGCCATTAAATCAAGAATCCCTTTTATGCACTTTTTTGATGGTTTCCGCTCTTCAGCCGAGATTCAAAAAATAGAGTCACTGGAAATGGAAGACCTGAAAAAATTGATTGACTGGGATGCACTTAACAGATTCCGTAATAATGCACTAAATCCTGAACATCCCGTAACCAGGGGAACTGCTCAGAACCCGGATATCTTCTTCCAGGCAAAAGAAGCTATCAATAAATTCTACGAACCAATTCCTGATATAGTTAACGCATATATGGGAGAAATTTCCAAACTGACAGGCAGAGAATACAAGCCTTTTAACTATTACGGAGCTCCTGATGCAGAACGTATCATTGTAGCTATGGGTTCAATAACGGAGACAACAAAAGAAGTAATTGATTTTCTGAGCGCCAGGGGCGAAAAGGTAGGGGTGATAACTGTACATCTTTATCGTCCCTTCTCTTCAAAATATTTCTTTAATGTGTTCCCGAAGTCAGTTAATAAGATAACTGTTCTTGACAGAACAAAAGAACCGGGAGCTCTGGGTGAACCACTATTTCTGGATATTAAGGAGATGTTCTATGACAGGACAGAGAAGCCGTTGATCTTAGGTGGCCGCTATGGACTGAGTTCAAAGGATACAACACCGAGACACGTACTTTCAGTTTTTGAAAATATGAAACTTAAAGAACCAAAAAACATGTTCACTGTAGGTATTGTTGACGATGTTACTTTTACCTCTTTACCATTACTTCCTGAAATACATGTTGCCCTTCCCGGAACTTATTCAGCTAAATTTTATGGCCTTGGTTCAGATGGAACAGTAGGAGCAAATAAAAACTCCATTAAGATCATTGGTGATTCAACTGATAAGTATTGCCAGGCATATTTTGCATACGATTCGAAAAAATCGGGTGGTATTACAACATCACATTTACGTTTTGGCGATAAACCGATCCGTTCACCGTACCTAGTCAATACCCCGGATTTTGTGGCATGTCATGTACCGTCATATCTTGACAAATATGATATGCTGAAAGGACTGAAGAAAAACGGGACATTCCTGCTTAACTCCATCTGGGATAACGAAGAAACTAAAAAACATCTTCCGGACCATATGAAGAAATATCTTGCCGGGAATCATATTAATTTCTTCATAATCAATGCAACTGCAATAGCTGAAGAGCTGGGTCTTGGAACCCGGACCAACACCATAATGCAGGCTGCTTTCTTTAAAGTTGCCAATGTGATACCTTATGAAAAAGCTGAGTCTGAAATGAAGAAAGCTATCTATAAGAGTTACGGCAGGAAAGGAGAAGATGTTGTGAAAATGAACTATGCAGCTGTAGATAAAGGGACTGATGTACACAAAGTTGAGATACCTGCGGAATGGGCAAATATTAAGATTGAAAAGGAAAAAGATACCCGCAATATTCCTGATTTCATCCGCGAGGTTATGGAACCGATAAATGCAATGAAGGGTGATGATCTGCCAGTGAGTGCTTTTACAGGAAGAGAAGACGGTACATTCCCTTCAGGTACATCGGCTTACGAAAAACGAGGCATTGCAGTTAATGTACCCGAATGGCAACCTGACGAATGTATTCAGTGCAACCAGTGTTCATATGTTTGTCCTCATGCAGCTATACGGCCATTCCTCATGACCGAGGAGGAAGCAAAGAATGCTCCTGAGGGCACAAAAACTATACAGGGCATCCCGGGTGTTCTCAAACAGTACAGGTTCAGGATCCAGGTAAGCATTTATGACTGCACAGGCTGCAGCAACTGCGCCGATGTTTGTCCTTCGAAGAATAAAGCATTGATCATGAAACCTCTTGAAACACAGTTAGCTGAAGGACCGCGCTGGACATACATGCATGAGAAGGCAGGTTATAAAGATGCAGTTGTTGACAAGTTTGTCAACGTCAAGAACAGCCAGTTCTCACAACCATTGTTTGAATTTTCAGGTGCATGTGCAGGATGCGGCGAAACACCATATATCAAGGCAATTACCCAGCTTTTTGGTGACAGGATGATCGTTTCGAATGCAACAGGTTGTTCATCGATTTATGGTGGCTCTGCTCCTTCCACTCCATATACACATAATAAAAACGGACATGGTCCGGCATGGGCTAACTCACTCTTTGAGGACAACGCCGAATATGGACTTGGATTATCTCTGGGTGCCAACAAACTCAGATCGAGGATTGCTCTCAGAATGAAGGATGCTTCTACAGTGGCACCTGAGACTAAAACTGCATTTGATGAGTGGCTTGCAGGAAAGGATAATGCAGAATCCTCGAGAACAGCCTCAGCAAAAGTAGTTGCTGCATGTGAAAAAGATAAATCAGAAGTGGCGAAGGAGATCCTTAGCCTTAAACAATATCTTGTCAAGAAATCACACTGGATATTTGGTGGCGACGGATGGGCATACGATATCGGTTATGGTGGCCTCGACCATGTTCTTGCTACCGGTGAGGATGTAAATGTGCTTGTTCTCGATACCGAAGTATATTCAAACACCGGAGGACAGGCATCAAAATCAACGCCTGCAGGCGCTGTGGCAAAATTTGCAGCATCAGGCAAAAAGATACGTAAGAAAGATCTAGGGCAGATGGCAATGAGCTACGGTTATGTTTATGTTGCCCAGGTAGCTATGGGAGCCAGCAATGCACAGTATCTCAAAGCAATAAAAGAAGCTGAAGCATACCCTGGGCCTTCTCTGATCATTGCTTATGCACCATGTATCAACCATGGACTGAGAGATGGTATGGGCAAGACACAGGCACAGGAAAAATTTGCTGTTGAGTCGGGTTACTGGCATCTCTACAGGCATAATCCTCTTCTTGAAAAAGAAGGGAAGAATCCGTTCACCCTGGATTCAAAAGAGCCGGATTGGATCAAATTTCAGGAATTCCTTAAATCAGAGGTTCGTTATACTTCTCTTGCCCAGTCATTCCCTGAGGAATCTGAAATATTATTTAAGGTTGCTGAGGAGAATGCAAAATGGAGATACAAATCCTACCAGCGCCTTGCTGCAATGGAGTATGCAAATGCAAAAACTGAAAAATAAAGTCTTTTAAGTCTTAAAAAGCCACCCTTCGGGATGGCTTTTTTTGTCTTGCGGTCTTTTACCGTCGTACCGTCGTACCGTCGTACCGTCGCACCGTCATACCGTCGTACCGTTGTACCGTTGTACCGTTCGACTATTATACCATCTCAATATTATTTGTACTTTTGCAGATTGATAAACATGGGACGGATAATAGGAATTGATTACGGCAAAAAGCGTGTCGGTCTGGCAGTTACAGATCCCCTGCAAATATTTGCTTCTCCTCTGAACACCGTAAATACCCAGGAATTTGATAGTTTTATTAATGAATATCTGAAGTCGGAGGTGATTGAATCGTTTGTTGTGGGGTATCCTGTTCAAATGAACAATAGACCCAGCGAATCTGTTAAATATATTGATCCGTTTATCAGCAGACTTAATAAGAAATATCCGGGAATACCGGTACATCTTATTGATGAACGATTTACTTCGCAGATTGCTTTGAGATCAATGATTGACGGAGGTTTGAAAAAGAAAGGGAGACGGAATAAAATGATAGTTGATAAGGTAAGTGCATCCATAATTCTTCAATCATATCTCGACGGCAGATCAGCTAATAAGAAAACCAAAACTTAAATGACATACCCTATTGTAATTTACGGACACGCTATATTGAGAAAGGTAGCTGAAGATATTGATGAAGATTACCCAGGCCTTCAGCAGCTCATTGCTGATCTTTTTGAAACAATGTACAAATCGGATGGTTTGGGACTGGCAGCTCCACAGATAGGGAAATCGATCAGGATATTTGTCATTGACGGTGCCCCGGTTGCAGAAGATGAACCCTCTCTTGCCGGTTTTAAAAAAGCTTTTATAAATGCTCACATTACGGAGAAATGCGGTGAATTCATGCCAATGACAGAAGGGTGTCTCAGTATTCCCCATTTAAGAGAGGAAGTCGACCGCGAATCTCATATCCGCATTGAATATTATGATGAGAACTGGGTATTCCATGATGAAGTCTATGACGGTTACAAGGCAAGGATCATTCAGCATGAATATGACCACCTAGACGGAATTCTGTTTACAGACAAGGTTAGTCCGCTCAGGAAACGACTCCTCAGAAGCAAGCTTGCAGCTATCAGTAAAGGTAAATTTGAGGCTGACTACAAGACTATTCTTCCCGGACAGAGGATAAGAAGTGCCTAGAGTGCCTAGAGTTTGGAGTACTTAGAGTTAAGAATACCATATAACTTTAGTCACTCCAAACTTTAGCTCACTCCAAACTTTTTTCTTATCTTTATACAGTCTCAAACGCTGCAGGCTGTGCTTCATAAGGAAATTCCGTTTCTCCGGATCGGACTGCCATTATGCGCAGGTATAGTGTCAGGTCTTTACTTTACTCCCGGTAATTTATTCTTTCTTATTACGGGAATAGCTTTGATCCTGTTTCTGTGTGCAAGTTTCTATTATAACAGAAGTCTTACCAATCCTGTTTATGGGATGGCGTTCACGCTTGCAATGCTTTATTGCGGACTATTTCTGTATACAGCTGAAAAAAAGAGTATTTCAGTGCTTGAATCCGGGGAAGCATTATATACAGGCTATCTTACAGATTTTCCGGAAGAAAAAGAGAATAGCTACCTGATGAACTTCAGAATCGAACACAGGATCGGTAATAAAGGTGATCAACGCGTAAAAGGATCTATAGTACTTTATAATAAAAAGAGTTCATTCTGTTCCTCATATCTTCCAGGCGACCTTATGATGGTCCGATGCTCCCCTTTGGAGATCACAAGCAGGGGAAATCCGTATGAATTTGATTACAGGTTCTATATGGAATCGAGGGGCACAAGGTACTATACGCTTACCGACAGCAGCGACATGTATAGTCACACAATACCCCTGCACAGAAAGCTGATTCACAGGGCATTGATAATCAGGGAAACGATAATTGATATGTTCCGGGAAAGAGGAATTGAAGGAGACCGGCTCGCGCTTGTAGCAGCAATTACAGTCGGGCAAAAAAATTTACTGGATCCTGATCAGAAGCAGAATTTCATCAAAGCAGGAATAATGCATATAATGGCTGTTTCAGGACTTCATGCTGTAATCCTGAGTCTTTTCATTTTCAAATTGCTGTTTTTCATGAAGGGGCGACTAAATATTTTCAGGGTACTGATCACCCTCCTGATCTTATGGGCTTTTGCTTTTGTTACAGGACTAACTCCCTCTGTACTAAGGGCAACCTTAATGTTTTCATTTCTTCAGGCAGGCAATATTCTGAAGAGACCTGTAAATGGTATCAATTCAGTTCTGGCATCAGCATTTGTCCTTATAATGATAAGGCCATCAGTAATCTTTGATGCAGGATTTCTGCTTTCATATTCTGCAGTCATTTATATAATCTGCTTTTACCGCGACCTCTATCTGAAGATCCTGTTCCGGCAACGTCTCCCCGATCTCATCTGGCAATCGGCGGCTGTTACGGTCATTGCACAGGCGGGAACGCTTCCTCTTACAATTATGTTGTTCAACAGATTCCCGACGTGGTTCATATTATCCAATATAGTTATAGTTCCATTATCATCACTGGTAATAATAACCGGATGCCTCGTTCCTCTGACATTCCCCGTTCATTTCCTTTCAATGTTTATTGCCCGGATACTTGATATTCTTACGGGGCTGACAGAGCTACTGACTGAAAAAGCCGCTTCACTCCCGCTTTCAACAATTGAAAATATTGGCATAACTTCAATTGAGTGTATCATACTGACTGTGACTATCTTCCTGTTCACACAGTTTGCGCTGAACAGGAAATCCATTTCTGTGATCTATCCTCTTACTGCTCTCCTTTGTCTGGTTCTTGCGGATACATTGAGAGATATACAAATCAGACGGTCCAGCGAACTGATCGTATATAATTCTATAGGGTATTCAGCTACCGGAGTAAGGACAGGTAAGATCCTGAATCTGTATTCTGACACAATTATGAACTGGCAGGAAGTAAACAGGCATGCTTCTACACTCCGGTTAAAAGTCAAAACCAATGTTATAAATGAGTATCCTTATAAGATTAGATATGGCGATAAGGATATTCTGATAACGAAATATCTGAATAAATCTCTATTAATAAACACTTTACCTGAAATTGTTATTTTAAGGGGTGAATCGGTTATAAGTCACGATATTCAATCAGTTGAAGTACCGGAGGCGTTAATAATAGGAGCCGATGTCAGACAGAGTTACCGGTTGTCAAGGTTAGTCAGAATTATAAGTTCTGATTCAGTCCATTTTGTCAGAAAGGATGGAGCTTATAACTGTATTTTATGACCATACAGTAAAATAAAAGCTTAAATAAACTTGAGTATTATGCTATTTATCTCTTATTTTGTTCTGTTTTTCAGTAGAATTCTATGAGAATAATAATCGCCGGAGCAGGTGAAGTAGGTACACATCTTGCCAAGATGCTGTCGAATGAAAATCATGAGATAGTAATCATTGAACCTGAAGAATCAAGGCTTAAGCTCATTGAGTCTTCTCTTGATGTGCTTACATATAACGGGTCAGCGACATCTGTACAGATCCTCCAGGAAATACTTCAAAAGAAAACTGACCTGTTTATTGCAGTAACCCATTCTGAAGACACCAATATTATTTCAGCGATTCTGGCAAAGCGGTTTGGTGCAATAAAGACCATAGCACGAATTGATAACATTGATTATCTTGAGCATTCCACTCTTGATTTTTTTAAAACCCTGGGAATCGATTCGCTGATCTATCCTGAGCTTATTGCAGCCAGGGAAGTTCTGGGATTGCTTCAGGAAACGGGAACAACTGAATATATGGAGTTTTCGGGAGGGAAGCTTACCATGTTTGTTCAGAAACTTGATGAAAATGCTCCCATCCTCAATAAAAGCCTCGAAGAGATATCTATCAGCAATAAAACAGACAAGTTCAGAGCAGTTGCTATAAAACGAGCTGAAAAGACAATTATCCCAAGGGGTAATGAGCAGTTTCAGCTAGGGGATGTTGTATTTGTAATATCGACACGTGAAGGTATCGATGAAATGATGAAAACATCGGGGAAGAAGAGTTATGAGGCAAAAAATATTATGATCCTTGGCGGCAGCAGAATAGGGAAACATGTGGCCATTTATATGCAGAAGAACTGCGATGTAAAACTAATAGATTCAGATGCTGAAAGGTGCGAAGCCCTGGCAGAGATTCTAGATAATACACTCATTATCAATGGCGATTGCCGGAATATTGATCTTCTTGAACAGGAAGGTATCTCAAAAATGGACGCCTTTATTGCGGTTACAGGCAACTCTGAAACAAACATTCTCTCATGTCTTATGGCAAAGAAAATGGGTGTCAAGAAAACTATTGCAGAAGTTGAAAACATGGAGTACATAAACCTTGCAGAGAATTCAGGCATAGACACAATCATAAATAAAAAGATATCGGCTGCCAGCAGGATATTCCGTCATACAACAAACCTTAATGTAACGCAGGTTAAATATATGGCCGGAACTGATGCAGAGGTTCTTGAATTCAATGTTCCGGAGAATGCAAAGATCACAAGGGGTACCCTCAGGAGTCTTGATTTCCCAAAAGATGCTATTGTTGGAGGAGGAACAAGGGATGGTGTCCCATTCATAGCTACCGGTGATACAATAATCAAAACGGGTGATAAGGTTGTCGTTTTCACCTTACCGACAGCATATGACAGACTGACAAAATTCTTTACCTGATCAGGTATGGTAAATTTCAGGATCATTGCCAGGGTATTTAGTCTGGTGCTTATCATTGAAGGCTTGTTCATGCTGCTTTCTGCAGCAGTCTCATTTTTATATAAAGAACCTGCTTCGATTCTTTTTTCAGGAATTATTACACTAGTTACCGGGGTGCTGGTATTCACTCCTCTCAGGAATGTAGAAAAGCTCTCGGGGAATAAGGAAGGCTATATAATCGTTACAGGGATATGGCTGATCCTTAGCCTCTTCGGTACTCTCCCCTATCTTCTGAGCGGGTCAATAAGCAATTTCGGAGATGCATTTTTTGAATCGATGTCCGGATTCACTACAACCGGAGCAACAATCCTGACAGACATAGAAACAAAACCTCATGGTATCCTTTTCTGGAGAAGTCTTACACAATGGGTTGGAGGTGCAGTTTTCATTATTATTTCAATGTCTGCATTACAGGTAGTTAAAACCATCAACATACAGCTTACGATTACAGATTTCACCGGCCAGACAACAGACAAAATACATCCGAAGATAAAAGAGACAGGAAAGCGTCTGATTACAATTTACTGGGTTCTTACTCTTGCAGAAGCTATAATGTTAACGATTGGAGGAATGAACATTTTTGATGCGATATGCCATTCATTCTCTACCATGTCTACCGGCGGTTTTTCAACGTATAATACAGGGATTGCTGCCATCGGATCACCTTATTTTATGGTCATCCTGACCGTTTTTATGTTCCTGGCAGGGACAAATATGACGATAGTCTATTTTGGTCTCAAGCGAAATTTTAAAAAGATTACCGGGAATAGCGAGTTTATATTTTACACCTTAACCTGCCTGGTTTTCATAGTTATTGTTTCTTTTTACCTGTGGGCTACATCTGTTTATCCTCCGGGGAAAGCACTTCTGGAAGGATCCTTTCATGTTGTTTCAGTCATTACCACGACAGGCTTCTATTATACTGATTTCAGCCATTGGAGCAGTTTTCTGATAATGATTATGTTTATTCTTATGTTTACCGGTGGTATGTCAGGCTCAGCTAGCAGCAGTTTAAAGATCATAAGACTCCTCCTGATTACTAAGAATGCGAGACATGAAATGAGGAGGATGATCCATCCGAATGCATTTATTCCTGTACGTCTCGATCATAAAATAATTCCACCGGGCATAATTATTAATCTACTGGTATTCATTACCTTATATTTTCTGGTTATCTGTTTCAGTTCACTCATAATCTCGCTTATGGGTTATGATATCATAACATCCTTCAGCACATCAGCATCTCTCCTGGGGAATATAGGACCCGCACTGGGCTCATTCGGACCATTTACAAACTATGCTGCAATTCCTGTGGCAGGCAAATGGTTCTTCTCATTTTTAATGATGCTTGGGAGGCTGGAATTGCTCTCATTCCTGGTTCTATTAACAGGAAATTTTTACCGGCGATAGTCCTGTTATAATTCGAGGATTCCCAGCCCCTGTCTGAGTATCTCTGTCTCTTCACCTGTGCAGTCTACAATAGTAGAAGCCTCGTTTTTTCCATACCCTCCGTCAATGACAATATCTGCAAAATCGTTGTACTTTTCATGAATCAGCTCGGGATCGGTAGTATATTCAATTATCTCATCAGGATCATGTATTGAAGTAGTAATGATTGGCCTGCCTAATTCTCTTACAAGCTCTAATACGATACTATTATCCGGAATCCTGATACCTACAGTCTTTTTCTTGTTCTTGAACATCCTTGGGATCTGGCTATTAGCCTGGACGATAAAGGTAAATGGACCGGGAAGGTTTCTTTTCAGAAGTTTGAATATAGTATTATCCCTGATAATAGTATATTCAGAAAGCTGGCTCATGTCATGAAAGATGAGGGATAGATCAGGATTCTTTGGATTAAGACCTTTGAGACGGGCAATTTTTTCAATTGCTTTGTTTGCTTTTATGTCACAACCCATTGCATATACTGTATCTGTGGGATATATAATTATACCACCTGTTTTAAGAATATCCACCACCTGCCTGATGTGCTTTGGATTAGGGTTTTCCGGATAAATTCGGAGCAGCATTAAATTTATTTTTCCTGCAAAGATAAAAGAAAGTGCCTTGAGTGCCTAAAGTGCCCAGAGTACTTAGAGTTAATAAAGAATTAAACTTCAGCCATTTCAAACTTTAGGGTAAGCTCCTTATATCGCACCGCTACAACTGCCTACCCTTGCTACCTTCCGATCCTGGGGGAGTTCAGCAGGAGCTGGTCGTATAAGACTTACCCTGTGCAAAAATACAAAAATTTGAGGAGCATGCAAAATATTTATCCAAACCAGAAAAAGTACTCTTTCCTATTTTTACATTATATTTGTTAAGCCTGAATGATTAAAAACAAAAAATCAAAACTATGGAACAGAATGTTAATGTCTGGAAAGCTAACCTGACAAACGGTTTGATAATGGGACTTATTGGGATAGTTTATTCCCTGGTAATATATTTTCTCGACCTCTCTCTTAATAAAGTTCAGGGGTATGTATTCATGGTTATCCTGTTAGTTGTCTTGTTTTTCCTGGTCAAATCATTTCGTGATAATTATATGCATGGGATGATCACATTCGGACAGTCACTTGGAGCAGGATTGATAATTTTTCTTTATTATTCGATAATAATGGCTCTCTTCACTTATATCCTATATGCAGTGATTGACCCGGATCTGACTGGTAAAATGTTAGCAGCAGGCGAAGAAGCTATGTTGAAAAAAGGTATGCCCCAGACGCAGATTGATGCAGGTATGGCAATACAGGCTAAAATAATGAAGCCTGCTTTTATGGCCCTGATGGGTATATTAAGCAGCATGTTCACAGGTTTTATTATATCTCTCCTGGTTGCTGCATTTGTACGTAAAGAAGGTAATCCTCTGGTTGATTCCACCGTTCAATAACTGAAAAAACCCAAAATGGATCTGTCGGTAATAATACCTGTTTATAACGAAGAAGAGTCTCTCCCTGAGCTTTCCGGATGGATTGAAAAGGTCTGTGACCAGGCTGGTCTCTCCTGTGAAATTATCTTTATTGACGACGGAAGTTCGGATACATCATGGAAAGTGATAAAGGAACTGGCTGGTAACAGAAAATATGTAAAAGGCATCAGGTTCAGTAGAAATTATGGTAAAGCAGCTGCACTTCACACAGGATTCTCGGAATCAGCAGGCGATGTCGTAATTACAATGGATTCAGATCTACAGGACAGTCCCGATGAGATCCCTGAGCTTTTCAGGATGATTAAAGAGGAAAAGTACGACCTCGTTTCAGGCTGGAAAAAGAAGAGATATGATCCGTTTATAAAGCGTTTCACCAGCCGGATATACAATGGTACTGCGCGTCTGACCTCCGGTATCAGGCTTCATGATTTCAATTGCGGTCTAAAAGCGTACCGCAGTGGAGTCGTAAAGAGTATAGAAGTGTATGGAGAGATGCATCGCTACATCCCCATGCTGGCAAAAGAAGCTGGCTTCAGGAGGATCGGAGAGAAAGTTGTTGAGCACAGACCCAGGAAATACGGTGTGACCAAATATGGATTAGACAGGTTTGTCAAGGGATATCTTGATCTGTTAACTATCAGATTTATAACACGTTTCGGCAAAAGTCCGATGCATCTCTTCGGATCACTGGGAACAATTATGTTCCTGATCGGATTTGTAATGGCCGGATATCTTGGCATCAGGAAACTTGTATTCATTAACCAGCACCTGAGAGCCCCTCTTGTAACCGATAGTCCATATTTTTATATTGCACTTACCGTAATGATTATAGGATCATTCCTTTTTCTGACAGGATTTCTGGGTGAACTCATCAGCAGGAATTCAAGTGAAAGGAACAGTTATCTGGTAAGGGATAAGATAAATATAACCCCTGGTCATCGCCGACCGGCGGATGGCCACCCCCTGAAGGGGGTCTGATTCACAAAACTTTTCATTAATTTGTTTATTTTTAGTGTATTAGCCCCCCTTTAGAGCCTGTCCCGCAATAGCTGGAGGGGTTGGGGGGCTATATAGATGCAGGCTGGATTCCGGTATCCCTGCACTTCTGCCGGCTTCCAGATCGGTTTCCATATCTCCTATCAGAACACATTCTGTAATGTCAAGGTCAAATTCTTTAACTGCACAAAGAATCATTCCAGGTTCAGGTTTGCGACAGCTGCAGTGTCCCGTGAAATCAGGGTGATGAGGACAATAATAGACCTTTGAAATAAGAATCCCGTTATCCTTAAAACGGGTGATCATCCATTCCGTCAGCTTAATGAAATCGGCTTCAGCGAAGATCCCTTTTGCGATTCCAGCCTGATTGGTGATTACCATGATCAGGTAACCGGCATCAGAGTAACCTCTGCACAGATCAAAAATCCCTTCAATAAATTCAAATTTTTCAGCGGTATATACATGACCCTTGTCTACATTTATAACACCATCCCGGTCGATAAAAAGCGCTTTCCTCATTCTTATAATAACCTATTATATTTCTCCCAGGAGAGTTGCTGCCCTATGATAGTCCTCAGGGATACCGATATCAATAAAAGGATCATCAAATATCAGGCACTTCAGTTCAGACGAACCGCTCTCTTTTTCCAGTAACTCCTTCTCCAGGGAAAAGACTTCAGGCAATAGTCTTGATTCCAGAAAATGCTTATTGATCAGATATATTCCGCCATTTATCAGACCCTCCCTGCAGAATTTTTTTTCATTAAACCTGACTATTGTATTGTCAATACATTCAACATTGCCATACCTTGAAAAATCTCTCATGAGTTTTAATGCAATTGTCAGCTGATGTTTATTATGTATGTGGGATGAATAGAACTTATTGATGTCAATCGGGAACCAGGTATCTCCGTTTATTACCAGAACGTTGCTGCCTGTTGTTTTCAGAAGAGCAAACATCAGAGCACCTCCGGTTCCCAGAGGTTTCTTTTCAAGTGCATAATCAAGAGGAATATTGCTGAACGAATCCCCAAAGTATTTCACAATACTATCTGATTTATAACCTGCTGAAATGATGACTCTTTCAACAGGATACTTCCTAAGCCAATGAATAATATAATACAGAAATGGTCTGCCATTGACAGATGCCATAGGTTTGGGAACATCAGCAACGACCTTCGCAAGCCTCTTTCCCATTCCTCCTGCGAGAATTATAGCTTCCATTCAATCAGTGATTGGATTTTCCGAATAAATATTACTTCAGTTTTATTTATCATTTATTTTCCAGCCCTGGCACCCGTTTTCACTGAAATGGAAGTTAAGGACTTTTCCTTTAAACAGGTTCAGGGTATTAATCAAGCCCATTCTTTTTACAGGGTCGATGGCAAAAAACATGAAACCTCCGCCGCCGGCTCCTGAGACTTTCCCCCCATAAGCACCTGATTTTATTGCTGCTTCATATATTTTTTCAATATGCTGGTTAGTAATGGATGCCGCCATCTTTTTCTTGTTTTCCCATTCCTTTCCAAGAGCTCCGGCAAACTTTTTTATTTCACCCTTAAGCAGAAAATCTTTCATTATGTAGGAATTCTCCTTTATTTTATGTGTAGCTTCCACAGGTAGTTTCTTCCCTTTACTTGTATTATCCTGCTGTTCCCTGATTATTTTATCCGAAGAACGTGATGCTCCTGTATAATAAAGTACCATTGAAACTTCAAGCTCATCGACAATCCATCGGTTAATTCTCAGCGGATTAACAATTACCCTGTTGTCTTTGTAGAATTCAATGAAATTAAATCCACCGAAAGTGGCAGCATACTGATCCTGTTTTCCACCGCTGAGCCCCAGGTCAATGCGCTCAATCTGATATGCTTTATATGCCATATCATAATCACCTAAAGGCAGATTAAGCCATTCAGCAAATGCTTTCAGGATGGCAACAACCATAGTGGATGATGTTCCCAGGCCACTTCCCGGAGGCACATCACAATAAGTTGTAATTTTGAAAGACAATGTCCTGGTGATTCCGAAATCGCGGACGATCCTGTTATAAACACCTTTATGCAGGTCCAGATGGCCGTCAACAGGCAGAGTCAGGGCTGATGGGTAGCTTTTTTTAATGTTTAAATCCGCTGCATTAATGACTATTGTGTCTGTAGAAGTCTCCTCAATAGTACAGTAGGCATACTGGTCGATTGTAGCATTAAGAACGGCTCCGCCATAAATGTCAGAATAGGGCGAGACATCGCTTCCTCCCCCTCCGAGACCGAGCCTTAACGGAGCCTTGCTTCTGTAGATCATATAAGAAAGATAAAAGATAAAAGATAAAAGATAAAAGATAAAAGATAAAAGATAAAAGATAAAAGATAAAAATAAAAATAAAAAAAATGAAGAATAATTAATAACTTGAATATAGTTGTGATAGTAAGTTATTTAATAGTATTGTAGATATCAAATATTGATTTGGTTAGTTTATCCCAGGTGAATTTCTGTTTCCCTTCCCGGATTCCTTTTGTAAACTGTTCATTCCTGTTGTTGACAAAAAAGTCATTGATTGCCTCAGCAATTGCTGCTGGTTCGGGTTTAACAACGTAACCGCATTTACCGTCAGGGACGATCTCACTCAGACCTCCCACATCAGTGACCAGCATAGGCTTTTCGAAATGATAGGCTATCTGGGTAACTCCGCTCTGGGTTGCACTCCTGTACGGCTGAACAACAAGGTCTGCAGCGCAGAAAAACGCAGCCACTTCATCTTCCCTTATAAACCTGTCGTACAGGAATACTTCATTTATGATTTCATGCTTCTTTATGATTTCTTTATAAAGTGTATCACTTTCATAAAACTCACCTGCAACAATCAGTTTCAGTTTCCTGTTTCTTAGCCTCTTATCCGCAAAAGCCTCCAGCAGGAGGTCGAGTCCTTTATATGCCCTGATAAATCCAAAGAAAAGAAGGTATGAAAATTCAGGAGACAGATTGAGCTCCTGCAATGCTTTTTCATGAGAAATAATTGATCCGTAGTTATCAAACAAAGGGTGCGGATTGAATGCTACCGGAATATTCATCCGGAAGGACCTCAGGTCCTCACCTACACTGCGCGACATTACAATGGCTCCATCTATGCTTCTCGTAAAATAATTTGTCAGGAACCTGTCAATGAAACTCTTTTCGTGAGGTATCACATTATCAAAGATACAGATCACCCTGGTCCGGTTATTCCTCTTTGCTATCCTTGCAATTGTTCCAAAGCATGGAGACATGAAAGGATGCCAGTACTTTACCACCAGGATGTCGGGCTTCTCTTTTCTTATCCGGAAACCTGTTCTTATCCAATTAAATGGATTAATTGAATTCAGCAACCTGGTTATTTTAATATCTTTTGGTGCAGGACTATCTGTAAACTGAGTCTTTCCCGGGAAAAGAAATCCCGGATACTGAAGGGTGAATGTAAAAATCTCGGACAGATGTTCTTCCGCCTGGAACTGCCGGGTAAGCCGCTCAATATAAGAGGCTAATCCTCCCCTGTAAGGGTGTGCAGTACCTATTATTATTATTCTCATCTGTCAGATATTACAAGTGACAAATTTAGTAAAATAGAATGGAATAGAAAAGGGCGGCGTGCGGCATGCGGCGACCGGTGTGCGGCATGCGGTGTGCGGCGTGCGGCATGCGGCGACCGGTGTGCGGCTGGTGTCGGGCGTCGGGCAACGGGCGTCAGGGATTCAGGTAATCAGAAAGGTAATTGAACCCAGGGGTCAGCTTTCCGGATTTCAGGATGGTGGCACGTTCGATCACAGGGCTTTCAGTGCCTGACAGAAGATCGTGCAATGCATTATGCATCAGCTGCCTGCCAAAATCAAGTGAAGCATCCCTGGGAAGCTCTCCCGGAAGGTTATCTATTGACATAACAGTAATATTTGAAGGCCGGACAAATGCAGGTTCTTCAATTTCCAGGAAGGGATTATATCCGTAAAACGGATCTGAAATAGTTGAGGCTCTTAAGGTTGAGGGTATTGGTCCGTTGACATCACAACTAATATCAGCAATTACGGAGATCCTGAATTCAGGCTTTTTCATATCCTCCTTTGTAAAGAAGACAGGTGATCCCGGATCCCAGTAATGGCCAGTTATTAGAATATCGGTAACCATGGTAAAAGGGAGGAATGCTGATTCATATTCTTCAGGATGTTTTGTAAAATGACTGAAGCTGAACTTCTCCCGGTTTTTATGTCTTGTATAGTATTCCGGACCAATCTGGCAAACGACCGGGACATCAAATTCACGGGAGAGAAATTCATCTGGTTCGACCTGAACGATGTTACAGATATTGAGAGTTTCCAATGCTCCGTGCGCCACACGTCCTTCTCCTGTTATAAGGATCTTTAGTCCCGGTTTTAGCCCGATAAGTCTGAGCCCCGCCCACATTTCGTCAAGGTCGTGACACTGGTATGCAGGTTTTAGCTTAAATCCGTTGGTTTTGATTCCCCTGGCCCTTAATCCGTTATAAGTTCCAACGATGCCTGCCCAGCGGCCAAAAGCTACAACTCTTTCACCTTTTTCAGATATAAGATATTCATAATCAATAAGTCTTATTCTTTTCTCTGCCATTTCCCTGAACATTGTCTGATTATGAATCTGTTTTTTTGCTACATGAGCAAAGAGCAAATAAGTTTTATCGTGTAAAAGTGTTCTTTTATCTGGCTCTTTTACGCCCATAAGGAAGTCGCAATCGTGAAGGTCCTCCTTCAGAGTAATCTCCAGGTATTTATATTCATCATTTGAATAGCACCTGTAATCGCTTGGCTGAACAATAAATTCAATGAAAGGGTACAGCTCCTTCAGAGCGATGATCTGAGGAGGGGTTAAAGGGACCCTTCTGTCGGGAGGGTTTTTGGTTTCCCTCAGTATCCCTATTTTCAGCTTCTTTTCCATACTGTGGTACAGGGTTGTGCATTACAGTGATAAATTGAAGATATATACCTGTCTGCTTCCTGTATGTGTTGAATTAAATCCTATCTTCTTAGCTCCCGGGCTCCACCGGCAATGGATGTCGCAACGCCAGAACCCTGTGAATTCAGGTGGCTGCACATACCTTCCGAGAGGTAATACAGCTTCTGTTTTCATATCCATGAGGTATATCTTCTGCTCTCTCATTCCTCCTCCCGGGTATGTATCCGTAACCATCCATCTCTGATCAGGAGAGAATGTCCCGTGTCCGTCATAATCAAGCAATCCCTTCCCCAGTCTCTTATAATTTTTTTCTCCAACGGTAAACAATACATGGGCATATTGCTTTCCTTCCCAGTTGCAGGTTATCATCAATTCATCATCATTCAGCCAGTCGTAATGAGAGCCTCCCCAGTTATCAGGAAAACATCGCTGCAGGTTGGTTCCATCCCGGTTCACGGTAAGAGATGTAGTAATCCTGGTTTTGTTATCCATCTGACGGGAAAGCCAGAATATTTTTGAGCCTTCCCTGCTGAAAAGAGTATGATTAAACCATGCTATACTCCCTTCGCTGACTGGTGGTATTAAATCTTTCACCTGTTCATAGGAAATAAGAAGTTCTGATATGCCGGTTTCAAGATTAATAAGGAACAACCCGTCATCATATGGCAGAGGGATCTCTTTCCTGGCATCCTGACCATCTCCTCCGTAACCATAATCGGGACGGGTGAGCCTGAGTCTTGAAAAGTTAATGCTGAGCGCTTCCCTGCCATCAGGAGAGACAGCACTGACCGGGTAAGGAATTGTTCTTATCTCTTTTTTTGTGTGAACATTCATAATAACTGAAACATATTTCCCATTCCTGAAATCGTTGTAAATAATCAACGAATCGGGAGATGTTGCCAGCCAGTGAGCCATGCAGCCCTGCTGAAAATTCCATGCATGTGTTTGTGCCAGCGGGATGAAATTGTAAGTTGTCAGATCGACGAGTCCCAGCGTTGCAGGATCATTCACATCAGGAAGCCTGTTTTTTATAATCGTTTCCAGAACAGTAACATAACGTTCTGTACCATCAAAAGAGTTAATCCCGTAATAACTCGCAAAAAGGTGTTCTTTGTTGTTATCAGTGATCTGTACAGGTCCGCTAACATCTGGAAATACCACCGTTATTCCTTTCCTGGCGGATGGGTTGCATGAGCTTATTACAAGAAATAGAAAGGCCGCCAGAAATCTGATTCTTTGATTAATCATTAGATTTGAATTTTATACTTTTTCATTGTTTTAATCCCGGATCCACCGTATTGCTTAAAGTTACCAACTTTGGAGCATATTTTGTGCATTTATGTTGATTTTCATTCTCGAGTATTGTAAAAGTACTTCAATATGGTCCGGTTTTTGTGTAATAATTTCCGCAAATAGTGTTTTTTGAGTATCTTTATAGTTTGAATACCATTCATTTGGGGCTGACTGGTTTTGACAGCATGAGGGGTGGTATGTAAGCATGCAGTGTGTGGTGGCACGTCACTTGAACAGTGTCACAAAACAACAAAAGGCGAATCTAATTACGCTCTCGCTGCTTAAGCGAATAAAGTAGCTTAGGCTTTATCCGGGCACATGTGTCCGGACGGGACGCTTCCCGGGCGGTCAGGCCCTGATCCAACCCGGCACGGAGGCGCACGCAATCCGGGGCTAGCCTGAAGATTGTTCCGGTCGGATGGTGAAACAAACAGGAAATAAGGACAGGTTAGGTTGTTCTGCAGCTGACAGGTCACGAAAATCAAGCAGGACTAAGCATGTAGAAAGTGTATGGTCTCCATGTTTGGACGCGGGTTCGACTCCCGCCAGCTCCACGATCAAGCAGAAAACAACCACCCCCGCAAGGGGGTTTTTGCTTTGAGGAAACCGTTGAAAACTTGTTTTCGTAAGGTTTACGAAAAAGCAAAAAAACCATGCGCAGCATGGTGGTTGTTTTCTATTTGCAGGACTGGAGTTAAGGGATCAATGAACGCAGTGAGTTACCCCCGCCAGCTCCACAAAGGACTCTATCCCAAGTAGTTAGAGTCTTTTTGCTTTCTATCCAAATCGCTCAATTTCAACGCTTATGCATGACGCCAAGGCGTCAGACCCCGCCACCAAAACACTGAAATTGTCGGAAAATAATTGCACTATTCTTATACACGCATTTTCAGAAACCCGATTTGTATAAGAATTTGCTAATCGAAACTCGCAAAATCACATCCTGTCTTGCTTTCGGAAGTACTCATTTTTAAACAATTTTACTATGGAAAGCAACATTAAAGTCACATTTTGGTTACGGGCATCCAAAAAAACTTCGCAAAACCAAGTCCCGATTTATCTTCGTGTTTGGTATAAACTAAATCTAACCAGAAAAGAACTTATGGAATTCAATACATTCATTCAATTTTCAGGGGTACCCTTAATTAAAAGAGCTATTAAAGGGAGGTTTCAAGGCACAACAGTTCTTAAACTTCTTCCCGCTTCCGCATGGGCAGGGATCATTTCTCTCCGGCATTACGGTTTTGAAAGCCTGATTCTCCTTATTTCTGATCCAGTTCATGACATTTGAAGGAGGACGCTTATTTTTAAGCTCCCTGCCCATGAATTCCATGTATGGTTCAACATGATGAAAAAATATTTTGTAACCCTCACACAGGTAATTTAAGCCTGGTTTACCATCGGGCGTATTAATGAACCTGTGCTTTGGACATTCACCATGGCAGGCATACCTGACATCGCATTGAAGGCAATATCGTGGCAGCTTATTACGCTTATCTATTCCAAAATCAAACTGTCGTTGCGATTTCACCATATCAACCATTGGTTTCTCTGATATGTTGCCAAGAAGATATTCCGGATAAACATAATGATCGCATGAATAAAGATCTCCGTTATGCTCCATTACAAGTGCTTCTCCGCATGTTTCAGAAAAAACACATAAGCCCGGCATCTCACCGACATAATTTGCGAGGGTTGCATCGAAAATCTGAACATAATACTTTGCAACATCCTTGCGAACCCACTCATTAAAAATGGTAACCAGGAACCGGCCAAAATCTTTTGCATTAACCGACCAGTCCGTTACTGAAGCATCGGCCCCATAGAGAGGTGCAACCAGATTCAGGCTCCCCTCTGCCGGTCGATTGGCAGCTCTTTCAACAATCGGCAGGAATTGAATAAACCCGCTTCCTATGCGTTTCAGGAACCTGTATGTTTCGGATGCAAAATGAACATTGTAGTCGTTTACAACACTGAGGGTATTGAATTCAACCTTATGCTTATGAAGTAATTCAATACCTTTCATTGCCCTGTGGAAAGTTGGTCCGCCCTGGTTTGTCTTCCTGTAACGATCATGGTTATGTTCTTCGCCATCAATTGATATTCCTACCAGTATATTGTTATCTGTAAAGAACTTACACCAGTCACCATTTAGTCTTGTCCCATTTGTCTGAAAAGCGTTTTCAATAGTTTTTCCACCTGAATATCTCTTTTGAAGTTCAATAACATTTTTAAAATAATCCAGTCCCAGCAGAGTTGGTTCACCCCCCTGCCAGGTAAATGTAACTACAGGCACCTGCTGGCCATTGATGTACTGCTTAATGAAATTCTCTAAAAGTTCCTCGTTTAAACGAAAGTCATTCTTTCCCGGGAAAAGTTTCTTCTTTTCAAGGTAATAACAATAGGTGCAATTTAAATTACATATCGGCCCTATGGGCTTTACCATTACGTTAAAGGCGTCCGGCCGTCTGAGTTTTAATGCATCTGTAAAAAGAATATCTTTCATAAAGAATTTACTTTCAGAACAAAGTGTAAAATGCTCCTGATTATCTGTTGTTTAGATAATCTTTCAAATAAACAGGTAACAAAATATAAAATATAACGAGTTAATAAAATCCAAATATAGAAAAAATAATATGGAGTTCCGGGAGATAAAAACCTCTTAAATAAATAACTTCTTTCCGGAAGATTTTAACATGGGCAAACTCCGGAAGGAACTGTACATTGCCAATTGCCAACGTAAGATTTGCGACATAATAAATTTGACCTGACAATAAATGATAACTAACTAATTGAAAGAATTTAGTATTTTCGTCAGAATAATTCTGAAGTTATCCCCAAAAACAGAATAAGATGGATCTCAGGTTGCATTTATTAATTGTATTATTTATCCCGATTTTTGCTATCAATAGCTGTAAATCTAAAAATGAAAACAAAAAGAGACTCCAGTTCCCGTCTTCCGAGGAAGTTGTAAGTAACATCAAACCATTACAAGACATATCAATTCATCAGGCAGCATTTGATGGTCAGTCTGCTGAGGTGATGAGTATTCTGAATGAAGGATTAAACGTCAATACAAAGGATGAGGATGGTCGTACAGCTTTAATGTATGCTTCATTCAACGGGCATACTGAGATTATGGGAAAACTCATAGGGAAAGGAGCTTCAATAAATCTATGTGATAATCTTGGAAGAACAGCATTAATGTTTGCCTCATCAGGACCTTATCCGTCAGCAGTTAAACTGCTTTTAGCTAATCAGGCCGATCCGAATATTGCAGATGCAGAGGACCATTTCACCGCCCTGATGTATGCTGCAGCGGAGGGTCAGACAGATGTAATAAGGATACTTCTTACCTTTAAAGCAGATCCTTCACTAAAAGATATTGATGGTGACAACGCCCTGTCCTTCGCTGAAAAAAATGGTCATCAGGACATTGTTAAGCTGCTTCTTCCCTATATGAAATGAAACTCTATTTCAAAAAAGAATTAACCTTTCTTTGAAGTCTTAAGCATTTCATTAAAAAGGACCAGTTGCTCCTTCATTGCAGCAATCCTGTCGGAAGGTTCTGTCCTTGCTTCCAGAAGTATCCATCCTTTGTACTTCATTCCGGTTAAGAGATCAAACAACTTCTGATATGGATAGTTACCCTCGTTCAGTTCACGGATATGAACTGTGTCTCCAAACCATTTCTTCACACTGTTAAAATTCCCTTCAAGACCGGGAGGCAGAAGATCCTGGTCGTTGCAGTTCCAGCACATTTTCACATTTTTTTCGGTTATCTGTTCAAATATGGCTTTCATAACAGGTAATTCCGAGGTAATGCTGCCATGTACTTCAACCCTTACAAGCTGACCGTAATCCTGTGCAAACTTACCGCATTCATTCAGTGAAGCTGCTATTTGTGCAATAGTCTTTTCCCTTGGAACTTCCGCCGGCAGATTATTTGGCTTTACCTTAATACCGGTCGCTCCGATATCCTTACAGAGTTTTATGTATTCTTTTGTCCCTTCAATATTCTCCCTGAGTTTGGCCGGATCCGGACTATGGTATTCAAAGTTCGCACCATACCCTATACATTCCACTGCACTGTCTGCAAATCTTTTCTTAACCTCTGCCCTCTGTGCTGCATTAAGATTTATCTCAACCTTATGGGCATGGTCAACTCTCAGTTCTAAACCAAGCAAACCTGATTTTTCACAGTTTGCGATCAGTGTTGGCAGGTCCCAGTCCCGCCCCCATTGGTAGGTGACCAGTCCAAGATGCATTCCTGATGGTGACTTTTCCGTAAGTCCCGGAAGATCATTTAAAAATGCCAGAGCCACACCGGCACCAAGGCTTTTCTGAATAAATTGACGTCGTGACAGATCGTTTTTCATTTTGTATTAATTATTTAGATTTTATTGATATTTGCCTGAAAATTCTGCTGACAGATCATTTATTTCCTGGTCTGGCAGATGGATTCCGGAACTGATAATGATCCTGTACCTGAATTTAAGAGTTTGACCAGGCTTCAGCGAAAAGTTAAATTTCTCCTTACCGTTTGTAAAGTCATTCCAACCAAAGGGATTGGCTGCAAATAAGCCATAAAGATCCATCCATTTTGCACGTGTACCCCAGACACCTTCACCTGTTATTCCTTCGCTGCTCCGGTAATTACCGGTTGCCCCAACCGATGCGTTAACTTTTTCGGCTGTCGGCTTTCCTGTTGCATCCATTACAACAATCATTTCATTAACGGGCATCTCAAGCTGACGGGCAACCCTTATACCAAACATCCCCTCCTTGGTATCATCAAAAAAGACTTCTTTAGTGGTGGCTTTAAGAGAAGTGATCCTGTCTATTATCCTTAATTTTCCTTTGACAATAAAATGATGTTCCGTATTTTCGGTAAGAAGCTCTTTACCTAAAGAATCTATCCATCTCTCATTTGTAATCAGAACTCCTTCACCTTTCCCTCCTGAAAGTTTTTCAATATTCAGATGTTTTATCTCACCTCCATTCGGCTCTTTAAAACCCCTGTGACCGTTTCCCCAGAGATCGAGACCATTTACTTTTCCATAATTTAACCAGATACCTACCTGATGTATATGGTCATTCCGTTCACCTTCCTTTGGTTTTAAAGGAAATCCCCGCGTTATCTCGGTTCCTGCTGAAGTGCACACAGGATACAGAATAGGTTTATAGACATTTTCGGGCCAGCAGAATGATGTAAAAAGCCTGTCTCCGATCATTACATCAACTTTTCTTCCGGGTTCATTTTCGATATTAAAGCCTTGTCGTCAGATTTTTTATTCCCGGGCTGGCAGTTGCATAGAAAAAGTGCCAGAACCGGTATTAACGTTGAGATAAAGAATTTAATTTGCATATTACATGTTTTAAACCTCCTTCGGAACCACATAAGGTTCACGATAATCGCGGGTAAGCATTTTATCAGCCTCTTTATCCTTAACAAATTTTTCCTTTGAACCGTCAAACGTAAGTTCGCGTCCAAGACGATAGGAGATATTTGCAAGTGCCGGTAACGCAGCAGACATAAATCCTTCATAGACCTGGCAATGAAGATCTGAATCCTTTCCTGAGCGGATGGCATCAATAAAGTTACCATAATGGCCTTCGTCTCCTGGAGGTGCCATCAGATCAGTAGGTTTTTCCCCAATCCCTGATCCTGCAAACGGTTCCTTTTCACGTTTTCTGAATGCTTTCCACTGACTTCCATTTATCTCCATATAACCATCAGTGCCATAGAATGTATTACCGATTCTGATTCCAAGACTGGATTCATCATTTGTATATCTGCCCCTGGTTTCAAATTCAAGCATCTTGCCATCTTTATATTTAAATACTGAGGTTTGAGTGTTTGGCGTTTCCTGCTCGCATTCAGCCGGGTTTATTCCATAAAGACCTCCCATGGAGTATATTTTAACCGGATGCTCATCTTTTTTCAGACCCCAGCGTGCAATGTCGAACTGATGAGGACCCTGATTGGCTGTATCTCCTCCACCGGTTGCCCAGAACCAGTGCCAGTTATAGTGGACTCTCTTTTCATTGTAAGGGCGATAGGGAGCCGGCCCTAACCAGTAGTCATAATGAAGAGAATCAGGCGGTGTACCGTCTTTTGCAATTCCAAAAGAATCACGAGGTTTATAACAATTTCCCTTTGCCATAAAAACTTCGCCTATTCCGCCATCGTGCAGAAATCTGATAGCCTGCATAACATTCGGGATTGATCTGTTCTGGGTTCCTGTCTGCACCCTCACATTATATTTTTTTGCTGCTTCAACCATCTTGCGGCCTTCAAAAATATTATGCATAGCCGGTTTTTCGACATAAACATGTTTGCCGGCCTGACATGCCCAGATTGTACCCAGGGCATGCCAACTGTTAGGCACTGCAAAAGAAACTGCATGTATATCCTTATCATCAAATACTTTGCGCATATCCCAGACTGTTGTGGGTGTCTCGCCGGTTTCTTCAAAGACAACCTTTGACTTAGGTGCAAAATATTGTTCATCTGCATCGCAGAGTGTTTTCAGGCGGACATTTTTACTCTCCTTTAAATTGCAGAAGTTGTTAATGTGTGAGCCGCCCTGCCCTCTGATACCTATGACAGCAACATTAATGCGGTCGTTAGCGCCCTGAATATTCCTGTAATATTTTGCACTTAAGGTCATACCGCCGATTGCGATGCCGGCACTGCCCAGAACGCTCTTTTTAATAAATTCTCTTCTTTTTGTCATTTTAGGGTTGGTTTTAAATTAATTATATAAAATATTACAAACAACATTCTTCTATTCAAGAATATTTCTCATGTATTCGATAGATAAAGCAACTTCTTTCGCAGCGTCTGAACCCTCGGGGATCGCATATTCAAGTTCGATATCGACATTAATGGGCCACTTCTCTTTTTTCAGTAGCAATAATATATCGGCAATAGGAGTCTGTCCTTTTCCGAAAGGCATATTTTCACCGGCAGGATTCCCGGTAGGACTGTTTTTGTCCTTGATGTGAATACTGCTCATCTTATCGTGATATTTTTCAATAATCCCATTAGGATGAATTCCGGTAGCACCATAATAGTGTCCAGCATCAAAATTCAGCCTGTTGGCCGGAGAATAAGCAAGATATGTATCAAATGAAAAACCTGGTTCCGCCGGCTGACTATGGTTATGCAATATAGCCAGGCTTTGGTGCTTTTCAGCAAATTTTCCAAGCCTCTGAGCTGACATTTCGCTTAATTCATCACTAATTCCATATGATCCCAATACTTTTGCAGCTGTAAATGCATAATCAATTTCCTCATCTGACCAGGCTGATGGAGCAAACTTGGCTATATGGACATTAATACCTGCATCGTTGAATTTCTTACGCATTTCAGTATATTTCTCCATAGGAAGAGACAAACGCCATTGACGCTGGACTTCACGTGCGGATTCCGTTGCTTTGGCAAAATCAGCTTTTTCCTGATCTGTCAATTCCACTCCTCCTGGCCTGACCGGCAAAGGGGGTATTCCAAGATCCTCTTCCGCAACACTTCTTAATTCAATAGAGTTTATACCCGCGAGCAAAAGATACTGGATCACTTCATCCACTTTATGGGGCATGGTCCGGTAACTATAAGTGGTACAGCCAAGCTGAACCCCTCCCACTTTTGAGTTTGGTTTTTTCTTCTGTACACCAGATGAACAGGAATAGTTAAAAGGGATAACGGCTAATGTTGCTGCAGCTGCAGTAGTACCTAAAAATTTACGTCTTGAAATGGTTGAATTTTTCATGTGAATCGGTTTTAAGTGCTGTAATATTATTTTGTTCCTCTTTTTATCTGGAATTTATTTCACTATCGTAAACCAGGTGACCGGATACAAAAGTCTGTCTTATAACAAACTCATTATCTACAACCTGAAACAGGACTAAATCAGCTCTCCTTCCCACTTCTATTCTCCCCCGGTCATTTAAATTGTAGAGCTGCGCGGGATTTTCAGTAGCCATCTGTAGCGCTTCTGCCAGGGAACAACCTGTAACCTTCATGACATTAGCCACTCCTTTTTTCACAGGTGAAGCTGATCCTGCCAGAACTTTCTGTGCCGGATACCCGACCATGCCTTCAGGGGTAAGTTCGATTGTATCTCCCTCAACATTAATAAATTTACCCGGGGGTAAACCGGCATAACTTGTCACATCTGATGTAATGATCGTTTTATCCGGTCCTTTGACTTTATAAAAGACACGTATCTCTTCCGGATTAAGATGAAAACCATCGCCGATGATGCTTATCATCAGTCGGTCATCAGAAAGCTGTGGCCACAGTGGATTCACGTGACGGTTTATCATGTTTGCACAGCCATTGCCAAAATGGGTAGCTATTACTGCTCCCAGGTCAATTGCTATACTAACAATCTCCGCAGATGCATTGTGATGACCCAGAGCAATTAAAATACCGTTGGCAGTGCACTTCGAAATAAAATCAAAGGCTCCTTCAGTTTCAGGGGCAATAGTAACCTGCAGTATGTTATTTCCTGATGCCTCATTCAGTTCCATGAATTCATTCCAGTCAGGTTTACGGACAAACCTTAGCGGATGAGCTCCTCTAAAGCCGTCAACCGGAGAAATATAAGGACCTTCAAGATGAAAGCCAGGAATGGAACCAAGCAGAGCCGGATCGTCCTTAACCCGTGCAAGCACTGCAAAGTTATTCTTAAGCAGATCTTTGCTGTTGGTGGTAAGTGTTGGTAAATAGGTTGTTACACCTGTTTCCCATAATGCTTCAGTGGCCTTTTTGACCCCTTCCGGCGTCAACTCTCCTCCTCCGAAAGTAAAGGATACACCTGCAAATCCATTAACCTGGTTATCTATCAGACCGGGAGACAGGAATAAATTTCCTGATCCTTCAGGCAGTTTCTTTATCCTTTTTATTGCTGAAATTTTACCGTCTTTAATTGTAACGGAGACAGGTTTATTATCAGAGAATAATATTCCTGATACAGTCTGCTGGCTGAATAAAATACCATTAATAAAAGAAAAAACAAGTAATAATCTGAACTTTCTCATTTGATTACGGTTAGCCATGCTTCTGCCATTAATTGTGCACCTGCAAGAGTCGGATGAACTCCGTCGGCGGTCCAGAAAGTGCCCGGAGCGCGTTTCCCTGCCTCATCATAAATTGCCTGATATGGAATGAACACTCCTCCAAAATTGGCAGCAATTTCCCTGGCAGCTTTTTGATATTCATAAAATTCAGGATACCATTTATCTTCAACAGCGCTTCCATTCTTAATAGCAAACGGCTCACCAATGATTAGCTTTACATCCGGAAGCACTTTTTTTGTTCTCTCGAGCAGTGCTATGTAATCATTTCTGTATATTTCAATTGTACCTTTATAATCCTTCTTATACTTATGCCAGATATCATTTACCCCTATAAGGATGCTCAATACATCGGGTTTGATCTCAAGGCAATCCATATCCCATCTTTCGGCAAGCTGATAAACTTTATTTCCTGAGATACCTTTATTATATATCTTCAGTTCGTGTGAGGCATATTTTTCAAGTAGTGCAGCACCTGCAAGCATCGCATAACCGGAACCCAGGGCTCTGGCATTGTTATAGCCATTGTCCTCTTTATTCCTTGAAGAGTCGGTTATGGAATCACCCTGGAACAGAATGGTTTGTCCTTTCAGAAGTTCAACCTTTTTTGATCCTCCTCTGACCATTGAAGCTGAAAGGATCTCCGGGATACTTATTGCTGCTATCGTGCCTAATGCCGCTTTCTTAAGAAAACTGCGGCGGGAATTATTTTTATTTTTCATTCCTAATAAAATATAGCGAAGTCATTGTGGAAACTATATTAAGGTTTACAACCTTCATTGAACCGGAAGATTATACCATTTAATTGCATTCTTGCCGTAAATCTTATTTACTACTTCTTTCGGCAGTTTCAGTCCGGTGAATTTCCCGTCAAATTGTTCTGCGGTCATTTCTGAATCTGTTGCAAAATATTTCCAGTCGTCAACCCAGGTTTCATGTATCTGGTTTTTGAATACTTCAGGATTGCTGCTGCCACTGTAGCCTTCATCAGTACCATAAAGCAGCCTGTCCTGGTATTTAATAATGAAATTGCGGACCAGGTACCTGTCTTTTGCGGACTGGTACTCCAGGTGGCATATCCTTGCCGACATATCGACTGCCAGATTCGGGTACTTATCAAGTCTTGCAGCCAGCGAATCTACATTCCATTCGAAGCTTGCAAGATGACAGCCGACAAATGTAAGATCAGGATTTTTCATTTTGGATCAGGTTTAATAATTTTTACGAAATATACAAATTAATATTAAAGCTAAAGTTTCTCTTCGCTAAAGCTTCGGAGGATAAAAGTTGAAAAAGTTGAAGGGAGTTGAAGAAATCCTGGTCAGGGTTCAGAACGAAGGCTTTCAAACCTGAGTATTTCGTAATAGAACCCGCTGGTTCCCAATCCTGAGACTTTCAGCAGCATATCCCAGTAATCAGGCCTGTCAGATGATATTTTTTTCAGTTCATCAATGAAAGCAGGATCGGTAAGCTTGTTGACTGCTTCTGTTTTTCCAAAGGGAGAAAAAGAAATAATCAACATGATCGTGCTCCCCTCGTAACCCTTGATCTTGGAAACGATTGCATAATCATTCTGAAAATCAGACACTATTGGATTGGTAATATAAATTGTTTCAGTTGTGTCAGTATAATTTTCAGTATAATAAACCGCCGGAGGTGTTAAATTAAACCTGTAATGAGTATGGCTTAAAAAACTTTTCAGCATATGCATTGTTGAAAAGTCACCGAAGAATATAATATCATTACCGCGCATATCACCAGGAGACAACTCTGATGAGTATTTAACATTTATCGTACGTGATGAACCTTTGAACACTTCCAATATCTTCATAAGACCCCATGGAATTTCTTCCCCGAAATAACTCATCCCGAATGCTTTCATCTGGTCCCTGAGCTCAGGATTCTTATCTCTGTAGGTAATAAAATCTTCAGGCGTATTAACTTCAGGATTGCGGATAAAACTGTGACTGCTGTCACCGGGCTGAATCCTTTCCATCATAAAATAATCACCAAGCACTATCAATAAAGGCTTATCATCTGAGAGAAGACCTGACCATAAATAATTACCACTGATACTTTTTCTTACCTGCCTATCATCTTTGCTAAAAATAAAGAGATATATGAATAGTGACGAGATGATTAAAAGCAGTATTAATAAAACCCGGGGAAAAATCTTCCTTTTAGTCAATATTTTGTTATTTCCAGGTTCTGAATCCGTTTTTACTTCTGCAAAAGCAACCTGATAACTTCCCTTAGGAATTGTGACTCTTATCCTATCTGATTTTCCCTCTTCAAGATAGTATGTATCCAGCTTTTTCCGAAGGTTATATATGCTTGACCTGACTATTGAGTCATCACCGGGATTGTAAGAAGGATCACGATTAAATATTTCCACAGCAATCACAGTTTCCTTTAACACCATTCCTTCAAGTGTTGAATTTACCAGGAAACGCAACAACCTGGCATCGGTGGGTGAAGTAAATACCCTGCTGCTGCAAATCTTGTCGATCCAGATTCCGATATCAGTTTTTCCAACCATTGTTTAAAAACTGCTGCAAGATAATCATTCACTTGTTTTTAATCAGCAATCAGTTCCCGGATAAATGTCAATAACTGTTTTTAACACCCTTCTGTTAAAATATTAACAGTTGCTGACAGTTAAAAACTTGTTCTCTATGCAAAGGCAGACTACTTTTGAAAGAAAAATCATGAAGGCAATTAGTAAAATTATGATTTTCTTATTTCTGGTCAGCATCAGCTGCAGAAACAAAGACGAAAACAAAGAGACCGGAATAGAGTTTATTCCACCTGTTAGTACAGACTGGACATATTCCGATTCGATCCGTGTTACAATTCAGAAAGCTGAAATTCATGATTTGAATTTTCCGGTTCCGGCAGGTAAGGGATCTTATAAAATCCAGGAAGCTGTTGATAAAGCAGCTGAAAGAGGGGGAGGAACAGTTCAGATTCTCAAAGGAGTTCACTTAAGCAGACCTGTACAAATGAAAAGCAATGTACACCTCTTTCTTGAAGAGGGTGCTTTACTGAAATTTATTCCTGAACCTGAAGAATATCCATTGGTATATACATGGTTCGAAGGAATACCCTGTATGAATTATTCGTCGATGATATATGCCAGGGACCAGGTAAATGTAAAAATAAGCGGGACCGGTACAATAGACGGACAGGGAAATCTACCTGTGTGGAAAACCATGAAATACAGGGAAGAAATTGACTGGTCACTTTTAAAAGATATGGAGGATGAAGATGTTTCTTCCGAACACAGGGCTTTCGGTAAAGGTCACTCCTTAAGGCCTGATCTGATAACACTTGTTAATTGTAAAAATGTAGAAATCACAGGTGTGACTATACATAATGCTCCGTATTGGACTATTCACCCTATACTCTGTGAGAATCTGACAATCAGCCATTTAAATATTAAAAGCAGCGGTTATAACCAGATCGGAATTGCTCCTGAAAGCAGCAGTCGGGTATTAATTGATAATGTTAATATAAGTGGTACGGATGACGGGATAAGAATCCTGGCGGGAAGAGTAAAAGAGCCTTCCATTAAACCTTCACATGACATTATTATAAGGAATTCTGAATTCATCAATATTGAAGATGATGCAATAGCAATAGGGTCCAAAGTCAGAGGGGGGGTGAACAGAGTATTTGTCTCCGGAATATTGATCGATGGCGCTAAAGGAGGGCTGTCTATACTTCTGGACGCTGATTACCGTGGAATTATCAATGAGGTATTTGTAAAAGATATTACAGCTAAAAGAATATCAGGAGCATTTGTGTTCTGCGGAATAACAAATGGATCGTCTGACCTGAAGAAATCAAATATGTCAAATCTGAAGTTCGAGGACTTAAAGATAGATTCATGCGGACGCGCATTTATAATTGATGGTTCATCCAAACAAAATATCTATAATATTTCAATTAAAAACTCCGGATTTCTTTCTTTCAGAGAATCATTAGCTGAGAATGTAAGAAATTTAAATCTCGAAAATGTTTCAGATGGAGGAAAGCTATACACCAAGCAATTCGATGTTGAAGATATAGATGTTGATGAACTTGTTGATAATAAGAAGGATGATAACATTCTGGACAGCGATGATATCCCTTATAACGAACTGAATGAATTGGTGAAGGGAGCCATTAATAATCTCTATCCATTTATTCCTGTTGAAAAAATTGAAAGAATAATAACGAAAACAGGTGTCAACTATGAAATTGAGCTTGAACCTGAAAACTCTATGAACCTTGACTTATTGATTTCATCCCAGGGAGAGATAATACGTTCTGAACAGGAGATCTTGTACAACGTGTTGCCTGTCAAGGTAATTGCAGCTCTAGGGTCCTTCATTAAGACAGATCCCCTTCCCTATTTAACAGACGAAATAAAAAAGATAACTGTTCAGGCCTTTACTTATTATGAAATTGCCGGAGAGACCCGTGAAATACTTTTTCTTGCTGGAATTTCCGAAGATGGCAGCATACTCGAAGCAAAACAAAAACAAATTACGGATTCGTTTTATAAACTAAATGAGAAGAAATAATAAACAGGAAATTTTCTTTAATAGTTATATTGACATTTACACTCCTGTCACAGTCCGTTTTCGAAGGGAACGGTCAGGGTACGGGTCAGAAACCGGGGACCCTGAATTTTTTTCTCGATTGTGAAGAATGTGATTTTAATTATGTGAGACAGGAATTGCCTTTCATATCGTTTGTACGTGATCCGCAACTGGCTGATATTCATGTTCTTGTTACCGATTCAAAAACCGGGGGAGGTGGACATAAATACTTTTTAAATTTTATTGGATTAAAAGATTTTAAAGGTACCAACCTTGAATACAATGTGATAACCAGTCAAACTGATACTGAAGACTACATCAGGAAAGAGCTCCTTAAGTCGTTAAAAACAGGCATACTTCAATATTATGCTAAGAACGGTAGCCTGGATGATGTGAAAATTGATATTAACGAAAACGGGAATAAAAAAGCAGGACTACAATTGATTGATCCGTGGAATAAATGGGTATTCAGATTTGAGACCGGTGGTGAATTTCAGAAAGAGGAGAGTCAGAATGCGTATTCGATTACCTCAGAAATAAGAATAGAAAAAATCACTGAAGAATGGAAAACAAGGATCGAGGCAGAATCCGAAATAAACCGTGAAAATTATTATGATGATGATCAGCTAATTTCCGATAATCAGGATTCCAGAAATCTTACTGCATATTTAATAAAGAGCATAAATACTAAATGGTCAACCGGATTTTTTGGAAGTTATGAATCACAAACTTATCTGAACATAAAACACGATTATGGTACTTCCGCTGGAATAGAATATAATTTCTTTCCCTGGGCAGAAAGTAACCGGAGAATATTTTCAATCCGTTATAATGCAGGCTTTAATTTTATTAATTATACCGAGCAGACGATTTATGAAAAGATGAAGGAAACACTTCTTTCGGAATCGATGCTTGTGAATCTTATATTGATCCAACCATGGGGTGAAATATCTGTCGGGTTGGAAGGCAGACATTATTTTCATGATTTCTCGAAAAGCAGACTGACTCTCGAATCATATTTTTCCCTCCGCCTCACAAAAAATTTCTCAGTCTTCTGTGAGTTACAATCAGAAGTTATACATGATCAATTATATCTGCCAACAGGAGATGCTTCCAGGGAAGATATTTTATTAAAAAGGCGTAAACTCGCAACTACTTATGAAATAAATGGCAGCCTTGGATTAAGGTTCACATTTGGATCGATATATAATAATATTGTAAATGAGAGATATAAATCTTATGATTGAGATCACTAGTGGTGCGTTATAACTCGAACAAATTCAATTGATTATAGATATCTTTGATTTCAGCATTCTTTTAAAAGTTTGTAAGTAGCTCATTTATAGGTGTTTTGTCAAATGCAGAAACACTTAAAATTTGTGTGATTTCATACAAAGTAAGGCCACTTTTTAATTGATTTTTGGCATATGCGATCAGCAAGTAAGTGCAAACTGCTATCCAAATTTGAGTTTTAACAGCATTTGGCGAAGTTCCCCAGAGGGTTTTTATTCGCAAATGTTGTTTAATCCATTTGAAGAATTTATGCAAAGCTTTACATAAAACAGGAGAACCATTTGTATGCGACCGTGACGCAATAAAAAAGAAGAGGATCGAAGAGATAGGATATGAAAGACGAAACGGATTCATCCGGTATACCGATGGTCCTGATAAGATTCTGAAAGATTACCCTGCATGGAAAGCAAAATGGGTTAAATAATCATTTAACTAAATCTTCTCCCATGTAGATGAGATAATTCAAAATTATTAAAGGGTTATATAAATTCTGTTATATTTTTATTAACCACGGAGTTACACGAAGTTACACGGAGGTTTTACGGAGTAAATACATCAGCTAAAAAGAATCTTTCTAATCTAACTTTCAATATTATTCCAGGTCTTTAACAGTGTAACTCAGCAATTACTCAGTGCAACCGTGGTTAATTAAGCTTTAAAAAAGAGAAAAAAGTTGAGTATAAAGGGTAGTAAAGAGATTTGCCTGGTAATTCTTACTCTGAGATAAATTTTATTAAAGGTATAAGTATAGGTTTTCCTTTTTCGGCTGCATATGAGACAGTTATTTTCTTCGTCTGGTCTCCCTCCCTGCTCTGCTCACCTGACTCCTTAACTATTATATATGGATTCATCTTGCTGGTAAATGAAAGAGCTCTCTCCTTTGCGTCTTCGCTGTAATTAACAAATACCGGGTAAACAACTGCTATCAGATCGGCAAGTTCAGTTTTAGAAGTTACGATCGTCCCTTTAGGCCACACCGGAGCTGAGCCTTCCTGCGAAATAAGTACTGTGCCTCCCGATGGGATCCAGTTGAGCCAGTTCATTTCATCACCTGCATTTTTCTCGCTCCCCTGCCTGATGATCGCATCTGCGTAATATTTCTTTAATGTCTCCTTGAATAATTGTGGTAGTTTTGTTGCGTTGATATAGCCAGAGATGAGCCTGCAGTTATTGTAATGATCGGTATTGAAATTATAATCGTCCGCCACCAGCTTACCGCTGTTATTCAATAGATGGGAAGAAAATAATTCAATCAGAACCCTGACCTCGATTGTTGATGTATCGGTCGCAGGATTGTTCTTCAATATGTAATCCCTCATCACTTTTGCATAAGATTGCCTGTCTGAAGACCCCAGGTTGAACTCATCTTCAGTTGGCTTTATTTCCTTTGGTATCTCATCAAGTCTGTAGATATTCATAACAGGTCTTTCAACTGGCTCACGACCCTCATTTTCAAGAACGGGTTCAGAGATTATTGAGTTTTCAGTAATCAGTTCCCCGGCCTCAATGTCGAATGATCCTGAAGCCAGACCGCCGGATGAAACAGTAACATGAATCTTCCCGGGTTTCCCTGTTGACCTTATTACATTGGAAACAGGCATATCCATATACCATACACCTTCCATTTCATGATGCCTGTCGATATCTGTTTTGTAAACTGAAGGTCCTGCCAGCGTGGCTGGTCCTGTGACTGTCCATTTTATCGTATTGTTTGCACCATATATATGCACGCCCTTTGAATCAACAATATCGGCAGTAATTATGGCTACAGAACCCCGGTCGGCTTTTATTTTCTGATGGGATCCTTTCAGTATAATTCTGGCTGGTTCTCCTGCCATTATAACCTCTGAAGTGACTGTCTTACCAGCTTTTGAAGCAACTGCGCTGATTGTACCTTTTTCGATTAGCACATCCTTAAAAGTCACACTGTGAAAATTGATCTGATCCGGTGTCTGAAATCCTTTACTTACTCCGTTGACTTTCAGCTCAACTTTGTCGCAATTGGAATTTACTACTATATCTTTCTCTTGTCCAATGTATTGTGACCGCCAGTAATGAGGCAGAATGAATACCATTGGTTTATCGTGGTAAGTTGCCTGCCAGAAATAGTATGCATATTTCGGTACTCTGTATACATCGACATAGCCCTTTGGATTCACATGGAGAAGTGGCGAATTAAGGTATTCCCGGTCAGCACCATGATCTTCATAGAGCCAGGTGCATAAATTTGCTGTTCCAAAAAGGCCGCTTGCTTTCAACATGTTCTGTTGATGTTCTTCTGTACCGCAATGCTGGACATTCAAAGGCTCAAGGGCTTTTACATCCTTGTTATACCATCCCCGGATATTACAGCGGAGAAGGTTTTCGATTGCAAGGTTATCGTCAGAGTGAGTAACCCATTCGCCTGCTGATCCATCCAGAACTCTCCTAGCTGTAAGTATTCTTGTGGTATCTTCGGCAATTGCAAATTTTGAGTCAACAGCATGGTTTGTTTCATTACCCATGCTCCAGAACATTATGCTTGGGTGATTGCGATCGCGGCGGATCATCTCCTTCACCTGCTGAACCTGTACATCAACTGAAAACGTCTGATTTTTTATGCTCGGGGACTCCTCATCTATGACAATTCCGAATTTATCTGCCAGTTCATACACATATTTATCGTTCGGGTAATGTGCAGTACGCATGAAATTATAATTCAGGTTTTCTGCCATATCCGTATAATCCATTAGAGTTAACCACTTTGGGATTGCATCTCCAAGCCATGGATATTCCTGGTGACGGTTTCCGCCGTGGATCAACATTTTTTTACCATTCACATAAAGGAAGTTTTCTTTATAATCCCATCTGAACCATCTGAATCCCAGCGGACTTGTATAGCTGTCAGTAACTTTTGTCCCGTCAATTACCTCTGAATGAACCTTATACAAACAAGGATCCTCGTTTGACCACAGATGAGGTTTTACTACAGGTTTTGATGTCTGGTCAAATTTGTAAAGCTGGTTCGGATTAATGGTGACCTTTGACTTTAGCACCTGGATCACTTTGCCGGTTGCATCCATAATATAGGTGTTCAGCACACAGATCTTTGGTTGAGGGTAATCATTTTTCACCCATGTCTGTACCCTTACGATGCCCTCTTTCTCAGACACTCCCGGGGTTGTCACAAAAGTACCGCCTTCATGAGATGCGGAACCCTGCATTGGAATGTAAAGCTTGTCTTTTAGTACAATCTTTACATCGCGGTAAATACCTCCGTAAACATTAAAGTTGCCTGCCGCCATCGGAGGTATCTGGTAAGGGTCCTTCTGCCTGTTGTTTACAGCAACGGCAATTACATTATCTTTCCCGGGGGTTATATAATCCGTCAGATCAAAATCAAATGATCCATAACCACCTTTGTGATCGCCGAGGTATTTGCCGTTGATCCATACCTTACAGTATTTCTGAACACCTTCAAACTCGAGGAATACTTTTTGCCCCTTTGCTGATTCACTGATCATAAAATGTTTCCGGTACCATCCCCAGCCTGTCCACCAGTAAGTGTTGTCGCTTTCAGCTGCATCTCTGATGAACGGGTGTCTGTCACCTGTTGTTTCGTAAGTGCTCCAGGTATGCGGAATGCTCACTGCCAGCCACCTTGAATCGATATACCCCGGTGCTTCGTATCCCTTATCGGCTTGCTCATAAGGAATATAATTAAATGTCCACTGTGAGTTGATTATCTTTTCCACACGCTGACTTTTAGCAGGAGAGTAGGTCTTCTTCTTTTCCCCGGAGTATGGAAGAGAAAGAACTATAAGAATTATGGCGGTTAAAGTATTCATTGGATTTAAATTATTCAGCAATAAAATTAAACGAAATCATCCTTATAACAGCATTTGTTATACAATTAATTCAGGTTAAAGTTTATATTTATAGATTCATTATCAGAACCTTTCCACAAATACAATGATGCCTTATAAATAGTACGGACTACAATGGCAGATTACGAAGTGGTACCCGGGTTCAGGTAAGAGACGGTAAAAACTTAATCTTAAAGTGCGATTAGGAAAACAATTAATATCTGTGCGTTCCTTTTGATACTGTTGTTTGCAACGAGCTGCAAGAATGTTAAAGAAAATGATCCTTCTGTTCCAGGGGATTTTGTAGCGGTAAAAGGAATACAATATGAATGGCAGGACAGAATCATTAACATCAGCGATTTTGAAATATTAAATCATCCCATAACCAATTTAGAATACAAAGTTTTTATTGACGATACGAAATATCCGGCACCCTTACATTGGGAAAAAGGTATAATACCAGATGGAAAAGAGGATTACCCGGTAATATTTGTCAATCGTGACGATGCAGAAGCATATACCCGATGGCTTACTCAGATTACAGGGCGTGTTCATCGTCTTCCGACTCCCTTTGAATTTGAAATTGCCGCACGCGGCGAAAAAAAGAACAACTATAGGTATTATTGGGGGAATAACGAAGCATTACTCACCACTGAAAACATAAATTTCAACGAAAGCATGGATCGTAAATATGACCAGTGGAAAGTTTATCTTAAACCTGCTAAATGGGGTCTTAAAAATGAGATCGGTCTTTATCAAATGGCCGGAAATGTCTGGCAATTAGTAGGACAGAACGAAGATCCCTTTATGGCACCATGGATATTCCGGATTGAAAAGCCACTGGATCGGGAACGCTTAATAATGTGAGGAAGCTGGGCATTGCTCAACAGCGATACCAAAGAAACGAGATTTAATATCTATCGCATAACCGGTAATTATCGTTCACATAATGGTGTTAAACTGATTAAAGAACCATTGGTTAACACCTCATTTGTAGATGAAGCTGATATCAGAGATAGTACACGTTACCAGTACCGTGTTGTTACCGTAGATTATAACGGGAAAGAAGGTAATCCATCTGACTGGGCTTCTATTATTGCAGGAGCAGACAAATATCCGGTTGTTGTGAAATTCAAACCTGTCTTTGAAAAGGGAGACATGTTACCTGTATTTGGAGATATTGAAGGGTATGGGAAGCTTAATTGTGTAATACGTCTGGACAATGGTTGTAAAGAAATGTCTCAGGATCCAGGGATACCGGTCCAGCTCGAAGCATTTTCATATACAGGCAGATCACTATCGCGAAAAGATATTGCCCATCACAGTAACATATATGGAAGTGCCAATAATTGTCCGTTTAATGTCTGGGATATGAATGGCGACGGGAAAGATGAAGTGATTACCCTCCTTCAGATTGGTGAAGATAAAAACATAGCGATCCTTGATGGCATGTCAGGCAGGTTAATTAAAAATACTCTTTGGGATAAAATGGCAACTGATTTTTCGCTCTCTTCCACACGTGTACAGATGAGTGTTGCTTACCTGGATGGTAAAGATCCTGTCATAATAACTCAAACGGGAATTTGCGAAAATGAAATAATATCTGCTTACGATAAAAATCTCAATAAAACCCGGACTTACAAAAGTTTCATGGAAACAAGTGGCAGCGGTGGCCATAAAGTATAAATAGCTGATGTGGATAACGACGGGAACCAGGAAGTTATTTATGGCACAACCTGCCTGAATTCAGATGGCACATTCCGCTGGTCAATTTACCGCAGGCACCCTGATATTATTTCAATACATGATTATATCCCCGAACGTCCGGGGCTGGAGATATGTTATATAGTTGAACCTTCAGCACACGCAGGTATTTATATGGTTGATGCGAACAATGGCGAAGTAATATGGAAGAATAACCGTGAAGACGATAATGCCTGGATGCATGGACATATTGGCTGGACAGCGGACATCTGGGACGGATCTCCGGGCATGGAATGTATGACAAACAGGGCAGGACATGATGACAGAATTTACCTTCTTTTTTCATCAGATGGAATAAAGTTAAGTGAAAAATTTCCTATTGGATTCTCTCCCATTGAATGGGATGGAGATCCTACAAGGGAATTAATCGGGGAAAATGGATCTATAGCTGGCAATTTTAATGGAACCGATATTATTCTTGTTCCTGGTGAAAGCCCTAATCCTGTTCCAAATTCTTACATCCAGTTTACGGCAGACTTATGTGGTGATTTCCGGATTGAAATTGTAATTAATGGCGTTGATACAGACGGACGACGTGCAATTATTGTAATTACAGCCCCTACATCCATTGATAAACGTTATGTCACTCCTTCCCGGGATATTGAATATAAACTCTGGCTTGCCCGTAATAAGGGAGGAGGATACGGTTCGTATTACGAATATATCCTTAGAGATACCGAAAAATAATTACCTGAGACCTGGCTTTAAGGAGTTCATCCTGACCCTCTTATCCAAAAATAGAACAGATGAAAATCTATTCATAATTCATTTAAATTATAACCAAAATAAAGATTTTTTATCTTTTCTCTTTGAAATATTAAAATTAAGACTAGTTTTGTCCCTTGAATTAAAGCAAAACGATGAGAAATTCTTTATTACATATTGTTGCCCTCATTCTTATTCTTGTGCAAAGCACCTGATCCGGGAGTAATATGTAAGACTATAAACATACCAAAGCTTTCCGGAAAACCGGGAAGTTTTTTTTTATAAAAGAGTATTAAAATGGAAAATCAGCTCAGGAGCTTAAAAACGATCACAGGAAGGAACATGGCCGGCGCCAGGAGCCTCTGGCGTGCAAATGGAATGAAGGAGGAGAGCTTTGGCAAACCAGTAATAGCAATTGTCAATTCATTTTCACAGTTTGTTCCCGGGCATGTTCATCTTCATGAAATTGGCCAGATCGTCAAGAAAGAGATTGAGAAGCATGGTTTTTTTGCAGCAGAGTTCAATACGATTGCAATCGACGATGGTATAGCGATGGGACATGCCGGGATGCTCTATTCCCTGCCCTCACGCGAACTCATTGCCGACAGTGTTGAATATGTCTGCAATGCCCATTGCGCTGATGCCATGATTTGTATCAGCAACTGCGATAAAATAACGCCCGGAATGATGATGGCAGCCCTGCGGCTTAATATACCAACAGTATTTGTATCAGGTGGTCCTATGGAAGCCGGCCGTTTGGGAAACAGGTACCTCGATCTTATTGATGCTATGGTCGAAGGTCCTGATAAAAACGTCAGTGAAGAAGAATTAAGAGAAACTGAGAGATCAGCGTGTCCTACCTGCGGATCCTGTTCCGGTATGTTCACTGCAAACTCCATGAATTGCCTGAATGAGGCGCTGGGTTTAGCTCTTCCGGGAAATGGTACTGTACTGGCAACTCATGCCAACCGTCATAAGTTATTCCTGAAAGCAGCAAATCTTTTAGTCAGTCTGACAAACAGGTACTACAAGGAGGGAGACTCCAGCGTGCTTCCACGCTCTATTGCAACAAAAACTGCTTTCTTGAATTCAATGTCTCTCGATATTGCAATGGGCGGATCAACCAATACTGTTCTTCATCTGCTCGCCCTTGCACAGGAAGCAGGAGTCGGTTTTACAATGAAGGATATTGATGCTCTCTCCCGTAAAATACCAAATATCTGTAAAGTCGCACCAAGCTCACATTATCATGTCCAGGATGTAAACCGTGCAGGAGGTATCATGTCAATAATGGGTGAACTGGAACGCAATAACCTGATAGACACATCAGCGGGTCGGGTTGATTACCCAACCCTGCACGATGCAATTGCAGACTGGGACATTCTGGGCGGAAAAGCAAAACAGGAAGCATTTGACTTTTTCAGAAGTGCTCCTGCAGGGAAAAAAAGCCTTGAAATGGGATCCCAGGATACTTTATATAAAGAGCTTGATACTGACAGGGAAAAAGGCTGCATAAGAAGTGTTAAGCATCCATATAGCAAAGATGGCGGACTTGCGGTCCTCTATGGGAATATTGCAGAAAATGGATGCATAGTCAAGACCGCAGGTGTCGATCCCGGATCGTATTCCTTCTCAGGGCCGGCAGTTGTTTTTGAATCACAGGAAGAAGCAGTCGAAGGGATCCTCGGAGGAAAGGTACGCGAAGGTAACTTTGTCGTTATAAGATATGAAGGGCCAAAGGGAGGTCCCGGTATGCAGGAGATGCTCTATCCTACTTCATATCTCAAATCAATGGGACTTGGAAAAAAATGTGCCCTGATTACCGACGGCAGGTTTTCCGGAGGTACATCCGGCTTATCTATCGGACATGTTTCGCCTGAGGCTGCTGCGAAGGGCAATATAGCGTTGATCAGATCTGGTGACATAATTGAAATAAATATCTCACAAAGAGAAATTAATGTCAAGCTTACCGGGAAAGAACTGACTAAAAGATATAAAGAAGAAGAAAAAAGAGGAAAACTGGCATTCAAACCTGAAAAAAGAGACCGGGAAATTCCGGCTTCATTAAGGGCTTACGCAGCTACGGTAAGCTCAGCTGATAAAGGAGCCGTAAGGGAAATATAAGATTGAAGACGGAAGACGGGAGTCGGGAGACAATAGAAAAAAATCCCCTCCTGGGAGGGGCAAGGGGTGGGTTTCAAACGATAAAAAACAAACTTATGAAAAGTGAAGAAGAAGCAAAGCAGATAATACAGCAAGTCAATGGCTATGAGCATATCACAGGAGCTGAAGCTCTGCTGAGATGCCTTATTGCAGAAGGAGTGGATACAATTTTCGGTTACCCGGGTGGTGCCATAATGCCCGTTTATGACAAGCTGCTTGACTTTAATGATAAGCTGAGACATATTCTGACCCGGCATGAACAAGGTGCCGCACATGCAGCCCAGGCATATGCAATGGTCTCAGGCAAACCAGGGATCTGCTTTGCTACATCTGGTCCGGGTGCAACAAACCTTATTACCGGAATTGCCAATGCATATCTCGACTCTGTCCCGATGGTATTCATAACTGCCCAGGTCGTATCTGGCCTCATCGGTACCGATGCATTCCAGGAAACAGATATTCTCGGCGTATCAATGCCTGTAACTAAGTGGAATTGCCAGGTCAAAAAAGCCCAGGATATTTCCAACACTATTGCAAAAGCATTTTACATTGCCACAAACGGCAGGCCAGGACCTGTTCTGATCGATATTACAAAAGATGCACAGATAGAGAAGTGCTCATTCAAGTACAAAAAGTGCAGCTACATGAGAAGTTATAATCCTCATATCCCTTTAAACAAAAGAGCTCTGGATTCTGCTGCAATAATGATTAATCATGCAGAAAAGCCTTTGATACTTGCTGGTCACGGGGTCCTTATATCCGGTGCGGAAAAGGAACTCAGAAAATTTGTTGAAAAAACCGGTATCCCCGTAGCTGTAACCCTTCTTGGACTCTCCTCCTTCCCTTCCGGACACAGACTGTACACAGGGTTCCTGGGTATGCATGGCAATTATGGGCCCAACCTGCTAACCAATGAAGCCGATCTTATTATTGCTATTGGGATGCGGTTTGATGACAGGGTTACCGGTAACATTACAAAATATGCAAAACAGGCAAGGATAATCCATATCGAGATCGATGAAGCAGAGATCAATAAGAATGTTATTGTTGATCTTGAAATACATAACGATGCAAAAGAGGCCCTGGAGTACCTTATTCCCCTGGTAGAACAAAAATCTTACGAATCATGGGTACGTGAATTCAGAATTTGTGATAAAACTGAATATGAGAAAGTTATAAAAACCGAAACAAAACCCGATAAGGGGGATATTCGCATGGGCGAAGTAGTGAGAATGGTATCAGAGATGACAAATGGCGATGCTGTTATTGTGACCGATGTCGGACAGAACCAGATGACTGCTGCACGCTATTTTAAATTTACAGAACCTAAAAGTTTTGTGACTTCCGGTGGAATGGGGACAATGGGATTCGGTCTTCCTGCTTCAGTGGGAGCAAAAATCGGCAGACCGGATAAACAGGTTGTTGTTTTCATTGGTGATGGCGGTTTCCAGATGACCATACAGGAACTGGGAACAATTCTTCATTATAAAATTCCTGTTAAAATCGTAATTCTCAACAACGGATATCTTGGAATGGTAAGGCAATGGCAGGAGATGTTCTTTAAAAAGAGATATGCATCCACTGAGCTGGTAAATCCCGATTTTGTGACAATAGCAAAAGGTTTCAGCATACCTGGTAAGAAAGTATCCGACAGGAAAGAGCTTAATAGCTCTCTTGAAAAGATGCTTGCTGCAAAAGGGCCATACCTGTTGGATATAAAAATAGAAAAGGAAGGTAATGTTCTTCCAATGATAGAACCAGGAGCATCAGTTTCTGAAATCACACTTAATTATAAAATATAAAATGGGAAAGCAGGAATACACATTGTCTATATTCAGCGAAAACCACATCGGTATCCTGAACCAGATCACCATAATACTGACAAGAAGACAGATAAACATAGAAAGCATTACCGCTTCGGAATCTGCAGTTAAAGGAGTTCATCTCCTTACACTTGTGGTGAAGACAACACCTGACATGGTACGAAAAGTTTCAAAACAAATCGAAAAACTGGTCGATGTTCTGAAAGTCTTTGTACATACAACTGATGAGATCATCTACCAGGAGATTGCACTGTATAAAGTCACAACCAATGGACTGATGTCAGGCAATGTTATCGATCATGTAGTAAGAACTCATCATGCCCGGATTATAGAAGTATCGCCCGAATACATTGTACTTGAAAAGACCGGCCATAAGACAGAAATCAGTGAATTACTTAATCATCTTGAACCTTATGGTGTCCTTCAGTTTTCAAGATCAGGAAGGGTGGCAATAACCAGACAGGTCAGGGAGCTTAATTCATATCTTAAAGAGATGGATGAGGCCAACAGGTTCAATACTGACGAGAATGAAGAATAAAACAAAAATTAACATAACCTAAAATAAACTATCATGGCAAAAATCGATTTTGGCGGTGTAATTGAAAATGTTGTAACAAGAGAAGAGTTTCCTCTTTCAAAAGCAAGGGAAGTACTTAAAAACGAAATTGTTGCTGTAATCGGATATGGAGTTCAGGGACCGGCTCAGTCTCTCAATATGAAAGATAACGGGATCAATGTCATTATTGGCCAGGCTCCTGAGTTTAAAGCCGACTGGGATAAAGCTGTCAGGGATGGATTTGTCCCCGGGAAAACTCTGTTTCCGATTGAGGAAGCAGCTGCAAAAGGAACCATTATTCAATACCTGGTATCGGATGCAGCCCAGAGAATTCTCTGGCCAAAGCTTAAACCTCACCTTACAAAAGGGAAGGCACTCTATTTCTCTCATGGTTTTTCGATTACCTATAAAACACATACAGGGGTCATACCTCCGGCTGACATTGATGTAATTCTCTGCGCGCCAAAAGGTTCAGGCACAAGTGTCCGTCGTAACTTTCTGGCAGGGGCGGGTATAAATTCGAGTTATTCGGTATTCCAGGATTTCACGGGTAAAGCCGAAGAAAGAACTATTGCTCTTGGAATTGCAATTGGCTCAGGCTACCTGTTCCCCACTACGTTTGAGAATGAAGTATTCTCTGATCTGACAGGTGAACGAGGTGTTCTTATGGGAGCCCTGGCTGGAATCATGGATGCCCAGTACCAGGTTCTGCGCGAAAACGGACACTCTCCTTCCGAGGCATTTAACGAGACTGTCGAAGAACTGACTCAGAGTCTTATCAGACTTGTCGACGAAAAAGGCATGGACTGGATGTATGCGAACTGCAGTGCCACGGCACAGCGGGGTGCTCTTGACTGGCGTCCCAAATTCATGAAAGCCACCCTCCCGGTATTCACCGAGCTATATAGTAAGGTTAAATCAGGTGAAGAGTGCGTAAGAGTGCTTAAATCGACCGGTTCAACAAATTATAAAGAAATTCTCGATGCGGAACTTAATGAGCTTGGCAATTCAGAAATGTGGAGAGCAGGAGCAGCTGTAAGAAAGCTCAGACCTGAAAATAAATAAATCATATTAAATAGAAAAGACGATGGACGAAAAGGTCATTATTTTCGACACAACACTCAGGGACGGCGAGCAGGTGCCGGGTTGCCAGCTGAACACTATTGAAAAAATAGAGGTTGCCCAGGCTCTTGAAGCCCTTGGTGTAGATGTTATTGAGGCAGGCTTCCCGATATCAAGCCCTGGTGATTTTAACTCGGTAGTTGAAATATCCAAAGCTATTACCACACCTGTAATCTGTGCTCTGACCAGGGCAGTAAAGAAAGATATCGAGGTTGCAGCAGAAGCTTTGCAGTATGCAAAAAAGAAAAGGATCCACACAGGGATCGGTACATCTCCTTTTCATATACAGTACAAAATAAGAACCACACCTGAAGAGATTCTTAAAAGAGCTGCTGATGCGGTTAAATACGCCAAGAAATTTGTTGAGGATGTGGAGTTTTATGCCGAAGATGCAGGGCGCAGTGAAAATGAGTACCTCGCCAGGGTCATAGAAGCAGTGATTAAAGCAGGTGCAACAGTCGTAAACATACCTGATACAACAGGTTACTGCCTCCCGGAAGAATATGGTGCAAAAATCAGGTACCTTAAAGAAAACGTCCCAAACATCGGAAAAGCAACAATCTCAACTCATTGTCATAACGATCTTGGAATGGCGACGGCAAACACAATGATGGGTATCATAAACGGTGCAAGACAGGCCGAGGTAACAATGAACGGTATAGGCGAGAGAGCAGGTAATACATCACTCGAAGAAATAGTAATGATCATTAAAAGCCATCACAATCTGAAGTTAAGGACCGAAGTTAACTCGAAACTGATCTTCAGTACAAGCCGTCTTGTCTCAACCCTGATGAGCATGCCTGTCCAGTCTAATAAAGCTATTGTCGGTCGTAATGCCTTTTCGCACTCATCGGGCATTCACCAGGATGGGGTACTTAAGAACAGGGAGAACTACGAAATTATAGATCCGGTTGAAGTTGGGATCAGGGAATCATCTATTATCCTTACCGCCCGAAGCGGCAGGGCAGCACTGAAACACAGGCTGGAGCTGCTGGGATTCAACCTTGGTAAAGAGGAGCTTGACGATATTTACCACCGTTTCCTTCTCCTGGCTGACAAAAAGAAAGAGATCAACGATGAGGACATAAGAATACTGACAGGCGAGGTTTTTCAGGGCGAAAAATCGCTTAAGCTCGAGCTCCTGCAGGTCACTTGCGGGAAATCTGCAATCCCGGTTGCAACTGTTGGTGTAAAAATAAATGGTGAGATTCATACATCAACAGCCTCAGGAAATGGTCCGATTGATGCTGCATTTACAGCTGTCAAACACCTGATCAGCAAGACAGTCCATCTGGAGGAGTTCCTCATTCAGGCTATCACCAAAGGGAGCGATGACCTCGGTAAAGTACATATCCAGGTTGAGCATCAGGGGAAAATATATTATGGTTTTGGAACAAATACTGATATTATAACAGCTTCAGTTGAAGCATTTATTGACGCAATTGCAAAAATAAAATAAACTCTGTGGAACTCTGTATCTCCTCTGCGTAACTCTGTGTAAGTTCTTATATTTCTTTAGGTTACACAGAGGAAATCCAGAGAAGGCACAGAGAGCCACAGAGAAAAAAGGAATAAACCTGATGGAACCAAAAACACTATTCGACAAGTTATGGGACAACCATGTAGTCAGCTCTATAGAGAGTGGCCCGGATGTCCTGTATATCGATCAGCACTTTATACATGAAGTCACCAGCCCTCAGGCTTTTGAGGGATTGAGGCAAAGGGGAATCCGTGTTTTCCGTCCCGGTAAAACTGTCGCTACGGCTGATCATAATATACCGACAAGAGATCAGCACCTTACAATAAAGGATGAGCTGTCACGCAACCAGGTCGAGAAACTTAATGATAACTGCAGGGAGTTTGGTATCGATTATTTCGGACTGAACCATCCAAAAAACGGCATTGTTCATGTTATTGGTCCTGAGCTTGGATATACCATGCCGGGCATGACAATAGTCTGCGGCGACAGCCATACATCGACACACGGAGCTTTTGGTAATATTGCCTTTGGAATAGGGACAAGTGAAGTAGAAATGGTCCTTGCAACACAATGCATCCTCCAGGCCAAGCCGAAAAAGATGAAGATTCTGGTTAATGGCAAGCTTCAGGAAGGTGTAACATCAAAAGATATTATACTTTATATTATTTCCCAGGTTTCATCCGGCGGAGCAACAGGTTACTTTGTTGAATACTGCGGTCAGGCAATTGAAGCCCTGAGCATGGAAGGAAGAATGACAATCTGCAATATGAGTATAGAAATGGGCGCGCGTGGCGGATTGATCGCACCCGACTTAATAACATTTGAATATCTGAACAGTATTCCTTCACTTGCAGGTCGTAACGATTTTAAAACGCTACTTCTAAGGTGGAGGAACCTGAAGAGCGATGAGGGGGCTCATTTCGACCGGGAGCTTATACTTAATGCCGGGAATATCAAACCTATGATAACATTCGGAACAAATCCCGGTATGGGTATGGGAATCGACGAATCAATTCCGGATGCTGACAATAGTCCGGAAGGAGCTGCTTCATTTACCAAATCGCTGAATTATATGGGATTTAATCCCGGAGAAAAAATACTCGGTCACCCGATTGATTATGTTTTTCTGGGCAGCTGTACAAACGGAAGGATTGAGGATCTGAGATCATTTGCATATTTTGTCAGAGGAAGAAAAAAGGCAGAAAATGTAATCGCTCTTATTGTTCCCGGATCAAAAAGAGTAGAGCAACAGGCTGTTGATGAGGGCCTTGATAAAATACTTAAAGATTCCGGTTTTGAAATGAGACAACCCGGATGCTCTTCATGCCTTGCCATGAACGAGGATAAAGTGCCTGCCGGAAAATATGCCGTCTCTACCTCGAACAGGAATTTTGAGGGACGCCAGGGACCCGGAGCCAGAACATTGCTGGCAAGTCCGCTTACCGCAGCTGCTGCAGCAGTCACCGGGAAGATTACTGATCCCAGGGATCTGCTATCCAATTAAAATCCACAAAACAACCTGATATGCCAAAACAAAAATTTGATATACTTGAGACCACCTGTGTCCCTCTTCCCCTCGAGAACATTGATACCGACCAGATAATACCGGCAAGGTTCCTGAGCGCCACTTCACGTGAAGGTTTTGGTGAGAATCTTTTCCGCGACTGGAGATATAACAAGGAAGGGCAGAAAAACAATGATTTTGTTCTTAACAATGCACAATACAAAGGTAATATCCTTGTTGCCGGAAAGAATTTTGGCTGCGGTTCAAGCCGCGAGCATGCTGTCTGGGCTATCGTCGATTACGGATTCCAGGCTGTAGTCTCCAGCTTCTTTGCTGATATTTTTAAAAATAACTCCATGAACAACAGGCTTCTGCCGGTAGTAGTCCCGGAGAAATTCCTTAAGGATATGCTGGAGCTTGTCACAAGAGAACCCGGCACTATAGTCAGAATTGACCTTGAAAACCAGGAATTAAAAATTCCGGCTTCCGGTGAATCAGTCGGATTTGAAATAAATCCCTACAAGAAAGAGTGTCTTTTGAAAGGCCTCGATGATATTGATTACCTGCTGAATATCAAAGAAATGATAACAGGATATGAATTCAGAAATACCCTAAAGAGATGAGAATCGAGATAATGGATACCACCCTCAGGGATGGCGAACAGACACAGAGCGTCTCTTACTCTCCTCTTGAAAAGCTGCATATTGCACGACTTCTTTTAAAGGATCTCAAGGTTGACCGTATCGAAGTTTCATCCGCACGTGTTTCAAAGGGGGAATTCGAAGCAGTAAAGAAGATTACTGAATGGGCTCGTCATAATAACCTTCAAAGGAAAGTTGAGGTCCTGGGATTTGTTGATGGAGATATTTCACTTAAGTGGATAAATGACGCCGGCGGAAAAGTGGATAACCTTCTGTGCAAAGGATCGCTCAGACATCTGGAAAAACAACTGCGGAAAACACCTCAGGAGCATGTCAGCGATATTAAAGAGATTATCAGAAGTGCCGAAAAGTCAGATATCAGTGTGAACATCTACCTCGAAGACTGGTCGAACGGAATGATCCACTCCGAAGACTATGTCTTCTATCTGCTTGATTCATTGAAGGATGAAAATATTGGAAGGTTTATGCTTCCGGACACACTTGGTATACTGAATCCCGAGCAGACATTTGAATTCTGTAAAAAGACTGTCGATCGTTACCCTGAGCTTCACTTTGATTTTCACGCACATAACGATTATGATCTCGCTATTGCAAATGTTTTTTCAGCAGTCAAAGCCGGCATACAAGGAATACATACGACAATAAATGGTCTGGGTGAAAGAGCCGGAAATGCACCACTTTCAAGTGTTATTGGTGTACTGCGCGACCAGCTAAACGCGGAAACGGGAATAAATGAATTCGAGATCACCAAAATCAGCAAGATAGTTGAGACATTCAGCGGAATACGGATACCTGTTAATAAACCTGTGATCGGCGAGAATGTTTTTACGCAGACCTCAGGTGTCCATGCCGATGGCGACAGCAAAGATAATCTCTATTTCAACAATCTTCTTCCTGAAAGATTTGGACGAAAGAGAAAATATGCACTCGGAAAGCAGTCAGGCAAGGCAACCATCAAAAAAAATCTTGAAGAATTCGGATTATTTCTTAGTCCTGAAACTTTAAACGAAGTAACACAGCGAGTCATCGAGCTTGGAGATAAAAAGGAGAATGTGACCACCGAGGATCTTCCCTATATCATTTCCGATGTCCTCGGGAATGACACATCTAACTATAAGATCTTTATAAAAAATTATTCCCTCTCCCTGTCATTCGGACTGAAGCCCTTTGCAAGCGTTCAGATTGAGATTGACGGCAACCTTTACCAGGAAACATCTTCGGGAGACGGTCAGTACGATGCTTTTATGAAGGCTATCAGGGTTATATATGACAGGCTTGGAAAAGAGCTTCCTCTGCTTATTGATTACCAGGTATCAATCCCTCCGGGAGGAAAGACAGATGCACTTGTTGAAACATTAATAACCTGGAGCATCAACGACTGGGAATTCCGGACAAAAGGACTTGACGCCGACCAGACAGAATCAGCAATCAAAGCGACAGAAAAAATGCTGAACATCATAGAAAATAATGAAATGAAGATCGGGGGTAAAGCATCACCAAATAATACAAATGAATAACAATTATTAAAAACTACCTTATGAGTAAAACGTACAATATTGCAGTAATACCAGGAGATGGTACCGGTCCGGAGGTTGTCAGGGAAGGCATAAAAGTCCTTGCTGCTGCCGCATCAAAGTTCGGTTTTAAACTGAACTTTGAAGAGTTCGATTTTGGAGGGGACCGCTACCTTAGAACAGGGGAGATACTTCCGGATACGGCAACAGAACAACTTAGAAAATTTGATTCAATATTTCTCGGTGCTATAGGACATCCTGATGTAAAGCCGGGAATACTTGAGAAAGGAATTCTCCTCAGGCTTCGTTTCGAACTGGATCAGTATATCAATCTACGCCCTATTAAACTCTATCCCGGTGTTGCCACTCCACTTAAAGATAAGGGTCCGGAACATATTGATTATGTGGTGATAAGGGAGAATACAGGCGATGTATATACGGGTATTGGCGGGGTTACACTTAAAGGTACTCCAGGTGAGGTAGCTATTCAGAACATGGTATATACAAGAATGCAGGTGGAACGTTGCCTTCGTTATGCATTTGAATTTACCAGAAAGAGAAATAAGAAAAATACCCTGGCTCTTTGTGGTAAAACAAATGTATTAACATATGTCTTTGATCTCTGGGAACGGGCATTCCATGAAATAGGAAAAGCTGATTATCCTGATATCATCCGTGAATACTACCATGTTGACGCCACATGCATGTGGATGGTTAAAAATCCTGAATGGTTTGATGTAATCGTAACAACCAATATGTTCGGCGATATTATAACCGATCTTGGTGCGATCACACAGGGAGGAATGGGTATTGCTGCAGGCGGAAATATCAATCCTGAAGGTGTTTCTATGTTCGAACCAATTGGAGGATCTGCTCCGAAATACACCGGGAAAAATGTTATAAATCCTTTAGCTGCAATATCTTCCGGCTCGATGATGCTTGAACATCTTGGTGAAAATAAAGCATCTCTGGCTATTGAGAAAGCTATTATGGATGTAACAGCCAATAAACTAAAGGATATGGGAGCCGGGAAAATGGGTTATTCAACTATGGAGGTCGGTGATCTCGTTGCGGAAAGATTATAAACTGGCGCCCTGGAGTGTCATAATTTTATTAATTCTTTTAAAATCTATTAAATTTTTACTATCTTTGTATTTATATTATTAAGAAATGTATCTGAATTCATCACATCATCATCATTATCATACTTGCTCTCAGGCGAGGAGATAGTGATATGTGCATTAAATAACAATTATCATAAACCCGTCAGAGCATATCAGGCGGGTTTTTTGATGCCGCAGGATGTGTCTTGACAAAAAGAAAGAAAAATGAGTGAACTTAAGATTGCAATCCAGAAGAGTGGCAGGCTGAACGAACAGTCTCATAAGATACTGGAAGAGTGCGGGATAACTTTTTCCAACGGCGCTGGTGTACTGAAAGCAAGGGCAACAAATTTTCCCGTTGAGATATTGTTTCTCAGAGACGATGACATACCTCAGTATGTCGAGCAGAAGGTTGTCGATATTGGCATTCTTGGAGAAAATATGGTCTTTGAAAAAAACAAGGATGTAATAATCCTGGAGCAGCTTGGTTTTGCGCAATGCCGTCTCAGCCTTGCAATACCAAAAGAAGATAAATACTCCGGACCAGAATATTTCAATAATAAGAAAGTTGCAACAAGTTATCCGAAACTTCTTTCTGACTTCTTTACAGAAAACAAGATCAAAGCAGAGATTGAGGAGATCAGTGGCAGTGTTGAAATCGCTCCCGGTATCGGTTTGGCCGACGCAGTATGCGATATAGTAAGCTCAGGCAGTACTCTTATGACAAATGGATTGCGCGAAGTGGCAACGATCCTGAAGAGTCAGGCTGTTATAATCGGGAGCAAAAAACTCACCCGTGAGAAGGAAGATATCCTTAAAAAGCTTCTCTTCAGGATAAGGGCGGTAAAGAGTGCAAAAGTGAATAAATATATACTCCTGAACGCACCGGAATCATCGATTTCAGATATCTGCAGAATTCTGCCGGGAATGAAAAGTCCTACTATCCTTCCTCTTGCTGAAAAAGGATGGTGCTCACTCCATTCCGTTGTAAGGGAAGATGAATTCTGGGAAAGAATAGACCAGCTTAAAAAAGCTGGAGCAGAAGGAATTCTTGTTATACCAATTGAAAAAATGATATTATAATGGAAAAGATCTTCTATCCTCAGAAAGAAACATGGGAGACGCTGTGTAATCGTCCTACTCTGGGAATGTTAAACCTGGATATACCTGTCAGGAGAATCATGAGCAGGGTTAAAACCGAAGGGGATAAAGCAATTCGTGACTACTCGATGCAGCTTGACAAAATTGAACTTAAAGAAATTAAAGTATCAAAAGCTGAGCTTGATGAATCAGCTGCGTTAATCACGGAAAAGCTTAAAAAGGCTATCGATATTGCTGCAAAGAATATCGAAAAATTTCACAGATCGCAGACTCAACAGGTGCAGGTTGTTGATACAATGGCCGGTGTAAAGTGCTGGAGAAAGAATATTCCCGTTGAAAAAGTAGGCCTGTATATTCCCGGGGGCAGCGCTCCTCTCTTCTCTACAGCTCTTATGTTGTCAATTCCTGCAAAAATTGCAGGATGCACCCGGATTGTCATGTGTACTCCTCCTGACAAAAATGGGAAAGTGGATCCGAATATTCTGTACGTTGCTTCACTTTCAGGGATTACTGATATATATAAAATCGGAGGTGCTCTCGCAATAGCAGCTATGGCTTATGGAACCGAAAGCGTACCTAAAGTAAATAAAATATTCGGTCCCGGGAATCAGTATGTCACAAAAGCCAAGGAGATAGTTCAGTCTGAAGGAGTCTCAATTGATATGCCGGCAGGACCAAGTGAAGTACTTGTAATAGCTGATTCTTCGGCTGATCCTGAATTCATCGCTGCCGATCTGCTTTCTCAGGCTGAGCATGGTCCCGACAGCCAGGTAATATTTCTTACCGACAGTAAAGAATTGATGGCAGAAGTAAATCGTGTAATAAATATTCAATTGCAAAAACTGCCGAGAAAAAGCATTGCAGGGCATGCCCTTTTAAACAGCTTATCTATTTTATTGTCAGATATGGATGAATGTATTGAATTCAGTAATTTATATGCTCCGGAACATCTCATAATCAATACTAAAAATGCCGGGGCCCTTGCCGAAAAAGTAGTAAACGCAGGTTCGGTTTTTATTGGAAAATACAGTTGCGAGAGTGCAGGAGATTATGCTTCCGGCACAAATCACACATTACCGACGAATGGATTTGCCAGAACCTTCAGCGGTGTGTCTGTTGATAGTTTTGTAAAGAAAGTCACTTTCCAGGAACTTTCTGCGGAGGGTATCATCAATATCGGACCGGCAATTGAAGCGATGGCTGAAGCTGAGCATCTTTCAGGACATAAAAATGCAGTAAGTATCAGATTAAAAAGTCTGAAAAATGTCTGACTTAGATAAACTTGTAAGACCTAACGTACTCTCGCTTACTCCTTATTCCTGCGCAAGGGATGAATTCCAGGGGAATGAAGGGATATTTCTTGACGCCAACGAGAATCCTTTCGGTACGCTCAACAGGTATCCTGATCCTTACCAGAAGGAACTGAAAAACGTTATCAGTAATATAAAAGGTGTTCCTGCCAAAAATATCTTCCTCGGAAACGGGAGCGATGAGATAATTGATCTCTGTTTCAGAATTTTCTGCAGACCCGGGACCGACAGGGCTCTTACCTTCACACCCACCTACGGGATGTATGAAGTATCGGCTGCAGTTAATGATGTCGGGATTATCAAATTACCTCTGAATAAGAACTTCCAGATTGATATTGATACATTAAATCCCTTCTTTTCAGATGAAAACCTGAAACTTATCCTGATATGTTCACCAAATAATCCAACAGGAAACTGCATGAACAGGGCTGGTCTTGAAACTATCCTGGCTAGATTTAATGGTATAGTTCTGCTTGATGAGGCTTACAATGATTTCGCTGATGAGCCGTCATTTACAGATGAAATCAGCAGGTATCCCAACTTGATCGTGATGCAGACTTTCAGCAAAGCTTACGGAATGGCTTCAGTAAGAGTAGGAATGGCATTTGCGAATCACGGTATTATCCGCTATTTCAATAAGATGAAACCTCCTTATAATATAAGTACGGTAAATCAGAAAACGGTACTCCAGAACTTAAAAAAACAGAAGAGACTCAAAGAGCAGGTAAGCAAAATAAAAGATGAAAGGATGCGGCTTGCTGAAAACCTTAAAAACCTGTCATTCGTCAAACATGTTTATCCTTCCGATGCCAATTTCCTCCTGGTACAGGTAAGTGATGCCGGATATATTTATAATTATCTCATTGAAAGGAAAATAATTGTAAGAAACCGCAGCAGCATTATAAATAACTGCCTTAGGATCACTGTTGGAACAAAAACGGAAAATAATAAACTTATGAATGCGTTAGAAAAAATAAAAATATGAAGAGGGTTCTTTTTATCGACAGGGATGGTACAGTATTAACAGAACCGGAGGATGAGCAGGTCGACAGCCTTGAAAAGTTCAGTTTTATTCCCGGGGTAATAACGGGTCTCTCAAGGATTGCAGTTGAGACCGATTACGAACTTGTCATGGTCACAAACCAGGATGGGCTCGGAACAAAATCATTCCCTGAGGATACTTTCTGGCCATCACAAAATAAGATGTTACAGATCCTTCAGGGAGAGGGTGTAAGATTCGCTGAGATCTTCATCGACAGAAGCTTCCCGGAAGAGAATCTGCCAACACGCAAACCTGGGACAGGAATGCTTGTTAATTACCTGGCAAAAGGGATTGACCTGAATGATTCTTATGTAATTGGTGACAGGCTCACAGATGTAGAGCTTGCAAAAAATCTTGGTTGTAAAGCAATTTATTTTAATAAAAGGAAATCACAGGATGCTATATTCTCAACTACCGACTGGAACGAAATTTACAGTTATCTGAAGTCCATACCCCGTATTGCAGCAATAGAAAGAAAGACAAAGGAAACAGATATCCGGCTGGAAATTAATCTTGATGGTACCGGGAAAAGCAATATCTCCACAGGCATGCAATTTTTTGACCACATGCTCGATCAGATCGCACGACACGGAAACTTCGATCTTACTATAACCGCTTCAGGCGATGATGGTACGGAAGGTCATCACCTGATCGAGGATCTGGCGATATGCATGGGAGAAGCTTTGAGGAAAGCTGCCGGAAGTAAAAAGGGAATTGAAAGGTATAGTTTCGTTCTGCCAATGGATGATTGTCTTGCTCAGGTTGCACTTGATCTTGGAGGAAGACCATGGTTGGTCTGGGAGGCTGAATTCTCAGGTCAGAAAATCGGTGAAATTCCCTCAGAGATGTTCTTTCATTTTTTTAAATCTTTCAGTGATAACGCCCGGTGCAATCTGAATATAAAAGCAGATGGAAGTAATGAGCACCATAAAATCGAAGCTATTTTCAAGGCATTTGCAAGAGCACTGAAGATGGCTGTAAAACAAACAGATAACTTTAACCTGCCGACAACCAAAGGAAAGTTGTGATTGCAATTATTAAATATAATGCCGGCAATATCAGGTCGGTGCAGAATGCTCTGCAGCGACTCGGTTATGAAAGCGTGATCACTGATGATAAAGAAGAAATTCTTAAAGCCGATAAAGTCATTTTCCCGGGAGTAGGTGAAGCCATCTCTGCCATGAAATACCTTAAAGAAAAGGATCTCGACAGGGTCATAACTTCTCTGAACCAGCCTGTACTAGGAATATGCCTGGGTCTCCAGCTTATGTGCAGATACTCGGAGGAAGGCAACACTGAATGCCTGAACATCTTTAATTCAGATGTAAAACTTTTTCCTCAGGTCGATAAGGTTCCGCATATGGGATGGAATAATTTCTTCTCGTTCAGAGGAGAGCTTTTCTCTGGAGTATCACTAAAGGATGACGTTTACTACGTTCACAGTTATTATCCTGAAATATCATCCTGTACTATAGCAATATGTGATTACATACTGCCATTCAGCTCAGCAATGAATAAAAATAATTTCTATGCCACACAGTTTCACCCTGAAAAATCTGCAGCAGTTGGTGAAAGGATACTTAAAAACTTTCTGGAGATATGAGAATTATTATTGCCATTGATATCCTCGATGGGAAATGTGTAAGGCTGACCAGAGGTGATTACAGGACAAAAAAGATTTATAATGAAGATCCCCTCGAAGCTGCTAAAATGATCGAAGATAGCGGGTTGAAATACCTGCATCTTGTCGACCTTGATGGTGCAAAAAACAAGAGAATCATTAACTCAAAGGTACTTGAAAAGATTGCCGCAAAAACAGGTTTAATCATTGACTTCGGAGGCGGGATCAGATCTGATGAGGATCTGAAAATAGCCTTCCACTCTGGTGCCAGCCAGGTTACGGGTGGCAGCATTGCGGTTTCATCCCCTTCTTCTTTCCTTGACTGGATAAGGAAATACGGCAATGAGAAGATAATCCTTGGAGCCGACTGTAAAAACAGGAAAGTAACAACAGAAGGATGGACTGAAAAGTCGGAAGTAGATATCATTAAATTCATTTCCGGATACTGTACGAAGGGACTTTTGTACTCGATCTGTACCGATGTTAACAAAGACGGAATGATGAAGGGCCCGGGAACGGAACTTTACAGGGAGATACTCAGAAATACAAAACTCAATCTCATAGCAAGCGGAGGTATCTCATCAATAAAGGATATTGAGGATATAAAAGAAGCCGGTTGTGAAGGAGTGATTATCGGGAAAGCCATTTATGAAGGAAAAATAAAACTAAAAGAGTTGAGAGACATATGTTAAAAAGAAGGATCATCCCATGCCTTGACATACAGGATGGGAGAACGGTGAAAGGGGTCAGGTTCGTCAATATCAGAGATGCAGGCGACCCTGTTGAACTGGCAAAAATATATGCAGATCAGGGTGCGGATGAACTGGTTTTTCTTGATATCACTGCTACCATCGAAAACCGGCAGACCCTCATCGGGCTTGTGGAAAGGATTGCTGCTGAAATAAATGTCCCCTTTACCGTCGGTGGAGGTATCAACAGCGTGCAGGATGTCGCTCATTTGCTGAAGGCCGGTGCAGATAAGATAACAGTTAATTCAGCAGCAGTAAGAAGACCCGGTCTCATAACCGAAATGGCCGGAGAGTTCGGAAACCAATGTATTGTTGTTGCTATAGATACTGACCTGATCCAGGATAACTGGATGGTGGTTGTTGATGGAGGACGTACACCTGTAAAACTCAAGACAATTGACTGGGCTATTCAGGTTGCCAGTCTCGGAGCAGGTGAAATTTTGCTTACTTCCATGCAGAATGACGGTAAAAAAGGAGGATTCTCAATCGACATAACAGCCGGGGTGAGCCGTGTTGTAAATATTCCTGTTATAGCGTCAGGTGGTGCAGGAAAAATGGAACATTTCAGGGAGGTATTCTTTGATACCTCCTGCAGTGCAGCCCTGGCAGCCAGTATATTCCATTTCGGCGAAATTGGTATCAGAGAGTTGAAGGAATATCTTAATAATGAACAGATTGCAGTAAGAATATGAAATTTATAAATCCCCCTTTCTGAACTCTTAACCCTTCCCCTGCCCTTCCCTTAAACAATAAGGGAAGGGTGACATACCAAATAAAATTGATCACCTCCCCTTCCCTTGGGCTTAAGGGAAGGGGCCGGGGGAAGGGTTCATCGGATAATGAGAATTGCATTAGGGAAGGTGGTGAGTACGTGTGATATAATAAATGAAAAATATGGACAATATCAATTTTACCAAATCCAACGGCCTGGTACCAGCTGTGATCCAGGATAATACGACACTTCAGGTTCTGATGGTCGGGTTTATGAATGAAGAAGCTCTCGAAAAGACTCAGAAGGAAGGGAGGGTCACTTTTTTCAGCAGGAGTAAAAACCGTCTCTGGACAAAAGGCGAAACGTCGGGCAACTATCTGTCTGTTAAAGAAATAACAGCAGATTGCGATAATGACTCAATACTCATTAAAGTCGATCCTGCAGGTCCGGTATGCCACACCGGCAACCAATCGTGCTTCGGGGAAGAACCATCAAAAGGATTTCTTTATAAGCTGGAGCAGATCATTAATCAGCGGATAGATGATAATATTGAAGACTCATATACAAATAAGATCTTCCGGAAGGGGATAAATAAAGCAGCTCAGAAAGTCGGTGAAGAAGCAGTTGAATTGATTATCGAAGCCAAGGATAATAATATTGACCTTTTTAAAAATGAAGCTGCAGATCTGCTTTACCATTTGCTGATTTTACTTAAAATGAAAGGAACATCAATCTCTGAAATAGAGGATTGTCTGGTCAGACGTCATAAATAATAAAAATAATCAACATTATTTATTAATAAATGATAGTTTTTCACTCATTTTAGTTGTTATATTAAAAAATAATATATTTTTGTAGGCCAATAATCTATCAGGATGAATATTGTACACAACTGGTTTGCCACTTATTTTTATTTCTTTTTTTATTTTAAGAAAAGATAAGGGGATTTTTGTGTACAGATAAAAACTATATGATACAAGGTCCCCGGGTTGGGGACTTTTTTTTTTAATAAGACAGAAGAGATGAAAATTTCAATTCAGGGAGAAAAAGGTAGTTTTCACGAAGTTGCCGCAAGACATTTTTTCAATAATCAAGCCATCGACATTGTACCATGTTCCACATTCGATCTTACTCTGATGGCAGTGAAGGAGAAAGAGGCTGAATTCGCAGTTATGGCTATCGAAAATGCCAGGTCAGGGAGCATACTATATAATTATTCTCTGATAAGGGAATCAGGAATGAAGATAATCGGGGAAATTAACCTCAGGATAAGGCAGAATCTGATGGCATTACCGGGACAGACAATTATGGCGATCAGGGAGATCAGGTCTCATCCCATTGCACTTTCACAATGCATGTCATTTCTTAATCACCTGCGTGGAGTATTGCTGGTGGAGAGTGATGATACTGCCGGAAGTGCAAGACAAATCAGTGAAAGTAAACTGCCCGGCGTAGCTGCTATTGCATCTGCAGCGACTGCAGAGCTATATAGACTTGAGATTCTTGCTCCCGGAATAGAGACCTATAAGAAGAATTACACTCGTTTCCTTGTTCTTTGTGAAGAGAAAGATGCAAATACAGACGGAAATAAAGTCTCAATCTGCTTCTCAACAGGGCATAAACCTGGCTCACTGGCAGCAGTTCTCGTGAGGCTTGCAGAACTGGAGATAAATCTGTCGAAGATCCAGTCGGTTCCCAGACTAAACGGGGAATGGGAATATTTATTTTATCTTGATCTTGAGCTTAATCCTGATCATGATATTCCTCTCATAAAAAATATCCTTGAAAATTACACCACAAATCTTGAGGTTCTGGGGATCTATAATAAAGGAGAACATTTATATGAAAGTTAAACCGGCAGACAGAACAGGCAGTGTCCAGGAATACTATTTTTCCCGGAAACTAAGAGAGATAGACCAGATGCGCAAATCCGGAGCCGATGTTATAAACCTGGGTATCGGCAGCCCCGACCAGCCACCATCTGAAAATACAATCAGGTACCTGGGTGTGGAAGCTGCAAAGCCCACCTCCCACGGATACCAGAGCTATACGGGCATGCCGGCTCTTCGCAAGGCTTTTGCAGATTGGTACAAGACTTATTTTCATGTCGATCTTGACCCTGAAAACGAAATACTTCCACTGATGGGCAGTAAAGAGGGGATAATGCATATCAGCATGGCATTCGTCAATCAGGGAGATGATGTACTGGTACCGGATCCCGGATATCCCACTTATACATCAGTTACTAAGCTCGTTGGCGGCAACGTCAGATATTATGAACTGGATGAGAAAAACGGATGGCTTCCTGATCTTGATAAACTTGAGGACAGTGATCTGGGAAGGGTGAAAATCATGTGGGTCAATTATCCTCATATGCCAAGCGGTACAAACGGATCTGTCGCTCTTTATGAAAAGCTCGTTGCTTTTGCTTCAAAACACAATATTCTGCTCTGCAACGATAATCCTTATAGCTTCATTCTGAATAATGAATACTATAGTCTTCTGGCAGTGGATGGGGCAAAGGAGATTGCTCTTGAGCTCAATTCACTAAGTAAATCGCATAACATGGCGGGATGGAGAATAGGCATGGTAGCCGGACATAAAGAATATATCAACACCATTCTGAAAATAAAAAGCAATATGGACTCCGGAATGTTCAGGGCAATGCAGGTAGCTGCAGTTGAGGCGCTTGGAAATCCTCCCTCCTGGTATGAAACTGTAAACAGAGTTTATTTTCAACGCCGGAAAATAGTAGAAGAGATCATGCTTCTCCTTAAATGCAGCTTTAATAAAGAACAGGTTGGCTTATTCGTATGGGGCAGGCTTCCCGAAGAGATTGACAGCTGTGAAACGTTTGTCGAAGAAATTCTGAATAAAACTCATGTTTTCCTGACTCCGGGCTTTATCTTCGGTGCCGGAGGCGATCGTTACATCAGGATATCTTTGTGTGCCGATGAAAAAACCCTGAAAGTAGCAAAAACAAGAATCTCAGATTATTTACTTTCAAAAAAAATGTGATTAATAAGTCCAATAAGAAATAAGAAATAAGAAATAACAAATAACCAGAATGACAATTGCAGTAGTAGGTATAGGACTGATAGGAGGCTCTTTAATGCTCGACCTCCGCAAACGAGGATTCGCTGATAAGATCATCGGTGTGGATTCAAACCTTCAGCATCAGAATATCGCATTGCTATGCGGGATAATTGATGAGGCAGATACGCTCGATAATGCTATCTACAGAAGCGATCTGATACTTCTTTGTACACCTGTTGATTCAAACTGTGATATGCTGCCAGGAATTCTTGACAGAATTTCCGGGACATCAAAAGTAGTTGCAGATATGGGCTCGACAAAAGGCAGCATTGCAGAAATTTCAAAGGATCATCCACAAAGGGGAAGATATGTAGCGACTCACCCCATGGCAGGTACTGAGTACTCTGGTCCTCTTGCCGCAATCGGAAAACTTTTCGATTATAAAACTGTTATAATCTGCGATCCTGAACTAAGTGATCCGGATGCCAACGCTCTGATTGAAAAAATGCTTAAGATCCTTAATATGCGTATAGTGTATATGAATTCTGCATTACATGATGTACACGTTGCTTACGTTTCCCACATTTCTCACATAACATCATTTTCACTGGCGCTGAGTGTCCTGGAAAAAGAGCAGGAGGAAGAAAATATTCTTACGCTTGCCGGTGGCGGTTTTGAGAGTACAGTACGTCTTGCCAAGAGCAACGGCGACACATGGGCTCCGATCTTTTCTGAAAACTCAAAATATATTATAGAAGCTATTGATACTTATATCGAAAAGATGAATATTTTTAAAAAATTGATTTCCGGGAAAGATACCGAGGGGTTGAAATCATTAATGGAAGAAGCAAATAAAATAAGAAAAATATTGAATTAATCAACTGACTGACAGATGGTAGTAAAACTCGATACATCACTGATTAAAGAGTGGGAAGGTTATAACGGCAGACCTTTCCTGATCTCAGGTCCCTGCAGTGCAGAGACTGAAGAACAGGTAATGGAGACTGCCAGGCAGCTGGCAAAGATAAACAATATCAGTATTTTCAGAGCAGGTATCTGGAAACCACGGACACGTCCGAATTCATTTGAAGGTATTGGCAATGAAGGACTTAAATGGCTAAGGCATGTCAGGCAGGAAACAGGCCTCCCGGTTGCTACCGAAGTAGCAAATCAGAAGCATGTTTATGAAGCATTGAAACATGGCATCGATATGCTGTGGATCGGAGCCAGGACATCTGTAAATCCTTTCACTGTGCAGGAGATCGCTGATGCTCTGAAAGGCGTGGATGTTATGGTCTTTATTAAGAATCCTATAAATCCTGATATTGAATTGTGGATCGGAGCCCTTGAAAGAGTAGCTAAAGCCGGAATAAAAAGACTGGGTGCCATTCACCGGGGATTCTCCTCCTATGAGAAAACAACCTACCGTAATCAGCCCAACTGGCAGTTACCGATTGAACTGAGAAGAAGGATTCCCGATTTGCCTATCATCTGTGATCCAAGTCATATTGCCGGAGCACGTGAATATATTCTTGATATCTCGCAGAAAGCTATGGATCTGAACTTCGACGGGCTGATGATCGAATCCCATATAAATCCTGATAAGGCTCTGAGTGATGCCTCACAGCAGCTCACGCCAAATGATCTCAAAGAGTTGCTGAGCAGGCTGATCCTTCGTAATGCTTTACCCTCCGATCCAAAACTTCTTGATGTTCTTGGAGAACTGAGACAGCAGATAGATGTATTTGATGATCATCTCATTGATCTGATGGAACAGCGAATGAAAGTCTCAGAAACCATTGGAAAGTATAAAAAAGAAAATAATATCACTATCTTACAAAGCACACGCTGGGACGAAATTGTAAAAAGAGTAATGATCAAAGGTCAGTCAAAAGGACTCAGCTCAGAGCTGATTAATAACATGTTCAGGGCAATCCACCAGGAGTCAATTAACCGGCAGATGAAGATTATGAATAACGGCATCGAAAACCATAACCATTCAAACCACTAAAAAGGGAGGAAGAAATGGAAAGAATAATAGTGCCCTCTAAGTTAAAAGGTAATATCAATGCTCCATCATCAAAAAGCATGACACAACGTGCTATTGCAGCATCTCTTCTTGCCGAGGGAGAGAGCACTATCCTCAATCCATCATATTGTGACGATTCTCTTGCTGCAATGACCCTGGCTGTCGGTCTTGGGGCAAGGGTTAATCCTGGCATAGGTGAAATGAAGATCACAGGGGCCGGCGAACTAAGGGAGAAAAAGCTTAATTGTGGAGAGTCGGGCCTGGCAATCAGGATGTTTTCACCAATTGCAGCATTATATCCAGCCGAAATAATTCTTACAGGAGCGGGTTCCCTTAAAAGAAGACCCATGTCGATGATCGAGAATGCGCTTAAACAGTTTGGTGTCAGATGCATCAGTGAAGGAGGATTTCTGCCACTGACAATTGAAGGACCTTTAAAAGGTGGAAATTGCGAAATTGATGGGTCAGTCAGCTCACAGTTACTTACAGGTTTGCTGATGGCTCTTCCTGTTGCAGAAAAAGACTCCGAGGTTATAGTTAATAACCTGAAGAGTAAACCCTATATTGATATGACACTCCAGGTGCTCGGAAAATTTGGAATAAAAATTAAAAACGATCATTATAAACAGTTTATTATAAAGGGTAACCAGAAATATAAACCAACCAGATTTGAAGTCGAAAGTGACTGGAGCGGTGGTGCATTTCTTCTGGTTGCCGGTGCTATAACCGGGCATATCACTGTCAATGGACTCAATCCCGGAAGCCGTCAAAGCGATAAAGCAATACTTACTGCACTCGATAAAGCTGGTGCAAAGATGACAATCACCAATAACGCAATTGAAATTAAGAAATCTGAACTAAAAGCATTCGAATTTGATGCTTCTGAATCGCCCGATCTCTTCCCTCCTCTTGCAGTTCTTGCAGCATACAGCAAAGGGGTATCAGGAATTAACGGCGTGAGCAGGCTGATACATAAGGAGAGTAATCGTGCTGTTGCCCTTGTGGAAGAGCTGGGGAAGATGGGTATTAAGGTTGAAATAAGTGATGATTATTTGCTCATTACGGGAGGAAAAGTAAAAGGAACGCATGTTAATTCACATGACGATCATCGCATTGCAATGGCAGCCGCTGTAGCCGGACTGGGTGCAACTGATAAAGTCTATATCAAGGATTCACATTGCATTGGCAAATCATACCCGGGTTTTTTTGATGATCTCAGAAGTATCGGGGCAGAGGTTTACGAATAATCTTAAAATGAATTAATCAAGTAACATATCTATTAAAACTCATTATAAAAATAAAAAAAATTAACTTTTTTGCACTGAATTGAATTTTTTATATAGATTTGCACCTGTGAAGACAAGGAGGATATATAATTGGTCGTGGCGCAGTTCATCAATTGATGCTGTGAAACAGGCCATTGTATAACCCTTAAAAGATATCAGAATTATATAGGCACGCTGTTCACAGCGTGCCTTTTTTGTTTAAATAATTTCAATTACCAATTAATAATTAATAATTAAAACTATGAAAAAGAGTACAAAAATTTCACTGAGCGAAAAAGAAATGCCGCGTCAATGGTATAATATCCAGGCTGATATGCCAAACAAGCCTCTGCCACCGCTTAATCCGGTCACCAGGCAACCTGTTGGCCCTGAGGACCTTGCTGCTGTTTTCCCTATGGAGCTTATAAAACAGGAAGTATCAACCGAGAGATATATTGATATACCGGATGAGGTTCTTGACCTCTACAAAACTTATCGTCCCTCTCCTCTGTTCAGGGCAATCAACCTTGAAAAAGTTCTGGGTACAAAAAGCAAGATCTATTATAAGTATGAGGGAGGTAATTATTCAGGTTCCCACAAGGCAAACACTGCCATTGCCCAGGCTTATTTCAACAAAAAAGAGGGAATTAAAAGGATCACAACAGAAACTGGAGCAGGACAATGGGGTAGTGCTATGAGCTTTGCCTGTCAACATTTCGGACTTGAACTGCTGGTATTTATGGTAAGGGTCAGTTATGACCAGAAACCAGGTCGCAAGCTCTTAATGAATACCTATGGTGCAAAGGTAATTCCTTCACCAAGTAATATGACAGCAGCCGGAAGGAAAATACTTGAATTGGACCCTGAATCTCCGGGGAGTCTGGGTATTGCAATTTCCGAAGCCATGGAGGTGGCAGTGCAGGACCCCTATACCAAATATTCCCTCGGCAGCGTACTCAACCATGTAATCCTTCACCAGACCATCATAGGACAGGAGGCTTTGCTTCAGATGGAAAAGACTGGCGATTATCCAGATGTTGTAATTGGCTGCTTTGGAGGTGGTTCTAACTTCTCGGGAATTGCATTTCCATTCCTGCGCGAGAAGCTTCTTAACGGAAAAGATATCAGGCTCTTGACCGTTGAGCCAGCTTCATGCCCAAAACTTACCAAGGGAAAATTCATGTACGATTTTGGTGATTCTGCCGGGATGACCCCTCTCCTTCCTATGTATACTCTCGGACATAATTTTATACCCGCAGGGATACATGCTGGCGGTTTACGTTACCACGGTGCAGGAGTGCTCGTAAGCCAGCTCCTCAAAGACGGATTTATTGAAGCAAAGGCAAAGATGCAGAGAGAATGCTTTGAAGGTGGTGTGCTTTTTGCAAAGACTGAAGGTATTCTTCCTGCTCCCGAATCCAATTATGCCATTGCCGCTGCACTTGACGAGGCAAGAAAGGCAGACCTGGAAGGAGTCTCAAGGACAATACTTTTTAACCTTAGCGGTCACGGTCATATGGACATCTCTGCTTATGAAAAGTATTTCGAGAACAATCTCCCCGATCACGAACTTACAACTGCTGAAGTTGACGAAGCAATCTCAAAAATTACTTTCTAAGATTCATTAAAACAATAAAACTCTGTGTCGCTCTGTGTATCCTCTGCGAAACTCTGTGTAACCAAAAGAACTTACACCGAGGACCACAGAGAAGTCACAGAGGCACACAGAGAATAAAACAGGATTAAAAATCCGAATAATCAGTCGGATGAAGCAGAAAGGCTTTTGTTTTTGAAGTTGTATTCTGATACTCTTCCTTAGCCCTGAGTGTTATCCAGTCGGGATGACTCCTGAATGCTGCCCAATGCTCGTCATGTGATTTCATGTCTGCATATGTGGTCATATACATAAGTCTTGGCTTCTGGCTTCCCAGTAATACCTGGCCATAAAATACTGCATTGGCACCTATCTTCTCAAATATGCCGATCTCTCCTCCTTCATTGAACATATGTATTTTCTTCAGGGCTTTTGCCTCGGTGGCACTTTCATAGCTTCGAAGTTCATAAATCCTTTCGGTAACAGGTGTTGTAAACGCTGGAACTCTGAACTGTGGCATAAAAGAAAAAGCCTTCATAAAAACACTTTCGTACCTTACAAATGGCGGATTATTATAAGGAGCATCCAGGAAATCTTTTCCTGCCTGCTGGTATACCTTATCATTTTCGAGAGTAGTAATCAGTTTCAGATACTGATCGACAGTTTTAAAGGGGATAAAAACATAAATAAACTTACCGAATGCCGTGTCAGTTTCAACGGGTTTGAAAACTCCGACCTTACTTATGCCGACACGGTGTAAAGCAGGTATAAACGCATCCTTCAGGTACTTATCGGTTGTTGCTGCCTGTGATGCATCCTTTATCCTGTAAATCTTAATCTCATAATACATCTGTTTGGCAGGAGCCGCAGATGCAATAAAAGCCGGCCCCGAAATAAAAAACATAGTAAATATAGCCATCAGTCCTAGTCTTAAATATTGATATCTTTTCATAATTCTTTGTTTTATTTTTTGTATATACTTCTATTTTTGATACAGTTCTTCACGTTTTTTACCTCCCCCCTCTTTCCTCCGACTGGCGGAGAGAGGGGGGCTGGGGGGGGTGAGTACATGTATTAGTCTAGTACAATTTTGAAAACTCCATAAAAATCTTATTGGCCCCATCCGGTGTGAGCTCAGCACCAGACTGAACATAAAACCTGTGCCGAAGTGTGAGTGATTCTCCTTTCTTAAGAGTTACGATTATCTTTTCGGCATCCTTATTATATGCATTTGCACCAAGGTTATTTGTTGAGAAAAGACCATAACCTCTTGCATGTGAATGAGATGGATAACCTATGTTTTTCGGATGGTCAAATATCCCCATAGTAGTAAGAACATTATCTTTTATTCCTGAAAGCAGGACCCAGTCGTTTGTGGTACTCCACACTGCATCACCTTTTTTACCGCTGCTTGAAGTGTACATTCCGGTAACGCCTGTATTGTCTGTGGCTTTAACAGTTGTTGGATTTCCTTTTTCGTCAGTGAAGATAAGTGACTCATTTGAAGGCATCTCAAATGCCCTGTCAACCCGGATGGCAAACATACCCTCTTTATTGTCTGTAAAGGTCACTGTTTCATTAACTGCAGTGAGAGTAGAGATGTGATCAATGGTCCTGGAACTTTTATCGCCGGAAAAGATATATTTGGTATTTTCAACAAGCAGTGTGTGCCCTTTGTTGTCATCCCAGTTTGAAACAACCGTGAGGGTTCCTTTCTTTCCGCTTTTTGCGTTAACGATTTGTTTTACAACAATATGACCATATAAGTCCTTTTTGTTTGCTGGTATTGCGGATGAGTTATTCCAGAAGTCAAGACCGTTAACATTGCCATAATTGAACCAGATGCCAACATGATGAGGGTGATCAACACGCTCACCCTTCCTTGGTTCTATAGGGAAACCTCTGGTTATTACCGAGCCGTTCGGGGCAATTACGGGGTAGAGGAATGGCTTCTCAAGGTTTTCAGGATACATGTAAGATGTAAAAAGTTTATCACCAACAAGGACATCAACTTTATGCATATCATCAGCCCTTACAAGTTTAACTTCTACTGTCTGAGCGTTAATTGTTCCGGCTGTGGTTGTAAGTACGAGAACAAGGGTTAGAAGAAATTCTGATATTTTTTTCATTATAAATATATTATTTTCAAATACTGACAAGATTAATACTGGAAAACCTTACCGCCCGCAAGAACTTCCTGTTTAGCTTCATCAAAGGATGCTTTTTCACCCGTTCTCAGGGCAGCTGTACACATAATGTTTGCAATAGAGTGGTTATAACCTGCTACAACATCAGCATGTGGTTTTTTGCGGTCACGGACACACTCCATCCAGTTTCTCATATGAGCGGTTGTCATTGGATCACCACCAGTATCTGCAGAAGTTTCTATTTTCATTTCCGGAAGGTTAAACGGCTCTAAAAGATTTGCCTTCATATTCATTGCCTTTGCTTCTTTTTCGTTGAGTCCGCCTTCCGATGTAATCTTATTAGTATCAAGGTTGAGCATACCTCCGTTAGAATAATAAAGTTCTTTTATACCACCAGCGGAGTTGGTAAATCTCGATGAATATACTACCTGAAATGCTGAATCAGGATCAGCGGGATCGATGTACTCCATAACTGCAGTCATTGTGTCATAATTTGACCGTCCGTCTTTCCACTGGTAAATACCACCATTTGCTGCTATGCTTTTCGGGTGAGCCAGTCCGGTGAACCAATGAACTGTGTCGATCTGGTGTGCCATCCATTGACCGGGGATTCCGGATGAATATGGCCAGAAGAGTCTGAATTCAAGATATTTCCTTGGATCAAAATCTGCTGCCGGACGATTCAGCTGGTATCTTTTCCAGTCGGTATCTGCTTCTTTTAACAGCGGAACTACATTAGTTCTTCTCCACCTTGCGGGCTGGTTTACATTCCATGACATTTCAACCATCACTATTTTACCGAATTTGCCTGATTTAATATATTCATTTGCAGCAATATAGTTAGGAGCGCTTCGGCGCTGAGAACCGATCTGAACAATCTTCCCGGTCTCTTCAACTGCTTTCCTGGCTTCACGGGCATCGGCCATTGTTTCTGCAAAAGGTTTTTCACAATAAACATCGCGTCCTGCCCTTACAGCTTCGGCACAAAGCAATGCATGCTGGAAATCAGCAGTGCTTAATATTACCGCATCCGTGTCTTTACCGCTGTAAAGTTCATCATTGTTTCGTGCAAGCCTGAGATTTATTCCTTTACCCTTGAAGTAGGTATCTGCATCCTGTCGCCTCAAACTCCAGAGATCAGATAAGGCTGTAAATTCAAAATTAAGTTCTTTTGCAAGGCTCAGGAAAGACGGCAACAGCCCTCCCCTGAAACGGTCTGAATAGCCAACAATACCAACACGGATCCTGTCGTTAGCACCAGGGATACGTGAATAGCTTTTTGCTCCGAGTGTCAAACCTGCAGCTCCAAGAGCAGTCTTCTGTACAAATTCTCTGCGTGTTGTCATAATCTTATTGATTAAAGTATCTATTATTAATTAGTTACCGTCTAATCCCAAAACTTCCTTAAAAAAGCCTGGTGTGTAAAAATACTTAATTCTGTTACCGTGCACACATAAATTCCATGCTTTTTTCTATATTTCTGAACTTTAACTTTTATTAACAGCGGATACTTTTTAGTGCCCCGGATACCAGATATAAGCCTTACAAAATCATGATCATTTCCCAATGTTGAAAAGGAATCTATTCAGGGCACGAAGTAAAAGTTCCAGCTGAAACAAAAGGAATACTTCCGGGTGCAATTACAAAGATAACTTTCCTTCGGTTTTGTACCTTTTTACAAATATTTGTAACTTAGAATAAAAAAAGATCTATGGAAACCAATAACAAATTATCGTCAAAGAGATTATATTCACTTGATGCCCTCCGGGGATTCGATATGTTTTGGATAATGGGCGGAGAGGGCATATTCATTGCACTTGCTTCCCTTACCGGATGGCCGGTCTTTAAGTGGTGTGCAGAACAGCTTGATCATGTGCCCTGGCACGGTTTCGTTTTTTATGATATGATATTCCCTCTCTTTCTGTTTATAGCAGGAATATCCTTTCCCTACTCTCTTGCAAAACGCATTGAGAGAAATGACAGTCGTCAGTCAATTTATAAACATATCATTATCCGGGGACTCATACTGGTTCTCCTGGGAATACTTTATAATAATGCAGTAAGATTCAATTTTGGAGAACTTCGTTATGGGAGTGTTCTCGGAAGGATCGGTCTGTCCTGGATGTTTGCAGCCCTGATCTTCATGAACACCAAACTTAACACACGGATTATTTGGTTCACCGGACTCCTTATCGGTTACTGGATACTTCTGCTTCTCTTTCCGGCACATGACCTCGGCTCAAATGATATATTCTCCAGGGAAGGAAACCTTACAAGCTATATCGACAGGCTGCTGATGCCAGGGAAACTGTACCTCGGGAATCATGATCCGGAAGGAATCCTCAGCACAATGCCTGCCATCGGAACAGCACTTCTGGGTATGTTTACCGGTGAGTTCCTGTTGTCAGATTATTTGAAAAACAAACCATTGTGCAGGGTCCTTTATTTAATTATAGCTGCAATTGCTCTAATGTTAATCGGCAAGCTCTGGAATATCGTTTTCCCTATAAACAAAAACCTCTGGACAAGCTCATTTGTATGCTGGGTTGGCGGACTAAGCCTGCTTCTGTTTGCAATCTTTTACTTAATTATCGATGTCTGGGGATATAAGAAATGGGTATTCATTTTTGTCGTTATCGGTATGAATCCTATCACAATTTACCTGACAGAGAGGATAGTAAATTTCAGGTCAGCATCAAACTTCTTCTTCGGAGGATTTGCTGAACTGTTGCCTGAAACATGGACTCCGTTTGTCAACGCTGTGGGAGTAACAACAATAGCCTGGGTATTTTTATATATACTTTATAAGAAGAAGATATTTCTGAAGGTGTAGAACTCCCATCTGCCTCACCCACTCATATCCCCCTCTCCCAGGGGGAGAGCCTGTCCCGCTTCGGCGGGAGGTTTGGGGAGAGGCTTTTATTCCCCAAACCTGAAATATAGTGTCCCTTTCAGTGTCTCCCCCGTCATAATTATTTTTCTGGCTCTGGGGTCCCTCTCCTTCAGCTTTGGTGAATTTAGTGCCTATTGGACTAATCCCGTGTAAGAAAGATATATTTCCCGATGGGAATGGAGGATTTACTTCTCCCCGTACATCAGTCGATTGAGTTGAAAACTTTGCGGCTTCGGGAGTGAACAGGTGGAGAAAGATATCCCGAACTGAGTTCCTCTCAGACGATTCTTCCAGACATGATATGGTCCGTTTGCCATCAGAGTTGCCCCGGCTACCAGATTCTCAGGACAGGAAAAAGTGATTCCGGTATAATCGAGCTCCCCGGAGGGTGAGTAATCATATTCAAGCTTTAACCAGCCTCCACCTATGGTCATCAAGTCCGGCTCCAAGACCACCATCACAAAGACCATGCAAAAACTCTGTGGGGAAGAATATCTCTTTCCCGTTATTCAGGGCATTTTCAACATATTTATAACCAGGATAATGCTTTGTATTGGTCCCATTTATAATTGATTGCGGCTCAATTACAGTTCATTTCTGAGGATCATAAAGTGAATAATCGTTGCGGATATCCTTATTGAAGCCACCTTCATTGCCATTGTCCCATAGCACAATGGATGGGTGATTGACATCACACTCAATCATCTGTTTTACAAGACGTTTTGCTGTGGGAGTATCATAGAATTTCTGCCATCCTGCGATCTCGTCTAACACAAACATTCCCATCGAATCGCAGACATCCAGGAAGAACCCGTCGGGAGGGTAATGACTCATCCTGACAGCATTCATATTCATGTCCTTCATTAAATTAACATCGTCAATGGCAAGCTGTTTGCTGCTTGTACGCCCCGATGACGGCCAGAAAGTATGACGACAGACTCCCCTGAACATTACTTTCTGACCATTAACATATATCCCGTCTTCATTTTTAACTTCAACTGTCCTGAATCCAAACTTTTGAGTTATCTGATGTATGACTTTTTTACGGGTATTTATGGTCACAAGTACTTTGTAACGGTTTGGAAATTCAGGATTCCAGAGGTCAGGTTCTGAAAAAGAACCTTTCAGTGTTGTTTACATCTTGGTTGGAAGATTCCTTGGATACAGTAACCTCAAGAAGATTCTTGTTTTCATAACTCAGAAGCTCTGATATATCATACCTGAACCGGTAAAATGCTCCCTGATGAACAGGTCCTGCAGGCTTCCCGTTGATCTTCACTTCAGTATCAGTCATTGAACCTTCAAAAACGATAAAAATCTTTTTCTTGTCCCATCCGGAAGGAACTTTAAATTCATATTTATAAAGCCCTTTTTCGTTTGCAGTCAGATTTGTATTACCATATAAATATGGACCAAAGCCCTGCATCTCCCAATTTGAGGGCACTCTTATCTTACTCCATATGACCGCTGTTACGCCCATTGGCACAGAAAAAATCCCATTGAACTGTATGATCCTTATCTTTACCCGATAAATATAAAGTCTCAGTTTCCTGAGCTTCAGCCTGCAATAACCCAACAATAATGAGGAAAAACAAGAATATTTTTTTCATAATGATCGTCTTTTTTAGCGGATGCAATTTTACAAAAAGAATCCAGTTCGGGAGTCCGTTCATGTTAAATCTTTCTGAAGTGCTTCTTCTCCTGTATTTTGCGTACAATTTTAACAATAAAACCCCGGGGAAAGAACCTGACAGCATTAGCCATCAAAGAATTCTTAAATCCTTGAATTGCTAAGGGCTTCCCCTTCATCATTGCCCTGTAACCATACTCCGCCACTTCCTTCGGGGAGGCCATCTTACGGTATTTAACCAGTTTTGGATCATCCAGTACTATGGCATGGAAGTTGGTATCAGTGGAACCAGGGCAGAGTGCCGTCACTGTTATACCCTTGTCTCTCACTTCATTATTGATTGCTTCAGAAAAGCTCAGGACAAATGCTTTTGAAGCAAAATATACAGACATCGTAGGTCCGGGCTGAAATGCTGCTGTTGAAGCCATATTCAGGATTTTACCTTCTTCTTTTTCAATCATGCCCGGTAAAAAGAGCCTGGTTAAATGAATAAGAGCCGTAATATTCAGATTGATCATCTTCTCCTGTTTGTCCCAGTCACAATCTGCAAACAGTCCAAAATCGCCAAATCCTGCATTATTGATCAGGTAATCAACAGAAATTCCATTTCTTTTCACATCATCATAAACTTCTCTTGCTGAACTCCTTAATGATAAGTCTTTCCCGATTGTATACACGTTTATTGCATATTTCTTTTCCAGTTCCCTCTTCAGTTCATCAAGCTTGTTTTTATTCCGGGCGACAAGAATAAGATTATCACCCCGCGAGGCATGAATCCGTGCAAGTTCAAAGCCTATGCCCTTTGAGGCACCGGTTATCAGTGCTGTTTTATTCACCTTATTTCTTCTTCACATTCCCCAGCAGCAGATCCGTCAGATTCTCCGCAGCTTTACGGTTTTCAAAACTTTCCGGAAGCCGGTCATGATCAATATATTCATTATAGATCCATGGATCTCCGATTGCAAAGACATAACCCTTTCCAACCTTATTCTCAGCTATCAGTACCTTCCCGTTTTCGGTCAGTATGGATTTTGCAGTTCCAGAAATGTTTATATCAGAAACCTCTTTGATATAGATCTTCGAAACACCTTTAAACAAGGGATGAGCAGGCAGGTTTATACATGCACCCATTTCAAAATTGGTCCCTGTTACCGGATGCAGAGTGACGTGATTAAATTTCATCCCGAATTTCTCCATAAGCTTGTTAAGATTCGTGAATTCACAGTTCGGTGCATCGTTGGCAAGAATAGCCAGGACACCACCTTTTTTCATCCATTTACTGATTGCCTTGATATCATCCGGCATTATATAATTTGGTGATTTCGATTCGGTTGTTGTATCCGGATCAACAATAATATAAACATCAATCTTGGCAAGTGAAGCAGCGATTGGTTTTTCAACCGTAGTAAGCTTCGCTCCTTTCATCTTAAAAATTTCACCCCACCGTTCATATCCGCTGTTTTCGGTATCAGTCCAGAGATAATGGAAAGGTTTCCCTGTTTTTGCGTTTGTCTCGCGGTTAAACCAGTTATCGAGACCAACAACAGGCTGGGAGAATGAACTCTGCAGAGAAAAAGTAATTATGAGAACAGTCATTACAAGTAAGTCTCTTTTAAAATGATTTTGATTTTTCATGATTCTAAGAATTTATTCTTTCAAAAATAGAAAACATATGGATGATTGGTGCCTTACTTTCTAAAAAAGAGACGAATCTGAACCGGAATAATCTTATAGGGGATTTTTATTATAGTTTTTAATTTAACTGGTTAGCTGGAAGTCCGAAGTCCGAAGTCCGAAGTCCGAAGTCCGAAGTCCGAAGTCCGAAGTCCGAAGTCCGAAGCTTGAGGTCAGTCATAATCAATTTGAAGTTTATATATAATTTTCTAAACTTTCTTACATTTGTTGTAATTCAGGTCTTTAAAAAGGTTCATCCTGATTGTTATTCTGAACGACTGTTTTACAAATTAACTTTAAGCACCATGAAAAAACTTTCACTGCTATTAGTCATCACAGCCGGTTTGATGTTTTTTTCCTGTTCCAAAGATAAGAAGTCTGAAAGATTCATAATTCTGACTACACCCATCTGGACGGCCGACAGCTTACTGGCAAATGGGATGGATGCAAGCGGCCCTGGACAGATGCTTGAGAAATTTAAGGGAGATGCAAAATTCCAGGAAGATGGTACGGGCTACTTCGGTACTTATACAGGTATTTGGAAATTATATGCAGATGATACAGAAATTATCATTATGCCTGACAATGAGCCAATGTCTTTTTTCTGCGACATTGTAGAACTGACAGTAAATTCATTAAAGATCAAAACCTCTGCCCCTAACCAGGTTAACCCTTCACAACCGATCCCTATACGAATGACTTTTAAAGTTAAGTGATGCACCGGATCCTTACCACCCTGGGGCTGCTTATAAGCTATGTCCTGACAGCCGCTGATCCGGATGGGATCGTCAGAGGAAAGGTATCTGACAAGAACACCGGAGAACCTCTTGCAGGTGTCTATATAATATATGGTAAAGCTCTGGGAACTACTACGGGTCAGGATGGTGACTACTTCATCAAAACGAACGCCGGGAAACTCCATATCAGATTTCAGTTCATTGGTTACGGATCTGTAACAAGGGAAGTGACCCTAACAGATAATGAAACTTTATCACTCGACGTCAGTCTCGAAATGATGGTCCGCGAAATTGACCAGATCGTCGTCAGTGCCAACAGGAACGAACAGAAAATCGCTGAACTGTCAGTATCGATGGATATAATTAAAAGCACCTTCCTTTCCGATAATCATATCAATGATGCTCAGGAACTTATAAATAAGATTCCGGGAATTGAGGTCATGGACGGGCAGGCATCAGTCAGGGGTGGCAGCGGGTTCAGCTACGGTGCCGGCAGCAGGGTCCTCGCCCTTATTGATGGATTGCCAATGGTCTCTGCCGATGCCGGAAATATTAAATGGCAGTTCCTTCCTCTTGAGAACCTGTCTCAGATCGAAATAATCAAAGGAGCCTCCTCAGTATTGTATGGGTCATCTGCCCTGAACGGAGTTATAAACTTCAGGACAGCTGATGCAACAAACACTCCTGTAACCAAATTTTTTATCGAAACAGGAATATTTGACAAACCAAAGAATAAAGCCCGGATCTGGTGGGATACTCCAAGAACATTTTCAAATGCTTCGTTTTCTCATCTTCAAAAGTACGGAAAAACAGATTTTGGAATCAGCGGAAACTTTCTGATTGATGACGGATACCGTAGATTTAACGGGGAAAAGCTGGTGAGGTTAAGTCTTAAGCTGAAACATTTCAACAGTAAAATCGAAGGACTTACTTACGGTATAAACCTGAATTCGGGCTACACTGTTAAGAAAGATTTTCTATTATGGGAGGATGCTGATTCAGGTGCGCTTAAGCAGGATTGGTCTACAGCGTCAGAATTTCATGGTACATTTATCACCTTCGATCCATTTATTTCATTCAGACAAACAGACAAATTCCGCCATGATCTTAAAGTACGACTCCAGTCATCACTTAACAGGTTACCAAACAACCCGGATAATAACAGTGATGCCATTTCTTTTTATACCGAATATCAGCTTTGGTATAAATTATCTGATTTTATGGATTTTACGGCCGGAGCATCTGAAAACTACAGTAAGGTAAATTCAGCCCGTTTTTTTGGCAATCACACCAGCCTTAATATTGCTGGTTTTACACAGCTTGAAGTAAGACCTTTGAACCGGTTGAAAGGAGTTGCGGGCATTCGTGTCGAAAATAATTCTCTTGATGGAATAAACGATAAGATAATTCCTGTATTCAGGGCAGGACTCAACTGGCAGGCTGCAGATTATACATTCATCAGGGCATCATTCGGACAGGGTTACCGATACCCCTCAATTGCCGAGAAATTTGCCGCAACAACTCTTGGTTCCATAAAGATCATTGAAAATCCTGATATCCTGGCGGAATCGGGCTGGAGTACAGAACTTGGTGCAAAACAGGGATTGTCATTCGGAAAATTATCAGGCCAGTTTGATATTGCACTTTTTTACATGAGAAACACCAACCTGATCGAATATATGTTTGCCTCATACCTTGATGAAGGAATGGGTTTCAAGGCAAATAACAGCGAGGAGGCCAGAATTTACGGCACCGAATTAGAGTTTTTACTATCGGGAGAAACAAATAAAATCAAATACGCATTTTCCGGAGGTTATTCGTTTATTTATCCAATTGATCTTAAGCCGTTTACATCACTCCCATTAAATAACTTTCTTAAGTACAGAAGGATGCATTCCGGAAAGATTTCGTACAATGCAGAATGGAAAAATTTTGACCTGGATCTGAATTTCTATCTAAAATCAAAAATCCTTAACATCGACAGAGTATTCCTTGAGCAGCCAATCTTAGTCGGATTTACAGAATACTGGGAAGGGCATAATACGGGCTATGCATTACTCGACGGATCGTTGGGATATAAAATTAGTGTAAAATATACACTTTCATTGGCAGTAAAAAACATCACAAACACTGAATATATGGGCAGGCCCGGGGATATTCAGCCGCAGCGGAATTTCAGTGTCAGGTTTTCCGGGGAATTTTAAGCAGGAAGACGTCAGGCGTCAGGCGCCTGGCGTCAGGCGACATCGTTTGTTATTTCGATCTGTGTCTAATTAACGCGGTCAACATAATGCTGATTTTTAGTTAATATTAGACATTTTTTATTCCAAAGGCAATTTACTAATAATTAAATATAAAAAAATGATCTCTTGCCCGACGCCTGATGCCTGACGCCTGACGCCTTCTCCAAAACTTCCATCATCCCGATCTGATAAAATTCGAATAACTTACAACAGTACCCTTTAATTAACTTAATATCAATATACTATTTTAGACTTATTTGCAGGATTCAAATAATTGTATACATTTGAAATGTTTTTGATCGTTTGATCATAAAAAATAAAGGTATAGGGGTCTTTTGCAACTTGAATGCAGAAATCTCTGATTTTTAACTTAAAAACTTATCTATGAGAAAAATTCTAACATTGTTTGCCGGCACATTGGTTACCGGTACTCTTCTGGCAGGAGGATTGGTTACTAACACCAACCAGAGTGCCTCATGGGTTCGTCTCCCGTCGAGGAACGCATCAACTGAAATTGATGCAGCATATTATAATCCGGCAGGATTGATGAAACTGGAGAATGGATTTCACTTTTCTCTTTCAAACCAGACTATTTTCCAAACCAGAGAAATTGAGAACTCATATGCAGGACCCACTGGAAATTTTGGGCTGAATGATCATTTGTACAAAGGTACAGTAACTGCACCTTTTTTCCCTTCTGTTTATGCAGTCTATAAGATGGATAAACTGGCTTTCTCTCTGGGATTTCTGCCTATCGGCGGTGGTGGTGGTGCAACTTATGAAAAAGGTCTTCCATCATTTGAAATGGGAATTTCTGACCTTGTTCCGAGTCTTGCTGCACGGGGAGTCACCGGTTACAGCTTAGATGTATATTTCAAAGGGAGTTCGACATTTCTTGGTTACCAGGGTGCAGCTTCATATAAAATAAATGATATGATTTCAGTAGCTGCCGGAGCACGTTTAGTAACAGCAAAAAACACATATTCAGGTCATCTTCAGGATATCCAGCTTATAATGGGTGGAATAGGCACATCAGCTTTCGGTTATTTTAATACAGTTGTAACAAACCTGACATCGGTACTTGGTATTCCGGCTTCGCTGGCTCCTGCTTTACCTACCTATGGTGGACTTACTCTTGCTCAGGCTGAGGCTGGAACTATATTAACTAATGCACAGAGAATGGGTATGGAACAGGGACTGATACAGGTTCTTGGTTTGAGTCAGGCCGCAGTTGATGCAATGACTTTAAATCAGGTAAGCGGTGCAGTAACTGCCAATGCTACTACAATAGGAACAAACAGGGCAGTTGCAGCAGCTACTGCAACACTGGTTAAAGATAAGACGGCAGATGTGGCTCAAAGCGGATCAGGGATTACTCCTTTCTTCAACATTAATATCTCACCAAACGAAAACCTGAACATAGCCATTAAATTTGAGATGGCCACTAAACTTGAACTGACGAATGCCACCAAACAGGACCTGTTGATTGGTTATACCGCAACAGGTGATTCGATTACTCAATTTCCCGACGGAGAAGTTATAAGAAATGACATGCCTGCAATGCTTTCAATCGGTATTGATTACAGATTATCTCCAAAATTGAAAGTAGCTCTCGGTGGAAATTACTTTTTCGATAAAACAGCCGATTACGGACATAAAGTGGATGCTGACCTGAATCCCGCTACTCCTGTAGTACATATAGCAAACAGCGATATAATTGGAAACAACGGAATGTCGATTCAGGGAGGACTTGAGTATAATATTTCAGATAAACTCCTGGTAAGCGGCGGGTATGTTTTTGCAAATAAAGGGGTCAACAGCAAATACCAGAGCGACCTCACCTATGGACTTTCCACACACACAATTGGTGCGGGCGGTGCTTATGCATTCAACGACAAGATTAAAATTAATCTGGGTTGCGCTTATACAAAGTACATGGATGATACCAAAACAATCGACCATATACTTTCAGGTACAGCTACTAATATCCAGGCTGATGAAACTTATAGGAAAAGTACAGTAGTGTTTGGAGTTGGTATTGACATGAGATTCTAGAACAATCATTACTCTATTAACAAAAAGCTGATCCCCTACGGGTCAGCTTTATTTTTATCCTAATACTTAATACCCTGATCATTAAGATATTTAAGATACGCGGAAGCCCTGGGGGCTCCCGATGTTTTTAATCTTCTGTACCATTCAGCAGCTCTGCCGGGATTTTCGGTTTCCTCTGCAAGCTTTATAATATTTATATAAAGTAGACCTTCAATTCCGAGGTTCATTTTATCATTCGCATCTGCAATATTTATAAAGTTGATCATTGCTTTTAACGGCTGTTCATTTTCGGCAAGGAAAAATGCTTCATCAATCTTTCTGTTTAGCTCATTATCCAGAGTAATACCGTAAAACGAAAAACAATTATCTGAGCAATCCTCAACCAGGTCAATCCATTTTGTTCCCTGCTTTAAGGGTGGGAAAGCAAGAACAAAATCGAGGCTCTCCCCTGCTGTTCTGAATTTATATGCATCAGGGCAGACCGGGATACCGGTAGCCGAGACAATTTTGCTACGGGCACCATCAGGGTATATCATAAAAATATTCTTATCGGCGCAGAAACTACCACCCTCAATCTTGTTAGTAACACTCAGATAAAATGTTACACCTTTTGAGGTTGCTTCTATCTTATTGATCATCAATGTTTCGTGACTTTTCAGTCCATAATTTGGCTGAAGGAATAATTGCCCGTATATATATCCGGATAAGAAACCCGGCAATAGTAATACGAATAAGAATCTTCTCATTTTTTCTATTTAAAACCGCAAGTTAATAAAAACTCAGTGTATTTTTGTGTGCCCTGTCTGTAATAAAGCGGATGGAGGTACTGAGTTTCTCTTCTCACGTACAAAATTTCTATCATGAAAGAAAAATGGCTTCAATGGGTTACACAACTTCAGTCGATAGCCCAGGCAGGATTGACATTCGCTGAAAACCAGTACGATACAGACAGGTATCAGCAGATTAGCGACCTTACAGCAGACATCCTGCACAATTATACTGAAGTGAGTTATGAAAAAATAAAGGATCTCTTTACTAACGAAACAGGATACCAGACTCCCAAGGTAGATGTCAGAGCAGCAGTCATTAAAAACAAGAAGATACTTCTTGTAAAAGAGAAGGTAGATGGAAAATGGTCAATGCCCGGAGGATGGGCTGATGTAAATTCGACTGTCAGGGAATCAGCAGTAAGAGAATGTTTTGAAGAAGCCGGTGCAACCGTAAATACAAGACGTGTAATAGCGATACATCTTGCCAGTAAGCATAATGGTCCGCTTTCACCATATACAATATATAAGATTTTTGTTGAATGTGAACTCATAGAAAAAAGTTTTAAGGAAAATACTGAAACATTCAGTTCAGGATTTTTTTCACTTTCAGATCTCCCTGAACTCTCAATTGAAAGGACCACCAGGAAACAGATAGAATTATGCTTTGAAGCAAAAAAGCATAAGCTTTTCGAAACGATATTTGATTAATTTTCGATGTACAGGAATTTGTCGCATTTAGCTGTAACACTTCCTATGACTGTTGAATCCGATAATCCTCTTTGATGGAGTTCATTTAATACAGCATCAACTTTTCCTTGAGGCACACTCATCAGTAATCCTCCTGATGTCTGGGCATCGAAGGCAATCATCTTAAGATTATAATCGAGGTCCCCGGAAAAATAAGTTTCCTGCCCGGCAAAATCAAGGTTACGGAACGCAGCGCCAGGAATACAACCCTCATCAATAATTCTGTAAGCATTTCCGATCAAAGGTATCTGTCTCATTTTAAGTGTAATGGAGACATTACTGGCTCTCGCCATCTTGAGAGCATGTCCGGCAAGACCGAATCCTGTTATATCGGTTGCACCCTTAATATTGAATTCCTTCATCACATCAGCACCTGTTTTATTAAGAATTTTCATAAGCTTTAACGCCTCTTTGACATCCTTTTCATCAGCCATTTTTAGCCTCTGGCCTGCAAGGATTATTCCGGTGCCAACCGGTTTAGTCAGTATCAGAGTCTCGCCGGGCCTGGCACCGGCATTTGTAATGATTTTATCGGGATGAATATATCCGACAACTGCCAGTCCATATTTTGGAGGTGTATCATCAATGGTATGTCCGCCTATTATTCTTACACCCGCCTCAGAAGCCATTTCATATCCACCTTTAAGAATTGCCGCATAAGCTTCCATGGGAAGTTTCGATGCAGGAAACATCATTATGTTAAGGGCTATTACCGGGGTCCCTCCCATTGCATAAATATCACTAATCGAATTAGCCGCGGCAATCTGTCCGAACTCATAGGGATCACTGCAAACCGGTGGAAAGAAATCAGTTGTGAGTACCAGGGCAAGATCGTCATTCACTTTATAGACACCAGCATCATCATGAGTGTCAATGCCGACAAGAATATTCGGATCCTCAGGCAGAGGCAGATTCTTCAATATCTCCTCAAGCTGTCCGGGTGATATCTTTGCAGAACAACCGCCGCTTTCGACCATCTGAAGCAAATCAACCTTCATGATAATATTATATTAATTATCAAGGCTTTACTATATTGTTGGAAGAAGCCATCATCTGGGCAATTTCAAACATGTTGCTCAGATCACCAATTTTTATCATTTCCTCAAGATGGTAAAACTTAACACAGGTTGCACAGAAGAGCAAACCCACGCCCATTTTTTCGAGCTCCCTCAGTTGTTCTGCAACCGGTGAATCAAATGATCCAAGTTTTACTCCATTATTATAAAATACCATTTTTAGCGGAAGATGTTCAATATCTTTGATAGCTTTAATGAAATTGACCATAAGTAACCGTCCAAGCTCCTCTTCACCCTCACCCATTTTATCTGTGGAAAAAACAATAATGAAATCACCTTTTGTAAAATGCGGGATTTCAGTTTTGCAATACTCTTCAGCAATCTTAAGCTGCTTATCAGAATCTTTTTTTGTGATCGTAATGGTCCAGGAGTTATCTGACTGCTCTACTGAGAATTCCGTTTTGTTGTCGTATAAAAAACGGGAAAGATTATCCAGAGATGTCTGATTATCCGTAAGTACCTTGAATGTTTCTCCCGTCTTTGCATCGCGCAATGCTTTCTTTGTTGCAATAATTGGGGCAGGGCATTCCTGTCCCTTTGTATCTACAATTCGCATTTTGTTGAAAATAAATGATCTGCAAAAGTAAGAAAAAGAGTTGAATAGTTTAAGAGGGTTGAAGAAAGTTGAAGGGGGTTGAAGGGGGTTGAAGGGGGTTGAAGGGGGTTGAAAATTTTGCTGAATTTAGAATCCACCCTTAATTCTTTTGCCGGGGCGGTTCATTTGAAATCTCTGCCAGCTTTTTGAGAACCATCTGTCCCCTTGCAATGATACCGGCGGAACCTTCGCCCTGAAGCATGAATATTGTTGCGGAGAGTTCATTAACCAGCTCGGGGTATAATACCGCAAGCTTATAAAGTATTTCCATTGAATAGGCTTTGATAGCAATTGCTGAAAAGCCCGATTTTAAAGCTGTGAAGCAATGATCTGCAAGGATTCCATGTTGCTTTGTGCTGATGCGGGTTATGTCAGTCAGGGATATTATCCTCATGAAGGAGCGTTGAGTACTCTCATTATCAATCTTATTCAGTTTTTCAATAATACCGGAAATATATGGATAGATTATCTCAGGATATCTGTCGCAGACTTTGGTTAGTACCCATGAAGCATGAAAGGCAAGTTTTTTGTCCCCGGAGAAAGAGTAGTCCAGGAGTTTTTTGAAAATGGCACTATTTTCAATAGCAGATGCAGCTATCCATTCTATTTCCTTTGCTCCCATAGTATTGTTAACCATAGCCATTAGCTCTTTGTCAATAGCTGCACTCTGATCGGTGTCAGGTATTGCCACATAACTCGTATCAGGTTCAATATTAGCCTGCAGGTAATTATCAGCCACAATAATGTCGGCTTCGGAATAATCGATACTCCGGAGTTCGCGTGAGGTGATCCATTTGAAAGCGATATGTTCTGACAGAAGAGGCAGCTCATCAAGGGTATCGCAAACGAACGGGATAAGAAGAATATGCTTCTTCCCGTAATCATATGCCACCTCACTCATGCGTTCACAGATTACAATGTCAATTGATAATTCCTCCCTGATCTCACGGATGATACACTCCTCTTCTGTCTCTCCGTCATTGACCTTGCCCCCGGGGAATTCCCATTTAAAAGGATGGTCGCTCTTCTCTCCCCTCTGAACGACTAGCACTTCATTTTCTTCATTCCTGATAATTGCACAGGTTACTCTGGTCATAACATTTTCAGATTAAAAGGTCCTCATATAGCGGAATAACCAGCAGGTATTCAAATGTATGCTGGTCAGGGTCAACCTTGCAGGCATAATGGATCATACCATTTGTTACAATTAAATAACGCACTCTGAAGCCCATATTATAACAGATTAACTGGTCAAAGACTATCTCGTCAATTTTTTCTTCCGGCTTTTTACACTCGACTATCATCACAGGCTTCCCCAACCTGTCATAGATAAGTATGTCAACCCTTTTCTTAAGTTTATTGTAGGGCGACATTACTTCAACTCCAATAAGTCCGGGAGGGTATTTCCCTTCCTGAATAAGATACTGTAAAAAGTTCTGCCTGACCCATTCCTCAGGGGTAAGCTTCACATATTTCTTCCTTATTGTGTCGAGGATCAACTGATTGCCCTCTTTCCCGGCAATTCGGAACGAATATTCAGGGAGATTTAACTGTTTCAACTTTGTTTTGTACTTTTGAATCAGGAATAGTTCTTAATGTTCTTATTCCTCCTTTATATTACTTCGTGGAATCCTTTGTGTTACTTCGTGGTTAAATTAGTTTTTTACCACAAAGGATCACAAAGTAAATCACAAAGGGACACAAAGTGAGATGATCACTAAACTGATACAAATATATTGAGATAAAATTTATTGATTAATAAAAATGAAAACCAAAGAAGAAATTGTTAATAACTGGCTTCCAAGATATACAGGTAAATCGCTCGATACTTTCGGTAAGTATTTCCTTCTTACCAACTATCTATATTATGTCGAACTGTTTGCAAAGTGGAACAAAGTTCCGGTAGAAGGGAAAGACAAAAATATGCCCAGCGCGACGGCAGAGGGCATAACGATAATCAACTTCGGAATGGGAAGTCCCAATGCTGCTACTGTTATGGACCTTGTTAGTGCCGTGACTCCAAATGCTGTTCTCTTTCTCGGGAAATGCGGTGGCCTTAAGAAAAAGAACAAGCTTGGTGATCTGATTCTTCCCATTGCAGCCATTCGAAGTGATGGTACATCCAATGACTACCTTCCGAATGAAGTTCCTGCCCTGCCTGCATTTAAGCTCCAGAGTGCAATCTCAGCAACAATCACAAGATATAATAAAGAATACTGGACCGGTACCGTATATACCACAAACAGAAGGGTTTGGGAATATGATGACAGGTTTAAAAAATACCTTGTAAAAACACGTGCCATGGCTATTGATATGGAGACTGCCACAATCTTTACAGTTGGTTTCGCGAATGAAATACCCACAGGGGCTCTACTGCTTGTCTCTGATCAGCCTATGATTTCAACGGGTATAAAGACTGAAGCCAGTGATCTGAAAGTCACAAGGGAGTTTGTTGAAACTCATCTCAAAATAGGGATTGATTCATTAAGAGAGATAAAAGATAACGGGGTTTCGGTCAAGCATCTTAAATTCTGAAAATGCCTGTCACTTACGAAGAGATAATTTCCGATCTGAAAAAAAGGATCTTTAAGCCTGTCTATTTTCTTGCAGGAGAGGAACCGTACTATATTGACCTTATTACAGATTATATAGAAGAGAGTGTTCTGTCGGAAGCAGATAAATCATTTAACCAGGCTGTCTTCTATGGTGAAGACACCACTGTTCCGGCCATTATCGAGACCTCCCGCAGGTTCCCGATGATGTCAAGTCACCAGGTTGTGATAATAAAGGAAGCACAGTCACTGAAAAAAATCGAAGAGCTTATATTATATGTCGAAAAGCCTCTTTCTTCTACTATACTGGTTATTAACTATAAGTACAAGGTTCTTGATAAAAGGACGAAGCTTTACAAAGCTCTTGAGCAGCATGCTGTCTATTTTGAATCTGCCAGGTTACGGGATTACCAGGTTCCTGCCTGGATTGAAAAATTTCTAATGATAAAGGGAATCAAAGCTGATCCGAGTGCCAGCGCCATGCTGACAGAATACCTGGGCACTGACCTTCATAAGATAGCCAACGAACTGAACAAACTGATAATAACCCTGCCTGAAGGGAAACCGGTGATCACAAACACTCTGATCGAAAAAAATATTGGCATCAGCAAGGATTATAACAATTTTGAACTCCAGAAAGCAATCGGGGAAAAGAACATACTTAAAGCAAATATGATAGTTCATTATTTTGCTGCCAATACCAAAGACAATCCTATTACTTTATCAATTGCTTCATTGTTCAGTTATTTCAGTAAGATCCTTACTTATCATTATCTTACAGATAAGTCAAAAAACAATGTTGCCGCCGTTCTTAAAGTCAATCCCTATTTCGTAAAGGATTTTGAGACAGCAGCATCAAAATATAATATTTCAAAAACTGTAGGGATAATCAGTCTTCTCCGCACATACGACATGAAATCCAAGGGTTACGGAGATCTTAGCAGCGAACCAGGAGATCTTTTGAAAGAGCTGATATTCAAGATATTACATCTATAAGACAGCATGTACTCACCCCCTTGTGTTCCCCCTCTCTCCTGCCGGAAAGAGGGGGAAAAGAATTAATAATCAATGCATTACACCCCCTTCTTTGCGACGGCAGAGAAGAGCCTGTCCCGCATCAGCGGGAGGGACGGGGGGATGAGTACATGTGACATATTTAATTCATATCCGGTGACTCCGGGAAATCGGCCCACATGCGGTATTTATTATTCAGACCTCTCAGGACTCTTTTCCAGGTATTTTCAACAGGGTTATTCAGCACAATGTCTGTTTTTACTTTTGCAATAACCCATGAATTTTCATTAAGCTCACGTTCAAGCTGCCCGGCTGTCCAGCCTGAATAACCCAGGAAGAACCTGATCTGCGACGTTGAAATGTTTCTGTTTCTGATCAGATCCCTGATAAAATCTATATCTCCTCCCCAGAAAATATTTTCATCAACCCAAACGCTTTTGGGTATCTGGTCACCAAGCTTGTGCAGGTAATGAAGCGTGTCCGGAGCGACAGGACCGCCCATACTGAGATACTCTTCCCATTTGTCAAAGCCGGATATGGCATCACACACTTTGATTTCGAGTTTCTTATTAAGAATAAAACCTACAGAACCCTCGCTGTTATGATCGGCAAGGTAAACAATAGTCCTGTTAAAGAAAGTATCAGGGAGAAAGGGCTCAGAGATGAGTATTTTTCCCTTTTCCGGTATTTTGTCTTCAGGCAGAATTGTAAACAGATCCAGTTCCGGTTTCATAAAAAACTATAAAATATAATTTAGTCAAATATATCGTAAAATTAAACTATTCCCTTCTATAAAACAGGAAAAATCTCCGTATGTTTAAAGAACGGATAACTTATTGAATTATCAACAAAAATTATACCTGCATTTACAGATCTTAATATTTTCTTTTAATGTAATTTTCATCAATTGTAATAAAGGGATTAAGTGAATTGCTCTCATCAGGATAAATTTGATCCTGTTAAATAAAATTAAGGTATGATGATCAAATAACTTACAATTGATTATAAATTATTAACATTTTATTAAAGATATCAAGCTAAGCTTAAATATAAAGATATTTTTTCTATTTTTGAATCGATCTTAATTTGTAAATAATACTTTATTTTTAAAAACACTCCTAAAATGAACAAACAGGCAATAAGTTTGAATACGACAATAGGGAAAGTCAATAGTAATATTCTGGAGATGCTGTCGGAGAAAGGAAGGAACATTTTTTTTCCAAAGCTGGGTATTCTGGCACAGTCTGCTCAGGCAAAAGGGAAAGATATAAATGCCACTATTGGAGAAGCTGTTGAAGATGATGGCTCTTCAATGCATCTTCCTGAATTTGATCCTCTGATTAAAATACCAGCCAATAATGCTTTTCCTTATGCTCCAAGTTATGGGAAAAAAGATCTGCGGGATACCTGGAAAGAATTTATTTACAGGAAAAATCCTTCATTGAAGAACATGTTAATCAGTACTCCTGTCGCCACAAATGGGATTACTCACGGAATAAGTATTGCTGGTTATATGTTTGCCAATGAAAATGATAATGTTGTCCTTTCCGATCTTTTCTGGGAAAACTATAATTTGATTTTCGAGAACGGATATGGAGCTAAGGTAAGTCTGTTTGAGTTGTTCCATAACGGCGGTTTCAATATAAAGTCATTTTCAAAAAAGATTAATGAAACTAATAATAACAAAGTAATTATATTATTAAATTTTCCTAATAACCCGTCAGGCTACACACCACTTCCAGGTGAAATTGATCAGATCGTCAATGAGGTTAATAATCTGGCCATTAAAGGGAAAAATGTTGTTGTTCTGATTGATGATGCCTATTTCGGGCTTGTTTATGAAGAAAATGTTTTCAAAGAATCAATCTTTATCAAAATTGCAAACCTTCATGAAAATGTTCTGGCAGTGAAATTAGATGGCCCAACCAAAGAAGATTATGTGTGGGGATTCAGGGTTGGTTTTATAACTTATGGTATTAAGAACGGGACATCTGAACTGTATGAAGCATTGGAGAACAAAACCGCCGGTGCAATTCGTGGAAACATTTCAAACATAAGTCATCTTTCCCAATCATTATTACAAACTTTATATTCACACGAAAATTATGCAGCTTCGAAGGAAGTGAAATACGGTGTTTTAAAAACGCGATACAAGATATTGAAGGATTTAATTTACACTCGTAAATATTCTGAATATTTTGAACCTTTACCTTTTAATTCCGGTTATTTTATGTGCCTGAAGCTTAAAAAAGGACTAAATACGGAAGAAGTCCGGGAACAGTTACTTAATGAATACAGTACGGGTGTTATTGCTCTTGGAGATGTTATCAGGTTGGCCTTTTCCGCTGTTCCTCAATCAAAAATATCTGATCTTCTTGAGAATCTTTTTAATGCTTGCAGAGATCTCGACAAACAATAAACTGAATATATTAAATCTTATTTATAATGATGACACAGAATCAGAAATTAATTAGCTGGGTTAACGAATGGGCAGAGTTATGCCAGCCTGAAAAAATCCATTGGTGTGATGGTTCGGAAACAGAAAACAAACAACTTTTAGATAAGATGACAGCATCCGGAATGGCCGTAAAGCTGAATGAATCAAAAAGACCAGATAGTTATTACTTTCAATCGGATCCGAATGATGTTGCCAGGGTAGAGAACAGAACATTTATCTGTTCAGAAAGGAAAGAAGATGCCGGACCGACAAATAACTGGTCTACTCCGGTTGAAATGAAAGAAACAATGAAGAAACTATATAAAGGATGCATGAAAGGCAGAACAATGTACATTATTCCTTTCAGTATGGGTCCTTTAGGTTCCAGGATTGCTCATATAGGTATTGAAATAACAGATTCTCCGTACGTAGTTGTCAATATGAGAATTATGACCCGTATGGGAAAAGCAGTACTTAATATTCTGGGTAACGGTGAATTTGTTCCATGCATCCATTCTGTAGGATACCCTTTGGAGCCGGGACAGAAGGATAAAAAATGGCCCTGCGCACCTATAGAGCAAAAATTCATCTCTCACTTCCCTGAAACCAAAGAAATATGGTCATATGGAAGCGGATACGGAGGAAATGCGCTATTGGGAAAGAAATGTTTTGCGTTGAGGATTGCTTCGGTTATGGCAAGAAATGAAGGCTGGATGGCAGAACATATGCTGATTATGGGAGTTACAAACCCGGAAGGGATAAAAAAATATTTTGCTGCAGCTTTTCCAAGTGCGTGTGGCAAAACTAACCTGGCAATGCTGGTTCCGACTCTTCCCGGATGGAAAGTGGAATGTGTTGGTGATGATATTGCCTGGATGAAGTTTGGAGAGGATGGACGGCTATACGCTATTAATCCGGAAGCTGGTTTCTTTGGGGTAGCCCCATTGACTTCAATGCAAACTAATCCGAATGCAATGCTTTCGCTAAGGCAAAATTGCATTTTTACAAATACCGGAATCACTCCTGAGGGAGATATCTGGTGGGAAGGTATCGGATATGACGCTCCCGAGGGAACCATAACATGGACAAATGAAATATTCGATCCTAAGGGAAGTAAACCTGCAGCACATCCAAATGCACGCTTTACTGCTCCTGCCAGTCAGTGTCCTGTTATTGACCCTGCCTGGGAAGATCCGAAAGGTGTTCCTATTTCTGCATTTATTTTTGGTGGCCGAAGGCCGACAACTATTCCTTTAGTCCATGAAGCATTTGACTGGAATCATGGCGTCTTTCTTGGTTCGATTGCCGGTTCAGAAGTTACCGCAGCAGCACTTGGCTTAAAAGCAGGAGTACGTCGCGATCCTTTTGCCATGCTTCCGTTTGCCGGATATAATATGGCCGATTATTTTAAACATTGGATAAAAACAGGAGAAGTTGCTCCGGATAAAAAGGCCCTGCCAAAAATATTTTATGTTAACTGGTTCAGAAAGGATGAAAATGGTAAATGGCTATGGCCTGGTTTCGGAGATAATATCCGTGTATTGAAATGGATCTTTGAACGCTGTGAAAATAATGCTAAAGCTGTCAGAACCCAGATCGGCAATCTTCCTGCTGTTGATAGTATTGATATTAGCGGTATAAATCAAGGAATAGATATTCACGGGTTGCTGTCGGTAGATCCAGAAATGTGGAAAGAAGAGATTGCATTAATTAAGGAACATTATGCACTTTTTGGAGAGCATCTTCCGGTTGAATTGAAAAATCAACTTATTGCGCTGGAAAAAAGATTCCAATAGCAAAACTAAAAGTGACTCATCGGATTCTTTATGTGTGAATGAGTTTGCGGAAACAGGTGTTTTCAATAGGGATTTTCGGGAGTAAGGACAAATTAGTAAAATGAGTAAAATTCACTGATCTGAGTTTTACTCATTTTTGTTTTTAGTAGAATAAAACAAGATGGTGAGATCTTTTTTGGTTATAATGGCGAATGCAGGGCATAATAAT
>JALONT010000032.1 GCA_025454795.1 Bacteroidales bacterium | reverse complement strand
ATTCCGAATGAATCCGCCGCAAGGCGGATGAATGAGGAATCTCCTCCTTGCCCAGTGATTATTTTTGAAATTGTAAAAGATGTGTATAAAGGGTAGTGCGACAGCAGAGAAGGGGGCCGGGGGGTGAGTACGTGAAGAATAAAGACAAAAGACAAAAGATAAAAGATTAAGATAATAAGTTGCACTTAAATACTTTAAGACTTTCTTCCTCCCTCTTCTTTGCGACAGCAGAGAAGGGGGCCGGGGGGATGAGTACGTGTGATCAAAAATAGAAGGAGTCAGGATAGCTATCGGCTGGGGGATGAGGCCGAAATTTAAAGTCTCATCCCCGAAGTACAGTTTCTGCAGATTTCCGTCATTTTGCGGTCTGAAAGGATACTCTTTCTGAATATCCTGTACCTGGGCCCGTTCCATATATCACTGAAGGAGTCTTCGTTCAGGTCTCCCATAACATGTTCAGCATCCTTATCGAAACAACATGGAAGCACTTTACCATCCCATGATATCACAGGATTAAACCAGAGTCTTGCACACATGTTTGGGAACCGGTTTTTTATCCGGTATCCATTCCCATCCTTTTCATACCTCCCGTACTTTCTTATTGCCGGAAGCCAGAATCCGATTTTATCCTTATTTATTATCTGCATCGATTTGAGATTGAGTGATGCATTCATTCTACCGGCATAATGCCTGATGTCCTTGATCTGATGTTCATTATTACTGTTAACAAGAAACAGAATTACCAGCTTCATTGATGATGAGTTCCTTTTCTTTGCTTCCGAGATATTTTTAATCCCTTCAAGCACCTTATTGATATCTCCATTCTTCCTGTATAAAGAGTATGTATCCTGATCGAATCCGTCAAGTGATACAATAATTTTTTTCAATCCTGACTTTACCAGCTTTTCTGCATTCTCTTCCGACAAAAAATGGCCATTGGTCGAAACAGTTGTATTTATCTCCCTGCACTTCCTGAGAAAGGTGAAAAACTTCGGATGCATCATTGGCTCCCCCTGAAAATAAAGGTTCATATTAAAAAGAAAGGGACTGATCTCTTCCATCAACTTGCTGAAAAGATCAATATCCATATACCCCCTGCTCCTGGTCATGACACCTGAACCGGAATTGCATTCCGGACAATTCAGATTACAGAAGTTTGTAAGTTCAGCGCTGACAGAAACAGGCATTCCTGAAATAACTGATCTACCGGTTAATGAACTAACTAAAAAAGAATACCCTGCGGATAATGCATTCACATATTTCATTTAAGGATTGACCATTTCAAGGTAAATAAAGAAGTAAGATAAGAAAATATTTTTCAGAAAATCATAGGGTAAAACGGATTCACAAGGGTCATAGGCTTGAAAACAGTTAATAAGTTTCGGAACAACAATTATTTATTAAGTAATAACCAAAAATAATAATGCCATGAAAACTTTTAAAAACATTTCGTTTTATGCAGTTCTTCTCCTGCTGGCTTTTACATTCCGGGCAGCAATTGCAGCTGGTATCGGAACGAAAAAAGCTGATCAGGAGAACTATCTTACAATTAAGGGAAAGGTTGTGGATGCTGAAACCGGTCTTCCTCTCGTGTTTGCATCAGTAGCTGTAATGGAATCCAATGTTGGAATTGTTACAAATATCGACGGTGAATTCACTCTTAAACTGGGAGAAGCACTTGTTTCAAAAAATCTTGAAATATCCTATCTGGGATATAAAAACAAGGTAGTGCCAATCAGTTCACTCAGGGACAATGGTTATAAGAACATGATTTCCCTGGAGTCTGCTCCTATTCCAATAAGAGAGATTATTGTCAAACCACTTGATCCTGAGTATATTGTGGCAAAGACTATCGCAAGAATCTCAAAAAATTATGAGCCGGTCCCTAATCTTATGACAGCCTTCTACAGGGAAACTATACGGAAGAACCGTACATACGTTTCAATCGGGGAAGCAGTAGTTGAGATATTTAAAGCACCTTATGATAATGACATTCGCTTTGATGGTGCCAGGATCTACAAAGGAAGAAAAAGTTCAGACGTTGAAAAGATGGATACTGTATTATTCAAGCTGCAGGGAGGACCTGTCAATGTTCTTCAGCTGGATATTGCCAAAAATACTGAAGCAATTCTGACCACTGATGCGATGCAATACTATAATTATTCTCTGTCGACCGTAATTGAAATAAACGGAAAACCTCATTATGTTATCAATTTTATTCAGAAACCTTCCGTTGAAATGCCCCTGTTCATGGGAACCCTTTACATAGATATAGAATCCTACGCATTAGCTGAGGCCGAATTCGGATTCAACCTCTCTGATAAAGCTGCTGCTTCATCTATCTTCATCAGGAAAAAACCGCTCGGAATGGAAGTTACCCCTGAAGTTGCTACTTACAGGACAAAATACCGTGAGCAGGATGGAGTATGGCACTTCGAATATTCAAGAGCTGAAGTCAAATTCAAAGTCAACTGGAAGAAGAAATTATTCAATACTTTTTATACCACAATGTCAGAAATAGCAGTAACTGATCGTACTGACAAGGAAGTTATTAAATTTACAGGAAAAGAGAAGATAAGATACTCTGATGTATTCAGCGAAAAAGTCAGTGCATTTGCTGATCCTGATTTCTGGGGTGATTATAACATAATTGAACCTGACCAGAGCATTGAATCTGCAATACGTAAACTGAGCAAGAAACTGAAATTCAGCGACAGGAAAGATCTTGAAGAATAAAAGGTAAATGATCAGTGATTCTGAAATAATCAGGAGGATCCGGCAAGGTGATAAAAAACAGTTTGAGTCACTTTTCAGGTCCTCCTATGTCTCACTGGTACGATATGCCAGGAGTATTGTTAAGGATCACGATACAGGTGAGGAAATTGTCCAGGAACTGTTCTTCAGACTCTGGCAGGACAGGGAAAAAATAAAAATTGAAAGTTCTTTGAACGGGTATCTCTTCAGGGCGGTCCACAACAGGTGCCTGCATTTGATCGAACATAACAGGATTGTTGAGAAACATGCACAGGAAATTTCTTATAAGCAGACCAGTAACGTGGAAAATCCTTCAGAGATAATACAATATAAAGAGCTTCAGGCGAAAATCGCTAGGATACTTGAAAAGTTGCCCGAAAGGTGCGGAAGAATATTCTGCATGAACAGATTTGATGGATTGAAATATGCAGAGATTGCAGACAAACTGTCTATCTCTGTAAAAACAGTAGAGGCTGATATGGGAAGAGCACTCAGGGAATTCAGGAAAGAATTAAAAGAACAATGAAAAAGATTATGAATACAAAAAATTATACGGATAGAGATTGGGAAGAACTCGCTTCAGCGTTTTCAGAAGAAAATGGAAGCCATTCAAACCTGCCAGACAGGTTTAAGGCTGAAGATCACCTTGATACTGAAAAACAATGGAAAAGTCTGAGAGAAATGAGCGATAACAGGGAAATCAATGTTGACATGGCATGGAATAAAGTTAATTCCAGGCTGAATCAATCAGGAACATTTACGAGGAGAGCTCCTTCCGGAATCCTAGTCAATAATAGCACATTCCTCAGAATCGCTGCTGCAGCTCTGATTCTTTTAAGCCTTGGTACTGCTGCACTAATGATCACCAATCCTGATGCACTGAGCAAAAGAATCCTGGTAGCCACAACCGGGGATCAGAAAAATTTTAAGCTTACTCTTCCGGATGGAAGCAATGTATACATGAACCGGAACACACAGCTGTCCTACAGTGCTAATTTCGGGAAACATGGAAGGAATGTCGCACTCTCAGGTGAAGCTTTCTTTGAAATTACCGGTGATGCCTCCAACCCATTCACAATAGATGCAGGAAAAGCAAACGTTAAAGTCATTGGAACTTCCTTCAATGTTATTACCAAGAACAGCGATTCAGCTGTCGAGGTTTTTGTCAAAACAGGAAAAGTGTTGCTTTCCGGTAATGCCGGCAATCAGAGTCTAACGCTCGAACCAGGTTATATCGGAACAATGGATTCGGACGCTTCAGTGAAAACTCTGAATAACAATCCTAATTATATGGCCTGGAACACCGGCTTGCTCGTTTACACGGGACAAACCCTTGACATTGTATTCAAAGATCTCAGGCGTGTTTATGATATGATCATTGTTGCAGATGATCCGGATATCCTTAAAGAGACATGGACATCCTCTGTTGATAAACAATCAACCGAAACAATAATTCGCTTAATTTGTGCTAGCTTTAACCTGGGTTATTCAAAAGAGGGAGATGTCTTCCATCTTGCAAAAAAATAGCTCAAAAATTGAAAAATGCTCTCAGACAATGGCTTACAATTCAAGAGGATCCTAGCCATTGCGTTGTTAATTTTCCTGATATCCGGGCAGGGAGCATTCTGCCAGGGGTCTGTTCTTGATTCCCTCTTTACCTTCAGGGCCGGCGCAGTGAAAACAGGCAATGCACTTAATATCATTACAAGGCAGACAGGTTTCAATTTCACCTACGACAGCGAGCTTATAGACCCAGAGAATAAAACTGAACTTACATTCAGTAATGATAAACTCTCTTTTATCCTTGACAGTATACTGAAGAATGATTCGCTCGTTTATACGGTCATCGATAAATATATCATCATTTCAAGGATCTTTTCTCAGCCTTCCGGTGAAAGTAAAGAACCTGTCCCGGCAGAGGAGGCAGATTTTATTTCAGGGATAGTAGTTGATGACGAATCACGGGAATCCCTTCCATATGCAACCATAGGCTTAAAGAACAAAGGAAAAGGGACTGTAACAAATACGAACGGTGAATTCCGTCTTACGATAACCCATGATTGCCTTACCGATACATTATCTGTTTCATACCTGGGATATATCGGAAGAGAAATCCCTGTTGAACAAGCCCTTGGCAATAATTATACGATAAGGATGAAAAGGGATTTTATTTCAATTGCAGAGATTATCATCCGCACACAGGTACCGCAGGAGATCATTTACAAAACACTCACTTCCATTCCCCGGAACTATGGTAATTCACCGGCAATGCTTACAGGTTTTTACAGGGAGGGTGTTATGAAGAAACAGGAACTCCAGAGCTATTCCGAAGCAATCATTCAAATATATAAAAGTGCTTATACCGGATCTCTGCTCAACGACCAGATAAAAGTGCTCAAAAGCCGCAAGATCGAGAACAGAGATCTCGATGACACTCTTTCTGTCCGTTTAAAAGCCGGATTAAGCACCTGTCTTGAACTTGACGGAATAAGGAAAGTTTTTGATTTCATTTCAAAAGAAAGCATGCCTGAATATATTTACAGGATGACTGACATTGTATCGACGGATGGTGATGCAGCCTACGTCATTGATTTTGAACAGAGGGAAGGCGTTGATCTGCCTCTTTATAAGGGAGCCGTTTACATTAGTACCGATGACTTTGCCATACTTCAGGCAGATTTTGAGCTTCATCCTGAACATATACATAAGATGAAGAACTCCTTTGTCTCATCTTCATCCCGCGGATTCAGCACCTGGCCTGTCACCGTAAAATATTCGGTAAGCTATCGCAAGGTAAATGAAAGATATTTCCTTAATCATGTAAGGGGAGATCTTGTTTTCACCTCAAGGCAGAAGAAAAAGTTTTTCAGCTCTCAATTTAATGTTTTCTTTGAACTTGCTGTTACAGATATGAATATAAAAGAGGTCAGCAGGTTCGACAGGGAGGAGCTTGCACCTGTTCATGCGATATTCTCAAAGACCATTAACAGCTATGATCAGGAATTCTGGGGAAACCAGGATTTTCTGAAGCCTGAGGATAATCTAAGTCAGGCTCTTAAGAACATGAAGGTTCGACTGCAGGAATTTTCGGAACCGGCTGATTAATATTTGTTTATCAGATCGTATAATTCACTCAGGTCCGGTGTCAGAACAACCTCTGTTCTTCTGTTCTTCTGCCGGGCATCAGAAGTGTTGCGTGCATCAACCGGCAGGAATTCGCTTCGCCCTGCTGCTGTAAGACGTTTCGGATCAATTTTCGAACCTTCGAGAAGTACCCTTACAACTGTTGTGGCGCGCTTGACGCTAAGATCCCAGTTATCCTTCAGCTGTCCGCTACCCGGATTATATGGCACATTATCAGTATGACCTTCAATGGTTACCTGGATATCCGGATTCCTTTCAAGAACACCGGACAATTTCTTTAGTGCATTTCTTCCGTTGGCATCAATATCCCAGCTCGCAGTTTTGAAAAGCAGCTTTTCATCCAGTGATACATAAACCTTACCGTTTTTCATTGTTACCGTGAGACCGTTATTTTCAAATCCGAGCAAGGCATCAGAAACCTTATTTTTCAGTTCCTGAACAATTTTTTTCTGAGTGTCGAGAATCTTTTGGAGCTCTACCAGCCTGGCATTTCTTTTTTCAAGTTCAAATGTAAGCTCGTCAAGAGAAGATTTTTTTGTATCAAGATTCTGTTCAAGCTGACGGAGAAGGTCCTCTTTTCTCTGCAGATTTTCCTGTGCAGCCTGAAGCTCTGTAAGAAGCTTCTGTGTCTCTTTAACATTGCCACGGATCAGGTCTTCCTGTGCATTCTGAAGATCATTGTACTTTCCCGATATCTTGTTATACTCCTCAACAGCCTTATCGCGTTCGCTCTGAGCTTTTGTAATATCTTCTTTTACAGTGGCATACTGTTTCTCAAGAACAGCAACTCTGGCCTCAAGCTCCCTGTTCGCCATTTCCAGTCCTATATTCCGGGTTTTAAAATCATCTCTCTCATCCATGAACTGACGACTTGTGTCCTGCAGAGTTTTGAATTTTTTCCCTGAAACACAGGATATTGTTGAAAGAGCTATTACTACAGCTGCAAGAGTAAGGAATACTGTTTTATTCATAACCTCAATTTATTTCTTGTAAAACAACTTCTTATCGCAATTTATTGCTATCCGGTCTGTTCCCGCAAGGCAAAAATAAGAAAATCCCGGGGATGCTTTAGCAATCACGCAGGAATAATAATTGTTATATTTGCAGATTATTTTTTCATCCATGAATACTAAGGAGAGCCTTCTTTTAAAAATTACAACTCCTGAAGATCTCAGGAAGCTCGATCCGGCAGACCTTGTGAAGGTTAGCGAGGAACTCCGCCAGTATATAATTGATATTGTATGCAACAATCCCGGCCATTTCGGTGCAAGCCTCGGTGTTGTTGAACTTACAGTTGCTCTTCATTATGTTTTTAAAACTCCTTACGATAAAATAATCTGGGATGTCGGGCACCAGGCTTATGGTCACAAAATACTTACCGGCAGACGCGAAAGATTTTCGACAAACAGAAAATATAAAGGTCTTAGCGGCTTTCCCAAAATGATTGAAAGTGAGTATGATGCATTTGGAACCGGACACTCATCCACATCCATATCCGCAGCCCTGGGCATGGCTGTTGCCTCGAAGCATAAAGGAGAAAAAAGGCATGTAGTGGCGGTGATCGGTGATGGTGCCATGACAGCGGGTGAGGCTTTTGAGGGAATGAATAATGCAGGGATCGCAAAATCAGATCTCCTTGTCATCCTCAATGACAATAATATCGCTATCGATCCCAACGTAGGTGCACTTAAAGAGTATCTCATAGATATAACCACAAGCAGGACATACAACAGGTTCAAGGATAAGATCTGGAACATGCTTGGGATTGTCGGTAAGCTGGGGCCTGATGCAAGAACCCTGGCTGCTCAGCTGGAGTCCGGATTCAAAAGTACAATTCTCGACAGGAGCAACCTTTTCGAAAGTATGAATTTCAGGTATTTCGGTCCTATTGACGGTCATGATGTCCTTCACCTTGCTGAAGTCCTTGAAGATCTGAAAAGGATTCCCGGTCCGAAACTTCTTCATTGCGTAACTGTAAAAGGAAAAGGATTCAAACAGGCTGAAGAAAACCAGACTACCTTCCATGCTCCGGGTAAATTCGACAAAGAAACCGGGGAGATAATCAGTACTGCCAGCGTTGATTCCACACCGGCTTACCAGGAGGTTTTTGGAAAAACATTGCTGGAGCTTGCAAGGATGAATGATAAGATTATGGGTATCACTCCGGCAATGCCAACCGGCAGCTCCCTGTGCATAATGATGAAGGAAATGCCCGGGAGAACATTTGATGTCGGGATCGCTGAGCAGCATGCAGTAACTTTTTCGGCAGGGCTTGCAACCCAGGGGATGATACCTTTTTGCAATATCTATTCTTCCTTTATACAGAGAGCCTACGACCAGGTTATCCACGATGTTGCCCTGCAGAAACTCCATGTGGTTTTTTGTATTGACCGCGGAGGTCTGGTGGGAGGTGACGGTGCGACCCATCATGGATTTTTTGATATTGCCTTCATGCGGTCTGTTCCCAATATGATCGTCAGTGCTCCAATGGATGCGGTGGAACTGAGAAATATGATGTACACAGCCCAGCTTGAGAAAAACAATAACCCAATCTCAATCAGGTATCCAAGAGGACGATGCCTCACACCTGACTGGCAAAAGCCTTTTTGCGAAATTGAGATCGGTAAGGCCAGGCTGATCGTTGAGGGAAATGATATTGCTGTCCTGAGCATTGGTAATCCCGGGAATGATGTCGCAGTAGTTGTAAGAAAGCTGGCAGAGGAATCCATTTCCGTCACCCACTGGGATATGCGGTTCGCAGCCCCAATCGATAAGGAAACCCTTCATTCCGTTTTCAGAAAATTCAGGAAGATCATCACTGTCGAGGATGGCATTCTGAAGGGCGGATTCGGGAGTGCAGTTATAGAATTCATGTGCGATAATTTATATAGTGCTGAAGTTAAGCGTATGGGAATTCCCGATTATTTTGTGGAACAGGGGACCCAGGAGGAACTGTACAGAGAGTGTGGATTTGATGCAGATGGTATTGAGAAGGCGATAAGGGAAATGCTTTTATCCGAAGAAAAGATAAAAGATAAAAGATAAAAGATAAAAGACAAAAGAAATAAGTAAAAAATAAATCCTATTTTCGCACTCCTGTTCTTTTATCGCAAGACTGCAAGTTGAGGAGTGAAACGACGAAATCCCGCTCTGCGGGAACTGCAAGACTGCAAGACTGCAAGACTATTCCTGCCCGGATGGCGGAATTGGTAGACGCGCTGGTCTCAAACACCAGTGGCAGCAATGCTGTGCCGGTTCGATCCCGGCTCCGGGTACAGAAAAAGAGTGAGAGCGAGTGCGAGAGCAATCGCGAACACTTGTCTGAAGAGGTAAAATATGTCCGGTTTTATAAACAGACGGATCTGCAGGGATATACCTTAATTAAACTTAATGAAAAAAAGGGGACTATTCATCTTGAATATTATGCAGCTTTTGGTCAGAAACCTTATGATAAAATCGATCTGACAAAACTGATGGTGGAGTAAAACAGGTGGTACGGTGGATTCTATGAAAATACATGATTCAGAGGGTTAAGGTATTGTCATTAAATCTATAAATCTTTAAGCATCCATATATCACAGCCAAAATGGCCGGAGCAGCCAAGAGGAGCGGAAATCATCCTGAATCCGGCCTTTTTATATAAACTTATTGCCCTGCTTAGTTCAGGTAATGATTCAAGGTAAAGCTGTTTATAACCCAGCCGTCTTGCCGATTCAAAAGTCTTCTCCATAAGTTGCCTTCCTATCCCCTTTTTCCTGTGGTCTCTGAGCAGGTATAGTTTTACAAGCTCAGCACATCTTTCCGGCAACCCGGGAGTGGGATAAACTCCGCATCCGCCAATTATCACACCATTTACTTCAGCAATCCAGTATTCTGATCCTGGCTTGCTGAAAAGTGTAAAAAGATCATCTGTCGTGGGGTCAAAATATACTGTACCCGGTCTGTCAATTTTAAATTCCCTGAAGACAGTACGGATAAGTTCAGCAATAGATCTGTTATCTTTTTTTTCAATATGCCTGAATATCACATCCAATTTTAATATTTTCTGAGCAAATGTAAAATTATATAATAAACGGTGTATTAGTTTCAACACTATTCGACCAGGAATCCAATATGAATGATTGAAGAGATCTTTTTAATTACCATCCCACCCTGCAAGTCTTGCCCAGAGCCACCAGGCTGCATACGCTTTCTGATTTGCATTAAGAGGCTGGCTGTGAGCGGAAGAACAATCGTACCAGTCTACTCCCTGAGTATGACTGTTTTGCCATTGAGTAGCCCAGTTACTGTCAGGGGAGCCATTATTATCACTGTCATATTCGCAGGCATCGTTTGGTTTCTTATCTCCAAAATATATCCCGTCAGGATTATAACATTCAATATCAGAAAAATCAAATAATATTTTCTTATCGGTCCTGCAGAAGTTTCTTATCTGCTCGTTACGTAAATGCAGATTCCCTGTTAATCCTGTACCATCCAGATGTCCGGTCATGTATATAAATTTTACATCGGGAAAATCATTCTCAAGACCTGTCATGAGATTAAGGTAGGTTGTTATATTGGCTTCAGAAGCAGAGGATACTTCCCCGCACCAGGACCACATAACTACATTTACATCAATGTTGGCAGAGTTATTCAGATAGGTTCTTGTTGAAGTTTCCCATGCTGTAAAATTCGGATTACCAAGGTCAGTGCCTCCCGTAATTCCATAATCATCAAGATCCAAAGCTCCGCCTGATCCGCCATCATTCCAGGCATATTTGCTGCCTTTCCATTTGCTGAGGCCGCTCATACCTGTAGTCAGCTGACTGCCATGCGACGTGTGTTCGTACGCAATATGCAGATCTTTCTTAGCTTTTGTGATCCATTCATCAGGGATAGAACCAAGGTTGGTGCAATTATGGTTTATTATAAGATCAGCAGCAGTCTGGTTCTCCTTTTCATCTTTGCTGCACCCGTAAATCAGGCTTATCATAGCTAGAATAGTTAACAGTTTTAGAATTTTCATAATAAGAATAGTTTATTTAACAAAAGGACAGACAAGTAGTTCATACTGAGCAGTGCATCATTAAATCAGACCTAAAAGGAATAAAAAAGGTTGCATTTACTCAGCTTTTACCAGCCGCTTTTTATATACTCATATCTGATGATTGTGTTGCAGGCTCTGAGGCTGTCTGAATTCCTGAAGCTACCTCCGGAATTATTCCCATTTTTATATAAACCGGACGAACAATACTCTTAAGTTCAGGAAGCTTATTAAGGAATATAAGGGCTCCTGCAACACAGGTCAGCCCGCCAACAAAAATAGTCCAGGGTGTCCCAATGTATTTGGCAAGGAAACCTGCAAAAAGGCTTCCGAAAGGCGCTGTTCCCATGATGGCCATTGTGTAGAAGCTCATAACCCTGCCTCGCTTATCATCATCTGTAATAGTCTGAAGAATCGTATTGCTTGATGCAGTTTGAAGCATAAGACCAAGTCCGACAAAGACCATCAATACCAGAATAACAGGAAACACTTTCAGGAAAGACATGACTATCAGCCCGGCACCAAAAAGAGCTGCTGCTGCAGGAATAATGCGGCCAAGCTTTAGAAGTGATTCACGTGATGCCAGGTAAACAGCTCCCAGTAATGCTCCGAGCCCGGCTGCTCCCATCAGAAAACCAAATGTGTCCGATCCGCCATGCAGAACCTCCTTGGCAAAGACAGGCATCAAAACCTGGTACGACGATCCCATAAGACTGACAATTCCAAGCAGAAGTATGAGATGTTTTATCGGTGCATATCCAAAAGTATAATTAAGACCTTCTTTAATTTCTTTAAACATGTGACTCTCTCTTTTTGGAATCTTTCTTGGCCTGACACTCATCATAATAAGTGAAATGATCACAAATATGTAACTGACGGCATTGATAAGGAAGCATATACCTTCGCCTGCGGTAGCAAGAATCAGTCCGGCAATTGATGGCCCTATAAGCCTGGCGCTGTTGAACATCATGGAATTGAGGGCTATTGCATTTCCAAGGTCTTCCTTTTTTTCGACCATCTCTATTACAAATGAGTGTCGCGAGGGGACATCAAAAGTATTTACACAGCCCAGAAGAATGCTAAGAAATACGATATGCCATATCTCGATAACTCCGGTAAGTGCAAGTATTGCGAGGATCGATGCCTGGACAAGAGAAATTATCTGCGTTATCAGAAGGACCTTATACCTGCTGAACCTGTCGGTTATAACACCTGCGAAGGGGGACAACAGAAAGGTGGGTATCTGACCGGCGAAGCTCACAACACCAAGAAGGAATGCAGAACCCGTCATGTGATATACCATCCATGGCAATGCAATCCGCTGCATCCATGTACCTATAAGTGAAACGCTCTGGCCACTGAAGAATAAACGATAGTTCCTGTATTTAAGTGAACGGAAAATTGTATTTATACCGGAAGGATACTTCATTTAATTAATACCATTTATCATGGCATTTATTTTATTTTAAAAGTAATTCCTTTCAGAATATAAAATGAAAAATCTATAAATACTTATTAACCACAGAGTAGCACATGGTAACACAGAGTAAAACACAGAGTAGTCTATCTGTGCAACTCCGTGAAGACTCCGTGAAATCCATGGTAAATTTTTTCTTCTGTTAAATCACTTTCAAGAAGTACATCAGTGCAATTGACAAAATTGTAAGTGATGATACACCTATCGGGAACCAAACAGGGGCTATCCATGGAACGGGGATGAGAAAGAGGACATCAATGGTTTTTAATGTCGGAGGCCACTTGATTAAAATGTAAAGTGACAAATAATAGAACAGGTCCCAGAAGGCGAATGTCCATAGGAAAAAGATGCCCCTTTCGAACCAGGTTGTTCCGACGATACAGGCTATTATTACCAGCATTATAATGGTTGCAACTTCGCGGGTAATTTCGATCTTCAGAAACCGTTTTGGAAATTTCTCAACTGAAACCTTATTCGACTCAATATCGAGAATTCCCAATGCTTTACGCAGGTAGACAACAACTACCCCTTCAAGGTGAGCCATTGCTATTCCGAAAACAGCAAGAAGTATCAGCTTCAGTGAAACAGGATCCACTATCTCTAATATTTATTCACGAAAGTACTTTTTCTTAAAGAACAACGCAACATTTACCAGCAGTATCAGCACCGGGACTTCCACCAGAGGTCCTATAACAGTAGCGAAAGCAGCCTGCGAATTAATGCCGAATACAGCCACGGCAACAGCTATTGCCAGCTCAAAATCGTTAGATCCGGCAGTAAAAGCCATTGTAGTTGATTTCTCGTAACCATTTCCCATCCACTTTGCTATGAAGAAAGTAGAGAAAAACATGAAAACAAAATATATTGTGTATGGGATTGCAACTCTCAATACATCCATTGGTAGTTTAATGATGTTTTCCCCTTTAAGGGAGAACATGACAAATATTGTAAACAACAGGGCGATGGGTGTCAGCCATGATACTTTAGGAATGAATTTATCATAATACCATTCGTCTCCGGATACCTTCCTAAATACAGTATTAGTAATTAATCCGGCCAGGAAAGGAATTCCCAGAAAGATTAAAACGGTAACTGCTATTTCGGATATGGATACTTCTACAATTGATCCGCTGAGGCCGAACAAAGGAGGAAGGAGAGTAATAAAAATATAAGCATATACCGAATACAGGAATACCTGGAATAACGCATTAAATGCAACCAGTCCGGCAGCCAGCTCGGTATCTCCTTTTGCAAGATCATTCCATACAAGTACCATTGCTATGCATCTGGCAAGTCCAACAAGAATAACACCCACCATAAGCCCGGGATGATTATGAAGAAATAATATTGCCAGTAAAAACATTACTATTGGACCAATAATCCAGTTCATTGAGAGTGACAAGCCTAAAAGTTTAAGGTTCCTGAAAACCAGAGGCAGTTTTTCATATTTCACTTTTGCAAGAGGAGGATACATCATCAGGATAAGACCAATAGCTATAGGTATGTTGGTTGTGCCTGAGCTTAATGAGTTCCAGAATCCTGAAATTCCCGGCATAAAATAGCCTATGATTACCCCTGTAAACATTACAAGAAATATCCATAAAGTCAAATACCGGTCAAAAAATGAAAGTCGTTTAGTTGTTCCCATTTAGTGAGTTTATTAAAGTTGGCACTCTCCGCCACAGCTGCAGCTTACAGATCTTTCCGCGGTAACTGTGATACTGAAAATCCCAGTATCTCCTGCATGATAGGAGCTTAATTCATTTGAATTATTATATTCTGATAATAAAGAATCCGGGAGTTTTATTTCTTTTTGTTTATGCACTTTCACATTCAGGAACCCTGAATTTTCAATGATCTTCAGATATTCATTCATTTCACTTGCCCCTGACACGCATCCTGCATACATTTCAGCATCCTTTTGCATTTTTTCAGACAGAGTACCTTTAATAACTACATCGGAGACACAGAAGTGCCCGCCTGGTTTTAAAACTCTGAAGATCTCTTTAAATGCTTTTGATTTATCTGGGACAAGATTGAGAACACAATTTGATATCACCACATCAAATATCTTATTCTCAAAAGGCATCTCTTCGATATCTCCCGGGACAAATTCAACATTTGTATATTTTAGTTTCTCGCAGTTTTCACTTGCTTTTTTAATCATGGGTTCTGTCATATCAAGTCCCGTAACCCTGCCTGTTTCTCCAACCAGTGCTCTTGAAACAAAACAGTCATTTCCGGCACCACTTCCCAGGTCGAGAACATGGTCACCCTTCTTTATACCTGCATAATCAGTTGGGATTCCACAACCAAGATTCATATCGGCATCAGGATTATATCCTTCAAGTTTTTCATAACTCTCACTGAAAACTGTGTAGTCTACACCTGTTCCGCAGCATGATGAACTGCCGCAGCAGGAATTATCCTGGTCAATTTTTAAAGCTATCTTTCCGTATTTCTCTTTAACAACGTTTTTAAGTTCTTCTGAATTCATAATTTTGGTTTTATTTCTGATTTGTAAAATTTTAAAAATGTATCCTTTATATCATCTCTTATCCTGCGAAATTCGCTCATTATAAAACCTTCGGAGCCCGTAGCGTTTGAAGGATCTTCGAATCCGATATGCAGTCTCTTTCTCACTTTGCCCAAAAACAGAGGGCAAGTTTCATTAGCATGGTCACAAACTGTAATTACATAATCCCACTGATCATTCAGAAATTCATCAACTGATTTCGGAGTGTTCTTACTTATATCGATTCCTGCTTCAGCCATCACCTCAATTGCTTTTGGATTTACCTTTCCTGCGGGGAATGTGCCTGCTGATTGCACCTCAATTTTATTATCTAATGACTGTAAAAATCCTTGCGCCATCTGGCTCCGGCAACTATTGCCTGTACAAAGTATTAATATCTTCATGGTACGAATCTGATATTTTTATTCCAATATTTTGCTAATATATAAAATCATTTCGTAACTTTGCGAAATATAAAAATATTTTTTCTCAAGATGACAAACAAACCTCAGTTTACAACGGAAGTCCGGCGACTGGCAAATGTTGCAAAAGCTCTCAGCCACCCTGTGAGGATATATATCCTGCAGAAACTCTCAAAAATGAACTCATGCTGCTATAGCGGAGACCTTGTTGAAGAACTCCCTGTAAGCCGTTCCACTCTTTCACAGCACCTGAAGGAGCTTAAATATGCGGGATTGATCCAGGGTGAAATTAATCCACCCTATATTAAATATTGTATTAACAGGAAAAACTGGGAAAAGGCAAGAGAAATATTCAACGAGTTCTTAAATGAAAGTTCAGGTGAAATATCTTGTGAAACGACAGATTATCTGATACATAAATAATCGGAAAATTAATCTGATGCCATTTTCAAATTTTCAAATTAACTAATTTTCATTGGAATCATGGAAATAAAAATCTTGGGGCCGGGTTGCCCAAAATGCAAAACACTTGAAAAAGTAACGCGAGATGCGGTTGCAGAAACAGGAATTGAAGCCACGATCGAAAAGGTTGAAGACATTGTCAAAATAATGGAATACAGGGTTATGCATACTCCTGTACTTGTTATTAATGAGAAGGTTGTACTTAGTGGACAAGTTCCAACAGTTAAGCAGGTAAAAGAAATACTAATTAAAAATCAATAAGTCAATTACTATGAAAACTTACAGATATATTTTAACTCTTTTATTGATAGCTCCCTTTATTGCCTGCACGGCACAACCATCGAATAAGGAAGTTAAAGCTTCGGAAAACAACTCTGATAAAATTGAGGCCTACTATTTTCACTTCACCGCGCGTTGTATAACATGCAGAACAATTGAAGCCAACGCCAAGGAGAACCTGGAAACTCTTTATCCGAACCAGATAAAACAGGGTTTAATAACATTTCAATCGGTCAATCTTGAAGAAGCATCAAGTAAGCCATTGGCAGAAAGACTTGGCGTATCAGGACAGACTCTGCTCCTTGTAAAGGGTGATCAGAAAATCAATCTCACCAATGAGGGTTTCATGTATGCCATGGTTAAACCTGATAAATTCAAAGAGATTATCAACGAAAAAGTTGATGGTCTGCTGATCAGATAACTGTATGGAATTTCTGACAAACCTTCTTGATAACAGCACAATGCCATGGCTTACGGCATTGCTGCTGGGTTTGATGACTGCCATTAGTCCCTGCCCGCTGGCAACGAACATTTCTGCTGTCGGATTTATAAGCAGGGATATTGAAGACCGTAACCGGGTATTTATTAACGGATTGCTTTATACCCTGGGCAGGGCTATAACCTATACAGCTATTGCATTAATAATTCTGCTTGGAGCTGACCAGCTGAAATTCTCAGGTTTTTTTCAGCGTTATGGCGAAAAAATTATCGGACCTCTTCTTATTATAATCGGTTTTTTCATGCTCGATATTGTCAGGATAAAATTACCAGGTATCGGCGGGCTGACTTCAAGGATGGAGAATAAAAAGAAATGGGGTTACCTCGATGCAATATTACTGGGACTGGTTTTTGCACTTGCTTTTTGTCCCTATAGCGGTGTCCTTTACTTCGGAATGCTTGTTCCTCTAACTATTGCCAGCCAGGCATCAGGACTTTACCTGCCGGTTGTGTACGCCATTGCAACAGGTATCCCGGTTATTATTTTTGCATGGATAATTGCTTATACAGTATCCGGTATCGGAGGTGCATACAATAAGATAAAGGCCTTCGAACTATGGTTCCGGCGGATCATCTCAGTGCTTTTTATTATTGTCGGAATATATTATATAATCAGAGTTTACTTTTAAAAAAATTTATAAAAATATTTCGTGTTTTTACGAAATAACAATTTTCAAATTAGCTCATTTTCAAATTTTCAAATTAACAACATGGAACTCAAAAAAGAAATTAAAATACTTGGCTGGATAGCTGCAATCTTTGCATTCGCATTTTTCCTGCCTGTTGAAAGCGCCAGGTTTAATACAGCTATTGCAGCAACTCTCGACCTTGTAAAATGGTATGCCCGGGAACACGTTATCCTTTGCCTCTTACCTGCTTTTTTTATCGCTGGAGTAATTTCGGTTTTTGTCAGCCAGGCATCAGTTATTAAATATTTCGGTGCCCAGGCAAAAAAATGGGTGGCCTATACTGTTGCTGCTGTTTCAGGGACAATACTGGCCGTTTGCTCCTGCACAATTCTTCCGTTGTTTTCAAGTATTCACAAACGCGGAGCCGGGTTGGGCCCGGCAATAGCATTTTTATATTCAGGACCCGCTATAAATATTCTTGCAATTATTCTGACAGCAAGAATACTCGGATTTGAGATGGGTGTCGCCAGAACGATTGGCGCTGTTACTTTCAGTGTAATAATTGGTTTGATAATGGCATTTATCTACCGGAAAGAAGAAAAAGTGAAAAAGGAAGAACAAATGAATATCGCTCCTCTTCCTGAAAAACGACCCATGTGGCAGACATCAATGCATTTCTTCACTCTCGTTCTGATCCTTGTTTTTGCCAACTGGGGAAAACCCGGAGAAGGAGATACCTCCAGTACATGGTTCTACATATGGAATTATAAATGGTATATAACAGGATTTTTCAGCCTTGTTTTGGGTTATAACCTCATTAAGATCCTTAAGATCAAATGGCAATGGGTGCTTGGTGCAGTATTAGTGACACTCCTGTCAGTTTTTCTTTCAAATATGTTGATTGAAAGCGACAAAATCAGGCCGCTTGTTCCAGTACTTGTGGGAATAATCGCACTTGCTGTAATAACTCTCCTGGATAAGAATGATGAAGAAAACCGGAGATGGACACTGGCTACATGGGATTTTGCAAAACAGATACTTCCTTTGCTTGCTATTGGCGTAGTTACGGCAGGGTTTCTTCTTGGCTCCATTCATGACGGGAAGGCTATGGCCGGAGTGATACCAAACGAATGGATATCTGCTTTGGTGGGTGGCAATTCAATTTTCTCAAACCTGTTTGCATCGGTCGTTGGAGCTTTCATGTATTTTGCCACACTGACAGAGGTACCCATACTTCAGGGATTGATTGCCTCAGGTATGGGTAAAGGGCCTGCACTTGCTCTTTTGCTTGCCGGACCATCATTATCGCTACCTAATATGCTGGTCATTAGAGGCATTATCGGAACACAAAAAACAGTAGTTTATGTAAGCCTTGTAATCATAATGGCAACAATATCTGGATTGATATACGGATCAATATTCTAAACTATTTTATAAAGTTAAATATGAAACTATTTAAACATCTCGATGCAAAAACAATCGAACTTGCAGGGATTGCAGCATCAATAGCAGGAGGTTGCCGGCCGTGCCTTGATTATCATTTTAGGAAAGCTATTGAATCCGGTTGTACCATCGAACAGGTGAAAGAATCTATAGAACTTGGTAAAATGATAAAACAACGTCCAATAAAAGATATCTTTGAACATGCTGAAAATCTTATTATAAAATCTAAAATTTGATTCTATGGTAAATCTTGAGAAAAGCTATGGAATATTCTTAACTTCTTTGCTATTTATTGCCATTAGTTGCAACTCCCAGTCAAAACCTGTTACTGCCAACAAACCTCCAGACAATAAATATATTAATTACAAAGTGACATTTATCGAACTTGGTTCAGTCCGCTGCATATCCTGTCAGCAGATGCAGCCTGTAATGAAGTCAATCGAACAGAAATACGGCAACCAGGTAAATGTGGTATTTTATGATGTATGGACAGAAGCAGGGGCACCCTTTGCTAAACAGTACAAAATTGAAGCAATACCCACACAGGTATTTCTTGACAAAACAGAAAAAGAGTTTTTTCGGCATGTCGGATTCTTTCCGGAAGAAGAACTTGTGAAAATATTGCAGCAGAAAGGAGTTAAGTAAAACAGTTGTTCGTTACTGGTTACTGGTTACTTGTTAATTATATTTGAAAGTCGTGAAACTGCTTAGCATATTTACTGCATTGTGCCTGATATTCTCTCTGATTTTCAATCGTCAGAAAACATGGTTAGGCATTAAGAAGGGAATCGCAATGTTTTTAAAATTGCTTCCTGTTCTGCTTAGTATGCTGGCCTTGGTCAGTGTTGTGCTCTTTCTTATCCCAAATGAAACATTGGTTAAATATATGGGAGAAGGCTAAGGGGTTAAAGGCTGGATCACAGCGGCTCTATTGGGATCAGTTGCCTTAATACCAGGGTTTATTGCATATCCTCTTTGCGGAATATTGATTGATAATGGTGTAGCATATTCAGTAATAGCTGTTTTCATAACAACCCTTATGATGACAGGCTTCCTTACTCTTCCCGTGGAAGTAAAATTTTTCGGGTGGAAAGTAAGCGTGATAAGGAACCTGGTAAGCCTTGCTGTAGCCTTGTTCATAGGATTAATTATGGGATCCTTCTTATGAAAGAATTGAAGAAATATATTGCCCCCATTGGTTTTCTGATCCTGATCGGATTATCATATCTGTTTGATTTTGCCACCGGGGAGAAGATTGGACTAAATTTCTGGATGTTCTTCAAAGAGATGATACTGTTCCTGCCGCTGATGTTCATACTGGTGGGTTTGTTTGATGTGTGGGTGCCGCGCGAAAAAATTAAAAAACAAATAGGCAGGGAATCGGGATGGAAAGGTACCGGTCTTGTCATACTGCTTGCCACACTTCAGGCAGGACCGCTTTACGGTGCTTTCCCCTTTGCTTATATCCTTTGGAAGAAAGGATGTTCAATAAGAAATATCTTCATTTACCTGGGAGCCTTTGCCACGATTAAAATCCCTATGATAACATTTGAGATCGGCTTTCTGGGACTGAAGTTTTCCCTGCTTAGAACACTGATTACATTACCTGTTTTTATTTTGATCGGTTATCTCATGGAATGGTATTTAAAGGATAAGGATTTCGATGTGAAACAACCTTGAAGAATTTGAAAATTTGAAAATTTGAAAATGAAATCTGGTTATAAATACTATGAAAAAATTCAATATTCAGGAAATATTGGCTTCTATGGAAAAGAAACCGTTAAATAAAGAGGTTTTCTGCACAACTGAAAATCTGAAAGCACAAGTAACTTTTCTGCAGGCAGGCAACAGCATACCTCCCTGTAAAATGGATAATGATGTCCTCTTTTATTTTCTGAAGGGTGAGGGAACAATTACCATTGATAATGAAGCTGCTGGGATTACCGCGGGAGACTGCGTGATCGTCCCGCACCAGGCTGATTCAAGAAGTATACATGCTGAAATTGACCTTGAGATCCTTGCTGTCCAGGGATTAAAATAAGAATATTTGATTAATCACCTTCCCGAACCGATGAAGAAAATAGTTATCCGGATATTGTTATTTTCCCTTTTTAGCCAGGTTCTGTATTGCCAGGATGAACAGACCGGATTCAAATTTGATCTTTCTGTCCGTTACCGGCTTGAGCTGTGGAACGGAATGAATGCAAAGAATTATGGAGATGATGGTACCGAAGAAACAGGCAGCCTGAATGACAAGATACTGATGCAGAGAATAATTCCGGGTATAACTTATAATAACAAGAAACTGACTGCATCTTTTCATCTGCAGGATTCAAGAGCATTCGGCTGGTCATTACAGGAAAAAAAGTACCCTCACCTTTTTAAAATTCGTAAGACCGGAACTGAGTCACCGTATTACACAATGAATCCTCAGGAAGAATATTTTGATCTATATGATCTCTATATTGAATATAAGAACCTTTTTAAGAATATAACTGTTAAAGCCGGACGTCAGAAAATCTTTTACGGAGATTACAGGATTTTCGGACCGGGAGACTGGGGAAATACCGGCCGCTGGACATGGGATGCTATAAAAGTATCATATAAAAAAGGAGAGAATTATATTGATGTTTTCGTAGGCGGGACAAAAATTCACGATCCGCTTAAAATCTCAGTACCATTTACACAAACCGAATTTTGGGGAGGCGGAATATATTCACATTTTCATCTGACGGGTTGGCTCAATGCAGAACCATTTTATGCTTTGAAAACCGAGGGTTCGGCAGATTATATCAGAACCCTGTCAATAAACAGGAACTGGGCAGGGCTCAGGCTTGTAAGTCCTGAAAAACAGGATCTTATTTATGATTTTCTGTATGCCGTGGAATTTGGCAGGGAGAATGGAAAACGGATCAATGCATACGGTTATTTTGCAAAAGCCGGCTACAGGTTCAGTTCTCTTCCTTCGTCTCCGGTACTTAGTATTCGCTGTACTTATGCTTCAGGAGGAAAGAAAAGCGATAATGTTATCCGTACTTTTGATCCGGCTTTCGGAGCAAGCGACAAATTTTACGGCTGGATGAATATTGTGCAATGGTCAAACCTGAGCGACCCCGAAATTGTCCTTGAGCTCTTCCCCTTAAAAAAGAAGATGTGGGTTGATATAAAATACAACCGTTTTTATATCCCGGTCCCGGATGATGTGACTATTCTGAAAACCATGAAAATAATGAGCGGGAAACATCGTCTGGGAGATGAAGCCGACATCTTTATCCGTTACCAGGCGTTTAAAAAATGGCAGTTTACGGGAGTGCTGGGGTATTTTAAACCGGGAGATATTGAGCAGATTAACAATAATGATCCGGCAAATTCTTATTGGTTTGCTGTTCAGGTTTTATTCACTCTTAACTGACAAAACAAACTTATAATGATAAAACTATCAGATAGAAGAATTAGTAAGAAAACAATTTCGTTTTTATTCTTCGGAATAATAACATCAAGCCTTATTAATGCACAGGAACCGGTCAGAGAACTTGCCATGAGAAATCTGATTGACAGTGCCTTACAGCGCAACTATCTGTTGCAGGCAAACGAAAAACAAACTGCCATAAAACAGTCCGAAATAGAACTCTTGAAGATTAATTATCAACCTCGTATAGCAGCATCGGCAAACGTGTCATACTGGAAATGGCTGATGCCAAACAAGGCAAAAATTCTGGGTAACACATTATCGGATGTATATACCGGTATATTCGGCACCCAGTTCTTTCTTGAAGTGCTTGCTGAGAACGGATTGAATGAGCTTGCTTTTGAAGCTATGAATAAAACAACAGAACCTTCCTATGGGTGGTGGATAGAACAGGGAGCAACAGCAACCTGGGAGCAGTGGGACGGATCGGGTTCCAGAAACCATCCGATGTTTGGCGGCGGTCTCGTCTGGTTCTACCGTGTTCTTGCCGGCATGAATACCGATCCGGAGGAGCCGGGAGATAAGCATATTCAGATTAAACCTCAGCCTGCAGGAAATGTAACATTTGTTACATATTCGAATGAGACACCCTATGGCAGTGCATCCGTCAGCGGGAAAAGGAATGACGGTAAATTCGATCTGGATATAACAGTTCCGGTTGGCTGTACTGCTGATGTATACGTTCCTGCATCAGATGCATCTGTTGTAACTGAAGGTGGGAAATCAATACAGGGCACTAGTGATTTACGATTTGCGCGTATGGAGGATGGTTATGCTGTTTTTAAGATAGGATCGGGCGATTACAAAATCAGCTCTTACCTTTAATTTTCTACACGGCATAATTCTTTTTACCACGAGAACACGGATTAACACAGATTTTTTATCCTGTGGGAACTCTGTGAATCCCGGAGTCTTCTATAAATAACACAAAGTCAATTCAACTAGTTTGTTTTAATGTCAAACTTACGTTAACTTTGATAAAATTTCAATAGTTATGCTTTTCCGATCTCTTTTTTACCTGTTTGCCTTTGGGTCGCTGCCGGCTGTTGCCCAGCTATCTCTGGCAGATCAAATTTACCGGCCAATAACATCTCCAAGTGCTCTGCATGTTTCCGGTAGCCAGTTTCTCCGATATGGCGAAGATGCAACCCGTACCTTCCTGCCCATCAATTTGAACCTTACTTCTTCCTCTTCTTCCACCCCGGCGAGAAGCTTTTATCGTGATCCTGATTTCTGGCTGGCAACAACTGTAAATATTGTTGGCACTGGTCTTTTCCTTACTCGTGTGCATGCACCGGAAGCAGCAAAATGGTTCGGATACGGCACACAATTGCTTGGGATTCCCGCACTGGCGCTGGCTGTAGTGGATATCACCAACAGGTCAACCGACTTTGCTACCTGGTCCAACATGGGATATGCTGCCTGGTCCATTTTTTCCGTAACCGTAGATTATGTACTTAAGCTGGAGTATCGTAATCCTTTCAAGCCGGGGATAATTATCCCTTATGTAGCAGTTTATTATGGTGCCATAGGATGCATGTCAGCAGCTCAGATGAACAACGGCTATGCTCCATGGATCATTGCCGGAGCAACTTGTATAATTAATGTAGGTGCGTCGTTTTATTCGAGATCAAAAGGCGCTGACCGGTAGTAGTATTGATCCAGTCTTCTGTGCAGGAGGAAGAGTAATTGTCTCAATCACTTGTGCATTTAATGAAGAAAATAATAGGATTCCTGTTAATAAACAAATAATGACTTTCTTTTCCATAGCTGCAAGGGTTTGATTAGATTTTTATATCACAATTTAGTATCTGTCTCTCAGAAAAAAGATTAAAATTTAAAGATCCGGGGCAGGAATTTTGGCACACTCTTCTTATAAACAGCATTACGAGCAACAGTGGTCCGGCAAGTGTGAAATTGAGCCACTGCCCTGATGCGGAAACACCAAAAAAATAAAAGCTGATCCAGATTGCCTGTTCGGGTGCAAAATTAGGATGTCTCACATATTTCCATAACCCTTCTGTCATAAAACCCTTACTCAGCGACCTGGTATAGTGTTTCCCACTCGTTAAGACATTCTTCTTTTCCTGGTGGAACCTGAATAGCTGATTATCTGCAACGGTTTCAATTATGATAAAGGTAAGCATCAGGAGTGAGGCAATTATGTCAATAACTGTCAATGACTTATCAGAATAGAGGGCTGCCAGCAGAAAGGGTGATGAAAAAAAAATATCACAATATTATGATATAGTGATATGAAAAACAGGTTAAAAGCTCGAATCTAAACCTTCCCTTTAATGCAGATGTATTTCGCATAACAGCCCACCTGTAATCCTCCTTTCCATGGAATTATATTATAACCTCCTTTACGGGAAAAATTATAGCTCAGCCTCAATCCCCATATTGTAACAAGGGCAGCCATAATGAATAATCTTGGTGACGGAAATGAAGCAAACGTGATCCAGCTATAAACTATGGGCATCAGGCTCCAGAGCTTGTCAACCTGGCTGTAATTACGGGTTATCTCGCTGACAATGAAACATAAAATAACAACAGCAATGAACACAATTAACCATGTTTGAATAAGTCCTGAAAACTGAATATCGCCTCCTGATAATTTATCCGAAAGGACCCTTACAGAGAAAAATTGAAGCATCTAAATGTTATATAAAAGTTCAAACCCAGGTCAAATATAATGTGATTCTTTACCGAAAAATAAATTTCTCTTATAAAACCATTTTACCGGCATTTTCAAATTTGAAAACACTTGTCTGTCAGGAATTTTAATTATACTTTTAATCCGGTTCAACAGAAATGAAGTTACTTACAGACCATATAAAATTAAACAGGAATGAGTTCTCCGGGGCATTTGGTGATATAGGGACCGATCTGCCCCTGATCATAGGCATGCTTCTGGCTACAAACCTGGAAATGTCAAATACCCTGATTGTTTTCGGAATTCTCCAGATTATAACATCACTTATTTACGGAATTCCAATGCCTGTTCAGCCGCTGAAAGCTGTTGCGCTGATTGTCATAACCCAGAAGGTGTCGGCATCTGTCATCTGGGGAGGAGGACTTGCCATAGGCGTTATCATGCTGATAATTACCTTAACCGGCCTCCTGACCTGGCTCAATAAAATAATACCGAAAACAGTCATCAGGGGGATCCAGCTGGGACTGGGGATACAGCTGAGTCTCCTTGCAATGAGAGATTATATCCCTGCTGATAAAACTATCGGTTACATTTTTGTCATGATCGCTTTCATCATTGCCATAATATTGATCGGAAACCGTAAATATCCGCCGGCTGTTTTTATTCTGATACTGGGATTTGTGTATGTCATTTTTTTTAAAAATGTCCCTTTTTCAGAAATCGGCATTGCCGTTCCTCATGCTTACTTCCCTCATTTAACTTACAAGGATATAATGACAGGGCTGGTCGTTCTTGCAATCCCGCAAATTCCGTTATCTCTTGGAAATTCAATATTTGCAACAAACCAGATAGTTAAGGATCTGTTCCCCGGTAAAAAAATCAGTGTTAAAAAAATCGGTTTCACCTATTCTGTAATGAATATTCTGGCTTCCCTGTTCGGAGGAATTCCCGTATGTCACGGGTCCGGAGGTATTGCAGGACATTACACATTTGGAGGACGTACGGGAGGATCCACACTTATCTACGGCCTCTTCTATCTTATTCTTGGATTAATGTTCAGCAATAATTCACCTGAATTGTTGCAGATATTTCCAAAGCCGCTTCTTGGAGTAATACTGCTGTTCGAGGGCATTGCATTGATTATACTCGTAAAAGACATCATAACCGATAAGAAGATGTTCTTTATAGCTATTGTTGTTGCAATATGCGCCAACGGAATTCCAAATGGATATTTTATCGGGTTGATCGTGGGGACAATTTTATATTACATGGCCGACAGGTTCGTTTTGAAACATTACGGGAAACAATAATAAATTTATTATTTTTGTCACCGGGTGATGGAGTTCACCTTTAACCGCCACAGATGCTGATAACTCCTGCAATATCTTAAAATACAAGGAGTTTTATGTTTGAAATTTATCTTCTTGCAGCATTCTGGTTCCTGGCATCAGTCATTTCTACAATCATCGCAAACAGGGTCAGGATTTCAATGGCCTTGATGGAAATCATTGTTGGCGCACTGATAGGATACATTGCCTTTAGATCGGGTAACCTGGGAAAGCTTTCACTGGACGCCGACTGGATGAAATTTCTTGCCGGTGTTGCAGCAATAATGCTTACCTTCTTGGCAGGATCAGAGTTAAATCCGGATTCGTTAAAATCAAAGTTTAAAGAGATTTCAATTGTCGGGTTAGTGGGATTTTTTGCTCCATTTACCGGAGCCTCTTTAGTTGCCTATTATTTATTAGACTGGAACTTAAAGGCAAGCTTATTAACAGGAATCGCATTATCAACAACATCAATGGCTGTAGTATATTCAGTGATGCTTGAGTATGGCCTCAATAAAACATCTTTTGGCAAAAGCCTGCTTGGTTCATGTTTTGTGAATGACCTTGGTACCGTTATAGGGTTGGGATTGATATTTGCACCATTCACTTATAAAACTCTTGTCTTTATTGCGGTAACAATACTTCTTATTTTTGCATTGCCGCTATTAACTGATTTTTTAATAGAACATTTTGCTTATAAGACTGCCGCAATACGCACAAAATGGATTCTTTTTGTCTTAATATCAATGGCAGTGCTGGCTATCTGGTCAGGCAGTGAACCTGTTCTGCCTGCCTACATAATAGGTATGATCCTTGCAAAAACTGTTGAAGCTGATAACTTCTTTATCAGAAGATTGAGAACAATGACTGTCGGATTCCTTACTCCGATTTATTTCATGCGGGCAGGTGCTTTAATGTCATTACCAGCACTTATTGCGGCACCTTTTATTTTTATCTTATTGTTTTTTACCAAGATTATTTTTAAAATATTCGGATTATATCCTGTTATAAAAAGATTCAAAAAGCATAAAAAAGAAAAGTGGTATTATACACTGTTAATGTCAACTGGATTAACATTCGGAACAATTTCAGCACTATATGGTCTCACCAATAACATCATAACTCAGGAACAATATTCTTTTCTTGTTGGAACTGTAATTGCCAGTGCTATAATTCCGACCCTGATTGCTAATAAGTTTTTCCTGCCCAGACATCTGCTTACAGAACCAATCTTAGATGACCAGGCTCCGGAAATTCCTCTTAGAAGGAGAAAAACAGAATATAATTAACATCGCATTACAATGAAAGAGGAAAAAATCATTCTACTTGAAAATCACAGAAGATCTTTAACTACAACTTTGATGATCGTTGAACAATTATTGATTGAAATCGAAGACTTAATGACAGATCAATACAAGTCGTGTTGCTTTGAAATAAAAAATGACATTCACAATGATATTAAAGATCAAAATCTTAAGGTAATTGAAGAAGCTCGCAAACAAATTTGTAATTTAGCTGAAAAGTATAATACCGATAAAAGATTCCAGAGTTTGCAAAGGATAGTTGATGTTAAGAAGACAAAAATCTGGGAAATACTTTGCGACGCCAAAACAAAGAAACAGAAAGGATTTGGTAAATTTCCGCAAGAACTGGTTAAAGAATTTGATAAGGATATAGATGATCTAATGTCAATTACCGTAAAAATAAATTACTAATAACTCTTATAACTATGAAAATCATTAATGTATCAGCATTGGAAATCCTGGATTCAAGAGGGAATCCGACAGTCGAAGCAAATGTAACGCTCGAAGATGGAACTAAAGCAAAAGCTATGGTACCAAGCGGCGCTTCAACAGGGGAACGTGAAGCCTGTGAATTGCGTGATGGTGATAAAAAACGATATGGAGGGAAAGGAGTTTTAAAGGCAGTTGATAATGTCAACAAGATTATTGCAATAGAGATTGTTGGGAAGAATTTCAGCAACCAGAGAGAACTTGACTATCTGATGATAGAACTTGACGGGACTGCCAATAAATCCAAACTTGGAGCTAATGCCATCCTTTCTGTTTCAATGGCTTATGCACGGGCGGAAGCTGAAAGCGCCGGAATACCATTATACCAATATCTTGGAGGTGCAAATGCACATCTCCTTCCAGTTCCCTGCTTGAATATCATAAACGGAGGCAAACATGCTGATAATAATGTAGACTTTCAGGAATTCATGATTGCACCTCATGGGGCATCATCATTTACTGAAGCTATCCGGATGGGGGTTGAAGTGTTTCATAGTCTTAAATCGGTGCTAAAAGGAAAAGGGTACAGCACTGGGGTTGGTGACGAAGGCGGTTTTGCTCCTGATTTAAAATCTAATGATGAAGCTGTCGAAGTTATCCTTGAAGCAATAAATAAAGCAGGATATAAACCTGGGTCAGATGTAAGCATTTGCCTGGATCCTGCAGCAAGTGAAATGTGGGAAGATGGTAAATACAAGCTTTTTAAGAGTACGGGTAAATTAATTTCCAGTGATGACATGGTCAAACTTTGGGAAAACTGGGTAAAACAATACCCCATTGTACTGCTCGAGGACGGTCTTGCCGAAAACGACTGGACAGGATGGCAGAATCTTACTAAAGTTCTGGGAAATAAAATTGAAATTGTTGGTGATGATATTTTCTGTACTAATAAAACTATCCTGGCTGAAGGCATCGTAAAAGGTGTTGCAAACTCAATCCTTATAAAGCTTAACCAGATTGGAACAGTAACAGAGACACTTGAGACTATTGAGCTTGCATACAGGAACAATTACAATGCCTTTGTTTCGCACCGCAGCGGAGAGACTTCTGACAGCTTCATCGCCGACCTTACGGTTGCCGTAAATGCAGGACACCTGAAAACAGGCAGCGGTTGCCGCGGCGAAAGGATTGAAAAATTCAACCAGCTTATGCGCATTGAGAATGAACTGGGCAAAGCTTCTAAGTTTGCAGGGAAGAAAGCATTCAAGAATGCCTAGGAAGGTTTAATTTTCTCAAACAATCCTATTAGTTTGTTATTATAGATCTCAGTTATCTGAGGCTCATGGTCGCCTATCGGTTTGACGGGGATTAAATCAATTACTTCCGCCGGAGTCAGTCCGGATTTGTATAGAAGATGAAGAGCTGCAACAATAGTCTGATAAATTGATTGTTTGCTCTCTTCTCCTGAAAGACCTATCTTCTCTCCCATTTCTGAAATCTCTCTCCACTGAAACCAGAAATATGTAGGAAGCATTGCCGGCATGATGGCATAGCTTTCGAGCTTTTCTTCTGAGACTTCAAATATTTGTCCCAGATTCTTAAGCAGTGAAAGTATCTCTACTTTCTTTTCCTGATCAAATCCTGTTGCAAATGTCACCGGATTGAATCCTTCGTTGATATATGATGTGGCATTGGGGATCAACCTTGCCAGATTCTTTACATGTCCAAGCTTTAATGCCAGCTTTGGCATGTTGATCTTGGGCGCCAGTGAGATAACTGTTGCCTCCGCTTTAACATTGTTTTTTATCAGTTCAAGGGTATCCATAATCATTGGCGGATGAAGGGCCAGGAAAACAACATCCTGACTGGCAGCACTTTTTGCATCAGCAGAAACTATATCCGGAAATCGTTTTTTAAGATTTGCCAGAACCTCCGTATTGGTATCCGCTACTACAATCTTTTCGAATTTTACATTTTTGTTTATGAAACCTTGCAGAAGGATCTTTGTAATTCTTCCGCCACCTATAAAACCGAGTGAGTGTTTCATATTATTTTTAAAAAAAGTTAGAAATCAAGTAAGTTATTTTTGAATGTCTGTTTCAATATCCCGAATTGATCATTAATAAAATAGATGATTGATATCAGGACGCTTAAAACTACCGATATGTCAAAAACTGTATAAGCGATCCTGACTATCTGGTAAATCAGTTCAAACTTAACCATCATCAATAAGCCAGACACAACCGTAAGGAACAGGAACAATGCCTGCAGTTTTCTTGTAAAAGCTCCGGCAATTAATGCAAGAATTGTTATAATGAAATGATTTGAATCAAGTGTCAACCGGTCCGGCAGGACATAGCTGTTCACATCTGGTTTTAGAAAGACAAGAGCAGGCCCGGCAATAAGCAACCCGTAAATTATAATAAGATGTTTTGAGCTGACAGGGAAAAAGTTCTGCTTTTTGTTTACATAACATGCAACTGATAATAAAATGGTCAGGAGAAGGAAAATCATTGCCGGATACTCAAATGATTTTACAATCTGCTCTCTGAATGCCGATAATCCTACCATAAAGCCGCTCATTCCCAGCTTCTTATACTGTGGCTCTATCACCGGATTGCCATCATCACCAAATGGATATTTTACCAGTTGCCTAAAGAAGATATCAGATCTGAAAGAATGACAATCAGTACATCCATTGATTCCCAACCCTGCTTTTGCCGGGAAAACATCGTGACTGTATTTGTAAACTGATGCATAAGGCGAGGATTCCCATTTTTCTTTTTCAAGAGTTTTAAAATCTTTTCCATTTAGATACATCCTGTCGTCATTTACCCAAACAATCCTTTTACCGGTAAGATCGTACCCCAGATCATTCATTAGTAAAGTTACAGAATTAATAAAGGCGTCAATCTCTTCCGGTGTGTTAACTTCCGGAATGGTGTCAGAATTATTGTCAGAAATTTTTGCCAGTTCGGGATATTTTGATTTATCCTTCCGGTGGCTCATCCACATGCCGTAAATATCTTTCATCTTCGGTTGATCGAGACCTTTCTTTCCCGCAGTATAAATGCCTGGCCATGCACTATGGACTGCATTTACAGGGAAAATTTGTCCTTTATACTTAGCATACTCAGGTACGAAAGGATCTGATGGCTGGTCTTTTGCCGTAAACATTGACAGTTCACCGTAGTGGTTCCAGTAATTCATGTTCTGGTCGTAGAATGTCCAGACATATTTTGGAGGAGGGGTAATTTTTGTTCCCGGATTATATATATCACTTACCTGGACCAAGGCTGATTTGACTTTTCTCTCTGGTATGTGGCATGCCTGGCAGGAGAGCTTATCAAGATGAAGGTCAGGCAGCCATGTATGCTTTGCAATGGGCGCATTCAGATAACCAGTGAGATGGCAATCCCTGCATGTACGCATTGTATTATCAAGGTCATTTCTTACCCATCCTGATGGATCATCGCCCTTGCCAAACTGATGAACTTCTTTTCCCCTAATTCTGGGATCTGAGGCCATTGAACCGGCAACATGACAATCAACGCATTTGATTCCCTTGGCTATATGAACATCAGTGTATTCGGTAAATGAAGCACCCCGCTTTTTCCATTGGGGTTTTGAATGGCAATTAAGACAGGTTTCATTTCTTGGTTCCCGCACAAGGTGCATTGAAACTTTGCCGTCAGCCCCAAACTTAGTCAGGTTATATTTTACCTTAACATCAACTGTATCTTTTATTGAACCCTCCACGGCAGCTAATCCTGAACCAACAGTTGCCATCCATCTGAAATTGAATTTTGCCAGGTGTTCATTTCTGGTTTTGTAATCATATTCAGGAAGATGGCAGAGATTACAATCAGCTTCAATGACTCCGGAGATATTCCAGTGTGCCTGATAATAGTCCCCGTCAAAATTGTTCGTCCCCCCGGCTGTAAATCCCATCTCTTCCATATTCTTATCATACCTGAATCCTTCCCTGTCGAACTCAAGCGGTCCTCCTCCCGGATGGCAGGTAGCACATCCGTTGGTAATGAATGTAAAAGAAGTCATGTCCATTTCTTTTACGGAAGAATTATTTTTTTTCGACAGATAATTATAAAGCGGGGCTGGGGAGCACCAGTTTCCACCGTAATTACCAGGATTGGATACCCATTGATATCGTTCAGCCAAAACGCCGGTGGCTGTTTCATCCTTACCCTGCTGGAAATGGAATCCCTGCGTTATTTTATCATAATCATGACATTTTCCGCATGTTTGTTTCGGAGAATAAGGTTTTTCAGCGTTAATCTCATGAACAGGATCAATAACTTTGCCATCCTCATCATAAAGAAAAAATGGAGGGCAGACTCCCGATTGGGTAATTAGTTCACGATCTGTAATAAGTGGTTCTTTTTTGCCGGATCTCATTTCCCATATGTAGACTAAGAGCAATCCGGCAAACACAAACAACAGCAATAAGCTAAGATTTCCTCTTTTCATAGATATTTATTTTAAAAATCTTTTCTATTGTACTTCTTCTCGCTCTCAGTCAACAATACCCCCGGCCATATTGGCAACATTGTCATATCCATGTGAATTCATAAACACTACACCTTCACGGCTTCTGAGTCCGACTGCATCAGCAAAAATCAATGGATTGTCATGCGGTAAATCTTTGTAATGTTCCTTAATCTGACTGAAGGGCAGATACAACACTTTTTCAACTTTAACCATTTTGAAAGCACTCAGATAGTCTTCACGAACATCAACAATTATTGCCCCTTTTTCACAAAGTTCAAAGGACTCTCCCGGTGTAATATTCATGATACCATGTGAAAAAAATCCCATATTGAATTATGGATTCACATGGGATGGATTAATTATTTTTTTCGTATTTGGCGATCTCCATTTTTGTAAATGCCTTAAAGTGCTTTCTGAGGAGTTTCCAGTTTTCATAATTAATACAGTATCGGACTCTTGGCGGTTCTATGCTACCCTGTATTAATCCTGCCTTTTTAAGCTTTGTAAGGTGTTGGGATACTGTTGATATTGCAAGTGGCAATTCTTTTGATATTTCATTAAAACAGCAGGTCTCCAGGGATGCAATATGCCTCAGGATTGCAATTCTTGCCGGATGCCCCAGAGCTTTAGCAAAACGTGCAAGTCTTACATCTTTATCTGTATATAATTTTTTATCGGATTGGCTATTATTCATATAAATTATACTTTAACTTTAAATAAATTCTGATATCAGATACTTGTTAGAAACTGAGTCTTTCGTAAATATACGAAAATCTATTAACAAAATGAAAAATAAGGAAACTCAGCATATAAATATTAAGGTCTGCATTTATAAATAAATGCTGCTGAATTTTTCTATATATTTATTTATATAGGTGTTTTTCCTGGTCGACCTGTACTGCATTATATAACGAGGATGTTCCAGTGGCTCAATCCGTCCGAAATACCTGTATATCCTATTAAGTTTCGTAAGAAATCTGAAATTTTTACCGGTTCCCAGGCAAAAACAGATATCCCTTACAATCCCGGATTCAAGCTGTTTTCTGATAGTTTCTATGGCGAAATCGTATATGGATTCTGAAAGCTCTTTGCTGTCATAATAATTGTAATTGATCTCTTTCCCGTTTTTCCCCACAGATGTAAAACCGAGGGGCGATATGGAACTTACATAAAAGGCAGCATAAAACTTTTCAACCCCACCAAATTCTTCAATCATCTCATAAATAAATACTGAGGATGTCTCGTGTGTTTCGAATCCGCTTACATTCAGGCCGCATTTTTCAATCAGCCTGACCCTAGTTCTTCATGCACCTCACAGAATATCTGTTGTTTTTTTCAGCACCATGGATATCGGGCATATCTTCTTTTCGTGAAATATCAATAATCGGCTTGTCATCTAATATCACATAGCTGAAAAATTCCGCTTCATTATTATCATATTCTGTCGAGGTCCAGTAATATGCGCTCTCATCCACCTCTGTGAAAATTCCTTCGTAATCCTGCATTCCCGAAAGCTGGATCCCGAAGTATAGAGGACCAGACCCTGTTTTCTCCCATTTCTCCTCAATCTCAAAATGATTTGCCAGGGTTCTGAATTCTGACCCTGAAGGTAAGTGCCACCCGTCAGGACAAGCTTTCATTGCTGTTTCCCATTCATATAAAATCCCGTAGGCGGGAATGTTATCGGGATTATTGTCGAAGTAATAGGTTCCGCTGCCTTTAGCCTTGTATTTAAGGTTCTCAGCCATCCATGTAACCCCTTCAATTGTAACCGTACGGTAACTATTACCATCACGCAGGTCTGTGAACCTGTCCTGTGCCGAAATCTTCAGGAAAAGAACTGTTAATATGAGTGTAAATAATAATCTTTTCATTTCATTGTTTATTTTCATTTCTTTAAAAACTCAATTGAAATAAGGCGCAAAATTAATTATTGCTTTAAATAAAAACACACGGAAAGAAAAAATGTTATTAACCTGACAATTTATTTTTAACAATAAAGCTGGAAGCAAGAGACTTAAAACCTGCCATTCACTCAAATAAATTATTAACTTTAAACGCTTAATATCGAAGATATATTGTTATGGCCTGCCAGAATTCTATAAGACCTTACGGCGAAAAACAGATCGCTTTCGACAAACGGTATCTTGAAATGGCACTTATCTGGGCCCGTAATTCATATTGTATAAGGCGTCAGGTCGGAGCATTAATTGTTAAAGGCAAGATGATCATATCCGATGGTTACAATGGCACTCCGGCAGGTTTTGAGAATGTATGCGAAGATGAAAACAACGTCACAAAACCATATGTTCTTCATGCAGAAGCAAATGCAATTACGAAAGTGGCAAAATCGAATAACTCAAGTGAGGATTCAACTCTTTATGTTACCACCTCTCCCTGTATTGAATGTGCAAAATTGATAATTCAGTCAGGCATCAGAAGAGTCGTTTATTGCAACAGGTACAGGATAACCGATGGACTTGACCTTCTTAAGCGCGCCGGAGTAGAGCTTGTTTATATTGATCCTGAAAAAGACATTTATGAACAACAATAATTCAAGGAGAAGTATCTTTCTTCCTCTATTGCTGGCGGTTTCAGTAATCTTTGGCATTCTTATCGGCATTTATCTTCCGCGTCAGAGTGATAATCCGCAGAATCCCGGAAAAAAATCAAAAAATGACAAGCTTAACATAATTCTTAACATTATAGAATCAAATTATGTTGATACGGTAAATCGAGACGAACTTGTTGAAGCAGCTATTCCCTCTATTCTGAAAAAGCTTGATCCGCATTCGGTATACATACCTTCAAAGGACCTCATTCGTGTCAACGAACCGCTTCAGGGAAATTTTGAAGGTATAGGTATCTCATTCAACATGCTTACCGATACTATCCTGGTAATCAGTACTATACCAGGAGGACCAGCAGAAAAGACCGGACTTCTCGCCGGAGATAAGATCCTGTATGTCAACGATTCTCTCGTGGCTGGCAAAGGAATAAGCGACGAAAAAGTCATGGGTATGCTGAAAGGCCCCCGGGGAACAGTAGTCAGGGTGAAAATCCTGCGCCGGGGACATAATGAGCTGCTCCCATTCAGTATTACACGTGATAAAATCCCTATTTACAGCATCGACGTGGCATATATGATAAATGATAATATCGGATTTATCAGGATCAATAACTTTGCAATGACCACTTTTGATGAGTTCATGAAGGGGCTTGAAGAGCTTAAAAGCAAGGGAATGACAAAGTTGATTATTGACCTTCGGGGTAATTCCGGAGGCATTATGGAAGCAGCTATCCAGATTGCAAACCAGTTTCTGAAAAAAGGAGAACTGATTGTCTATACCAAAGGACGCACGCAACCCAGAAATGAAGCAAGGGCGACGGGAAAAGGAGAATTTGAAACCGGCGACCTGGCAGTACTTATTGATGAATGGAGTGCATCAGCCAGCGAAATTCTTGCCGGGGCAATTCAGGATAATGACCGGGGTACGATAATTGGAAGACGCTCATTCGGTAAAGGACTGGTACAGGAGCCTGTTCAGTTCACTGATGGATCAGGAATACGACTTACCATCGCAAGATATTATACACCAACAGGAAGATCTATTCAGAAACCTTATAAAAAAGGATTTGAAGATTATTACGACGACCTGAATACCAGGTTCGACAGGCATGAATATGAGAACTCCGACAGCATAAGGTTCGTTGACTCCCTGAAATTCACCACTCCGGGAGGGAAAACAGTCTATGGTGGCGGTGGCATAATGCCCGATAAATTTATACCCGTCGACACTACAGATATTTCACCATATTTTATGAAGGTGAGTCCTTTTATTTATCCTTTTGCATTAAAATATACTGAAATGCACCGGGAGACACTTAAGAAATATACTGAATCCGGGGAGATTGAAAAGTATCTTGATAAACAGGGGCTGCTTTATCAGTTCATTGATTATGCTTCTAAGAACGGCATCAAAGCCGATCAGAAAGGATTAAGTATTTCAGGGATGGTTATTCATACCCAGCTGAAATCATATGTCGCCCGGAATATTCTTGATAATAAAGGATTTTACCCTATCAGGGAAAAGATTGATACCACCCTTCTTTATGCTATAGATTTCCTGGAGAAATAGGGATGGTTTGCGGTTCGGGGTATGCGGTGTGCGGCGAAAAGAAGATAAAAGATAAAAGTAAAAACAGTCTTTAACTCTTTTGTCTTCCCCGGAAATCATCTGACTTTTCAATAAATTTTGTGATCACTTCGACTGATTTATCCTCTTCCTCAATGAATCCCAGATGCCCGGAGTTGTTCAGGACGACAACTGTTGCATTATCCGGCAGCTGTACTTTCATCTGAATCTGCAGACAATCTATATAATTATCCATAGCACCGAGGATCCAGAGACAGGGGACTATTCCACTTTCCATCACCGAAATCCTTGACGGTCTTTTTATCATTCCCCGGAGAACAGCAATAATTCCCTCTCCAGGTATTGAAGATGCAATTCCCTTTGACCGTTTAAGTGCTTCAGAAAATTTTTGAAGATTTGTGGTGGCATACATTCTTGAAACATTATCAGGATACATCAGGTCTTTTTTCCCGGCTTCAACCAGCCTTATTTCACGTTCCCTCTTGTTCAGAGCTTCTGCTGAATCAGGAAGCGGGTGTGAATGAAACAGACAGTAACCCGACAACATTTCATTGTAAAGCTCTGCAAAAGCCAGTGCGACATATCCACCGAGAGAGTGTCCGGTCAGGAAAATCTCGCTGATGCCAATACTCTTAATAAGTCCGTAAACAGCATCAGCTATCAGCTCCATAGTATGTACCTCTGCAAACATACCGGAACTTCCGTGTCCGGGCAGATCAATTGTTATTACCCTGAAATTCGTTGCAAGTTTTCCGGCAAAACTGCTCCATATTTCCGAAGTCTCAAGATATCCATGAAGCAGCACAACTACTTTTCCCCTCCCCTGATCAGAATAATGGATCATTCCTGTTCCGTACCTGAAAAAATCTTCCATATTAATTTTATTTACAAAATTAGGCAATAAAGAATTATGAGCTTAATCATATCTTTTTATGAATTATTATCCTAATATAGTGGGATACGTTTATTGGTAATATTAATTAATAAGTTTATTTTTATACTCCCCATTCACAAAACTATAAACCAACCTGTAATCATTTAATATCCAATGAATAAGATCCTCTTCTCATCCCTTTCCAAAAAATTTGTGATGGCGCTTGCAGGTCTGTTTCTTCTTATGTTCCTGCCTGTCCATCTGATCATTAACCTGATGCTCCTTAAAAGCGATCCTGTACCTTTCAACAGGGCAGCACATTTCATGGCAACATTCCCGGTAGTTAAAATTGTCGAGATTGCTCTTATTGCAGCCATACTGATCCATATTTCATGGGGTATCTTTCTGCAGATACAGAACTGGCTTGCACGTCCTGTTGGCTATGCAGGCGGGAACAAATCCGAGACTTCCTTCTTCTCCAGGTTTATGATCTGGACAGGTGCCTCTGTTCTGACCTTTCTGGTACTTCACTTTTTTAATTTTTATTTCATTAAACTGGGACTTGTCCCCGGAGATCCGGAAAACTTCTATTCTGTGGCTCATAACCTATTTAAAATATCTGCTTACAATTATATTTATCTCATCTGCTTTGTCCTCCTTGGACTTCACCTTTTTCATGCCTTCTCATCAGCTTTCCAGACTCTGGGACTCAATCACAGGATATGGACACCGGTCGTTAAGGTTTTTCACAGGATATGGACACCGGTCGTTAAGGTTTTTGCCCTTATATATTCAATACTAATACCAGCAGGTTTTGCATATATTTCATTAACTCTCTGGCTTTTCAGATAGAAAAACATAAGATCATGGGAAAACTTGTTTCAAAGATACCTGAGGGACCCCTCGCTCAAAAGTGGACGAGATACAAAGCTTCTGTAAAGCTTGTCAACCCTGCCAATAAAAAGAAAATTGAGATTATCGTTGTAGGAACAGGATTGTCAGGAGCAGGTGCTGCATCGGCTCTTGGTGAGCTCGGCTACAGTGTGAAAAACTTCTGTTACCAGGATTCTCCGCGTCGGGCACATTCTGTTGCCGCCCAGGGAGGTATAAATGCAGCCAAAAACTATCAGAATGACGGTGACAGCACCTTCCGGCTTTTTTACGACATGATAAAAGGCGGCGATTATCGAGCCCGTGAAGCAAATGTCTACAGGGCAGCGGAAGTCAGCAATCAGGTAATTGATCACTTTACTGCACTTGGCGTTCCTTTTGCCCGCGATTACGGAGGGACGCTAGATACTCGTTCTTTCGGCGGTGTTCAGGTATCCAGAACATTCTACGCCAAAGGACAGACAGGGCAGCAATGCCTTCTTGGCTGCTATTCTTCGCTTAACAGGCAGATCAAAAAGGGAAATGTCAAAATGTACCCTCGCCGTGAGATGCTCGACCTTATTGTTATTGACGGTAAAGCACGGGGAATAATCACCCGCAACCTGATTACAGGTGAAATGGAACGTCATGGAGCTCATGCAGTAGTACTTGCAACAGGTGGATATGGTACAATATATTATCTGTCGACGCTTGCCGTCAACTCAAATGCTTCGGCCGCCTGGAAAGCCCACAAAAAAGGTGCATTCTTTGCAAATCCCAGTTTTGTTCAGATACATCCGACTTGTGTTCCGCAGTTGAATGAATTTCAGTCAAAACTTACTTTAATGTCGGAATCGCTTCGCAACGACGGACGGGTATGGGTTCCCAAAACTAAAAAAGACAAGAGACCGGCAAATGAGATACCGGAAGAAGAGAGAGATTATTTCCTTGAGAGAAGATATCCGGCATTCGGTAATCTTGTTCCCAGGGATGTTGCCTCCAGGGCAGCCAAAGAACGTTGCGATGCCGGATATGGAGTTGGAGAAACAGGGCTGTCTGTGAATCTTGATTTTCGTGATGCAATCAATAAACAGGGGAAAAAAGCTATTGAGAATAAGTACGGGAACCTCTTTGAGATGTACAAGACCATTACCGGAAGTGATCCATATGAAGAACCTATGAGGATTTATCCGGCAGGGCACTATACCATGGGGGGACTCTGGGTCGATTATGAACTGATGACTACCATCCCCGGGTTGTACGCTGTAGGTGAAGCCAACTTCTCCGACCATGGTGCAAACCGGCTTGGAGCAAGCTCTCTGATGCAGGCCGCCGGTGATGGTTATTTTGTTCTCCCCAATACTATCAGCAACTATCTTGCCGATGAAATCAGAGTTCCCAGGATTACGACTGACACACCGGAATTTGAGGCAGCAGAAAAAGCTGCTGTTGAAAAACTAACCAGACTGTTGTCTGTCAAAGGAAAACAGACTGCTGCTTCATTCCATAAAAGGCTGGGGAAGATTATGTGGGACTATGCGGGCATGACAAGAAACGAAGCCGGCTTAATGAAAGCTCTTGAACTGATCAGGGAGCTTCGGACTGAGTTCTGGAAAGATCTCAACATCCCGGGAACTATTGGCGAACTGAATATGGAGCTTGAAAAAGCAGGCAGGGTATCTGATTATTTTGAACTAGCCGAACTGCTTATTACAGATGCTCTTAACAGGAAGGAATCATGCGGGGCACATTTCAGGGAGGAGTACCAGACACCTGACGGTGAGGCTCTCAGAAACGATGAAGAATTTGCTTATGTTGCTGCATGGGAATATGCAGGAGAAGGAAAACCCCATATTCTCCATAAAGAAGATCTCAGGTTTGAAGAGGTTGAAATGAAAGTGAGAAGTTATAAATAACGGCGCAGTGGCGCAGAGGCGCAGTGGCGCAGTGGCACAACGGAAAAAGATCGCAGGTTGAGGAACGAAGTGACGAACCGATCCGCCAACCGGCGGAGAGCTCGGCGAAGCCAAGTCCCGCTCTGCGGGAACTGCAGGACCGCAGGACTGCAGGACCGCAGGACTGCAAGACTGTAGGACTGAAAGACTGCAAGACTATTTTATGAACAAACAAATTATTAATTGATATGAAGCTAACATTAAAGATATGGCGACAGAAGAATGCTAAAGCTAAAGGCATCTTTGCAACTTATAAGATGGAGGATGTCTCTCACGAGATGTCGTTCCTGGAGATGCTTGACGCTCTCAATAAAAATCTTGTCGGGGAGGATAAAGACCCGGTTGCTTTTGATCATGATTGCCGCGAAGGGATATGCGGTTCGTGCGGAATGTATATAAACGGTCATCCTCACGGACCTGTTCCGGCTGTTACGACATGCCATCTTTCCATGAGGTATTTCAGTGATGGGGATACAATATGGATTGAGCCATGGAGAGCAAAACCCTTCCCCGTGATCAAAGATCTGATTGTTGACAGAAGCGCTTTTGATAAAATCCAGATTGCAGGTGGATTCATATCAGTTAATGCAGGAGCAGCACCGGAAGCAAACTCCATCCTTGCAGAAAAGAAAAAATCGGATAAAGCATTTGATTCGTCAATCTGCATAGGTTGCGGAGCCTGTGTTGCAGCATGCAAAAATGCTTCCGCAATGCTTTTTGTTTCTGCAAAGATCTCTCAGTTTGCTCTTCTTCCCCAGGGGCGTATTGAAGCAAAGGAGAGGGTGAGAGCCATGGTTGAAAAAATGGATGAGCTTGGTTTCGGAAACTGTTCAAATACAGGAGCCTGTGAAGCTGAATGTCCGAAACAGATCAAGCTTACCAATATCTCAAGGCTTAACAGAGAATATTATAAAGCCTATTAAGGATTCCCTCTGTGTAACTCTGTGCCTTCTCTGTGGTTCTCTGTGTAACAAAAAATGAATTTACACAGAGGATCACAGAGGACCACAGAGGGTCACCGAGGAAAAATATCAGGTACAAATTCTTTCAATTTCTTCCACAGTTTTAGGAATTGGCTTCCCAAGCACTTTATGACCTTTTTCGGTAATCAGAACATTATCTTCAATCCTTATTCCTCCTATCGGCATGTATTTACCAATTTTACCGTAATTGATAAATTCTTTGAATTTCCCTTCATCTTTCCATTTGTTTATGAGCTCAGGAATAAAATAGCATCCCGGTTCAATTGTAAAAACATGTCCCGGCATATAGGGTAGTGCGAAACGGAGAAATGCATGTCCGAACTGATCGCTGCGTTTTACATCCTCGCTGTATCCAATGTAATTTTCACCCAGGGCTTCCATGTCATGAACATCAAGTCCCATCATATGTCCGATTCCGTGAGGCATGAATAGTGCATGGGCACCAGCAGTAACAGCTTCGCTGGTATCTCCCGTCATCAGTCCGAGATCCTTCAGCCCTGATGCAATAACCTTACAGGCTGAAAAGTGAATATTGCGGTTAGAAACACCTGGACGCGTTGCTTTTATGGCTTCCGTATTAGCTTGCAGGACGATCTCATATATATCTTTTTGTAGTCCGCTGAATTTCCCTCCTACGGGAGTTGTTCTTGTAATATCGGAGGCATAGTGACGGTCTGTTTCTGCACCTGCATCTGTAACCATCATTCTCCCTTTTTGCAGTATATTTCCATGAGAATGATTGTGCAGTGTTTGTCCATTGATGCTGAGTATTACAGGGAATGAAGTCCCGCCTCCTTTTGCAAGGGCAATACCTTCAATAGTGCCGAAAATATCCTGTTCCCTGACTCCGGGTTTGCACATTTTCATAGCAGTGGTATGCATCTCATATGCAATATCAACTGCCTTTTCAATTTCGTCGATCTCAGCTTTTTCCTTTATTGATCGCATTGAAACCACATCCCTTATAAGGTCAAAAGAGGCAAGTGTTTTCATCTGGCAAGGGTTTTCTTTCAATAATGAGCCCAGGGTTATTTTTGTTTCCCCCCTGTAGGGTGGAAGAAAATGGATCTTCCTCTTTTTTGAAAGGGCATCCTTTATCATTACTTCAAGATTCGCCATCGGGGCACTATTTGTAATACCGCATTTCAGGGCAAGCTCTTTTACCAATGGTTGCGGACCCATCCAAACTATATCGTCCATGTCAAAATCATTCCCAAATAACCAGTCTTTTCCGGAATCGAAATCCATAAGCCCGGTAAACCCCGGGAGATCAATGCCAAAGAAATAGAGGAAATCGCTGTCCTGCCGGAAATGATAAGTATTGGACGGATAATTCATAGGAGATTCACTGTTTCCAATGAACAGGCCGAGGCCTGTCTTCATCTTCCTGTGAAGAGTCTCTCTCCTTTTATTATAAACATCGCTTTTAAACATAGCAAAGGATTTTAATTAGTAAGAAACTCCTAAGTTAACATCTGTGGCGCTTGTAACAATGATGCAGATGCTTTTTTATTCCCGGACCGCAACTTTTACTCTTTGAAATACGTATAATAATATAATAAAGTGTTATTAACAATCCGGAACCATTCCATCATTTTCGAACATTTTAATAATCAGCTTGATTATTATGCGAATAGTGTTGGTCGTTAATAAATTAATATTATATTCGCAACAGTTACTAACAATTTATTAACACAGCTTGTTGAAATGCCTTATCGCCGGTTGCCTAACACTGATGCTGCACGACTGAAAGCCATGAAGGTCGCGCTCGAAAAAGGGAAAGAAGTCCCTCCTTATAAAATGTCCTATTCAGCAAAAACACTGGTAAGACTACAAAAATTTCTTCCGCTTTTTGAACATAGTATTATCCTTCAGCGGCAATCAGTTGCTTCACAGAATAAAAAAAACAAGGACTATAATGACATTGTCAGGAAAGCCAGGATCTACCTCACACATTTTATCCGGGTTCTGAATATGGCGATCTTCCGGGGTGATCTGCCTGCAGAAACGAGAGCATATTTTGGACTTGCCACAAATGAGTCTACCCTGCCATCACTCAATAATGAGATTGAACTTATGACCTGGGGGCACAGGATAATAGAAGGCGAAGAACTCAGGATCAGGAAAGGAGGCAGCCCGATAACCAATCCCACAATAGCTGTTGTTAAGGTTCGATTCGAAAAATTTATCGAGGCTCACAATTATCATAAGACACTTATAAAAAAGACTCTTGACTATACTGAAAGGACTGGTGATATGAGAAAGGAGGCAGATGAAATCATTCTCCAGGTATGGAATGAGGTTGAGGCTTCTCACGGATCTCTCCCGGATGAGGAAAGGAAGAAAGAGTCTGAAGATTACGGACTTGTTTATTTTTACCGGAAAAAAGAACTTGACAAGACTGGAGCAACAGAATCCCAGAATTTAATTCTATCATAGAAGCTTTTACGGATCCGTTTTGCCCGTTATAAATCTATCCACTTGACTATAGGCAACATATCGCTGGGGGATCATCCTTTGTTCCTTGCTCCAATGGAAGAAATTACTGATCCTTCGTTCCGGATGATCTGTAAGATCAACGGAGCTGATTTTATGTTCACTGAATTCATCTCATCAGACGGACTTATAAGGGACGGTAGAAAGAGTGTCAGAAAGCTTGACATTTATGATTTTGAAAGACCCATTGGTATTCAGTTATACGGTCATCTTGTTGATGCCATGGTTGAAGCAGCACTTATAGCTGAGGGGGCACAACCTGAGCTTATCGACATAAATTTCGGATGCCCCGTAAAGAAAATTGCCCACAGAGGTGCGGGTTCAGGCATGTTAAGGAATATCCCTCTTATGATTGAGATGACTGAAGCAATTGTAAAAGCCGTTAAGCTTCCGGTGACCGTAAAGACCAGGCTTGGCTGGGATGAGGATAGCAGGATCATTGTTGATGTGGCAGAGAGGCTTCAGGATACAGGTATTAAGGCTATTACTATTCATGGACGGACAAGGGCCCAGTTTTATAAAGGAGTCGCCGACTGGACCCTGATAGGCGCTGTAAAGAATAATCCCAGGATGTTTATACCTGTGATTGGCAACGGAGATATTGACAATCCGGTAAAAGCAAAAGAGATGTTTGACAGATATGGAGTCGACGGTATTATGATTGGACGCGCTTCTGTCGGCAGACCATGGATATTCAGGGATACAAAACATTATCTTGTAACAGGAGAACTTTTACCGGAACCGGCTGTGAATGAAAAAGCCGACTTAGCCTTGTTGCATCTTGATAAATCGCTGGAATACAAAGATGGTAAAAGAGCTATTTATGAGATGCGCCGCCATCTTTCCAACTACTTTAAAGGGTTACCTCATTTTAAGGAGACGCGCCTGAAGCTTCTGACAACCCTGGAGGTAGATGAAATTAAAGTTTTAATTGAAGAGATCAGGCAGAAATGGGGTGATTTAAGGACTGATGATAATACTTCAATCTATGGCATCTGAATATCACCTGGCTGTGGAGCTATCTTTTCAAAGAGAGCTGAAAAGCGGTTCCATTTAAAAACCATTTTCAGGATACCTATTACAAGAATCCCCATAAACAGCATAGATACAAATTCAGACCATGGATGAATTGTATGCTGTTCAAAAATGGCCTGTGTCTGCAATGCAGAATTCTTATTTGTTATCATAATGCACAGAAATGCATTATTTGCAGCATGGGCTCCCATTGCGGCTTCAATACCATCATCAAGAATTGTTATTATACCAAAGATCAAACCAAAAAGAAGATATTGGGGCATCATTGTAAAAAAGCCAAACTCCTTAACTTCGGGATTCAGTCCATGGATCAGAGCAAATAATAAGGATGTCATGACTAACGGAATCCATCTGTTTTTTGCCAGCACGGCAAAACCCTGCATCATGTAGCCTCTGAAGATAATTTCCTCAAATGCTGTCTGGAACGGAATTAGTAGAACCGAAATAATGACCAGAAGGATGAGTGTTCCGGATATATTGTTCAATGAGAAATTTGAAGGATCAATTTTAAGGCTGACAACTAAATAGATTGCAGATACGATAAGCCAGACCAGAGAAGAAATAAAAAACCTTTTACACCTGAAATTGCCGGTTCCGTTAACTATCTGCATCAATGTTCTGCCATTCAATGGTTTAATCAGAATAACAAATACTGCCAGACTGACAAGAAACGGAAAAAGCATCATCAGGAGAGACAGATTAGGGTCGATTCCGAGAGGAGAGAGGTCGGCTGGATTAGCCGACATTTTCTCAAGCATACCAGGATCTGAGACAGTTCTGGACCCAATTGTTATCAGTAATGGTAATGCTCCGATTGTATTTGAAGCCGTGAAGACCGTAACTATCATTATAAAGTATCTCCAGAGAGAATTCTTCCCGGTAAATGAGGATTCAAGATGATTCATGTATTTCAGAATTCGGTAACCGCACTTTTAGGATAATCAATAGAATAATGGAGCCCGATGCTCTCATGTCGGTTCTGTGCCAGCTTAATAATAATATATCCTACATTAATCAGGTTTCTTAATTCACATATCTTCTGCGAAATAAGGGATCGTTTATAAAGACTCTCTGTTTCCTCATAAAGAATATCAAGGCGTATCATTGCTCTTTTAAGACGAAGATTTGAACGAACTATACCGACATAATTGCTCATGATCATCTGTACTTCCTTAATACTCTGGGTTATAAGCACCATCTCCTCAAGGTGGGTTGTCCCTTTGTAATCCCAGAGAGGGATCTTCTCCTCGAAATCAAGTTCCTTGATTCGTTTGCCAGCATGCATTGCTGCCCTGTGCCCATAAACTGCAGCTTCGATGAGCGAATTTGAGGCAAGCCTGTTTGCACCATGCAATCCGGTTGATGAAACTTCACCAAGAGCATAAAGCCTGTCGATATTGCTCTGCCCATCCATATCTACTTTAATACCCCCGCATGAATAATGAGCGCAGGGGACAACTGGAATCATATCTTTTGTAATATCAATCCCTTTGGCCAGACAATGTTCATATACATTCGGGAAGCGATCTTTAAGCCCGGCAGGATCCAGATGGGTGCAGTCGAGCCAAACGTGGTCATCACCCCACATCTTCAGTTCATTATCAATTGCACGCGCAACAATATCCCGGGGAGCCAGTGATCCACGGCTGTCGTACCGGTTCATAAATTTTTCACCGGCAATATTTTTCAGAATTGCTCCATATCCGCGTAAAGCCTCTGTAATAAGAAATGACGGCCGGGTATTCGGATCATACAGTGCTGTTGGATGAAACTGGACAAATTCCATGTTCTCAATCGTTCCCTTTGCCCTGTAAACCATTGCGATACCATCGCCGGTAGCAACTTCGGGATTGGTTGTTGTCAGGTAAACATTACCAATTCCGCCTGTAGCAACAACTGTCACTTTTGATAGAAATGTTATGACTTTCTGGTTCTTAAGGTCAGCAATGTAAGCTCCGTAGCATTTTAAATCGGGATAACCTCGTTTCACCACATCTCCCAGATGGTGTTGGGTAAGTATTTCAATTGCAAAATGGTGTTCAAATATTTCGATATTGGGGGTTTTCCGAACCTGCTTCAATAATGTATTTTCAAGAGCCTCTCCGGTTTTGTCCTTGTGATGCAGGATCCTGTACTCTGAATGGCCTCCTTCCCGTGCCAGGTCGTAAGTGCCGTCTTTTTTTTTATCGAATGGGACACCCAGATCTATTAGATCTTTTATTCGCTCCGGAGCTTCCCGCACAACCATCCTTACAACCTCTTCATTACAACACCCGTCGCCTGCAATCAAAGTATCCTGGACATGCTTCTCAAAGTTATCGGGCTCCCTGAATACGGCAGCTATACCTCCCTGGGCGTAGCGTGTATTGGTGTCTTCAAGATTTGCTTTAGTAATAACAGATACCTTCCCGAATTTTGAAGCTTTAAGAGCAAATGTCAGTCCGGCAATACCTGAACCCAGCACAAGAAAATCAGTTCTTTTCTTCATGATACAAATAATAGAAAAACAGGTAAAGATACTAATAGATTTATTAGGATTTATCGCCTTCTACCAGGCCTCCATGTACTCACCCCCAACCCCCTCTCTCCGCCAGCCGGCGGAAAGAGGGGGCTTAAAGTACTGTATATATGATCATTCCCCCTCTTTGCGTCAGCAGAGAGAGCCTGTCCCGCTTCGGCGGGAGGTAAAAGAAGGGGGTGAGTACGTGTGATCAAAAGAGTCAAAAGGCATAAAATAAGAGGGTGATAGAAAAGATACGCGTATGGGTGTTGGGGGTAAATCGCGTTGTAAAACCAAACTTTTTGAATTACTTTTACCTTCCGCTAATGTAAACAAAAGTAATTATGGCTCAGGAAGATGTTTTTAAGAAGCTGGTTGCACACTGCAAGGAGTACGGGTATGTTTTTCCTTCAAGTGAGATTTATGACGGGTTAAGTGCAGTTTATGATTATGGCCAGTATGGTGTTGAGCTTAAAAACAATATTAAAAAATACTGGTGGGACAGCATGGTCCTTCTTCATGAAAACATTGTGGGTCTTGATTCGGCAATATTCATGCATCCGACAATATGGAAAGCATCCGGGCATGTTGATGCTTTCAATGATCCTCTCATCGACAATAAAGATTCCAAAAAAAGGTATCGTGCCGATGTGCTTATTGAAGAACATTTGGCAAAATTTGAAGAAAAGATAAATAAGGAGGTTGAGAAAGCCCGTGAGAAATTCGGGTCTGCCTTTGATGAGAAGAAGTTCAGGGAGACAAATCCCCGGGTAATTACAAACCAGGCGAAGATCGATGAACTAGATACACGGTTTTCAAAAGCCATGAATGCCACCGACCTGGCAGAATTACGGCAGATAATAATTGATAATGAGATTGTTTGTCCAATTTCCGGCACTCGCAACTGGACAGAAGTGAGACAATTTAATCTCATGTTCTCCACTGAAATGGGTTCAACATCGGAAGGTGCCAACAAGATTTATCTTCGACCTGAGACTGCACAGGGAATCTTTGTGAACTTCCTGAATGTTCAGAAAACAGCAAGAATGAAAATACCATTCGGAATAGCACAGATTGGCAAGGCATTCAGGAATGAGATTGTAGCACGTCAGTTCATTTTCAGGATGAGGGAATTTGAACAGATGGAGATGCAGTTTTTTGTTCAGCCGGGCAGTGAGCTGGACTGGTTCAGGCATTGGAAAGAAATAAGGATGAAATGGCATCAGGCTCTCGGGTTCGGAGAAAACAATTACCGTTTCCACGACCATACTAAGCTTGCACATTATGCCAATGCGGCAACAGATATCGAATTTAAATTCCCGTTCGGCTTCAAGGAGGTTGAAGGCATTCATTCCAGAACTGATTTTGATCTGAAACAGCACCAGGAATACAGCGGAAAGAAACTGCAGTATTTTGATCCTGAAAAAGGCGAATCATATGTCCCTTATGTAATTGAAACTTCAATCGGAGTTGACAGGATGTTCCTGCAGGTAATTTCTGCAGCATACCAGGAAGAGGAACTGAAGAAAGAGGACGGAACCACTGATATGAGAGTCGTAATGAGGCTCCCGTCATTCCTTGCCCCGGTCAAGCTTGCCATCATGCCTCTTATAAAAAAAGACGGATTGCCGGAGATTGCCGAAAAGATCATAAACGACCTGAAGTTTGAATTCAATTGCCAGTATGACGACAAGGATTCAATTGGAAGACGTTACAGGAGACAGGATGCTATTGGTACACCTTATTGCATTACTATTGATCACCAGACAATTGATGACAAGACGGTTACTATCAGGTACCGCGATTCAATGGAACAGGAACGTGTTGCAATCTCAAAACTAAATGATATCATTGCTGAAAAAGTAAAAATTTCTGCCTTGTTAAAGATGCTTTAAATGAATAAGGTACTGATCCTTACCTATTACTGGCCACCGAGCGGGGGTGCCGGTGTTCAGCGGTGGTTGAAATTCACCAGGTACCTTCCCTCTACCGGATGGCAGCCGGTTGTCCTTACTGTTACTCCTGAATTTGCAGCTTATCCGATTACCGATGATTCTCTTGCCAGAGAAGTACCGCCTGAAGTGGAAGTTATCAGGACTAAGGCGATCAATTACTTTTCATTTTACAGCAAAGATCCTTCAAAAATACCATCAGGAGGATTTGCAAATAATCCGGGCAAGGGACTGAAGAACAAGATCAGCAGATTTATCAGGGGGAATTTTTTTATTCCCGATCCGCGCAGAGGATGGAACAGTTATGCTGTCAGAAAGGCCTCTGATATTATCCGGAGGGAAGACATCAAATATGTTATCACAACAAGTCCTCCTCATTCCACACAACTGATCGGACTCCGTCTTAAAAAACGCTTCCCCGGGATTACCTGGATAGCAGACCTCAGGGATACCTGGACGGATATTTACTATTACAACCTTTTCTATCCGACACTTATCTCAAAGACTATTGACAGTTGTTACGAAAAAGAGGTGTTACGCAAAGCCGATCAGATCATAACCGTTGGCAATAACCTTGCAAAGACTTACATTTCAAAGACCGGAGGTATCTCCTTAAAAATGCATATCATCCCTAACGGGTACGATGAAAATGACTTTGCAGGAATCAGCTCCGTTTTACCCGCTAAATTTACAATTACATATGTTGGTACGCTTTCAGAAGTATATCCGCTTGACGGATTACTGTCAGCCCTGGCATCTTTGGAAAAGGAGGGTGTTGATTTTCTTCTTCGTTTTGCAGGGACAATACCTGCAGAGATCAAGGCTGAAATAAACAGTTATTTAAGCATTACTAAAACTGAGTTTATCTCATATGTCCCTCATCAGGAAGCAATTAAGCTCATGGTTGAATCATCAATGCTTTTACTTATTATCCCCGGAACCAGGAACAATGATGCAATAACTCCCGGGAAAGTATTTGAATATATTGCTGCCGGGAAACCGGTTCTTTACATTGGTCCTCATGACGGTGATGCAGCTTATCACCTGAAGCTTTGCGGGCATACCGGCATCTTCAGCGGAAAAGAACCGGAAGAAATTACAAAGTATCTGACTGAAAAAATGAAGACACAGGAACCATTGTTGATGCCTCATACAGAGTACTCCAGGAAAAATCTTACCCTGCAGCTCGACAAGATCCTGAAAAGCTCTTAAATTAATATTCAGACCTAAAAGGTTGTGCATGAATTACAAGCACTTTATCATAACAAGATTCAATCTCAGGAGTTCAGGTAATACATGGAACACTGACAAACTTGGAAATTCAGTACTTACAGATGAATGGCTTGGACACCGCGTTGATCTTTTCATGAAGTATTGTTTCCCTTCAGTCATCAACCAGACATGTAAAGATTTTTTATGGCTGCTTTATTTTGATGTTACCACAAATGACCCGGTAAAACAAAAATTCATTGACCTTGAAAAAACTTACAGCAACCAGATCAAAATAAAATGGGTTGAAGGATATGATGATTTTATAAAACAATATTGCAGTGATGTTATAAGTTTATGCGATGATGACCACAAATACGTGATTACAACCCGGCTTGATAATGACGACATTGTTCATAAAGATTTTATTAAGAAGATCCGTGAGAATTATCATGAGCAGGATTTTTTAGCGATTAACTTCTTAAAGATCCTGATGTTAAATCCCGAGATAAGAACCAAGGTCCATATTGATTACAGTTTTTCAAACCATTTTATCAGTGTTGCCGAAAAGAGAGGATCCTCCGAGATTACAGGATGTTACGGCAGAGGAGACAGGTTTTGGAACAATAAGAATGAAATTATACAGATAACTGATAAACCTTATTGTCTTGAAATTATTTCTGATAGAAATTTGCTGAACAGTTACCGTGGATTCCCGGTTCTCAGAACACTGGATCTTTCAGATTTTCATACTGAAGGACTTTGTGTCAGAAATTCCTTCTTTGACCCGTACATTCTGAAGATACATAAAATGAGCTGGGGAAAATTATTATTAAGTCTGAAATTCCGGCTTCAAAGAAAACGGACCTGAAACAATTTATATGACGCCAGATTTTAAAAGTGTATCAGGTTATGATACCGGAATAAAATAACTGAAAAAGAAGACAATACGTGTGTTCGAAAAAACAATAATATTGTATTATGAGCTTCTCTGGAATAATCTTACATTTACCACTCCCTTTTTTATTTGTTTCAAAGAAGAGGGATTAAAAATCAGATCAGATGTCTTAAAATGAAGAACTTGCAGAGGTTTTCAGAGTTTATTAAAGGTTATAAACAGATATAAATGGAGATTTTTGAAAACAAAGAAAAGAAGATCAGAATTGTTGCCAAATCAATAAATATCGGGAATAAGGTTAGTTTTGGCAACAATATTTCGATTTCGGTAAAAGGTGAATTCTGTATTGGTGATTTCAGTCGTCTGGGGAATAATGTTTTGATTCGCGGAAATAATGTCAGATTCGGAAAGCATCTTTTTCATTCTCAGGGCTTACAGATCGGAGGTGGAGGCAGACAGCATCCTGATGCAAATTTTGAAATAGGCGACCGTTGTACGATCCATAATAATTTCATTAATATTTGTGAACCTGTAATAATAGGAAATGATGTCGGTTTATCTCAGGATGTTGCTATAATAACCCATGGATACTGGTTGTCTGTTCTTGAAGGATATCCTGCGTCTTTTGCCGGCGTTACAATTGGCGATGGAGTAATTATAGGATACAGAACTGTAATTTTGATGGGGGTTAATATTGAAAAAAATTGTGTAATTGGTGCAAATTCCACCGTTACCAAAAGTCTACTCAAAACAGGGATCTATGTGGGATCTCCCGTAAAATTCATAAAGGAAATATCAGGATTGAATTTGCCTCAAAAGATCCAAAAGACTGAAGAAATCATTGAAAATTATATGAAAATAGCAAGATATCATGATTTAAAACCTGAAATAGAAATCAGTTATCCAAAGGTAAGGATTGATGATTTTGTTGTAAATTTTGAAACAATGGAGTATTCAGGGCAGGAAACTAATGTTACGGATGATTTCAGAGATTATATCAGAAAATGGGGAATCAGGATTTATACTGAAAGGTCATTCGAAAGCAACTTTAAATTTGACTAGCTTATTAGTAAAATCATGAAAGTTTTAATAACCGGAGCATCTAAAGGCATTGGCTCATATCTGTTTGAAAAATTTTACAGAGATGGACAGGAGGTGTACGGAACTTACAATTCAACAACACCGAACTTCAAAGAAGGCAACTTTTCGAAAGTTAATATAGTAAATGATGATGATGTAAAGAATTGGGTTGAAGAGGTTGTCAAACATGGAGACAAGATCGTTTTAATCAATTGTGCAGGTGTCAATTACAATGCAATTGCCCATAAAGCTGATAAGGAAAAATGGAAAAGAGTTATTGAGGTTAACCTGATTGGCACATTTAACGTAATTTATGCTTTGTTACCATTTATGCGGGAATGCAATTATGGCCGTATAATAAATTTCTCTTCTGTTGTGCCCCAAAAAGGTATCCCCGGAACAAGTGCATATGCTGCATCTAAAGCCGGTCTCTGGGGTTTAACAAAAAGCATTGCAGCTGAGAATGCAAAAAAGGGGATTACAATAAACTCATTGAATATAGGTTATTTTAATATAGGCATGAGCTCTGAAATCCCGGAAGAATTCCTGTCAGGCATTATCAGTATGATCCCGATGCATAAGCTTGGTGATCCTGAAAATATATATAATGCAGTTAACTTTCTGATTAATGCAGATTACGTCAATGGGACCTCGGTGGATATTAACGGGGGGCTCGTCTAATTTATAATAAATTATATTTATAATATCAGATGAAACAGTTAGTAAGGAAGGTTAAAATAATTGGTACTGGCTCATATACCCCTGAAACGGTCTATACAAATAAATATCTTGAAACAATTGTAGATACATCCGATGAATGGATACAGAAGACATTAGGGATTAAAGAAAGAAGAATTGCAGCTCCGGACCAGGCTACAAGCGATCTGGCATATCATGCAGGGAACAATGCTATTATCAATGCAGGTCTTACAAAAGAGGATATTGATTTAATAATAGTAGCCACAGCCACACCCGACAGGTTAGCACCCTCAACGGCAGCTATTACCCAGGACAAGCTTCATGCTTATAATTCAGTGGCCTTTGATATCTCAGCAGTATGTTCCGGTTTTTTATATGGAATGTCAGTTGGTTCGTCTTTCATAGCAAGCGGAGTATATGATAATGTTCTCGTTATTGGTGCTGATACATTTTCAAGAATCACCGACTGGACAAGAAGGGATTGTGTATTTTTTGGCGATGGAGCCGGAGCAGCAGTGCTTTCATCGGCAAATGTGAACGAGGGTTTTATTGCATTCCGGCTTTATACAGATGGCAGGGGGAAATTCAATTATACTGTTCCGGCAGGCGGTTCAGAGATGCCCTGTACTCCGGAAGTACTTGAAAAAAGACTTCAATATTTTCAGATGAATGGTAAAGCAGTATATGATACCGGCACTGAGGTGCTTCCCAAAGCCATTTTTCAGGTTTTAAACGACACAGGATTAACAATAGACGATATTGATTTAATGATCCCTCATCAGCCAAGTATAGGCATTCTGAAAGAGACGGCAAGGATTATTAATTTGCCCTTTGAAAAAGTAATGACAAATATGGATAAGTACGCAAACACATCAGGTGCAACCATTCCGCTGATACTGGATGAAGTTCACAGGGCGGGTAAGATAAAATGCGGAGCCAATATTTTATTTGCTGCAGTCGGAAGCGGCTGGACTTATGGAGCAGCCATCATGAAATGGTCCATGTGTAAATAATACCGTTTAGAGTTATCTTTGAAATAAAATAATCAGGAGCGTTTATGAATGTTTTAATGATCCTTGATGAAGTGTTTCCGCCGGATGACCGTGTAGAAAAAGAGGCAATTTCACTTATTGGAGCCGGGAACAGTGTAACGCTGCTGTGTCTGAATTATGGCCAGTCAAAGGAGCAGGAAGAACATAAAGGAATAAGTGTTAAACGGCTGAAGATCAACAGGTCGTTAAGGAATAAGATAATGGCAACATATCTTATCCTGCCTTTTTACAAGGTTTTCTGGACCAGAGCCATAAAAAAAATACTCAAAAGCAAGCAGATCGATGTAATACATATTCACGACCTTCCCCTGTCCGATATAGGTATCCGTTTAAGAAAATCTCATAACATCAGGGTAGTTTGCGACCAGCATGAATACTATAGCAACTGGATTGGAAATACAGCACATTATAATACATTCATCGGCAAAATAGTCAAATTCCTCAGTAACTGGGCCGTATATGAAAGGAAGAATCTGTCTCAGGCAGACCTGGTCGTAACAGTGGAGGAACCACTTAAAGAGATTTATATTTCAAAAGTGGGATTAAATCCAAAGAAAATGGTTGTGCTGCCTAATACGCCTACAACTTCAGTTTTCGATCCACTTAATAAAGATGAAAAGATCATAGAAGAATACCGTAATAATTTTGTGATCTTTTATGCAGGGCATATTGATATTCTGAGGGGCATTAATACTATTATAGAATCACTGCCGCTCCTGAGAGATTCCATCCCAAACCTGAAATTCGTCTATGCAGGTGAGTTCACAGCTAAATATTATGACCCGCTAAACTATATTGAAAAACTGGGAGTTACTGATCTGACAGAATACCTTGGGTGGATTCCTTTAACCAGGATCCCTCATTATATTGCTGCAAGCGATATCTGCATCCATATCCCACCGGCTATCTCAGTGGAAGTAAACAGTACAATTGCCACAAAAATATATCAGTATATTCTTATGAATAAGCCTGTGATTGTCGGTGAGGCAAAGTTGATGAAGCAATTTGTTGAAGGAAAAAGTATCGGGCTCAGCATCCATGACAATGATCCTCATGATCTTGCTGAAAAGATTAAACTTTTACACTCCACTCCTTCCCTTATGGCAGAGTTTGCTGCAAATGCGAGGAAGATAGCTTCAGGTTATTCATGGGAAAAGACATCCGGACCATTTATTGAATATTACCAACAATTCAACCTATGAACTTACAATTTGCGAAAATTCTTATCCTTGCTCCGCACACCGATGACGGTGAGTTTGGATGCGGAGGGAGCATTGCCAAATTCGCCGAATCGGGGACCGAAATATATTATGCGGCCTTTTCACTTGCAGAGGAGTCTGTGCCACCCCCTAATCCAAAAAATATTCTTGAGACAGAAGTAAAGGCAGCAACTAAGGTCCTGGAAATAAAACCTGAGCATCTTTTACTTTACAGGTATCAGGTCAGGCATTTTGCGACTCACCGGCAAAGCATCCTGGAAGATCTGGTTACGCTTAACCAGGAAATAAAACCTGACCTTGTCTTAATGCCAAGTCTGCATGATCTGCATCAGGACCACAGTACAATTTCGATGGAAGGACTGAGAGCTTTTAAAAAGACCTCAATTCTTGCTTATGAGATGCCATGGAACAATCTCAATTTTTCGACGCAGTCATTTATTAAGCTTTCTGAAAAGCATATAGAGAAAAAAATAAAAGCTCTCGAATGTTATAAATCACAAAGTTCAAAAGATTATGCATCAGAGCAGTTTATAAGGAGTCTGGCACTTACGCGGGGAACGCAGATCGGTGTAAAATACGCAGAAGCATTTGAAGTCTTAAGATGGATATTCTGATACTTACACACTCCTACCCTGACGAAAAGAACAAGTGGAGGGGGACCTTTATTAAAGATCAGGCAAAAGCATTAAGTGAAATACATGATGTAACAGTTGTTTATTTCACTGTCGACAATAACCGTTTAGCTCCATTCACCAATTTCTCTTTTTCTAAGAATATAACCGGGAACCTAACTGAATATTCAGTTACAGTTCCCAGATCATTTCCGGTGATAAATCAGGTAAAATATCTGTTTGTAACATACAAATTTATTTCAGATCATATCCTGAACAAGAAAAAGATCGACATTATTCATTCACATCTGTCATATCCCGCAGGATTCCTGGGAACCATAATTTATAAGATTAAACGGATACCAAATGTAATTACCGAACACACCTGGATAAGAAAATATTTCCGTAGCCCTATACATAAAATTTGTGTAAAGTATGCTCTTAATAATTGCTCCCTGATAATTGCCGTCAGTAATGCATTAAAGACAGATATTCAAAATTTCAGTACGAATTCCATAAGTGTCGTCCCAAATGTTGTGGATATTGAAAGGTTTCCCCTGGCTGAAAGAAAAAGAGATGAAAACATAAATTTAGGTCTCCTTGGAGGATTGAGTAACTACAGAAAAGGTCTTGATCTCCTGATAAAGGCAGCGTCAAAGCTTTCCATTATAAACTTTATAATTCATATTGGCGGTACAGGATCTTTGCTCGACAGCTATAAACGAATGGCCAAAGAGTATCAGGTTGATGAGAAATGCAAATTTTATGGTGAAATCCAACCGGAAAAGGTCCCTGATTATTTTTCAAACCTCGACATTTTTGTTCTCGCAAGCCGGGACGAGACTTTTGGAATGGTTGTGATCGAAGCCATGTCTGTCGGACTTCCTGTTATTGCAACAAAATGCGGAGGTCCTCAGGAGATCGTAACTCCTTCCTCCGGATTACTGGTTTCTCCGGAAAATGTAGATGAACTTGTGGATGCCATTGAACAAATGTCAGTGAAACTGGAAACTTATGACAGGATCGCAATAAGAAAATACACTTCTGACACCTATGGATACAATGCTTTTAGGAACTCTATCTCAAAGATTTACAATGATGTATTTGAGTCTGTCAGGGCACGCAGGTAATTATCCTGATTTATTAATTTGCACATTAGAACCGGGTTTTAAATTTTGCTTTTTAAAAGTGCAAAATAGTTGGCCCCATATATTTTTTCATAGATTCCTTTGTTGAACAGTTTTATTTTATCTTCCGTAAAATAAAATATCGTCCAGAATAATCTCAGGTGCAAAGGCTTTTTGTTTACCCGTTTTCTTCTGTCTTTCTGATAAATGTCAAAATATATTTTATCGGTTAATGCATTAGAAATGGAGCTCCTGACGATTTCAAAACCTGCACTGCTTACCAGATTCTCAGCCATCTTACTGTCATAACAGCGCAGGTGGCCTGAATGATCATTCTCGCCATATTGCCGATGCTTGTTCTTGTAACATTTTTCAAGAGGCAGGTTGATTAATACATATGAAGTGATATTTCTCACCATCTCCATAAATTCTTTATCGCAAGGTATATGCTCAACAATGTCTGAAAGCAGAACGACATCAAATTTTTTAAATGGAAAGATATTTGGAATTTTCTCAGCAAATTTTTCAAGGGTCCCCTGGTAAAAAGTACTTTCAGGGTAAAGCTCTTTTGCAACTTTTATATTTTCTTCAGAAATATCCAGTCCAATCCTCTTCCTGATTGAAAGTTTGTCGCTTATAATATTCAGTAGAATCCCCATTGCACACCCTATCTCGAGTATATTATTAAATTCAAGGTCACCACGAATGACCTTTAGTATCTGTTCAGCTTTCCAGTTAACTTTAATAATATACTCTTCGCGCTTTTCAGGATCGTTTCTGAAGGCGGTATATTCTCTTTGTTCGTCATAAAATTTCCTGAAATCCATCTTACCGCTTCTTTTTTAGAATATATACAAGGGCTCTCCCTCTTTTAGGACCCGACATTAATGGAACCAATAAGGGAAGGATGGTATTTCTTAATATGGTGAAACGGGATAACCCATAGAAATGGAATAAAGGCACCGGACCTACGTAACTTTTTATCAGTATTTCAAGCTTATAAAAGTCAAACATATTCTCCAGCTGAATAAACGACAATGGAGTAATATGTCCATGAGCCAGGTCTGCTTTTTCAAATGCAAGAAGCGATCCTCTCATAAAAAACCTTAACCTTGATATAAAATTTGAAATATTTGGTGTAGTAAGTACAATTATCCCTCCTTCTTTGAGCAACGAAATGCAATCGGATAAATATTTCCATGGGTTTTGAAGATGCTCTATGATTTCCATTGCAACTATCACATCATATTTTTGAGGAATTGATGAGGGAATATCCTGTGTGTTCAGGTCAAGCTTATATTTCCGATTAACGTCGGCCCTGACCTGCTCAATATTCAGATCACAAACGTCTACAATCATGCCAGCATCAGTAAGGCGCTGAGAAAAAGCTCCCTGTCCGCAACCAAAATCAAGTACCTGAAATCCCTTTTTTAAAAATGGTTCAAGTTTCCTGAAAACATCTGAATGGAGATTGTATGCTGCAAGTTCCTGAATTCCTTTGTATTCAGCATTTCTGAAATTACCGAATTTGATAAACATAATGAATGTCCGGATTACTCTGATTAAAAGCTCCTATCCTGCTGCAAAAATAACATATTTGGATTATTCACTCTTATAAAGTTCAATCGGTTTACGTAATTTATCAGATTTATTGATTCCTTTTCCCCATGCCGGAGACTTTTTTCATTTGTTTCACTTACTTTTGAAGTCCGGTATGTTTTATATTTAAATCATGTTAAAATCAATAAAAGCATCCATTAAGGATACTTTGATTTTTGGATTTGGAAATATTGCAGTCAAAATTGTTGGTTTTGTATTAATCCCGTTATATACTGATCCGCGGTTTTTTTCAGTTAATGACTTTGGAATAATAGGTATTATTGATATCTCAGGGCTTGTCCTGATCTCTATAATAGGCAGTTCTTTACCTCAATCTTTAACCAGATGGTACTGGTCAAAGGACCATACAAGTAACCAGAAGGGAATATTCTTCATGTCACTTGTTTCCCAGGTTATCTTAAGCTTGATTTTTTGTCTTCTCCTTATCCCGTTCTCGGGTCAGCTTTCAACACTAATCTTCGGGCAGACAGACTGGAGTCTTACACTAAGTCTGATCATAATCTCCTCAGCACTCCAGTCAATCAATAATATTATTGCGACACTGTTCAGGTTACAGGCAAAATCAGCTTTATTCACTATATCAAGTTTAATAAAACTGATAGTTGTACTACTTCTGACTATATATTTTATAGTAGTAAGACAGATGGGGATTGAAGGTATTTACCTGGCTCAGGTAATTGGTAATCTTCTTTTCATCATCCTCCTTGCTCCTTACACAATTAAAAATTGTAAAGTACAGTTTGACCTGGAGACATGGAAATCAATGATCATTTACGGATTACCTCTTATAATTGTAAGTTTCTCAGCAGTCTTATTAAACGTAATAGACAGATATTCACTGAATTCACTTTCATTACTTAAGTACGTTTCAATCTATACGCTGGCTTTCAAGATTTCCAGTTCCCTTAAACTGGTTTTTGTTGATACTATCAAACTGGCAATATTCCCTCAAATGATCCGCAGGGTGGACTACACAGATAATAAAAGGTTTTATTCAAAGGCAATGTCATATACGTCATTTGTTGTGATGTTTGCAATCATCGGTGTTTCACTCTTCTCTCAGGAAGTGATAATGTTGATTTCAAGAAACAGTGAATTATGGAGTGCTTTCCTTCTGGTTCCTGTATTATCCCTTTCAACGTTTTTCATCAATATGAAGGAAGTTTCAATCTACGGACTGATAGTCACAAAAAAGACCAGTAAGATAAGTCTTATTGTAGCACTGTCTGCTGTACTGAATCTTTTACTTAATCTATGGTTTATTCCTTTATGGAATGCCATGGGAGCAGCCTTTGCAACACTTCTCTCTCAGCTTTTCTACTGGATGGCAATGCATTATACGGCTCAGAAAGCTTATTTTGTCCCCTATGAGAACAAGAGGATCTTAATGATCCTGGTTTTGGGAATTATATTATCATTTTCCGGATTACTGCTGAGTGATATGGTTCTTTTACCAAGATTATTAATTAAAACCTTATGCCTGGTCAGTTTCCCGTTTATCCTTTATCTTTTTAAATTTTATGAACCAGTTGAAATTCAATCTATAAGAGGATTTTTTATCAAATGGTCCAATGTCAAGAGGTTCCGTGAAAATCTGGCATCGTTGAAAAATATTGAAGATGTTTTATAAAAAATTAAGAAAAATGTTATTAATCAGCGCTGAATGTGTTTGGGTCAGAAGTCGGAAGTCGGAAGACGGAAGTCGGAAGTAAAAATCTTCGGACTCCGGACTCCGGACTTCGGACTTCGGACTGATTAGCTACAAAAAAATAATTCCGGATTATACTTTCTGACATTTGGGTATTTTTGCTTTCTTACGAATAATTCTATAATTCTTTGCCATGGAACTTAAGAACCATATTAGAAAATTCTTTCCTCATCTGATTGCAATTATGCTGTTTACGGTAATTGCCTTTGTTTATTTTTACCCGGTGCTGGAAGGCAGGACATTGAAAGCCAATGATTCGATGGTTTCAAGAATCAGTTCCAAGGAGATAATGGATTACCGTGAGAAAACGGGAAAAGAACCTCTCTGGACAAATTCAATGTTCAGCGGAATGCCAGCCTACCTTATATCGACCAAATATCCGGGAAACCTGTTTAAACATCTGGATCATATACTCAGGGTATTTAAAATGCCGGTTTCAGTATTATTCCTGTCGATGGCAGGATTCTATGTTCTCCTCCTGATGTTTGGTGTAAACCCCTGGCTTTCCATAGTCGGATCAGTTGCATACGGATTGTCGTCATTTCTGTTTCAGATACTCGCTGCAGGGCACAATACCCAGGCAATAGCTCTTGCATACATGGCACCTGTGATCGCGGGTATTTATTTTGCATACAGGAAGAATGCACTGAAAGGAGCTCTGTTTGCGACACTTTTCCTGACCCTGGAGCTGCTTTCGAATCACCCGCAGATTACTTATTATGCTTTGATCTGCCTTCTGGTATTTGTCATTATAGAATTTATATATTCTATTAAAGAAAAAACTATCCCGAAATTTCTTAAAAACTCCGCTATCCTGATTGTTCCTTTCGTGCTGGCAGTTGGTATAAATTTCGGTTTTCTTTATTCCACCTGGGAATATGGAAAATATTCAATAAGGGGAAAATCGGACCTGGTAACAGATAATAAGAATTCATCAGCAGGACTTGACAGAAGCTATATTACCCATTGGAGCTACGGTATCGGCGAGACACTTAACCTGTTAATCCCTGATTTCAAGGGAGGTTCCAGCAAACCATTCGACCGTGATTCAGAAACAGTCAGGGTTTTACGGCAAAACAATGCAGGTTCATATGCTAATCAATTCATGAAATACTGGGGAGCCCAACCAGGGACCGATGGTCCGCATTACGTTGGTGCAATAGTGCTCTTCCTATTCATACTGGGCATGATTGTGGTAAAGAGTCGTGATAAATGGTGGTTACTAATTGCTACTCTTTTGTCAATAATGCTGGCATGGGGAAATAATTTCATGCCATTGACTAACCTGTTCATCGACTTTTTTCCAGGGTATAATAAGTTCCGGGCAGTCACAATGATATTAGTGATAGCCCAATTCTGTATTCCCTTGCTTGGCATTCTTGCTTTAAAAGAGGTTTTTAGTTCTGACACAAATAGAAAAGAGTTGCTTAAGGGACTTAGAATCGCCGCTGCTGTTGCCGTTGGAATATTATTACTGGTAATCCTGATCCCCGGAATCGCGGGCTCTTTCATCAGTCAGTCTGAATTAACCTATAATTATCCGGACTGGCTTAAAAGTGCCCTGATAGCGGACAGAAAAGAACTGCTCAGGAACGACAGTTTCCGTTCTCTTATTTTCATTATTTCTGCATCGGCAGTTATTTTCGGATTTGTATATGAGAAATTACGGAAGGAGTACGCAATCCTTATCTTAGGTCTTCTTATTCTTGTCGACCTGTGGTCAGTTGACAGGCGATACCTTGGCGCTGACAGATTTGAAAAGCCTTCCACAATCCAGAAGTCGCTTTCGCCAACTATTGCTGATGCCAGTATCCTTAAAGACAAGTCATATAACAGGGTACTCAATCTGACTGCTTCAGTCTTTAATGATAACACACCTACCTCCTATTTTCATAAATCTATCGGAGGATACCATGGGGCAAAACTGAGGCGATACCAGGAACTTGTTGATTCTTCAATAATCCGGGATCTCAGCCTGATTGCGGGCAGTGCAGAAACTGCAAAGTCTATCGAAGATTTACAGGTTGTATTCAATAATACACCTGCCATTAATATGCTCAATACCAGGTATGTGATTTATAATCCCGATGCTCCTCCACTTATTAATCAGAAAGCTATGGGGAATGCCTGGTTCGTTGAAAAACCTGTATTTGCCGAAAATGCAAATATGGAAATAACAACTTTGAACAGAATTGATCCTTCCAGAGAGGCAGTGATAGACATAATCTTTAAAGACCAGGTTCCGGGTTTATCATATCCGGTTGCTGCCGGTGATAAAATTGAACTGGTTTCGTACCAGCCAAATGAACTTGTTTACAAGTATTCAGCTGCATCGGAAAAGCTTGCAATTTTTTCCGAAATATATTATCCGGCAGGATGGAAATGCCTTGTCGACGGGAAAGAAACAGGATATTTCAGAGCGAATTATGTACTCAGAGCAATGATCGCCCCCGCCGGAAGTCATGAAATTAAATTTGTTTTTGAGCCTGCTTCCTATATAACCGGGAACAAAGTGTCTCTTGCGAGCTCAGTCATTCTGATACTTCTTCTTGCCGGTTATTTTATATTAAGACTGAAGAAAAAATAAGTTCTGTTGTTATGGTGCACTATTCACAATGCCCTCTCTGCAATTCCGGAAATATAGGTAAGTATCTTCCGGTAACAGATCATTTCCTGAGCAAAGAGGGATTTGAACTACTTAAGTGTGCGATCTGCGGATTTGTTTTCACACAGGACCATCCTGATGAAAACAATATAAACCGGTACTATGAATCGGATGATTACATTTCACACAACGATTCTGTTAAAGGATTTTCCGTTGGATTGTACAGGCTCTCAAGGAGAATAATGCTTAAGAAGAAAAGAGAGATTGTCTTTAAAATCACCGGATTAAACAGAGGACATCTTCTGGACATTGGAAGCGGAACGGGGCATTTTATCTCAGTAATGAAAAAGAGAAAATGGATGGTTCAGGGAATTGAGATAAATGATAAAGCACGTGAATATTCGGTTTCACAGAGAGGACTTGATGTAATCTCTCCCACCGTGATATCATCTTTACCTTCAGGAAGTTTTGATTGTATAACAATGTGGCATGTTCTTGAGCATTTCCAGGATCCTTTCGGTTATGCTGCAGAAATTAAACGTCTTTTAAAACCGGGGGGCACCTGCATTGCTGCACTCCCGAACTGCATGTCCTTTGATGCCATGCATTACAGGGATTACTGGGCAGCGTATGATGTACCAAGACATTTATGGCATTTCACACCAGCAACTTTTAGAATTTTTTCAGAAAAGACCGGATTTGAGATTAAAGGTATCCGAAGCCTGCCTCTGGATGTATTTTATATTTCTATGCTGAGTGAAAAATACAAAGGAACTAAACTATATTTTATTACAGGAATGATCAAAGGATTCTGGTTCTATCTTATTACCCTGTTTAATGATAAAAAATCGAGTTCTATTATCTACCTTCTTGGAAAACAAACCTCTTCTAATAACCCACCCCAAACCTCCCGTTGACGCGGGACAGGCTCTCCAGGGAGGGGATTTAATTCTGCCACTGAGCCGTTGTGCCATTACACCATTGCGCCATTTAGTACCTGTCCAGCCAACGGTATCTCCTGGCGCTGTCACCAAATTTAAACGCTAACGTGATTTCATGAGTCCCATAAGTTATACGCTGGATCTCCTGAAGAGTAAAATCAAAAGCATACCCGATGAACATATTCTGGTATTTGACACCGAGATTTGCGATAACAGCGCCGCTAGTCCTGTATGCAAGACCAGCCCAGAATCCCTTATTATAAATATAAGTGAGTCCGATATCTGCTTGTGGTTTAAGCTGCTCCGACATTACAAACAGGAATGACGGCTCCAGGTCAATAAGAGAGTTTAACTCAAACATGTACGAACCGAAAATGTAATAGTGTCTGTCAACTTTGAAATTTTTAAAAGTATTATCCCCTATCCTTGCAGAGGCTTCGAAAAGCTGATCAGCAGAAAAACCAACACTGTATCTGGCATTAAGAAGGTAGATTCCGAACGAAGCATCCGGAATAAACATCCCGCGCCGGAGATCATTGTTCAGCCATGGTTCTTCCGGATCCTCAAAATTAATTTCTTTCTCATCCAGCTTATAATGATATCCTGTAAGTGCAAGCCCCATTGAGAGTTGTGTTGAATTTCTCAGCCACATATGGTATGAATATGAAAACTGGAATCCAGTCCTTTGTACGAGCCCGTTCTTGTCACTGTAAATGTATCCGCCAAGGCCCACTTTCCCATCAGTCTTTGGCCTGTAAACCTGTCTCCTGACACTCGTGTTTTTCAGGATATAGCTCCTTTTTAGTATCCTTGTCTGGGCACTGAACGAAAAAGTTCGCGGGGCACCATAATATCCAATCCATTGTTCCCTGGCAGTCAGGTTATAACTGGTATATCCGTCGCTTCCTGCCACAGCAGGATTAATAAGAAATTTATTATAAAGATACTGACTGTATATAGGCAACTGCTGACCGGAAGCAAGGCTCCCGGCAATTGAAAACATCAGTATATGTAAAATCCTTTTCACTCCCGATTAAAAAAATTTCTTATCTCACAATGGTTACATTTCCAATAAGAGGCTTTCTGTTGTTATTATAATCTATTATATAATGGTAAGAGTCTATCGGAAGAGCCTTCCCGTTGCTTCTTCCATCCCATGGCTGTGGATATCCCTTTTCAGATCTCCAGATCAATTTGCCCCACCTGTTAAAGATCTTAATTTCAATATTGGGGTATAACTCTTTCAGCCCAATATTCCAAACATCATTAATGTCATCACCGTTTGGAGAAATAGCATTTGGTATTATAAGACATGTTTCCTGCTGAGGTTCAACAAGTACAGAATCTTTTATAGAACATCCATTGAGATCAGTTACAGTTACCCTGTACATACCACCGACAATATCAGTTATATCTCTGTTTGTTGAATTATCTGACCACTTGTACGTATAGTCTGTTCCTATCACTCCTCCTGATACTGTCAGGCTGATCGAGCCATCAGGCTTGTCAGAACACCAGGGCGGTGAGACACTTAATTCAAGCTTCAGTGAATCTGGTTCCCTAAGTGTGACGGTTGAGTCGGCAAGACAGTTATTTGAATCCTTAATTATCAAACTGTAATCCCCGGCAAAAAGATTCTGACGATTCTGTGTAGATGTCCCATCTGACCAGATGTAGCTTACGCTTCCAACATGATTTACAGGTACGACATCTATTGAACCGGTATTTGTCCCGGCACAATTAATTTCATATTCACCTGCCGTACTGTGAGATAGAACAAAGTTTATATCAAGTTCCCCGGGTTCAGTGATTTCTATTGTATCGGTAGCTATGCAAAGGTTATCATCTGTTATCAGCAATGAATATAGTCCTGCACCAAGCCCTGAAATATCCTCAGTTGCAGCAGTAAAGGGATCCCCAATTTTCTGCCAGTTGAAAATATATGGTGCTTTGCCGCTTGTTGGAATAATATCAATGGATCCGTTTGATAATCCGTTACAGCTTACGTTATAGCCATTGTAACCGGAAGGTACCGAAATGTACTCCACAGGAGGAGGAAGATTGACTCTTATTGAATCTATGTGCTGGCATCCATTTACATCGGTGACTGTAACTTTGTAATATCCCTGGATGAGTCCGGTGATGTCTTCTGAGGATGCAAAGTTAGACCAGGAATAGCTATATGGAGCTATTCCTCCTGATACTGTCAGTTCAACAGATCCATCGTTGTACAGCGGTGACGCACAGGTAATATGTGTTGGAACCAGAAGCGTTCCAAGCGCCGGAGGCTCCGTAAGCGTTATATCGATTTCTTCCTGACAGTCATTGGCATCCATCACCAGAAGGTGATAAGTCCCTGCTGTAAGTGCACTTTGGTCTTCCAGCCCGGGCACCAGACCTGAACCGTTGTTGGTGCTCCATATATAGGTATAATCCGGACTCCCTCCTGTTATTGTAATATCAACTGAACCTGTTCCGTTATAACAGTTAATATTATTGGTCCCATCAACAGACAGTGACAATACAGCTGATATTTTAAGTGTATCAGGCTCAACTAAAGTGAATGTGGGTTGCGGCATCAGGAGACAAGCATTATTAGCCTGGTCAGTTACTGTTGCAGTATAAGTACCGGCAACGAGATCTATAATATCTTTTGTTGTTGCGCCATTGGACCATAAGTAGTTATAATTCCCCGAGCCTCCTGCTAATGTCAACTTTATCGAACCGTCATTAAATCCGGCACATGATATATTAAAGCCGCCGTCATATAACGAAGGTACGAGCGAGGACAGGGAGATACCTTCAGGTTGAGTAAGGGTTACACTGTCCAGCTTTGTACAATTATGTGCGTCTGTTGTCAGCAGATAATATTTGCCGGCTGAAATGCCTGTCAGAGTGCTGAGATTATCAGGACCTGAAATGGTACCACCATCTTTAGTCCACTTATAAATGTAGCCTCCGTTGCCCCCCGTAATTGTTTTAATGTATACTGTTCCGTCGCTGTAATTTCTGCAGGATATATTATACCCTCCCTGGTATTCAAATTTTTCGAATTCTACAGTTATAGGATCAGGATCAATGATATCAACTGCAGGATAATCCCCATTATAACATCCGTTTGCATCCTTTATGAAGAGCTGATAACGTCCTGATTCAAGTGAAGTTATTACTTTTTTGAATCCCTCCCCAATTCCATGAAGCGTATCAATAGCAACAGTATCCAGACCATTCCTGACAATCCAGAATAGATAAGGAGGAATTGCTGTGGTTGATGTCTCCTCAAATACCGAAATCTCACCGTTGGCATCTCCGCGGCAATAGGTTCCGAATAAACTATCAGGATATTCTTTCTGGATAAATGTTGTATTAAATTCTGCACCATTGACTGGCACAGTGCTGCTGGTGTTGGAACATCCAAAGGCATCAGTTACTGTAACCCTATAATTAAAGCCCGCAAAATGAACATTAAGATTATCTGAATTAGCATACGTTGTATATGTGGTATCCGGTTGAAATGTTCTTATCCAGCGGATCTGGTCAGGTTTTGAATTTCTGGATAATATTGTAGTAATTACACCTGCAGAACCACCTTCGCAGGTGAACGGTGTTGTAACAGACACCGACTGCATTGGTCTGGGATGGACCTTGACTTCAGGGACCCTGATACTGTCATATACACAACCCGGCAGACTATTGTTTCTGGGAGTAATTGTATAGTAAACAGATCTCATTGTATCTGAATAATTCCAATATTGATAAACAATTTTATGACCAGGTACAAGATTTACCTTAGGAGCAATGTCCCCTGTCAATTGCCCCGGGGTACCTGTAAGAAAAACAGTATAGTCAAAGGTTATTGCACCCTGGGTCATTGTTGACGGTGTTGTCAGAGTGATATTGGTAGTTCCGGCGAAACACATCTCAGGCTTTGTGTTAACCGGGAAAACCCTGGGGGTTGGGTTAACAACTACAGTGGACTGGATCGGAAGTCCGACGCAAAATGTAGGAGCTGGTCCAATTGGTATGATATTGAATGTAATAGTAATCGGTGCAAGACCTGTATTTGTGAAAGAGCCTCCAAGTACATCACCAATATTCGGTACTGTTCCGGAAAGAGGTATTAAAGTTACTATATCCGGGTCATCATTGCGAGTCCAGATATAAGTTGTTCCGGGAACAATATAGCTTTCTCCCAGAACAATATTGTCAAATGCAATATTCGAACATTCATGCGGTTGCATGGCAACCGATACCGTCGCTACAGGTATCTTATTGACAATCAGTGTTGCCGACAGACTTGTGGTCTTATTCCTGTACCTGTCGGATACAATGCAATAATATGTTCCGGCGTCAGACAGATCAACATCGTTCACAGTAAGAGTGGCCGACCGGTTACCGGTGTACCCTGGTCCGTTTGTGATGATAACACCATTTTTATACCAGCGGTATGTCAATCGGCCAGCTCCAGTGGCAATGACCGAAAATACAGGATTAGCGTGCTCGCATACAATTGTGTCTCTCGGATGACGGGTGATTAATGGATGGGCGCGGCCAAGAGCAAATTCAGTTCCTGTCGGAGCAAGATTTCCGGTAAGATTATTCCTGTAAACAACATTCCTGATAGTGTCAACAATCTGGTGTGTGCCGTCGACTGTCCACGGTCCTCCGGAAGTACGTTTAACCACCCTTGTTGTACTCCAGATTGTATCAATAAATCCGGTAGCATTCAGGTTTATATTAAAATCATTACTGGAAAATGTATTTTTTGGTGTCAGACTCCAGAAAGCATCCGGGTATGTTTCGGCAATTTCCACAGGTGGATCGGGAATTGGCAGGCCTGCATTCCCCGGGGCAGGTAAAGTGTCGAAATGAGACAGAACTGAACCTGCTGATATTATACTATTTATTTTCAGGTTTGCCGGATTATAATACCTGATTGTTCCCAGCGGGAAAAGGTATGTGCTATTCTGATTTATACCTCTTTCAAATTTCCCAAAAATCCGGCTTCCTGTTACTGAAGTGTAATTGAGTGAGGCTGCAGCCTGATTGGAAAGGTAGAAAGTGAAAGTCGATGCATTTACGTTTCCGGTCGACATTGAAAGAGTCCCGGCCACAGTGACATCATTTGAAATATTTACTCTGTTGGTTGGAGCAATACCTGTATTTGAAATCGAAAGGCTATGAAAAGTTTCTCCTCCGGAACGTATAATGGACTGATTGGCTGCACCATTAAAGACAACCGTGCTTGATCCGGGTACAAAACTGATGCAGTTATTAGTCCAGTTTCCGCCAATCCTGTAAAGACCATCTCCCCAGGTGTTTGCAACACTTGTAAAGTCACGTGACAGGTTAATAGTTCCATTATTACCCAGGTCTCCTACTCCATTGTTTATCAGATCTTTTGAACCGACTACAATTCCGGGAGTCAAATAAATAGCAGCACTTTCATTGGTGATTACCTGGGCAGAAGCATTTTTCCCAGGCAATAGTAACAATGCCCAACACAGTAAGGCGGTGCTTATGAAATTGTTGTGGATAATATGTTTTGTTTTACCTGTCAAATTTCTTTCTTTGTCGTGCAGTTCCCGCAGAGCGGGATTTCGTCACTTCGTTCCTCAACTTGTAGTCGTGCGGTCGTGCGGTCTTTTATCTTATTTCTTCGCTTTAACTTCCATCAGAGTAATATCAAATATAAGCGCCATATTTGGCGGAATAACGTTGGCCAACCCTGCAGATCCATAAGCCAGGACAGAAGGAATAAAAATTCTCCAGGCTGATCCCTCTGGCATCAGCTGTACTGTTTCATTCAGCCCCGGAATAAGGTTTCCCGTCAGCGTAGTAATCGTTTTTTTCTTTTGAAATGTGTCTTCAAAAACCGCCCCGTCGGGGAACACGCCAATAGCGTTAATAACAATACTATCCTGGGCAGTCGGACGTATTCCGGTACCTGTTTTAATAACAATATAATGAACACCATTAGGAAGGACGCCCACTCCAGGTTTTCCTTTCAATGAAGCAAATAACTGTTCTTCCATCTGCCTGCTTCTCGCATTCTGGGTAGAAAGCTGGTATGCTGCAATAATAGGTGCAATTGTAGTATCTGTAACTGCAAGCTTTTTATTCTGCAGCACATCATCCATTCCTCTCTTAAAAAGGACCTGGTTCGTTACAGCAAATCCGTTTTTCGCCATCCATTGGCCGATAAAAGCGCCGAGAGAGTACTGCAAGGTATCGCTCTTTGATGTAAGTCTGACCATGGTTGTTTGTGTTGTACCAGGTTTAGTGGCAGATGTAGTTGTTGGCGTTTGCTGAGCCTGGAGGGTCAGAGACAATAAGACTAAAGGAACAACTTGTATCTTTTTCATAATATTATGAGCATTTTATTTGTTTATTCTTCAGATGATTTTTCTTATTAACAACAAATGTGCAATATTCATTTAATTTTGTTTTATTGCAGAGCAGCTGTTCGTGATACCTCGGTCCAAGATGTTCCATTAAAAACAAAAGAGACAACGAAAGTAGTACCACTAGTTGTTCCGGTAGCTAAAGTCCCTGCTTTTAAGCAAATGCCAGCAAAAGTTATTGTTCTTGAGGTTGTCGTTGTTTGTATAATATAGATGTATACTCTGGAGCCAACATTTGCACCAGCTCCACTAAAAGTAATAGTTCTATTAGCTGTTGGACTCATTGTAAAAATTTGAGAACCATTGGGTGTAATTGTTTGGTCAGCATTTGCTAAATTATTTGTAGGCATAAAAACTTCTAAAGTTCCTCGTGCGGTTGAAGTACCCTCACCTGTAGTAATTGTAGCATAATAGCTGTTATTATTAAACTCAATAGCTCCTGCTTCGGTTGTAGATAATAATGTACCGGAAGTGAATTTAAGTGGGGCGGTACCTGCTGCTGCAGTTCCTGGAGCCAGTTGTAGTAATGCAGTGGGAGAAGGATATGGATCACCAATAGGATGTGAGCCTAAAGTCATCAAACCTATATAGAGCGGTTTACTGAATGCAGAATAGTTATCTCCTAATGATAAAGTGGGGAGATCAGGGTTTTCCCCAGCAAGGTGGAAAGAAGGAGATCCTGTTCTGGAAATATCTCCGGATCGTGTTTCAAACCTTAAATTTCTTTGGACTGTTCCGGAACCTCCATCCGAAGTTTTAAAAATAAAGTCAACTAAGTTTGCTCCAAGAAGTGGTATCGTTTCAAAAATTGCTCCGTTTTCACCGTTTCTGTTCCTGAGTCTGAGAAGTGATGTACCATAGACATCCCCATCTTCTCTGAACACCAATTCTCTGGATGCTCTTATGGTTCCGGAATTTGCGTCTCCCATTTTCAGATAACCTGTTGTTTCAAGTCTTGCAACCTCTAAGTTGTTAGCTTTGAAAACCAAGTCGTTATTGTCAGTTGTTCCAAGAAAATTAGTGGAAGGATTAGTTCCTGCATTTCCTGATACCACCCAGTTTGCTCCTGCATTTTCTAAAGCAACAGTACCTGATGCGTTGGGGAAGGTTATTGTTCTGTCAGCAGTAGGGTCAGTAATTGCAAATGTTGTTTCAAATGCATTGGGGGAAGCACCCTCAAAAACCAACGGATTTCCACCTGAAATTATACCTGCAACCGCTATTGAATTTGAAGCATTACCAAGAGTCAAAGCTCCTGTTGAACCTCCTGTATTGATATTTGTGGCGAAATTTGAACCTGCATTTATATTAACCGGTGCCCCTGAAGAACTTAACCCAAGATTAAATGTACCAAGCGCAGACCATGTTTTTGCACCTCCAACAGTCTGGTTAGTAGTTAAGTCCACAAAATTTTGAGTCGATGAACCAGTTCCTCCATTGACTATAGCTACCACACCGGTCACGTTTGTTGCAGTACCCGTCGTATTCTGATTTAGAATCGGAACATCACCGGATTGTATAGTCGATAATGTAATATTTGTACCATCACCGCGGAGAAAACGTCCTGAGATTACTCCCCCGGCAAGAGCGTTTATTGCTGTCTGTTGAGTTGTCTGACCTGTTCCGCCGTTATTTAAAGCCACGACTCCTGAAACATTTCCAGCAGTTAAACCAGGTGCTGTACCAGTAATGTTAGTTCCTACAAGTGCAGTGGGTGTTCCCAAATTCGGAGTAATAAGCGTTGGCGATGTATTCATTACAAACGTCGATCCTGTTCCTGTCTGAGAGGCTACACTTGTCGCATTGCCCACACTT
>JALONT010000066.1 GCA_025454795.1 Bacteroidales bacterium | reverse complement strand
GTTAAATAGTGCCTTCCTCTTAAAACTGCTAAACCAGCAAAAGTTCCCGTAAATTCTGACAGGTTATTGGACAGACTCCCGTTAGCTGCAAGGCAAATTTGCACTAAACTCGCAGTATTAACCAAAAGGGCTAAAAGCCGCACAGAATCAATGCAAGTGATAGAGAGGGCCAGGATAATATTACTTTGCAACGAAGGCAAGCCTGTGAATGAAATTGCAAAACTGATGCATACCTATCCGAATAAAATAATTGAATGGAGGGATCGGTATCAATCCGGGGGATTAGCGGGTTTAGATGATCGACCTCGTTCCGGGAAACCAAAGGAGTATATTGATTTACCTGCGAGGGTGTTAAAAACCATCAGTACTCCTGCTCCGAAAGGTTACGGTCGGTGGGATGCAACATTATTATCGGCAGAATTAGGGTGTTCTCAAGATGCCGTGTGGCGGGTACTCAAAAAGGGAGGCATCAGCCTGATCCGAAAACGATCATGGTGTATCAGTACGGATCAAGAATTTGTTCCCAAAGCAGCGGATATTGTGGGGCTTTATTTGGATCCCCCCATGAAGGACATTGTAATTTGTGTTGATGAGAAACCAAGCATACAGGCATTAGAGCGCAAAACAGGCTATATTCAAACACGGGATGGAAAACTTCAGAGAGCCTATAAAAGCACTTATAAAAGAAACGGTACATTGAATTTATTTGCAGCGTTAAATGTTGCAACTGGAAATGTCAAGGCGAAAACGACAAAATACAAGACCCGGGAAGATTTCATCGAATATATGGATGAAATGGTTGCCGAGTATGATAAAGATCAGGATATCCACGTGATCCTTGATAATTATGCTACACATAAAAAAAATGAATCCTGGTTAGCAAGCAATCCAAATGTTCATTTTCATTTTACACCAACTTCGGCGAGTTGGTTGAACCAGGTAGAAATATGGTTTGGGATATTTTCCAGAAAATCATTGGATGGTTCCAGCCATGTAAGCACAGAGGCACTCAGCGAACAAATATTGGCCTATGTGAATAATTATAACACGGCCTGCAAGCCCTTCACGTGGCGAAAAAGAGAAGTTCATGGTGCTCAATTAAAAAATAATATAGTTAATTTACGCAATTAAACACTAGTTATAGTTTGGTGTGAAATATTTTAAAGTATTGTAAATCAATTAAATATGTTGATAAATAATGTTAATAAGTTGATATTCAAGTATATATAAGTTAGGTATAATGAAAAAAATCCTCCAGGTTTAAGTCGCCAAACCATATAACCTGAAGGATATGATAGAAAAATTTATTGCAATTTACGTTTTTATTGATGATATCATGATAGAAATTGGTCATAAAGAACCTGTTAACCATAATTCTTCTGATTCCGGGTTGATTGCAGTAGCTTTGATTGCTGCAAAATATTTTCATGGGAATATCGATCATGCCATTAGTTTTGTTAAGAGTACCAACCTTCTTCCCGGAATGCTCAGCAAGAGTCGCTTTAACAGGCGAATACACTCAATCTTCGAGCTAATTGTGGAATCTATTTTTAAATACTGCTGACATAATCAAAAGATTAAACATATCGTCTGAATACATTATTGACAGTTTCCCTGTAGCAACCTGTGAAAACATTCGTATCTGTAACTCCAAACTTATTCAGGGGAAGCAATACCGGGGCTATAAACCTTCTATGAGAAAATACTTCTATGGATTCACGGTTCAGGTAATTACAACCGTGGATGGAATACCAGTTGAATTTGCGATGCTTCCAGGATGTTATCACGATATTGATGGGATGAAAAATATGTTCTCTGATCTGCCGGAGAACAGCATTGTATATGGTGATAGTGCATACACTGATTACTACAATGAGGAAGTGTGCAGTGAGGCGGCAGATATTAATTTGATGATTGCCAGAAAAAGCAACACCAAGCTGCCTCATGAACCGTGGCAGAACTTTCTGATCTCTGACTCCAGAAAAAGAATCGAGACTATTTTTAGTCAGATATCCAGTATGTTGCCAAAGCGCATTCATGCTGTAACAGTTGATGGATTTTTGATGAAAGTGATCCTGTTTATATTCGTTTTTACCATAAATGAAAAGTTTTTATAGATAGCAACTTAAGTTAATTATAAATTTTAATATTATGAAAAAAGGATTATTGATTTTTTTCTTCCTGTTATCCATTTGTTTGACCAATGCACAGGATGCAGCAAAAACCCAGTTTATGAACCAGCCATGGAAGATGCACCACATTGATAGGCAGTTTTACAACCATAATTCACTAAGCCCGGGAGATGTTAATGGTGATGGTTTTGATGATTATTGTGTAATTCATGAAGGACCCGACTTGGTAACTATTCTATTCAATCCTGGAGTAAACAATAATCTGTATCATGCATGGGAGAAGATTGTGATTTCAAAAGGGAACAATGTTGAATATGGTTACTTAGGCGATTTAAACGGTGACGGGAATCTTGATGTAGTCTATGTAAATGGAGAAGCCTCAGTTGTCAAGATTATTTGGGGACCAGACAAATCTATGGTAAAAGATCCATTGAAATGGGTGGATGCAGGACCAATTCCATCATCAATTAACCAAGGTCTCTATTTATATGTTGAAACTTATGATATAAACCAGGATGGTGCTTTGGATATAGTGACCGGGGGGCGTCGCCACCCTAGCGGAAAATTGAATGGTTTAATTTGGTACGAAGCGCCAAAAAACATCAAGGAAAGGAAAGATTTAAGTAAATGGGAAATGCATTCCATTGACCCCGATCTTTTAAGTGGACATGGATTTGTTATTGAAGATTTAAATAAAGATGGACATGCCGACATTGTAGTAGCAAATCCGGATTGGGATACGCCTGATAATGAAGATCAGGTACTGTGGTATGAAAATCCGGGCCCCCATACTAAGCCGATCAAAGATCCGTGGAAAAAACATGTAGTAATGGAAAATCAGCAGCTTTTTGCTAAACCACAGGTTGGAATCGGTGATATCAATAAGGATGGCAAAACTGATTTGGTCGTGCAATCGGACAACTATGTTTTTTATCTGGAACAACAGGCCAATACCGATGACTGGAAAGTAAACAAAATCAACAAGCCTGAAATTACCAGGTGGGTTACACGCCCGTTAAAAGTAGTCGACATTGACGGAAATGGAAAGCTTGATATTGTTGGGGCAACCATCCACAACTATGGCTACACCCCATTTGGTAAAGCATCTGTATTCTGGATGGAATATCTGGGGGATAAACCGGGAACCGACAACTGGGAAACCCATGTGATAAAATGGTCGGACGGAATTTTCACAGGAAATACATTCAATGGTGAAAAATGGGACCATTTAAGATTTGTTGATCTTGACAAGGACGGTGATCTTGACATTATTGGTAATTGTGAGGAATATTATAAAAGAGAAAGTTCAGATAGAAAAACGTTGCTTGGTGTCGTGTGGTTCGAGAACCCAACTATCAATCCATAATTTAAAAACGATATGGTTACAGGTCCTTATTTGCTGGTAATATTTGGTCTTTCTATCCTATTTCTTCTGCTTACAATTATTCGGTTTAAATTAAATCCGTTTTTGGCTTTAATTTTAACAACTATCTTGACTGGTTTTGCCGTTCGAATGCCATTAATACAGATTACTGATTCAATGGCATCAGGGTTTGGCAATACACTCAAGGGAATAGGCCTTGTTATAGGATTAGGGATTATGTTTGGAAAAATCTTGTCCGATTCCGGGGCGATGAAACAAATTGCTAGTTTTATGATCCGTAAATTTGGAGCAAAAAATGCAACCCTCTCCATTGGATTAACCGGGTTTCTTGTTTCCATCCCCGTTTTTTTTGATGCCGCATTTGTTATATTGGTTTCTCTTGCCAAAAATGTTTCAAGGCTTTCAAAAATACCGGTCATCACATTGGTTACTTCGCTGGCAATTGGCCTGATCGCCTCACACAATATGGTGATCCCTACGCCCGGCCCTGTGGAAGTTGGAAATAGTTTCCACGTTTCAATGGGACTCTATGTATTTTTTGCAATAGTAATCAGTATTCCAGCCGTGTTGGTTGGAGGATGGTTATATGGCGTGTTTCTGGGAAAACGAGATCCGGAAGTAGAACCTGAGGATACAAATAGTGATGTTAAAGAAAAAGAAATTGCTCCTACCGAAGGATTATCTATTTTCATTTTGTTGCTGCCTATATTTTTAATTTTAATTGGGAGCGTGGCTTCCCTTGCGTTAAATGAAGTTTCAACCTGGAGTAATTTTTTTGAATTTATTGGAAACAAGAATGTTGCTATGTTCATTAGTGTCCTGGCAGCCATTTTTACACTTTACAGGTACATGGAAAATGGAGTTAACGATTCCATTACAGAAGCAGCAAAAGGTGCAGGAATGATTATTTTAATTACCGGAGCAGGCGGATCTTTTGGATATTTGATAAACCAAAGTGGTATAGGGAATTACCTTGTTTCTACTTTAACAGATTGGAACGTTTCAATATTATTCCTTGGATTTTTACTGGGGGCCATTCTCCGGGGTGCTTTGGGCTCTTCTACCGTTGCCCTGGTTACTGCTGCTTCCATTTTAGGGTCATTGGTTTCTCACGTTGGTATGCAACCCATTTTTATAGCACTCTCAATTTGTGCCGGAGGAATGTGTTTGTCATTACCAAACGATTCAGGTTTTTGGGTCGTTTCAAGGTTTGCAAATCTTTCTGTAACACAAACTTTGAAATCATGGACACTTGGTAGTTCAATTGCAGGATTAGTTGCATTTGTGCTGATTTATATTCTTGATAAAATATTCTAAAAAAATGATATGGTTACAAAGAAAATAGCAATCGTCCATACAAGCTTTGTCTCAGTGGAAGATTTAAAACAACTTTTTGCTGAAATAATTCCTGAAGCCAAATTGACACATATTGTTGATGACAGCCTTTTGGCAGAAGTAATGGAGAATGGCTATGCAACACCACAGGTAATTAAACGTGTTTGCGATTATTATGTAAATGCAGACAGTCTTGGTGTGGATGCTATTTTCAATCAATGTTCTTCTGTTGGCGAAGCTGCTGATGTTGCATCAAAACTGATTAAGACTCCTGTATTGAAAGTAGATGAAGCCATGGCCGAAGAAGCCGTGAAATTGGGCGGCAGGATTGCTGTAGTTGCCACAGTAGCCTCAACAATGGGGCCAAGTACCCGGTTAGTTAAATCCAAAGCAAAGGAAGCCGGAAAAAATGTCGAAATTTTGGAATGCCTTGTTGATGGAGCTTTGAAAGTGTTGATGCAGGAAGGCGACAGGGCAAAACACAATCAACTGGTAAAAGAAAAAATGCTTTCTGTTCAGGATGATGTGGATGTTTTTGTGCTCGCACAGGGAAGTATGGTCGTTTTGGTTCCGGAACTTACCGACATTAAAAAACCAGTACTGACCAGCCCACGGCTTGGAGTTAAGAAAATGAGACAAGTATTGGGGCTTTAATTTGAATATAAACAAAAAAAAGATAAAAATGATTAGTGATTATTTTAAGCGGGTTGGTGAACTAACCCCAACAAAATTCTGGATAAACAATGTTACACGCGAAGAGGCCAGGATGGCCATTGAAGCTGGTGCTGTTGGGTGCACACAAAACCCGTCATATACCTGGAAAATGTTGAGCCACTCATCAGAGGGTGACTATGCACAAGCGCTAATGAAAGAAGCGCAAAATGAATCAACCGACACAAATGAAATCCAATGTATATTACAGCGTAAATTAGTTTATAAAGTAGCTGAAATATTTCTGCCCGTCTATGAATCATCACACGGAGAACATGGCTATGTAAGTATTCAGGGGGACCCTATTCACGAAGAAGACCCACAGGTAATCATTAATGAGGCCAGGCTAAACAGGGAAATGGGGCCAAATGTGATGATTAAAATCCCTGCAACAAAAGCAGGTATTGAGGCTATGGATGTTTTAATTAGCGAGAATACGCCAATTAACGCTACTGAAGTAATGGGGCTTTCACAAGCTTTGGATATCTGTAAAATGTATGAGCGTATCTCAAGTAAAACAGGTAAAAGTCCAAAAATTTATTACTCATTAATTACAGGCATCTTTGATGAATATCTCCAAAAATGGGTAGCTGATAATAAAATTGATATTTCTCCGGATATCCTCTATATGGCAGGGATGACTATTGCAAAAAAGACTTATGAAATAACCAAAGCAAAATGGCCTGAAATTGGATTTATTGGTGGAGGTGTTCGCGGCCTTCAACATTTTACCGAAATGGTCGGTGCCGATGTGTGTATTACAATGAACTGGAAAGGACAAGCTGAAGAACTGTTAAAAAATAATAACCCGGTTGTCCCTCGTTTCTTTAACCCTGTTCCTGAATTATATATTGACGAACTGCTGGAAAAAGTTTCGGAATTCAAACGAGCCTATAAAGTAAATGGCCTTTCTGTTGAAGAGTATGAAGAGTACGGGCCTGTAGAATACTTTCGGCATATGTTTATAAAAGCATGGGAGTCTGCAAATGAATTCATTCAAAAAAACAATTGATAGACTATTGAAATTCTAATGTTTTTGAAGAATTAAAGAAGAAAATCTTAAGCTTGAATTTATTCGTGCAGTACAAGTAATTCTTAATGCTACAAAGGGTAAAATAGGAAAAGGTAAAAGCTTCTTCTTTAAGGCTTTTAGTAATGATGAAAAAGAATATTTCAATTTGTTATACATGCCGGAAACATATATACTATAACGTTTCTTTTTTGAGAAAGAGGGATATACCGAGGACTGGTGGAAAGCGTTTAACGCGTTAAATAAACATGAATTGGCTCAAGCAAAAGAAATTATTGAAAAAAATATTTTCACAAATATTGACTCCTTGACTTTAAACACCAAAGTAATTAGTCTACTTAATCATTATTCTATTTCAAGAGAGGAGATTTCTAAGACAGGCTCTGAATTATCAAAAATTAAAGCAAAGTTTGATAAGTTAAGCAGGACAGAAAGATTCAGCATTTTGGAATATGTAGAATAAATTGGGGCTGATTAATAATAATTTGCAGGCACATTGCCAAAGCTCAACTATGAGTACTTTGCCTGACCATATTGAATCATTCAAGTCCTTTTTTCGAGGCAGGCAGGATATCTATGCCATTCGCTGGGAGAAAGATGGCAAATCTGGTTACATGCCAGCATACAAAGTTGATTGGAGCGATTACAATATACATAAATCTAAAGGAGGAAGTTTTAAGGATTACTCAAAAAAAGAGTATCAACCACTTACTGATGAAGTATTAAAACGTCATTTTCAGGGAACAGAGACTATAGGAATCTACCCTCTTCTTGAAGACAATACCTCTTTTTTTATTGCAGCTGACTTTGATGACAATAATTGGAGAGATTCTATTCAAAAGTTGCATCTGATATGCACAAAGCATGAAATACCTGCCTATATTGAACGTTCACGCTCAGGAAACGGAGGACATCTTTGGATATTCTTTGAGGAAAACTTTCCGGCAGAGCAAACAAGAAAACTATTATATGAACTTCTTAGAGAAGCATCTGTCATTTCCCACTTTGATAAAGAGCCGAGTTTTGACAGACTCTTCCCTAATCAGGATCTTCATGCCGGGAAAGGATTGGGTAATTTGATCGCACTTCCACTCCATGGTAATGCGCTGATGAATGGCAATACAGCATTCCTGAACCCTGAAAATTATTTACCATACGACCACCAATTTGAAATTATCAAGACCTTTCGTAAACTGTCCATGTATCATTTTAAATCCATTTACGAAGATATTTTTAATGAAAAAGTTGATGATTTCTTTAAATCAAGTTTTGACCGGAATTCCAGACCAATAATTGAGATCCAGATTAGTGGTCAAATATATCTGAAACGTCTTCACCTTAATAGAGAACTTATTGAGTTTATAAGGGAAAACCTGAACTTTATGAATTCTGATTACCTGGTTAAGAAAAACATGGGGAAATCCACCTTTAATCTTGAAAAGTATTTCAGGTTGGTGGAAGAGACCCAGGAGGAAGTGATCTTGCCTCGGGGATTTGCTGTAAATTTAATTGCATTTTGCAGAAAGGAAGATTTACCTTTTAAGATTATTGACAAAAGGAAAAAACTTGATTCGGTTGACTTTGAGTCAGATATCGAATTGAGACCTGACCAGGAGGCTGCAATAGAAAAAACTCTGGATAAAGACTTTGGAGTTATTGTTTCGCCACCGGGATCAGGAAAAACAGTAATCGGCCTTGAATTAATTGTACAAAAAAGACAGCCAGCCTTAATTATTGTTCATAGAAAACAGTTATTTGACCAGTGGATAGACAGAATTCAAAGTTTCCTTAAAATCCCAAAGAAAGAAATTGGGCAGATTGGGAATCAGAAGTTTAAAATCGGGAAAGAAATTACTGTTGCAATGATACAATCTCTTGCAAGAAGCGAGGAGATTGAAAAGATTTCCAGCAACTTTGGGACAATTATTGTGGATGAATGTCATCATGTTCCGGCAAAATCTTTCAGAGAAGCAATAGTTAATTTCAATTCATACTATTTGTATGGACTTACAGCCACTCCTAAACGTAAAAACAATGATGAAAAACTGATTTATGTTTACATAGGAAATATTTTGTACAATGTCGGACAGATTGATCAGATAAGGCAGAAACAAACAAAGATTGAGGTAAATATCAAAGAGACAAATTTATATGCCCCTTTTGATTATAAGATTGATAAATACGAAACCATTTCTCGAATTCTGATTCATGATACTAACCGTAATTCATTAATATTAGAGGATGTAAAAAAAAATTCAGACCGGTTCAAAACATTTCTAATCCTGACAGAGCGTAGAGCTCATGTTGATATTCTTAACCTTTATCTTAAGGACAAATATGAGACCATTACAATTCATGGGGAAGATTCCGAAAGTAGTAGGAAAAGTAAAATTGAACAGCTGAAAATAGGTCATTATAAAATAGTAATTTCGACCGGACAGTATTTTGGCGAAGGAATCGATTTAAATAATCTGGAATGTCTTATCATTGCATATCCATTCGCTTTTGAAGGGAAACTGATACAGTATATTGGCCGGATTCAACATTCAGAAAATCCTCCGGTTATTTTTGATTATCGTGATTCAAAAATTGATTACTTTGAAAAAATGTTCAAACAAAGGAATCGTTACTATAAAAAACTTACTAAAGAAGTAGATGTCTGAAGATCAAAACATAGAATTTAAGGAATCCTGGCGGTATGAATATCTGAAATGGATTTGTGGCTTTGCTAATGCTCAGGGTGGTAAGATTTTTATTGGCAAGGATGATGATGGAAAGGTCATCGGACTGAAAGATGGGAAAAAGCTCATGGAGGATATCCCAAATAAAGTGAAGGACATATTAGGAATTTTGGTTGATGTAGATCTACATAAGTCAAAGAATGGTGAATTTATTGAAATTACGATAGAACCGTATCCTTATCCTGTTAATTATAAGGGTCAATATCATTATCGGAGCGGATCTACCAAGCAGGAATTGAAAGGTGCTGCCCTGGACAAGTTCCTTTTACAGAAAATTGGGAAACGCTGGGATGGAGTTCCGGTTCCCAAAGTCTCAATTAAAGAATTAAAACAAGAAACATTTGACTTTTTCCGTAAGAAGGCTTTGAAAAGCCAAAGGATTAATGAAGAAAGCCTGACTGACACGAATGAACAACTGCTTGAAAATCTACAATTGAAGGAAGGCGAATATCTGAAACGTGCTGCAATTCTGCTCTTTCATCCTTCTCCTGAAAATTTTGTAACAGGTTCATATATTAAAATTGGTTATTTCCAGTCTGATGATGAATTGATATTTCAAGACTCGATTCATGGAAATTTATTTGAACAAATTGAGAAAACTATTGACTTGCTTTTCACCAAATACATTAAGGCAGAAATCAGCTATGAAGGCATTAACAGGGTGGAGAAATATGAATACCCTAAAGAAGCAATAAGAGAAGCTTTACTGAATGCCATTGCACACAAGGACTACTCAGGTGGAGTTCCTATACAGATTAGTGTTTATAGAGATAAAATCATATTTTGGAATGAAGGACAGCTCCCTGAAAATTGGACAATTAAGAATTTATTGGTAAAACACGCATCAAGACCTTACAACCCTGACATTGCTATTGCTTTATTCCGTAGTGGCTATATTGAATCCTGGGGGCGTGGGACAATTAAAATCATAAAAGAATGTAAACAAGCAGGACTCCCTGAACCTGTTTTTAGTTATGATTCGAGTGACATAACCGTGGAGTTCAGAAAAGACATTTATTTTGCTGAATATCTTGAATCACTTGGACTTAATGAAAGACAAGTTAAAGCTGTACTTTATGTCAAAGAAAAGGGGAAAATTACAAATCGTGACTACCAATCTTTATACAGTGTGTCAAAAGCAACAGCTACGAGGGATTTGTCAGAACTAGAAGACAAACAATTACTGATGAATAAAGGAACGAAAGGATCTAGTGCTGTTTATGTTTTATATAGAACTTTATATGGAGATGCAATTGGAGGCGATTGGGTTTAAATATTTATGTTGGCTCAAAGTTGGCTCAAATGGCTCATAATGGGCTCAGAGCTGGTTCATATAGACGGTATTTGCAAGCACATTGCCAAAGCCACACAAGCCGATCCTAAGCCGAAGTTTTGGCAAAGAGCTTGCAAATCAGAAGCTAAAGAATTTTAAAACTTTTCTCCCTCGCGTTTACGCAAGAGAGATTCAGATAGCATGACAATGTATTTGATATCATTATTCAAAGCAAATCATACCAAGACACTTTTCTGGTACCGAGACAAATAAATAAGGTCGAGTAGGTAAGGGGGAGTTACACCCCCTTACCTCTCACAGAACCGTACTTGAACCTCTCGATTCATACGGCTCCTCGAACTCACGCAGCCAGTTAAGGTTGACAGGCTATGAAATTAAGCTCATCCTCTAACGAGTTGGCCCAGATTGCC
>JALONT010000083.1 GCA_025454795.1 Bacteroidales bacterium | reverse complement strand
CAGGTTAAGAGATGGTTTTTTAGGTAGATAGAAATAAGCAATTAACCCAGATAACAGATTGATAATAAATCCTTCCTGACTTCTATGACGAGTATGTTCTATTTGACAGATATTTTTGAGTTCATCAAAGACAGACTCAATCAGAGCTCTTTTACGGAGCAGGATCTTGTCTGAAAGGAGCATCAGGGAGTTTTTCATGTTCTTTCTCAGTTTAGTGATTAGATGTATACCATCTATGAAGAGTTTTTCAAAAAGAGATTGTGAGATATATCCTTTATCTCCGAAGAACTTCCCATAGATCTTGGCAAGCAAGTTGCTTCCAATAAGAGGGTGTCTGTCATCCACGTTACCTGGAGTGAGTACAAAATCAAGCATCTCTCCTATATCGTTGATGATAAAATGTAGCTTCAGTCCAAAAAACCAACCGATGCTGCATTGCCCTTTGGTAGCGAGACCCTTTAGCACTTTGTTTGAATGCTCTCGTTTGATATGACAGGCTCTGATTGGTGTTGAATCTACAAAGGATATGCCTGTGCATTTGCCCAAACAACGTGTCTTTAGGAAAACGGTTAGTGGTAATAGAGACTTTTGCATTAACTCAACAAAACGATTATATGATACAAGACCTGGAAATTCACTTCTCATATGTTCACACACATGAAAAAGATAAAAATGCTTGAAGTCTCTGTAACGCATTAAATGAAAATAAATTACGATGGTCATTACTTCGCTCTCATTTAAACTTCCTGGCTTAATCCGTTTTCTGGTGCCATCAGTGATCTGGTGTGTTTGTAACTCGTTGATGAATACATTATTAATGGATTCTTTCTGTTTTTGTTGGTTTGCACTACAAATTTGGAAAGAATCCTTTTTTATAATACATTGTAAATCATATAGTTATTAACACAAAGCGATTCTATTGTTAATAACCAGTTGTTTATATAACTTTCTTATGTCGAACTCACGTTAAGTTAATAAATATGAATAATTTAAAAATCAGAATCCCATTAATGGCAGCAGGAGTCTCTGCAATATTTGGGATAAGCTGTAAGAAGGAAGTTCCGCAACCAAATGTCATCTTCATACTTGCCGACGATCTGGGTTATTCCCAGATTGGCTGTTATGGAAGCAGTTATTACAAAACAACCAATATCGACAGACTGGCCTCTGAGGGTATACGGTTTACTGATGCTTATGCTGCCTGTGCTGTTTCATCGCCCACAAGAGCAAGTATAATGACTGGCAAATACCCTGCAACATTACATTTAACTGACGTTATACCAGGAACTGATAGGAGTGTCTATTCTGACCGACCTGATTGGAGGGATGATTATCCACTTTCACGCCCGGATTGGCAAAAATTTTTACCACTTGAAGAGTTTACTTTAGCAGAAATGTTCAAAGAGAAAGGTTATCAAACAGCTTATTTTGGCAAATGGCTTCTAAGCATAACAAAATTTGGCCCCGAAAGCCTTCCGTACAATCCTGACAAACAAGGATTTGACCAATCTTTTATCATTGATAAACCGAATAGAGAAACCACAGATCCCGAACATGATCCACACAAGTCAGATTCACTAGGTACCAGATCAGTTGAATTTCTCCGGGAAAATGTTGACAAACCTTTTTTTCTTTTTGTAAGTTTCAGTGCTATTCACGATCCACTTATGGAAAAAGCAGATTCAATAAATTGGTGGAGACTAATATCTGGGAGTGAGAAACCAGAGAATAACCCAATTATTGCTGCAATGTTATCTAGAATGGATAGGAATATAGGTCATATACTGGACGCAGTTGAAGATTTGGGACTGACAAAAAATACAATGATTGTTTTCTTTTCGGATAATGGAGGATCGGGAAGTGATGCAAAACAAACTCCACTTCGGGAAGGGAAAGGCTGGTTATATGAGGGAGGTATCCGTGTCCCGTTGATAATTAAGTGGCCAGGAAGTGGAGTAAAAGGAGGTTTTGTGAGCTCGGAGCCTGTATCTTCAATCGATTTTATGCCAACATTTTGTGATTTATCTGGGACAGAAAGATTACCTGGCATTGATGGGATGAGTTTACTTGCTCATCTGAGAACTGGAGATCCTTTACCTAAAAGAAGTCTCTACTGGCATTATCCTCATTACCATAATGGCCCTCCTTGTGGTGTAGTTAGAAGTGGCAAATGGAAACTTATTGAATGGTATGAAAATAGTATTCTTAAGACTGGGAAACCAATTCTTGAACTTTATGACCTCGAAAATGATGTAAGCGAATCTGTAAACTTAGCAGATAGTTTGAAATCTCTAACTATGGATTTGTCTGGTGAATTGCGAAATTGGAGAACAGATGTAAATGCTCAAATGCCATTCCCAAACCCAAACTACAAATAAGAAAAATTAATTGCTATTTTCTATTTTGTTATGATGGTTTTAATTTAATTTTCATAAAAAATGTCTTGAAATTTTGTACTTAAAATAAGAAAGCATGAAACGAAGAAAATTTTTGGAAAAAACTGCGAAGAGTAGTATTGCAATTTTATGCGTAAACAATCTTAGATTATTTAATTCTAATAAGATTACAACAAAAATTCAACAAATAACGTGTGGCCCCCTACATCATTTTTTTGGTTATTACGGCATTAGCCCGTGGAATTTGTCAGAAACCTTTTTGCTGGGGCTTGAAGTGGGCAGACAGGACTTAATGCCTGTCGAAGGAGAGAAAGCAAGTATAGGAATTATCGATACTCAAACAAACGAATTTAAGAAAATTGCTGAGACAAGTGCATGGAACTACCAGCAAGGGGCAATGTTACACTGGAATCCGCTACATCCTGACACTGAAATATACTTTAATGATAAAATTGATAATCAAATTGTAACTCGAAAGCTAAATATTAATACAGGAAAAGAGAGTATTATGCCAAGACCCGTTAATGGCCTTAGCAACAATGGTAAATATGCATTAAGCCTGGATTATGGCCGGCTTGGTCGTTTAAGAAAGGTTGTGGGATATAGCGGAGTAGAAGATACTAGTCCAAATGATCCTGCCCCAAAAGATGGAGGTATCTGGCTGATGGACATGCAAACTGGTAACTCTAAGTTGGTTGTCTCTTACTACCAGGTTTATAAATATTTACTAGATCGTGGGGTGGACTTTGAAGGCGTACATATTTGGTTTAATCATGTTGTATTTAATAAGTCAGATAATCGATTCTTTTTCTTAGCCCGAACCCCATATCCAGGTGAGGAGCACGGTCATGATAGAAGGGAAACGGGCATGTTTACTGCAAATATTGATGGTTCGGAATTATTCGAAGCAATACCCTATGGTTACGATGTATCGCATTTCGATTGGCAGGATGATAAAAATATTATAGCAACATTCAAAAACAAAGCCATAGGTGCTGAAAACAGGAGCCATTACATGTTTACTGATGGTGAACACAATTTTAAACTTCTTGGTGAAGGCAGGTTAAATTTTGACGGACATTGTGTTTTTGCCCCTGACGGGACATGGATTGCAACAGATCAGAAGAAAACCGTGGAGGACGGGTATTTTCAAAGTTTGCATATATATAATATCAACACAAAAGAGTTTTTTACACTACTTACTCATAACATGAAAAAGAGGATTTTTATAAATGACCCCGGAGATTTGAGGTGTGATTTCCATCCCCGATGGAACAAAACGGGCGATAAAATTTGTATCGATTCTATAAGCCAGAAAGACGGCACACGTCAAATCTATATTGCTTATTTGTAAGTCTGAGATTATTAATGAGGATTTTTGGAATTTTCCAAAATGTTGGATTGCAAGTTTAAAGTGATTCCATGGATATAAAATTATATGACTATCGGTAATGATTAACAATATTCTGGTAATCTGTAGTAACACAGGCAGTTAGCAGTCTGTCAAATAATTGATCTCCATAGTTCCTCCTTTTTACCTTGTAACAGAACTCATCCAGATAATTCTGGGAGTACTTATTAGGTAAGCATTCGGCGTAGTACATCTTTTATCAGTTGTTTCGGCTGATTATTTTTAAACCAAAAAATATATAGATGATAATCGAACCAAAAATACTGGAACTGATCAAAAGACAAAAAGAGACAGGTCCTAACATCAGAGCCCTTAAAAGTTTTTCAACTCAAAAACTTACCTGGGGCTCTGCCTTCGGCATTCCTTTTAATCTTGGGGTTTGGCAAGGTGTTGACGGTTCGCGTATATTCGCTGTTTTAAATGCTGGAAACTACACATATAAATTAGATGGGAACATTACTTTGGATTCTACTCAATTGAACAAAATTGAATCATTAGGTAAAAAAACAGGATTATATCTTGGTTATCGCTATTATGGAGTAGGCGACAAAGGTGGTGCACCTAAAGAAAGTTCGGTAAAAACCCTCACTGAAATCCTTCTTGATAGTGCTAATGTAAAAGTAATATTATCTAGCTCAGATTTGCTTGGCGAACAATTAACTACAGAACAATTAAATAAAATGGAGGTTTACGATGGCGAACTACCTCTGACTATGCACGGAACAGGCTGTTATACTTCGCAG
>JALONT010000031.1 GCA_025454795.1 Bacteroidales bacterium | reverse complement strand
ACACCTCTTTGTTCTGTGAGACCTCCAGTTGATCAGTTTTATATGAGACTGGCTCGTTTCCCATTGATAATGCCAAAATACCTTGACTATCATCATGTCCACAGTTACGTTGTTGCTTCAAAGAACTTTTAACTCCTCGTACCCTGCAACAACTCAGGACACACAACAGCTTATAACACGGATAATGCTATAGCAAATAAACTTGTCACGGTTTTTGCTTTTCAAATCTATGATTTAAGACCACTTTTAAGCCTCAAGAGACACTTATTTCTTATTATTGGACAACAGCCCCCTCTGTTGGTCTTTTTTATCCAAATATTATCCATCCTAAAATTCTCAGGTAAATCTTGGGATGGGATGACTAAAAAAGTCTAAAAATTCTTGTTTTTATTATCAAATCCGTCAACAACCTTTAAGATGATCAATTTGGATTATTGATTATTAATGTTTTGCAATAAAAGGTTCAGGTGCTATTAGAACTAAATTATTTCTTTACTAACCATTCAACTTTTACAACTTGAATATGGGAATTTCTAGTCCACTTCCAATTGGTATTACTTTTACTCTTCCACCATCAGGGTCTTCTAATAGCATATAATCAAATTCAATCTCTCCATCTTTATATTCTGGTAGGAATCGGACAATATCACCTTTCCTTAAAACATACATAATATTCTGTTTTTATAAAGATAAAGATATTAATTCTCTATTAAGTTTTAAGTCTTAATGAAACAAGATTCTCGAAATTTCTTTATTGATAATTTGCTTTTAACCATGTTATTAAATATAAATTACCCTAAAATCTAGCCATTCTTTGTTCTCCGCCTTTAAAATAGTCCTTTTGATAAGAACCTTACAATAATAATTCCCACTTTAATATCTATCTTTGAGTGTATGAATGATGTTTTTTCAAAAAAGAAAAGAAGCGAAATAATGAGCAAAATCAGGAAAACTAACACAAAACCTGAAATGCTTGTTCGTAAGTTCCTTTTTAATAATGGCTTTAGATTTCATATCCACGATAAAAAATTACATGGTAATCCAGATATTGTACTCCCAAAATACAAAACAATAGTTTTTGTAAATGGTTGCTTTTGGCATGCTCATAAGAATTGTAAATACAACGAAACGCCAAAGACTAATACAAATTATTGGATCCCAAAACTTCAAGGGAATGTAGAACGGGATAAAAAAAATTACAAATATTTAAGAAAAGAAGGATGGAGGGTATTTATTATATGGGAATGTGATTTAGAAAAACCCAGGCAATTAAGAACATTAAATAGATTACAACTAAACTTAATAAAACTTGAAGATAATTAATGAAATTTATTGACCTTTTTGCAGGACTTGGGGGATTTCATAAGGCGTTGCATGAACTCGGGCATGAATGTGTTTTTGCCAGTGAAATTAACCAACTTTTATGTGATGTTTATGAAATAAATTGGGGAATAAGACCTGTTGGTGATATCAAGAAAGTTATTAAGAACGACATCACAAGCATTCCAAAGCATGATATTTTATGTGCTGGTTTCCCATGTCAACCTTTTTCTAAAGCAGGTAAACAGCAAGGAATGAATGATAAAGAAAGAGGAAATCTATTTGATGAAATAGTAAAAGTACTTGAATTTCGTAGACCAAATTACTTCATTCTGGAAAATGTCCCATTTATTGCTAAACATGATAATGAAGAGACATGGAAATATATGTCATTAAAACTTGAATCCCTTGGTTATACTGTAGATCACAGAAACTACTCTCCTCATGAATTAGGAATACCTCAACATCGTTTGAGAATTTTTATTGTAGGTAGCCTTAATGGACTCGACCATTTTGATTTTGACTTAATAGATAAGCAAAAATCTAAACTGGGAAATATTAATGATTTTATTAATGACAATCCCATACAATTTAGAAAGTTACCAAAAGAAAATAAAAGGGTCATAAAATTATGGCAAGACTTTATAAGTTCTCTACCTGATAATGTTAATATCCCAGGATTTCCTATATGGGGAATGGAATTTGGTGCTACTTATCCTTTTAATAACATTTATCCTTATCTATTATCTTCAAAAGAACTTGGTGGTTTCAAAGGTAATTTTGGTATCAGTTTAAAAGGCATGGATAAATCTAAACAGTTTATCAACCTTCCAAGTTATGCCCGAGTAGATAAAGAATTTCCAAGTTGGAAAAAAAGATGGATAGGATATAATCGTCAATTCTATATAGATAATAAAGAATATATTAAGAATGTAGTAAATGAAATTGCTCAACTCCCAAACCAAAGTTGGCAAAAATTAGAGTGGAACGTTGGCAATTCAAAAAGATCAATAAAAGAATACATTTTACAGTTCAGAGCCTCTGGTCTTAGAGTTAAAAGTCCTGACATTTTCCCATCGCTAGTTTGCACTAATACGCAAGTTCCTATTATTGGATGGAGGGGCCGCTATATTACAAAAGATGAAGGTGTAAAACTTCAATCTCTTGAAGGTTTAAAGAGGCTACCTGAACCTGATAATGCCGCTTTTAAAGCTCTAGGTAACGCTGTAAATTCTAAAATAGTTAGGTTAATAGCTGAAAATTTATTGCTTGATAACCCTAAGCATAAAATCAATGGCCAACCTATTTTGAAACAATTACAACTTAGTATGCAATTTCAAGGCAATGAGTAACACTCAGAAAGTAAATATTAGGCCGCAGGTATATATTTTATCTGTATTAAAATTTTTAGAGTATGAGACCTGGTATGCTCTTGCAGAGTTTGTGGATAATTCTATTGCAAGCTATCAATTGTACAAAAAGGACCTTGAAGGTATTGATGGGAAAGATTATCATCTTGAAGTTAATATTGAAATAGACCAACAAAACAATAAAATTACCATACGTGATAATGCAGCAGGTATACATGAAAAGGACTATGCAAGAGCGTTTAGAGCAGCAGAAATTCCTCCTGACACAACAGGACTTTGTGAATTTGGAATGGGGATGAAATCCGCAGCTTGCTGGTTTTCAGATGAATGGAGTGTCCGCACAACTGCAATTAACGAATCAGTAGAAAAAACTGTTCGTTTTGATATGAAAAAAATCTTTGAAGACAAACTCGAAGAATTGGATGTTTCAATTAAATCTTGTAGCAAAAATCACCATTATACTATCATTGAACTTGATAATGTTAATAAACTTCCAAGAAGAAGGGGACTTGGGAAAGTAAAAGAACATTTAAAAAGTATTTATAGGGAGTTTATAAGGAAAGGAGAATTAGTTCTAAAAGTGGATAATGAAGAACTTAAATATCAAGAACCTCGTATTCTTAAAGTTCCTCGATATGATCATCCTAAAGGGGAATCAATTTTATGGAAAAAAGAAATAAATTTCCCAATTGAGGATGAATTAAGCGTGCATGGATTTGTTGCTATTCGAGAAAAAGCATCTACCTCACAGGCAGGTTTTGCATTATTCAGGAGAGGTAGGGTAATTCAGGGCAGTTATGATAATGGATTTCGTCCTGAGTTTATATTTGGTAATCCAAATAGTTTTCGATTCCAAAGAGTATTTGGGGAACTTCATCTGGAAGGTTTTAAAGTTATATTTACGAAGAAAGGAATCAAATGGGATGACAATCTTGAGATTTTTTTACGGTTATTAAAGGATGATATTAGCAATAAAGAGTTCCCCCTTCTGCAACAAGCTGAACAATACAGGGTTAGAGCATCTGAGAAGGAATACCAGTCTACAAAGAAGGCATTAGATCAGACAGTAGAGGATTTGGAGAAAAATGCTCCTATTGCTCTTACTTATGCCAGAGAGAATCCGTCTTTGACTCAGCCTGAACAATTAAAACTTCTTGAAACTGATAAAACTATACATCGTGATCTTGAGATACGTTTCAATAAAGTCACTTGGAGGATATCGATCGAACTTTCCTATGATCCAGCATTAAAAGATTTAATAGAACTTGGCAATCATCTTATTACTGAGAAGGTAGCAAATAGCTCTATTAGGCAAATAGGCATTCGCCTATCATTAACACACCCATTTATGATACAGTATGTTGGTGTTGATAATTCAAAAGTTGAACCAATTTTACGAATGGCAGCCGCTCTTGGATTGTCTGAAGTGCTTGCTAAAGAAAGTGGAGCAAAAACTCAAGGTGAAATAAGACGTAATTTTAATGAACTAATAACTTGTCTAACAAGAATTGACAAAACATGACTGAAAGAATAGAAATTCAAGGGTTTGCAGCTAATAGAATTTGGACACCTGTTGTTGGTGATGAATCTTTAGAATTACTTAGAACAAAAGGCTTTGCAAATACTGACGGAACTCTAAATGAATCTGGCAATATGCTTCTCGATGAAGCATATAGAGTACTTCAGGCTTGTGGTAACCCTAATTTAGCATCAAATAATGATACTGGTCTTGTCATTGGATATGTACAAAGCGGAAAAACACTTTCATTTACAATATTAACAGCATTAGCTCGTGATAATCACTTTCAGGTTGTAATTGTAATAGCTGGTACATCAGTAAACCTCGTCAATCAATCTACTGAAAGATTAAGAAGGGATTTGCGTGTGAATGAACGTTATGGTCTCGAACAGAAATGGGCTTTGTTAAAAAATCCAGAGACCAATGAGGATTTTGATTTAATTGAAATGATTCTTAACCAATGGAGGAATCCACATTATCCAAATGAAAGATGCAGAACTGTATTGATAACCGTGATGAAAAATGGCCCACGACTTCGAAATCTCACACAATTACTTAGTGGACTTAATTTACAAGGAGTCCCCACATTAATTATTGATGATGAAGGAGATCAAGCTAGTTTAAATACTAGGGCAAGACAAGCAGCAAGGGAAGGTCTTGATATCGAAAATTTGTCTGAAAATGAAGTATCGATGATATATAGACGGATTACTGGACTAAGAGCAATATTCCCTCAACATACTTTCTTACAATATACAGCCACACCACAAGCTAACCTGTTTATCAATATCATGGACAGACTTTCTCCTAATTTCATTAAATTACTTACACCAGGGCTTAATTATTCAGGTGCAATTCAATTTTTCAGAGAAAACCCTCATCTTATTGAAGAAATACCATTAACAGATATTCCTTCAGCTGAAAATCCGTTAAATGAACCACCTAATAGTTTAATACGAGCTCTGCAAATATACTTTATAGGTGTTGTTGCAGGGGAAATCCTTCACGATCAAAGAAACCGGTCCATGATTGTACATCCTTCAAGGCTTCAAGAAGATCATACTATTTATTATAATTGGGTGAGGGGGATCTGCCAAAGTTGGGGTAGGTTGCTAATAAGCAATGATGAGGAAGATAAGAATTTCTTAATTAATGAGTTTCAGGCAGTTTATAATGATTTACAATTTACTGTTGGTGATTCGCTCCCTCCATTTGAGACTTTATCCGGGCATAATCTCACTCATGCAATAAATTATACGCCAATTGTAGAAGTTAACTCAAGAAGAGGTCCGACCCCGCTAATTACTTGGCAAAACAATTATTCATGGATTCTTGTTGGTGGACAATCGATGGATAGAGGTTTTACCGTTGAAGGTTTGACAGTCACATATATGCCCAGAAACTTAGGTGTTGGGAATGTAGATACAATTCAGCAACGTGCACGGTTTTTTGGATATAAACGGGAATACTTAAATTATTGCCGTGTTTTTCTTGATCCAGTTGCAATAGACGCTTACAATTCAATAATAGAACATGAAGAAGATGTGAGAGGCAGACTGGAGGAGTTTGATGTAAATAACACTAACTTAAATGACTTTGAGAGAGAAGTAGTGCTAAATAGAATGCTAAATCTAACAAGGGCAAATATTCTTTTTGATGACTTAGATAGAGACCGATTTGATGAGTGGTTTAGAATAAATGCACCACATGATACTGAAAACTTAATTGAAACTAATAGAAATGCTCTATTTGAATTTCTTAATCCTTTAAGTGCACGGTTCTCAGTCGATTCTGGCCATGCAGAACGTACGGAAGAGCAAAAGCATTTAGTTGCAAGACTATCAGCCCGAACATGCCTAGATAATCTACTCAACAAATTAAGATTTACTAAGGATAGCGATTCAGCAGCTTATTCAAGTCTAAGAGGTATTCTAAATAGACATCTAGAATCAAATCCTGACGAAGAATGCTTACTTTATTTGATGAGTGCAAGAAGTCTAACAGACTGGACAAGGAGAACTCGTAAACTTAATCGAAATTTTGAGATACAGCAGTTATTTCAAGGTGAACAACCGACTAAGGCAACCTCACAACATCAAATTGGCGAGATATATCCAGGTGATAGAGGAATAAAAGATGAAAACTTACTTTGTATTCAGGTTCATATGTTGAATATTCGTGATGAATTCTATACTGATGTCCCAACTTTAGCAATTTGGATTCCAGAACACCTTAGCAGAGATGTAATCAGACAAATTAATATTGAAGAATGAACTTAATTGAACAGTTCTATAATCTTGAACTTCCAAAGCCTTCAAATGGCAGAGTTTATACTGCAAGCCCAATTTCGGGATTTCCTCATTTTAGAATCGCGGTTGATGGAGACGGAAATCCAGTTTTACTTCTTTCAATCGAAATTACAGTCAAAAACTATTCTTTAAAAGATTTTAGACTTAAGTATTTACAACTATCTCATAATATTGAATGTAAAATCTACGAAAAAGAAAAAACTAGTTTCCAAACTTTTACGGTGATAGTTTTTACAAGTCAAGACAGAAATTTACAAGAATATTTCTTGCGGATATCAGAAACACTCATTAAACTATTGCATGTAAAACCGACACAAGAACAAGTTGTAAAAACTTTAAAGCATTTTATTGAGATTTTCCGTGCACTTACAGATACCCCAATTAAAACCATTCAAGGTCTTTGGGCAGAACTATTCTTGATTGATATTTCCACTCATCCCAATGACCTTCTTAACTATTGGCATAATTTTCCAGAAGAAAAATTTGATTTTAATTCTGGCGTTGAAAAGATTGAAATTAAGAGTAACGCTAATTTTATAAGAATCCATAGTTTTTCTTCAGAGCAACTTAATCCACCAGAAGGCACACAAACTTTAATTGGTTCAGTGTTTATCCGTCCAAATAGTAATGGTAAAAGTATTCAAGATCTTGTCATCAGTATTTCAGAAAAACTTAAAGATGATCTTGAATTAATCGACAAATTAAACACGTTGGTCATCAGAACTCTAGGAATCTCTTTTGAGCAGTCAAATAAAACGAAATTTGATTACCAAATTGCATTGGACTCCTTACAATTTTATAAACACGAGGATGTTAAAAAGATTGAAAGAATTAATATTCCAGAGGAGGTTACAGAAGTTCGCTTCAAATCAGACCTAACGTCCATTAAGTCTGTAAATATTGGAGAGATATATACTAAAGGAGTCTTATTTAATGCAATATAATAGGCGGATTTTGTATAAACTAACCTTCAATTCACACTATCGCCCCATTTAAAAAAATGCAAAATAACTTACACTTTTAATTGCTTTTCGAACAGAAAAATTCATTAAGCAAGAGACCATTTACAAAATTCGTCACCAATTCCGTCACCCTCTTCAAAACAAAACCCGCAAGACATTGATCTTACGGGCTTTGCGATTTAAAGTTGTGGTGTTAGTGAGAATTATGCCTGTATTTATGATTTTAGCAATGAAAAATTAATAATCCATTCACTGATTTGGACAGGACAAAAAAATTACAATTAGCTGCTTGAATTATTATCCTTCTTTTTTCTTTCTTTCTAATGGAATTATTCCTGCCATTTCTCCAATAATATTTACCAATTCGGTTCCTGCTGGAATAACAATTTTAGCATTACTCCCGAGTGATGCTTCAAGAGCCTCCAACTTTCTCAATAATTGGGCATTACCGACAAAATATTTATCTGCCGCTTCATTTACTAGCCTTATGGCTTCGGCTTCTCCTTCAGCATGCAATATTTTTGCCTGTTTATAACCTTCTGCTTCTTTTATCTTTCCCCTCTTTATCCCATCTGCAACTGTTTCGGCAGCAGTAGCCGAATCTATTGCTGCAATTTTTTCATTTTCAGCTTTTACTACTTTATTCATGGTTTCCTGAACATCCGAAGGAGGGTCAATTTCTTTTAATTCTGTACGGATAATTTCAATTCCCCAACCTTTAGTTTCTTTATCAAGGGTTGCAAGAAGCTCTGTGTTAATTTTCCCCCGTTCGCTGTTGGCAGATTTTAAAGTAAGTGTGCCGATTATATTACGAAGAGTTGTACGGGCAAGTTGAACAATCTGCCATTTATAGTTATTAACATCATACGTCGATCCTTTTACGCTCGCTTCATCTGATTTTACCCTGAAATAAACTTGTGCATCGACGCTTGCATTCAGATTATCATTTGTGATTATTTCCTGTGGCTGGGCATCTACCATCTGTTCAGTTACATTTATCACAAATATTCTATCTATGATTGGAATAATCCAGTGAAATCCGGGATTGGCAAAATTATGGTACTTTCCAAGCCTCTCAATTAAACCTCGTTCAGTTGGCCGTACAATTCTGATTCCTGCGAAGAATATCACTACAACAGCGATTATTAAATACAAATAGTCCATTTCAATTTCCTTTCTTTTAATAAATAATTATGTTTCAATATGAAAATAGCGAGTTAGTAAGCTCGGTTGTGTTTAAAATACAATAATCTATATATAATATAGCTTATAAAGATAAGCAATAATTATCTGAAAATCAATAAGTATTGACCTCGATAGAACCAGAATAGCATTCTACTTTTGTTGGGATTAGCTCTATCAGCACAGTTTTAGCATTTGAATGCCCGTGATTAACAGGTTAAGTGAAAAATAAAGTTGGTTTGTGGATCATTGATATGTTTTATCGCTTCAGGAGTGCTTAATATAACCAGATCCACACCTTTGCGAACGGCAATATTATATATTTCATCCATTACCGGGAGGCTCGAACTATGACCCGTCCCGATAATGAGATGCTTACAATTCCATGGGATATTCTCATCTGGTGAGAGTGGGGTATGACCAAACATATCTCTGTATTTTTTCGATTCAACTTTTTTCCTCTTTTTAATTGAACCATTATCTATAATCACATCTTTCCCGTAGGTTTCCCCATCAATGGTAATGGATCCAAATGAAAGATTTTTTATTATCATAAAGAATCTCCTTTCCTCCTTTCTTGGTTGTATTGTAAATGTACGAAAAGTACCGGAAAGATCTGGAATTGGAACATAGTGTTTGAAGTAACTGTAGGTTGAAATAGATTAGCTATTTATTTGATTACGTGCACTTTCCAAAATCCGTCACCAATTCCGTCACCCTCTTCAAAACAAAAACCCGCAAGACGTTGATCTTACGGGTTCTGCGATTTAAAGATGTGGTGCCACTTGACCATCTAAAGGGCTTATTAACAGTCTTTTACAAATTTCCCTCAAGAAGGTGATTAGGGAGGCACAAAATAAAATTGCTTTCGGTAACAAAAAGGTTTAATTTTGGCTGAGATGCTATATGACTGTATATAAAATACTTTCTAGTTCTCGGCAAGCGTTCATTATCAACATATTAATAAGGAATAATCACAGATTAACTATTGACCTTAAAACTATTAAGTTATGAAAAAGAATCATTTTTTATTTATTGTAGTAATCCTGATTTTAACTTTTGGTAGTATATCTTGTCAGAAGAACAATGAAATCCAGCAAAACAAAGAAATCGCTGTTAAGTACCATAATTTAAATGCTGATGACATTGAAGCCATCCTTTCAGATAATTTCATTGGTCGAAACGAAAAGAGCCGGTTTACATGGAACCGGGAAAACCATCGAGAATACCTAACTAATGGAATATACAAAGAGGATTCTATCTTTTATCAGATTGCTGAAGGCGACTGGGTAGCTACAAGATTTTTCAGAAAAGGGGAATGGAAAGGAGATACAGTGAAATATGAGATGATGCACTTTAAAAGATTTGAGAATGGGAAGATAGCAGAGATCTGGGAATATGGCGATACAAGGCAAATCGAAATAGAGGTGAAGTAGTACCGACTCCAAATATTAAGCCTCCTGTTTATCGCTGAAGTAAATTTGATTTCGTGTACGTTACAAAATATGTCACCAATTCCGTCACCCTCTTCAAATTAAAAACCCGCAAGACGTTGATCTTACGGGTTCTACGATTTAAATATGTGGTGCCACCAGCCCCCTGGTAGTCTCTTTGATAGCCCTGACTGGCCGATTTAATGGAGGTTTACGAAATTATTTATCAAAGTCATATTAGCACTAATCACAATCTTTCCAACATTAATAGAATCAGGTATTTGGTTGATTTATTAGGCGCCAGAAGGATGTATTTTAAGAAAAAAGCGTCAACGAAAACGTCAACAAGGGTAATTTGAAGGTACCCTAGTAAGTACGATATCTACGCTGGTTTTTAATTGGAGTGCCAGGAGCTTGCATTATATCACTTTTCTTAAAGTAAACATATCTTCCAGGCCTGATTTAAGTATATTAAAACTGTCTGAAGAAAATATTCCATTTTGACAATCACGGATTAACTATTCTGGAATAACCAGATTCTTTTTGATTTTAATTTTAATAGGTGTAAATTTGATAATAACCAAATATTCAATGAAGTGAAATTGGATATGTTCATCACAGGATGTGTTTTTTCTTTTAAAATGGCTATTTGATTTTGTAATTTTCTGACTCTTATTTAAAGGCAAGTGATAAGCTTAAAAAGACTTCTAAAATTATTTTTTGCTATTTTACTGGTGCATGTTTCGCTTCAAACTCTCTTAGCCCAGGTTCCAATAAAATTAAGATCCACATTAGGCGCCAGTGGATCTTCAAAAACCTTCGCTTTCGAAGGAAAGCAATACTATTTGGTCCACAGTATGGGACAATTAAGTGTTATTGGCCTGTCCCAGAATAACAAATATCTTCTCCGACAAGGATTCATTCAACCCCTTAATAGCGCAATTACTGTTTTTCCATTAGAGATCCTGCTAGGAACAGTATATCCTAATCCGTTTTCAGCGAACATTACTGTCTCTTTTGCTGAGGATGTATCAGGTATTCTTCATGTAACCTTTATTGATATGAATGGGAAAATATCCTATTTAAAAACGGTCGCTGCTGCTAAGGAAATAAAACTCAATGTTGAGTCTCTGGCACCTTCTGTTTATATTTTGAAGGTGCATTCAACCACAAAATGTTTTTCCTCAAAAATGATCAAATTATAGATTATGTATCTCCTCGCCTGTAAACTATTACAACAGGGTTGAAAAATTCGCAGGCACAAGGTAATACTCAGATTATTAATGACTTGATCTAATCATTGCGTTAGGAATATTAAATGTTCAATTAAAACTCGCACAGATGAAAAAGATTTTTGGCTTATTGCTGTTTGCTTGTTTAATATTGACTGTAAATGGTCAACAAATTTATTTCGAAACAGGAAAGGTTTTTTCATTATTTGATTATAAAAATTCAGATGGCACCTCACTTACTGATTTAAAAGGGACTACTCAAAATAGCCTGGGATTGGGGTTCAGAATGTCTCTTTTCAAATCTCCATGTCATATATCGATAGGAGTATCAAACAACAAATATGGTGCTACAAGAAGCGATCCGGCATTAGGTAACTATTCTGAATGGGATGTGTCATATCTCGATTTGAACCTGGGAGTTGATTATGAATTCTTTAAACCCGAGATGAAAAACATTGAAAGATATGGTTTCTCAGTCTTTGTGAAGGGAATTTGTGCGACTGATTTTATGTTGAAAGGGAAACAGAGATTAAATAGCCTGGTTTTTGATTTGTCAGGTGTGGAAGAATTTGATAAGCCTGTAATATTTCTTAAAGGAGCCGTAGGTGTTTACTATTATATAACAAGGAGTTATGTTCCATTTTTACAATATAGTCTTGGTAAAAGCTTCCTGGTGGGTAATTATGCCGGACAGGAGAAACTGCGTTTCTTGACTCATAGTGTTTCATTAGGTTTTTCAGTCAATCTGATTTATAAAAAGTGATGATAATTAATAAATTGAACAATTGAACTATTTAATATAAATCTCCAAGTTTATGAAGAAATTGATATTTATAGCATTATCGATTTTTGTGATGGGAAAAATGTTTGGTCAATCTCAAGGGATAAGCTACCAGGCAGTAATCATTGACAAAACACCTCAGGAAGTTCCAGGCAGGGATATTACCGGAAACATTATGCCCAACCATCCATTAATGGTACGATTCTCAATACTTGATGCTGCCGGGACAATAGAGTATCAGGAAGAGCATACAACTATTACAGATATGTACGGAATGATAAACCTGATGATTGGAAGGGGTATTCAAACTGTAATCAGTCCGGGTATTTTTGCAGAGATCGACTGGAGTGGAACACCAAAAGCACTAAAGGTCGATCTTAGTCTTAGCAATGTAGATATCTTCTACACAGATTTTAGCTATGAGGAACTTACATTTGTCCCTTATGCCTTTCATAAAAATATCACGGCTACCGGTTCTCTGATAGTTGATGGGATGACCAGTCTGAAAAGCAGGGTAGCTGTTACCGATGGAAGTCCGACTTTTCTTTCGGGCAATTTAACTGTCGATGAAGAGACTACGTTACATAACAATCTAACCGTTAATGCAGCAACCAGCTTAAAAGGACAGGTCACAATAAATGCTGATTTAAGTACGGCCGGAGATGATTCCAATTATGAATCCTATCCTCTCCGGATTGAAGGAAGCAAACAGGGAGTTGCAGTAAAGATTAAAGGCTCACGAAGCGTCAGCAATAATTTTATCACATTCTGGGATGATGAAAATATACAAGGCCGCATTGAAGGCCAGACCATCAATGATCTGAATAATGATCCGGAATATATATTTGATAATATTGTTTTGGCAGAAGCTACTGTCATGTCAGGTATTGATGTAGCGATGGCTACTGCTGAAGTAGTTTCAGCTTCTACGTCATCAACAGGATGTGTAGGTCTGGGAGCATGTGTAACAACTCCTATACCTTCGCTCATTGCAGGAGCTGTAGCAAATCTGGCATTGCAATCAGCGAATCTGGCTATGGTTATCGCTGAAGAGGTTATGTATAATAATTTTAAGCGCGACAATATAGGAGTAACCTATCAATCCGGTGCCGGTGATTATGCTGAATGGCTTCCTAAATCAATCTTAAACGAAAAATTTCTTTCAGGTGACATTGTTGGCGTAAAAGAAGGGCAAATTTCAAAAAATACCGATGAGGCAGATCATTTTATGGTTATCTCCTATAACCCAATTGTGTTGGGAAATATGCCAGAAATCGGTAAAGAGGCTTATTATGAAAAAGTTGCTTTTATGGGACAGGTCTCGGTCAAAGTTTTCGGTAAAGTGAATCCGGGAGATTATATCTTACCAAGTGGAAAAAATAATGGAGCAGGAATAGCCGTTTCGCCTGACAACATTCAACCTGACCAGTACCAGAAGATCGTAGGGATAGCCTGGTCTGGTTCAGAATCACAACAGTATGGTTATGTTAACGTTGCTGTTGGTCTGAATGCAAATGATGTAGCAAAATTAAGTGTGAAGCAGGATCAGATAATCAAGGAACAGGAACTTGAGATCAATAACCTCAAAGATCAAATAAACCAGATGAATAATGTTTTATCTCAACTGGTTCCAAACTACAACTCCTTAATGCAAACAACTCAACAGTCTGGTAAGACGTCAGCTGCGATCAATCAGCCTCAGTCCGATCTGAAGGAAGAGAGAATTATTATTTACCATGAAGTTACAAAGGGTGATTTTCTTGAAGGTATAAAACTGGCGAAAGAAACATTAAAGGAAAGAGGAATAGATATTAATGCAAATCCTTTCCTTAAGAAAATGGAAACAGATCCTGAGTTTAGGGAATGTTTTATTAATGATGCTATAGCCTCGGTTAAAAAGGAGATGGATAAATCCTACCAAAAAGATTTAAAAACCGGGAATAAGGCAATTAAGTTGTACTGATTAAATGAAACATGATTCTAAAATATACAGAGTAATGAAAAGGGGCTATATAAGTAAACTCATATTATTAACGATGTTTGTTGCATTTTTCGCTTGTGATAAGGAAGAGAAGATAACTCTTCCATCTGTCGACACAGCATCAGTTGATGAAATTTATAACACTACTGCCAGAGTTGGTGGAAGAGTCTCTAATAATGGTGGTGCCGAAATAATAGATCGTGGAGTATATTGGGGCACATCCGTCAGTCCTGAAACCTCTGGGACAAAACTTCAGATTGGAACTGGAGATGGAGCTTACTATAAGACTCTATCTGGGCTCACATCCGGATTGAAATACTATGTTAAAGCTTATGCCAGCAACAGTATGGGTATATCATATGGTGATGAAACATTTTTTACCACTCAGATTAACCTGCCAACTGTGGAAACATCGCCAGTGACGACTTATACCTCCACTACAGCAAAGATTGGAGGTAATGTTATTGACAATGGCGGTTTTGAAATAATCAAAAGAGGTGTTCACTGGGGAACGGAGCCAAATCCGAGACTAACCGGAACCAAACTGGAACTAGGCAGCGGGGATGGGGATTTTTCAGAGACAGTGACTGATCTTAGTCGCTCTTATACATATTACGTTATGGCTTATGCCACCAATATAAAAGGAACAGCTTATGGAGAGGAAATAATTTTTTCGACAGAACCTGAATTAGCAACGGTTTATACCAAAATCATATCGGGCATTACGGCTTATTCGGCACGCATTGGCGGGACTATAAGTTCGAATGGAGGTACAGGGATCACTGAGAGTGGAGTCTATTGGGGAACATCAGCAGATCCTGTGTCGACAGGTACAAAGCTGATAAATGGCAGCGGAACAGGCGACTTTGTAAATACAATTGATAATTTGAATCCCGGTGTAAAATACTATGTAATGGCTTACGCCATTAATAGTATAGGTACATCGTTCGGCGAGTTAAAAAGCTTTACTACATTGGGTAAAGCACCGACAGTGAGGATTCTGGATTATACAAACCTCACATCCTCAGGTATAACATTAAATGGTGTGGTAAGTGCCATGGATTTAAATACTACAGTTACTTTTCAGTATGTAAAAGATTCAAATACAGATACCACTTATGTTGTCTACGGAAGTCCTGTAACAGAAAATGACGATACAATAACTGTAAGTATAACAGGGTTGAATTCACTTACAACTTACCATTTCAGGATAAAAGCAGAGAATGATCTTGGATCTGTCTACAGTGCATATTTAACAGTTAAAACGGTAATTACAGGCTTCCAGGGCACTGTTCAGGATATTGAGGGAAATACTTATCAGACAATCGGTATAGGTTATCAGCAATGGATGACAGAGAACCTTAAAGCCGTAAAATATAGCAACGGCACCAAAATACCCTCAATAAATAATGATTCCATTTGGGCACAATTAACTGGTGCCGGTTTTTGCTGGTATGCCAAAGATAGTGTAGCCAGCTATAATACCTACGGAGCCCTTTACAATTGGTATGCAGTTAACAACGGCCAACTTTGTCCTACAGGCTGGCATGTCCCAACAAATGAAGATATCACCCAGATGGTTACCTACATGGGAGGAGCAGGAGAAGCAGGCGGTTTACTTAAAGAAACAGGTACCGCTCATTGGAATAGTCCAAATACAGGGGCGACAAATAAATATAGTTTTGCTGCACGTGCCGGAGGGAAAAGGTTAGCTGATGGAATCTTTGATTTTTTGAAAGTTGAAGGTAACTGGTGGAGTTCCACAGAATATAGCACATTGAATGGTTCAAACCTTACAATACTATTTAATTATAGCAATTCATTTCAGGCGTATTCAAATAAGAAAATTGGAATGTCCATACGCTGTATTAAGGACTGAAATGCTGCATTCACTCTTTGTTACTTCAAAGTGATTTTAACAAAACAGAAAGTTCCTTATGACTCCATTTGCAACAAATGTGAGGCACAAAAAGTTACTGATAATATTGTTAAAAAGATATTTTCTGGTGAGAAGAATTTAAATTGGTTGTTTTTAGTAGAAATCCATCACCAATTCCGTCACCTTCTTAAATAATAAATACCGCAGATCATTAATCTGACTGGATTATTAGAGTGAGTGTGAGTGTGAGAGTGAGAGCGAGAAAACAGATCGAGAGTGTTCGTTCGAGCTTACTCGCTCTCACTCTCACTCTCGCTCTGTTTTAAGTGGTGCCACCAGGAATCGAACCGGGGACACATGGATTTTCAGTCCATTGCTCTACCGACTGAGCTATGGCACCATTATTCTTGATCCTCCCGTTACAGAGGTTTTACAGTCCATTGCTCTACTCCCGAAAAACAGCAAATCTTTGATTTGCCTGGTTTTTCGTGGATCCTCGTTTCGCTCACGCGGAACGGGACGACTGAGCTATGGCACCTCCTTTTCGGATTGCAAATATATATTTCAATTTTGAGTAAGCAAAATTTTGTTCTTAAAAATATTATGATACTATTTTCAGGAGTCAGTTTTATAGCTTCTCAGGATCTTTTATTTCGATTCTTGCAAGGTTATCTTACCTGTTATCTCACAATTCACAGATCACACTTTCTGCAAATGTTATCCAACGGGTTTAATAAGTATTACGCATAAGTGCGTTATGCATATTTGCGTAACGCAATACTGCATAAATAAATTAAATTTATAAGATTTTAGATCTGGTGGTACCAATTAAAAAAAGCGAGAGCGAACACTTTCATTTTTTTCTCAATACTCACTCTCACACAAACAATCCCGCCAGAACAACCTCTTGCGGGTTCTTGATTTAAGAAAACATATGAATATACTGACCGGCTTTTGCAAAACACTCTTATTGTTTTACTTATCTTGTTCATTCGTAGTTTCCAAAAAAATCTGTTTGGAATCATTTTCCTTATGTGGTACATTTGCAGCCTCATTAATATCCTGAAATGCAGATTCTTCAACATACTCTCCCAAACGACATCAGACTAGTCCATCACCGGACCAACGGAATGGTAGCCCATTGCGGACTTATTATCAATACCGGGTCACGCGACGAAACTTCAAAGGAACATGGTATAGCTCATCTTATTGAACATATGCTCTTCAAAGGGACAGCAAAACGAAAAGCATATCATATCCTGAGTCGTCTTGATGATGCAGGTGGAGAACTTAATGCCTATACTACCAAGGAGGAGACAGCAATACATGCTTCTGTGCTGAAGGAAGATTTTGAAAAAGCTGTCGACATTATTAAGGATATCTGCTTTAATTCCATATTTCCTGAAAAGGAAATTGAGAAGGAAAAAGATGTAATAATCGAAGAGATTAATTCTTATCTCGATAGCCCGGCAGAGCTTATTTTTGACGATTTTGAAGAGATGGTATTTTCAGATCAGCCACTTGGCCGGAATATCCTGGGAACTCCGGAAAGTGTTAAATCCTTTACACAAAAGTCTATCAATGAATTCATTTCGAAGAATTATTGTACAAGTCAGATGGTATTCTGCTCGGTAGGAGACATTTCTGATGACAGGATGATTAAACTGTTCGTGAAATATTTCGGCCCGCTTACTGAAAAGAAGAGAAAAAGCAGAGGTAATAAAATAGCTCTGTATAAGCCATCTTCGGTGGTAAAAAAGAAGGATACCTATCAGAACCACTGTATAACAGGTAACGTTGCTTATGATCTGAAAGACAATCGCAGGCTTGGAATGTTTCTTCTGAATAATCTGCTCGGTGGTCAGGGTCTCAATTCCAGGCTGAATCTGTCACTCCGCGAAAAAAACGGTCTTGCCTATAACGTTGAATCAAACTATAATTCCTATTGCGACACCGGAGTATTTTCTGTTTACTTCGGTTGTGACAATCAGAACCTCGAAAGAAGCATTTCCATCACTTTATCCGAGCTAAACAGGTTGCGGAATGAGAAACTGGGATCAGTACAGCTGAACAAAGCAAAAAACCAGATAAAAGGTTATCTTGCAAGAGGTTATGAAAACCATGAAAGCCTGATGCTTAGCCTTGGGAAGAGTCTCCTGGTATTCAACAAGATTGACACGCTGGAAGAGATCTGTAAGAAAATAGATAAGATTGATTCATCACAGATCATGGATATAGCCAGTGATATTTTCGAGCCATCAAAGCTTTCAACACTGATTTATAAGTAAGTGACTGGTGTTTGGAGTACTTGGAGTACTTAGAGTACTTAGAGTACTTAGAGTACTTAGAGTACTTAGAGTACGTAACAATTAAATTGAAATGAACAAAAAGCTGGAACAATACCTCCTTGAGCACTCATCGCCTGAAGATCCTGTGCTGGAAGATCTTTTCAGGCAGACACATCTACGGTTTGTAAATCCCAATATGGTAACCGGACATCTGCAGGGTAAGCTGCTGGAGTTCATTTCCCGGATGGTCAATCCTGAAATGATCCTTGAAATAGGTACATATACGGGATATTCCGCCATTTGTCTTGCTAAAGGTCTTAAGCCGGGAGGAAAGCTCTTTACCATTGAGATCAACGATGAACTTAGCGAATTCAGCAGCTCATTTTTTAAAAGGGCCGGATTTGAAAATAAAATCGTTCAGGTAACCGGTAAAGCGCAGGATGTAATTCCCGGAATCGACCGGATGTTCGATTTAGTCTATATCGATGGCGACAAGAGGGAATACACGGAATACTATAATATTATTATACGTAAAATCAACCCGGGAGGTTTCATTATTGTTGACAATATTCTCTGGGGAGAGAAAGTCCTTGAGAATAATACCAGAGATCCCCAGACTCTGGGTATTATTGAGTTTAATGAAATGATAATGAACAGGGATGATATTGAGAAAGTAATTCTTCCGGTAAGGGATGGAATTATGATGATAAGAAGAAAGGCGTAAAGGCGTAAGGGCGTAAGGGCGTAATCCTTTTAAACTTATAATCTTTCTTGCCGCTGAGCCGCTGAGCCGCTGAGCCGCTGAGCCGCTACGCCTCTGAGCCGCTACGCCGCTGAGCCGCTACGCCTCATAATATTGGTACAATTTTTGCTTCATTTGAATAAAATCCATAATATGATGAAAAGGATCATTATAACATTTCTTGGCGTGTTATCAGTAATTTCTGTTAATGCGCAGAATGACAGGACAAGTATTCTGCAGGATCTTGAAAAAAACCAGCCAACAGTCCGGGAAACAACTCTTACAGCAACATTAAAATCAGCAAGTCGTCTCTTTGGTGATAAAAACGACCTGACATCAGTTATACTAATTATTCCATCAGGATCAGTTGTGGATGTTCTTGATTCTGACAGTACATATCTGCACGTTGCCTTTGAGGAAGATGAAGGTTATATCTTTAAGCGTCATGCCGTTATAGATGAAACTACTGTTTCATCCATACCCGCTGTAAAAGCAGTGGAACCGGTTCGGGATTTTCAGGAGACACAGGCTGCCCCTGAGCAGGAGGTGAGCAGGTTTACCTTTCTCGAAAATAAATATGGAACACGTATGGCTTCCAGACTTATTACCGGAAAGATATGGAAAGGGATGAGTTCTGAGATGGTAAGTGACAGTTGGGGAAGCCCGATTAAGATCAACAGGGTGATTAGCGGTAATACCATAAAGGAAGAATGGATCTATAAAAATACCTGGCTCTTTATAAAGGATGATTATCTTGTGGAATGGGGACCTGTTAAGAATTAAAAAGAGGCTGTCTCAAGGGGCAGCCTCTCTTTTTTTGTCTGAGCGGGAGACGGGACTCGAACCCGCGACCCCGACCTTGGCAAGGTCGTGCTCTACCAACTGAGCTACTCCCGCAAATTCAGGGTCAAAAATAAGAATTTTTTTTTATCTGCAAAAACAGACTCTTTAAAGTTTTATCACTATTTTCGATTATCAAAATTTATAACTCCTTAATCCTTAATTTCCGGACTATGAAAAAATTATTCATCCCACTTATGTTGCTGCTGACAGCTGCACTATTTTCCTGTAAAACAGAGAAAGATAATACATCTCTTTCGATCCCTTTTGAAAAGTACACCCTGGAAAACGGGCTTGATGTAATCCTGAATGAGGATAAATCTGATCCTATAACATCCATTGTGATCCTTTACCACGTGGGATCAAACCGGGAGCTTCCCGGCAAGACTGGCTTTGCACATCTGTTTGAGCATATGATGTTCCAGCGTTCTGAGAATGTGGGAGAGGACCAGTTTTTCAAATACATGGAGGGAGCAGGAGGAGATTTTAACGGAGGTACAAGTTTTGACGAAACAATATACTACGAGGTAGTCCCAAAAAATGCCCTCGAACTGGCTATGTGGCTTGAATCGGACCGGATGGGTTTTCTGCTGAATACCGTCACACCGAAATCATTTGCCCTTCAGCAAAATGTTGTCCAGAATGAGAAGAGAGAAGGTGTTGATAACAGACCATACGGCTTCACTGACTATGTTCTTTTAAAGAATCTGTATCCTGCCGGGCATCCTTATAGCTGGGATGTCATTGGCGAAATGGAGGATCTTAAAAATGCAACTATTGATGATGTCAAGGCATTCCATCGTAAGTTTTACATTCCGAACAATGCAACGCTGGTTGTGTCAGGTGATTTTGATGCTGATTCTGTTAAATCATTAATAGAAAAATATTTTGGGGAGATTCCTGCAGGTGAAAAATTAAATGATCCGGAACCACAGAATATTACTCTGAATGAAACGAAGAAGTTATATCATGAAGACAACTTCGCACGTGCGCCTCAATATACTATGGTTTATCCTACTAACCAGCATTTTACAAAAGATGCTTACTCTCTTGATGTTTTGGCTCAGCTTCTTGGGCAGGGGAAAAAATCTCCTCTCTATAAGGTGCTTGTGAAAGATAAAAAGCTCACCTCATCCGTCAGATCGTATAATTCGGCATTGGAACTGACAGGGCGTTTTCAGATAATCATTACTGCTAATCCATCCACAAGTCTGAGTGATGTCGAGAAAGGAATATTTGAAGCGTTATCCAAATTCGAAACCGAAAAATTTACCGAAAACGATCTTGAACGGATCAAGGCAAAACTGGAAACCGACTTCTACAACAATATTAGCAGCATAATGAACAAGTCATTTAATCTTGCATTTTACAACGAAGAGGCAGGTTCTCCTGATTATTTGTTACAGGAACTTGATATGATGAAGGCCGTTACCATTGAAGATGTATGGGATGTGTACAACAGGTATATCAAAGGTAAAAATTATGTGGCGACAAGTTTTGTACCAAAAGGTGAGGTTGACCTTATAGCCAAAGGTTCGGTTAATGCCGGGATTGTTGAAGAAGACATTTCCAAAGCAACTCATGTTGAGGTAGCAGATGCAGCTGAAGAGGTGATTGAGAAGACAAAGAGCAAAATAGACCGCTCTGTTGCTCCTATACCCGGTCCTGATCCCGAGTTGACGATGCCTTTAATATGGGAGAGTGAGTCGCCGAATGGGATGAACATACATGGAATCGGACATCATGAATTACCCCTTGTAACTTATTCCGTAGTTATCCATGGCGGCCATATGCTTGATAATCTCAGCAAACCCGGGGTTGCAAAATTTACAGCACAGATGCTGAATGAGGGTACAAAGAATAAAACTCCCGAAGAACTTGAGGAAGCCATTCAAATGCTCGGGGCAACAATAAATATAAAAGGAGAAGAAGAAAATATTACTGTTTCTGTTAATACGCTGGCCCGCAACTTTGAAAAAACGCTGACCCTTGTTGAGGAAATGCTTCTCGAGCCCAGATGGGATGAGGAGCAGTTTGCGCTTAATAAGACAAGAATAGTGAACAATCTTAAACGGAACCTGGCTAATCCTAACTATCTGGCCTATATTGAACTAGGCAAACTTAACATGGGCACTGACAATGTGCTCTCAACTGATGTGAGTGGAACTGTAGAAAGTGTTGAGGCTATTACTCTTGAAGATCTTAAGTCCTTTTATGATAAAAACATATCACCTTCCGTCTCAGATTTCCTGATCGTCGGAGATGTAGACAAACCAGGGGTTGAGAAAGCTCTGGCAGGTTTAAATAAGCGATGGAGATCAAAAGATATAGTCATTCCTGAGTTAATCTTCCCTCCTGTTCCCGAAAAAGCATCATTGTATTTTATTGATCTCCCGGGAGCAAAACAGTCAGTGATTAATATTGGATATCTTGCTATTCCTCGTAACCATCCTGACTTTTACAAGGCTGAAGTGGCCAACTTCATGCTTGGTGGTGGAGCCAGTGCTCAATTATTTATGACCCTTCGCGAAGAGAAGGGATATACCTATGGAGCATATTCTTATTTCAGTGGATCAGAAAAATATGGTACATTTACTGCTGAAGCTGCTGTCCGTTCTGATGCAACATTTGAATCCGTAATGCTCTTCAGAGATATTATGCTTAACTACCGGGCAGGTGTACCGCAAGAAATAGTTGATTTTACAAAGGGCTCTCTGTTGAAGGCAAATGCATTGCGTTTCGAGACTATTGATGCACTTCTCGGAATGCTCACAACAATGACCCTTAACGGACTTCCTGCTGATTACATAAAAAAGGAAGAGGATTATCTGAAAGGACTTACTGTTGAACAGGTCAACGAGACTATTCAGAAGTACATCGATCCGATGAGGATGTATTATGTAGTGGTAGGTGATGCTTCCACTCAGCTGAGCAGGCTTGAAAAGCTGGGATTAGGAATGCCTGTGTTGATTAAATAAATTATTATAAATTTGCACTTCCACATCTGACTGCACGACTGCACGACTGCACGACTGCACGACTGCACGACTGCACGACTGCACGACTGCACGACTGCACGACTGCACGACTGCACGACTGCAAGACTGCACGACTGCAAGACTGCAAGACAATAATAGCCCGGATGGTGGAATGGTAGACACGCAGGACTTAAAATCCTGTGGCCATTACGGCTGTGCGGGTTCAAGTCCCGCTCCGGGTACTGAAAAAAGAGTGAGAGTGTGAGCGAGAGCGAGCAACTCACTCTTTTTTTCTCACTCTCGCACTGACACTCACACTAAAATTTCTTATCTTTACTAATAGTCTCGCAACTAGTATCTTGAGTTTTTTAACTATTAAATGCTCGTGCAGTATGTTTGACTTTTGTAAACTTGATGTCTATCAAAAAGCAAAAGCATTTTGCATTTTGATTCATAAACTGATTTCTGATGGAAACTTTGACCGGACTACCAACGATCAACTTCGAAGAGCTTCTTTCAGTATCATGCTGAATATAGCCGAAGGTTCCTCCAGGTTCAGTAATAAGGACCGAAGAAACTTCATGGTAGTTGCCAGAGGAAGTGCATTCGAATGTGCCGCGATTGTTGAATATCTTTATGAAGTCTCTGAAATTAATAAGGATTCCTATGACAATTACCTGAATTATTTGGAAGAAATTTTGATTCGTGGTTTGGATAAATAATGGTGAAAGAGTCCTTACTTTATTTTCTCACACTCACACTCACACTCACACTATTTGACTGGGGTTGCAACTTTTTTTTTACCGAATATCAGTTTTTTATCAGAGTTGCAACCAAGGGTGGAAAATCCGGACACCCCAAGGAGTGCAAATTAATTTTACATTCCTGAGCAGTAATCGTTCCGGAAATAAGGATCATTACAGAAATAAATATATTTTTCATGATAATTTGAATTTGTGAACTTTGTCTTATGGTTTAAGCCTGGTTTCTCCATTATATTGGTTAATAATTATCATGGGACCGTAATCAAGCTTTGATTTAGAAACCGGCCCGTAAACAGACCAATAACCGTTAATTAAATAGATATCAAATGGTTTCCAGAGAAGAGTATGCCAATATCCGAACTTTTCTGAAAATAATCGGTTAGCAATTTTAATAGCTGTTCGTTCGCTTATCAGAATTTCATTTCTGACGCTATCATATTTATTATCAATCAATTGATATGCATAGAATTCTGCCTGCCGTGCATCCAGATGGGATTTAGTACCCTGATGGAAACAAAACAGGCAAATTATAAGAAGACAAGAAGCTATTGTCACTATTCCTGCAATTTTAAGCTGTTTTGATTTCATAAATTCTTCGTTTAACTATGGGAATAGGTCCCATTTATTATTCTTGCTATTTGCGGTTATAACATACTGTTATTGCAACACCACCTTTTTTATGTCCTTTCCCAACATATTCGTGAGCTTCTGCAAGCTCATCAAACGGGTAACACCTGTCAATAAAAGGTTTTATGTAACCAGCCTCAATAAGATCCCTGATAAGGTCCAGCCGTTTTGAATCAAGTTTCAGGTTTTCATCATCAATGGATGCCTCTGTACCGTTGGCAGTTAGATTCCTGCCAAGGGATTTCTTCAATCCCGATGATTTATTCCTGCCCACAGCATCAAAGATGAAATCAAATTTCATTTGAGGATCAAGTGCATCCTGTTTTGTGTAGTCGATTGCTGCATCTGCTCCCAGGGATTTCACCATTTCAATATTTGAAGCACTGCATATTGAAGTTACTCTGGCACCCAGGTATCTGGCAAACTGGATGGCAATGATACCGGTTGTACTTGAAGCTCCGTAGATGAGTACTTCCTGTCCCCGCTGGATATTTGCTTTTTCCATGAACTGAAATGCCAGCAATCCGCCGTATGCTGCCATGGTTGCCTCTTCAAAAGAGATATTTTCAGGTTTAAGTGAGATGCAACCGTTAATTGAATCATTCTCTTTCATGCATTTATATTCCGCATATGCACCAAGACTGAAACCTGTAAGACCATAAACCCGGTCACCTGGTCTGAATCTTTTAATGTCCTTACCTGTTGCTTCGATTTCCCCGGAAAGAACTTCACCAATTATGGGCTTTCTTGGTCCTGTGAAACCCATCATCAGCCGGAACGGGATCATCATGCTCCATTTCACGCGTCCGCTCCTGATATAGATGTCGCTTGCGGTTACGGCAGTGGCAAATATCTTTATCAACACTTCATCGTCTTTGGGTTCCGGTTTCTCAGCTTCTACGAGTTGAAGAACTTCCGGAGGTCCGTATTTCGTGCATACAATTGCTTTCATACTGACTGTTTTCATTTATTAAGCTTTATATTTGAAAAAATACACTGCCGAGGGTGACACTATTCCAATAACTATCCACATGGCTTCAGGCATTTAAAGTTTCTATCCTTTTTTGTATCGTAGATAGGGCAAGTTATTGAGGAACATTTCATCCTTCCCTGGAGTATTCTTACACCCCAGGGAATATATCCCGCGCACATCAGCAAAGCGCCAATGGAGCTGATTAATTCTATATCGGGGTTGTTCAACAACAGAAGGCCGACAATAATACATACGCCCTGCCATTTACTGATAAATTTCTCTTTCATCAGCCCGAATGCCTGTATTGCAGCGCCAATTGGCAATAATGGCAACAACCAGACCACCCAAAGCATTCCTGCTTTGTTTACAATCACACTGAGGAATGGAACGAACTCCTTAAATTGATCTTCCGGCAATGTATCGAATGCCGATAACACCAAACATAAAGCGCCTTTATCGACAGCTAAAATGAAAGCTCCAAACAAGCCAATAATACCGCCCCAAAAACCCAGTTGCTTGCCTTTGCTTTGCAATACATTCATGAAACTAATCAGTGCTATCATAATAACAGGGACAGCAAACATGACAATTAGATGTCCGATGTGGTATATGGGTTGATTATGAAACCTACCAACCAGTTGTTCAACCGTTTGCAGCGCCTCCAGCTTCAGGAGATCAGGGTGCATTAAAAACCCTGTAAGCAGCATTACCGGAAATGCAATTATTGAAATTGCAAAACCCTTCTTCTTAATTTCTTCAATTTTCATAATTCACTTATTTTATTGTCTTTATAATTTGTATTTTAAAAATATACCCGGTACATTAAGTTTGGGAAAAATGCAAACTGAGTGATATATCCTACATTACCCGGTTTACTTACATCATAATATTCAGCTATTCTGGCCTGATTGTTTGTAAGGTTCATCAGGTCCAGGAAAATTTCATGTGTAGCCCCTGGTTTGTTGAACTTATAGCTGACCGACAAATTCAATCGGAAGATATTGTCAAGTTTATTGTTATACGCTTTGCTATAATCAAAGTATCGTTCGTTTGGAAGATCAACCGCTACATTTCCGTTAGCATCTCTTATTAATGGAATATATCTTTCACCACCTTCAAATAAGATCTTTGTATTCAATGCAAGGACCTGATTTTTTTTCTTACCGAGATTTTTAAACTCCTTCCCAAATAAAATATTCACGATATAATTATTATTATACCGGGTATTTCGCCAGACTCCTTCCAATGTTTTATATTTTGAATCGAACAGAGAGCAATTTACTAAAAAGTAAAAATTTTTATCAAAAAAGTGTTCGATGGAAATTTCCACGCCATAGTTTTTACCGCTGCCTTTATTTACCAGTTCTACATACTTATAATCGATGCCTTCGTTTATAGTGGCATAATAACTGGTATCGTTGTTTTCGACTGGTAAATTGCAGAGCGACTGGTAGTAAGCCTCAACTCTTGCTATTATATTATCTGTAAAACGTTTTTCATAACCCAGCACAAAATGACTGGCTTTTAACAATCCCAGGTTCTTATTTGGCTGAATGAAATTACCATTGCCCTGTTCAATTTTTGTATAATAGTTTTGTATCCTTTCAGTTGTGCTATGCATTCCGTATCCGGCATGAACTGAGTTTGAATTATTAATTTTCCAGTTTACACTTAATCTTGGTTCAAGAGTGCTTTTATTATTGCTTAAAATATTCATGTTATGTAAACCGGCCACAATATCAATTTTCTCATTTAAGCTATGTTTCCAGCTTATAAAATTATTTATAGTGCTTACATTTATTTTAAAATCATTTATGTTCACCAGGGCAGCCTCTTCATTATTATACATGTTTTGATTGTAATTGAAGCTATATAACGTATATTTTGTTCCTATCTGGATTTTATTCTTTGGATTGACTTTGCTACTATAAATAATTGCGCCCCTGATTGCTGAATTAACAATACTACTTTGAATCATATGCATTTTGGGAGAGATGGAATCAACAGTAAAAGCATTTTCAATGTTGTACGTCCTTATAGTATCAGTCTCAAATATGTCATCCATGGCACTGGTTCCTGAATAATTAAAAGAAGTCTTGACAAAACTTTTACTATTAAGCGACAAAGTGTGATTTATTCCGAGGTTTGCCAGATAATTATCCTTGAAGAAATCTTTGCTGTTGAGAGAACTTGCAGTCGGTCTGCCCGGAGTGGAAAGACCTTTAGGCCCCATGTTCTCCATTGAAAATCCACTCTTTCCAACTAATCCGTACAAAGAAAACGTACCTGTTCTTTTAGTGGGTAGTACTATTTTAAAAGTCGCATCCTGGTAATCGACAACTCCGGGTACATCGATAATACCCAACTGATTAATCAGGGAAATAGTAGAGTATCTGTAATTAAAAAGGTACGAGCCTGCATATCCTTTTCTAAACGGACCCTCGATTGTAAAATCTGTTCCCATTAACCCAATACCTCCTGTCATTTCAAACTTCTCATTGTTTCCGGATCTGAGTTTCACATCGTAAACACAAGATAGAACATCGCCATATTCTGATGAAAAGGCACCGGTATAAAAATCGGAGGTAGCTAATAAATTATTATTTAAAGCTGTAAGCGCTCCAAACGAAGAATTCTGATCATCCATATGGTACGGACTTGAAATTTCTGCTCCATCCAATCGCCATTGCATATATTTGGGTGAGTTCCCCCGTACTATAATATCACTACTTCCCTTCGGCGTACTGGCCACTCCTGCAAAGGAGGAAACTACGCGGGCAGGATCATCCATACCGCCTGTGAAACGCTTAGTTTCTTCAAGAGTAATAGGATGTGTACTTAGCTGCATCATTTCATTTACTGCTTCTCCTTTTTTCTTATATGCCTTAACAAAAACCTCATCCATTTTTGTGACAGACTCCTGCATACTCAAATCCAGGACAACCTCTTTACCAGAATTTACTACTATATCTGAAATGGTTTTAGTTTCATAACCCAGATAAGATATTTTGACTGCTATTCTGCCTATTGGTATTTTTCCCAGTCTAAACTCACCGTTCACATCAGTTGCAGTACCAATTAATGGATCGGTACCAATTATTATCACTGTCGCACCTATGAGCGGCAATTTGTTATCGCTGTCAATTATAGTACCCCGAACTATTTGTGTAAGGTTTTGACTAAAAGCCAGTGTAGTGAACACGGCAATTATTAATGTTGTTGAAATAAACTTTTTCATAACTATAAGATATTTTTAATTATTGAAAAACATTTTATTATATTATTCTTCCACTGAATTGACCGAAATTAGTTTCAGGTTTAAATCCCTTATGATATTTAAAACTCCGTGCATATGAGCTTCGTCTTTTAGATTTCCTGTAAGATTGGTATTGTCTCCTTCATAGCTAATCTCCATACCTCCAAATCTGTTCTTCCATTTTTTATCAAGATGTCCCTGAATTGTTATTTTAGTCTTGCCTTTCATATTTTAATTGATTAGATTTCATTACAAAAGTCGGCATCACCCATCAAAAAAAAATCATCCCTGAGGATGATTTAAGAGGATGATTTTTACTTAATTAAAGGATTATTATGTGAGGGCGGAGTTAGATTATACCTTGTTCTTTTGCCTTGGTTACAGCTTGTGAGCGGTTTTCGACATCTAATTTCAGAAGAATATTCCTGACATGCGTTTTCGCGGTGTTTAATGAAATAAACAATTTATCGGCTATTTCCCGGTTCGATAAATCTTCGGCAATAAGTTTTAGAGTGTCGAGTTCGCGGTCGCTTAACCCGGATCCTAAATTATTTTTCATAAATTTTTCCTTCTTTTCAATAGCGAGTTTAAGCTTGTTGATCAACTCCTTAGGAATTTTAGTTTTTGTAGTTGCCTGTATTTTATATACTTCTTTTAGTAAATCGTTTATTCCGGAATAAAAAAGAATGAAAGACATCAATATATTTTCACTGGCAGCATCCTCCAATGCTTCAATCAGGTTTATTATAGCTGTTTCTTTGTTCCCTGTGGCCTTATTCAAAACGGCATATATGACTTTAGTTTCAATTACTCTTTCAATTCTATTTGCTGTTTGAGCCATTCTCAATAATTTTGACAGAAGAATTTCAGCCTCCTCAAATTTCTTTTCAGTTATTAATAAAAGAGCATAAGGACAATATGCAAACTCATCTAAGTAAGATATTTTATTATCATATTCTAATCCATTTTCCTTAAAGAATTGATTGGCTTTTTCAAGTTCGTTCTGTTCAACCAGCATCAATCCCTTCATGGCAATATACAACGCCATAAAGCTGGGAAACACTATATTAATTCTTAGAATATCATCCATCTCGTTTAGCATCTTTTTGACCCCGGTTATATCTCCACGACCGTATAAAGTAAGTGCGTAAACCACTAAAACATACACTTTAAAAGAATTGTCTGATTCATTTTTACATAAGCTATAGGCAGGTTTAATGTTTTCCAGGGCATCATCGAAATCTGTCCGCATAGATTCTATACCTGCCATACATGTATACAGCAAGGCATAGGTAGATTCCGATTTAATAATCTGGGCATAACCACTTTCTTTCATTAAGTTAATAAGGTCGGAACATCTCTTATAAGATGTTTTATAAAGCCCCATCCTTTTCTCAAGGGGAGATAACCTGCTAGCAATGGTCGATATAAGATATATGTTTCCTGATTTTTTACCGTACACCAGTGCACTTTCAAAAGCTTTAATACATTCCGTAAAGTTTTCACGAGACATTTCCGCAATTCCAATAGAGTACCATCCCCAGCTGTACCAAAGTGGGTCATCATCCGAAAGGTTTTCCATAGCTGCTTTCCCATAGCTAAAAGTTTTTCCCGGGTCTTTTGTTATTGAGTAGAGGTAAGCAAAAGCAACGGATATTTTTCCTAGCAGTTTCTTATTGTACTGAACATCTTTTTTTGATGAATCTTTATCATTAATGATCTGCATTGTAATTATTTCCGCACTCACCAAAAAAGGTTCAGCTTTCTGAATCTGACCGGCTATAATCAATATCCATGAATAGTACAAACAAAAATCCGCACTCTTTTTAATTAATTCATCAGGCAGTAAATCACCATATTTCAAAATAGCAGTATGCTGACCGTTTTGCCACATTGTCTCTACAATTTCTCCAAGAAACAGTATGCTTTTTTCGAAATTCTCTGTCTTTAATGCATGTTCAATAGCTAACAATGGCATCGAATTAGTATAAAACCAATCACCTGCTTTATTATGAAGTTCAATAATAGCTGTTTTGTCTCTTAAATGAAGTCTCTGTTTTAATAACTCTGCAAAGAGGTGATGATATCTATACCAGGTCCTTTCCGAATCCAAAGGAATAACGAACATATTATTTCTTTCCAGTGTCTCAAGAATTGACTGGCTATCATTTCTGTTCAAAACAGCGTTACATAAAGGAGCAGACATTTGCTCCAGTATTGATGTTTGCAATAAAAATTCCTCAATGTCGTCTGATTGGATCTTTAGTACCTCCTCCATCAGATAATCCATGATGTACCGGTTATCTCCTTTTAAGTCCTGAATAAATTCGGAAATATTTTCACGGCCCCTCATTGATAAAGCGGTTAGCTGCAGGCCAGCAATCCAACCTTCAGTTTTTGTTTCTAAAGAATAAATATCTTCAACAGATAAACCTAGTTTTAGCTTTTTATTGAACAACACGGAAATATCATTTGCAGAAAAACTAAGATCTGATGAACGTAACTCAACCAATTGATGCTGGCTTCTTAACCTTGAAACAGATAGTGCCGGGTCGGAACGGGTAAGGATTACAATATGGATGTTACCGGGAATATGCTCTAATAAATAGCTTACTAATTTTAATACCTCGTTACTCTTAATCAAATGAAAATCGTCGAGTACTAATAAAAAGTTTTGATTGATATTGAGTATTTCGTTGATTAACAGGCCGGCAATTGATTCACCAGATGGTCGATTTGGCGAATTTAACAGTTTGAGGGCTCCTTGCCCAAATGTTGTATGTATACTTTGAATTCCTGAAATTATATAGCTTAAAAAATCTACCGGGTCATTATCCCCATTGTCGAGGGAGAACCATGCTGCAGGGAAATTATTCTGGCCTATCCAGTCACTCACAACTGTTGTTTTACCAAATCCTGCAGGAGCAGAAATGAGAATAAGTTTCCTGGTTAGTCCTATGTTCAATTTCTCATATAGTTCCTGCCTGTGAACTATATTCTGACTAGCAGGAGGAATATGTAGTTTGGTTAAAAGCATTTAGCAATATAAGATATTTTTCGCAAAAAATGTCAGTACAAATTTTGCCCTACTTTTGAATCCTAATGGTTTACAAAATAAAATACAGGCGATTTCCGTCTAAATGTCTGATTGGGTAGACTGAAAAAATTGAAGCAGGTCTGTCAGCTTCCCTATAATTCAGTCCAGTTAAAATTAGAGTTTTCTTAAGGTATTCATTAAGCTTAAAAACTCATCCGACTGGTTGCAACTTTCGTCCGTTCGGGGTACTGAAAAAGAGCGAGAGTGTGAGCGAGTGCGAGAGCAATCATGAACGCTCTCATCTTTTTTTCCTCAAAACTCACTCTCACACTCACACTATTTGGAGAGGGTTGCAACTTTTGATATTTGAAATTCGAAGGAACCTTAGTCCCTCAAGCAGCCTATTGGAACTACCAGCACATCATCCGGCCGCCTGTAAGCAACCTGACCACCAGTAAGTACCATAAGAAAAGATGGTTGGTTCATCTTCTCAGCATCAACCTTATGACTGAGTCTAATCAGGTTGGCCGCAGATTCCTCAATTTCTTTATTTCCCAGTTTTACCTCAACCGGTGCCCACCGACCATCATTAAGTTTAATGATCAGATCGGATTCAAGTTCTGATTTATCCCGATAGTGAAATACTACTCCATCAATGGCTTGCGAATATACTCTCAAATCACGTGTGCACAATGATTCAAATAAGAAACCAAATGTCTTGAAATCACGTAAGATCCCTGTTGCATTTGTGCGCAAGACAGCTGTTGCTATTGAGGGATCAACAAATTGGCGTTTGTTTGTCGTACGTATGGCAGTTTTTGAACGAAGTGAAGGTTGCCAGGCAGGAACATCTTCAACAACAAATAGTCGACGAAGTGCATTAAGGTAGGAGCTCAATGTCTTATCTGTAATAGAAGCCTCGTTAACCTGCATATCATCCATTATTGTTTTGGATGTTGCCTGAGTAGAAATATTGCGGGCCAATGATTGTAGCAATAAACGAACTCTTTCAGGGTCCTTTTCAACACCATCAACACGTTGAACGTCTAAATTAATAACAGCATCAACATAGTTCATAGCTATTCGGGGAGACTGTTTTCCGGATATTACCGCAGCCGGCCATCCTCCTCTGCAGACAGCATGTGCTATCTGCTCAATGGTCAAAGTACTTTTTGCAGCAATATCTGTATATCCTCCGAAAAGATCTTTAATGGACACTTTACCATTAGATTCATTAGATTCAAACAGGCTCATAGGCCGCATAAGCATCCGGGCAATTCTGCCAGTACCCGAATGGGTTGTTGCATTGTCACTTGGCGTTGCTGATCCAGTAAGGATAAATTGACCCATCAGACCTCGTTTATCAACAGCAAATCGTACAGCATCCCAAATAACCGGAGCCATTTGCCATTCATCAAGAAGCAATGGAGGTTCCCCTTCCAGCAGAAGTGATGGTTTGGTATCTGCCATTGCCAGATAACCAGGTCCCTCATCAGGATCTTGCATAAAAACGACACTTTTGGCTATTTGTAATGAAGATTGTGTTTTGCCGCACCATTTTGCGCCTTCCACAAGAACTGCTCCAGTCGATTCAAGCAAGCTTCTAAGAAGCTTGTCACTAATACGAGATATGTAATTCAAAGTCTTCATTAATATAACAAAAACATCCACAAAGATATTGATTTTAAATCAATTTGTTTGTGAATTCCGTATTTTGGCAGCATTTTATTCCGTATTTTGGCAGCATTTTATTCCGTATTTTAGCAGCATATGACATCAACATATAGTGAGTTGACTTGAATTGGATGTGCATACCTGTAAATTTACACTAATACAAGAGATGAGATAAATTGTAATTTTAAGGAAGATGGTTGCAACTTTTGTCCGTTCGGGGTACCCAGAGGCACAAGAGGTCAAAATCGACCTCTTGTTTCTTTTTATGATATTCTGAAACCCCCACTAATTCAAAGAATGAGATGTACAGTAATTTCCAGGGAGCTGGTTGCAACCTTTGTCCGCTTGCCCGCCAACCGTGCGGGTTCGGGTTACTGAGAAGCTTCATAGAAATATGAGGCTTTTTTGATTCAGGTAAAGGGTTCTAAATCAATAGAATATTGTAACTATCCAGGCTCCGGATTGATTAATGACAAATTTCAATTCATAGTTGAGTGTTACAGCATTTGACGCATCTGGAGCACTGAATGCACTCGGTGCACTGAACTGCACTTTTCCTTCAAAAGGGAAGGTGATATGTTCAAATCCGAAATAATTGCCCGACTGGCTTTCGGTGCCTGAGCTACCCTGTAAAAGAAGATTACTCATAGCATTTGTATTTTCTGAAGTACTTCCTCCCCTGGCGAATTTATAGAATACATGAAAGGGCTGATCTCCTGTCCTAAGACAAGAAACCCTTACGATGCCGCTCCTGTATTGGATCACATACGGAGGAAGGGCTTTTTCTCCGATATATTTATCACTTTCCCAGATGCCTGAAAGCACTGAGTCACGGCCATCGTGCTTTATTGTATATTTACCGGTACCATTTCTCAGTCCTTTTTTCCATTCACCTTCATATTTTTCACCAGTATGCCAGGTATAAGTGCCGGCTCCGTCAGGCAGGCCTTTTATAAACTCGCCTATGTATTGGTCGATACCGTATGCCTCGCCACGACCGTTTGCGAGACCCTTTTTACAACCTCCTGTATACGTACCATCAATCTCAGGTTTCAGGACTTTGCAAATATTCTGCGAATATGCCGCTGAAAACATTGAAGAGATCATTAATAAACATATTAACAATGCGGTTTGTCTCATTTCCTCGATTTTATAAACAATTAGATACTATGCAAATTTTGCACTGTATGTATTAAAGTAATTCACCAACCTCAATGATCGTCTGGAAAGAGGTTGCATTACCGAATATAATTCACAGTAATAAAATAAGCCGTCTCAGTTAATAATTTGAGACGGCTTATTTCAAAACTTAATATAACTCTTTATCAAAGAAAAGTTTGGTTAATGCTAAATCACCACCAATTTTAGCAGAAGCAGCTTCGTAATTAGCAGCATTTAAGGTCTGCTCGGCTACAGGATAAAACAAACGAACAGGCACTTTGTTAATTCCCTGTTTATAGTTAACCGGAGCAAATAGCCTTGGATGATCCAATCTCCTGTAAGAATTCCATAGAGCATTTCCACGAAGCCAATAGGCTAACCATGCCTGGGTGCCGATTTTTTGTTTCCAGTCGCTGAAAGCAGTAGCGTATGCTACCGAAGGTTGAGCTAAATATGCATCAGCCTGGGCAGTAGTTCCACCCCAGTAAACGATCGATGATTTAACTGCATTGTTATAATGTGATTCTGCAGTTCCTCCTACAGAAAAACCTCTTTCAACAGCTTCGGCTAAAAGGAATTCCGCTTCAGTGTAATCCATGATTATCCATGGTTTATCAGCCGTCAGGTGTATAGGATTCACGTGGGAGAATGACGGAAATCCATTTGCTTCACCCTGTACTCCTCCCAAATATGCAGGAGGACTACTACCAACAACAGGGATTGCATAAACTGCAAGACGTGGATCAGTAACCGTAACACTTAGAATACTATGTGCAGGAGCAGGGGTAGTTGGCTGCATGGCATCAATTAGATTGGAAGTTACAACATAGTCATCACGGCCGGATTGCACAAAATCAATAAACTGCTGATTTTGGTTGGGAGCTGCTGACAGCCACTTTATCGTCATA
>JALONT010000065.1 GCA_025454795.1 Bacteroidales bacterium | reverse complement strand
TTTTTAGCTGTAACGAGCTTTTTCGGGGTTTTTTCTTAAAATTAATGAGAGTTAACTATTTGTCAATCAATAGTTTTCAGTATTTATGAACATCCCTCATTAATTGCGGTATTGAACCTGTTAATGATAATTGTGTTGTTTATCATTTCTACAATTTTCAATAAAAGTGACACAAACCTCGGATTATTTATTTACATCATTCTGCCGGGATTCTTTTTACTTGGGTTGATAATGATCCCTTTTGGGATGGTAATTACCGGAAAGAAGCAAACTGTTCCGAATGCCACAGGTATCTTTATTAAATGTGCGGCATGCGGTGTGCGGCATGCGGTGTGCGGTGAGCGGCGTGCAGGGTGCGGGGACCCTGGCACTTCTGACAGATTATTTCAGAATATCTGAAGTATATTTATCAGCCAGGTCGGCCTGATCTTTTGCAAGTCCTGAAATTATAACTATCCTGTCATCTTTCCAGGAGAGAAAGATTGTACCGTTATAACCGTCAGAAAATACTACTTTTCCTTCATCTGACTTTAAGGTTTCGATTCCAGAGTAAGCAAGATAAGTTTCGACTGTCCTGAATGTTTCATCTGCAGAATTCATCCTCATGAGAAAAACGCTGAATTCATCAGTTCCTGCCAGGTAAACAGCTTTGAATGCCTTGCCAAGAAACTGGTGTCCGAGAACACTTTCATTGATATATGTCTCCTCATTGATTTTTTTTCCTTCATCGGGGAATTGTAAAAGAAGGGCAGGCATTTCGGTTTCGCCCTGAAGCATTCCTGCTACCCTGGTTGCCAGTGATTCTTCTGCCTTAAGTGTCTTTGGTTTTGAGGAGTATGTCCTGATCTTTACATAATAGTTTCCCGTAAAAAAGTTAATCGCTCCATCAGCAATATAACCCTGGGAACCAAGGTTAACAAACCTGTAAGACGAGGAGCGTTCGGAAGCATAAATGCCGAATGCCATTGTATGATCGCTGTGCCGGTAGATCTCCAGTTTAATTGTTTCCCTGCCTTTTTTATACTCAGCAACATGAAGGTCGACAAATCCAAGAGCAAGATAAGTATCAGCGGCTCCATTTATAAAATCCCAAAGGTTCTCAGGCTGATAAACCGGATACTGTGTACTTTTCTTAAATCCCTCCAGATCCGGAAGAGATATATCCTGTGCAAATGCAGATCCTGAAATGAGAGTAAACAATGCACCAAGGATAATTTTGTTTTTCATACCAATAAATTATCAATTCCAGACTATCAGGCCAGAAAATCAGGAGAGACATTTACCAGTCTTGATACGTCGGTAATTTTCTCTCTGATCCTGAAATCCCTGGAACAATTTACAGAACATTCATTACAATTGCTGCAGGGATCACTGTTAGTTCCCAGTTCCCCGAGGAGAGTTCGTGCTTTCGATGGCATGGAGTAACCATATGCATACATATATGCACGCATCAGTTCAGGAACAGGGAGATTATTCGGGCATGCAGGAATACACTGTTTGCAACCGGAACAGAAGAGTCCAGGAACAGAATTATCTGCGAGAAGGTCACTTTTTTCCTTGTCGGTAAGAGTGATATCAGTGAGCAACGGCAGGTTCAGTTCAAGCTGGTCAAAACTGGTCATCCCCGGAATGGTTGTATGAACATCCGGATTTGACAGAACCCATTTGAGAGCAGCGGCAGTATTCATTGGCCTGGTTTTTTCCTTGTCAAGCCATCCTCCGCCTGCCATAGTTTTCATTGCAACAATACCAATACCTGCACTGGCTGCTTTTTTAATAGCTTCGTTTATTTTGTCCAGATAGGCAAGTTTGTAATTGTAGGTTGTAAGTATTACATCCCATGTATCCATATCAGCTGCAGCGCTGATAAGAGCAGGTTCATTTTTGTGAGTCGAGAAACCCATAAATCTTATTTTTCCGTCTTTCTTCAGTTTTTTAATAGTTGCCACAATAGGCTTATATTCAAGCATTTCAGGATTATTAACACCATGAACATACAGGATATCAACATAATCCATCTTTAACCTTGAAAGGCTGGAGTTAAATAATTCAAGAAACTTATCAGGAGAAGTCTGGTCAGATGGCTTCCCATCCCTTCCGGTTTCAGCTTTTACTTTTGTAGCGAGAATAAATGAATCCCTGCGATAATCTTTAAAAAGGTTACCCAGCATCATTTCATTATTACCGTCCTGGTAACCATGCGCTGTATCAAAAAACCTGATACCTTTATCATATGCAGCTTTGCACAGGCTGGAATTATCGGACCTCATCACCCCGAAACTAATTACCGGCACTTTAATCCCGGTTTTACCCAGCGTCCTGTAAATAATATTGTTTTCCTGAAATGATGATGCAGCTGACATCAATACCGGCGAAACAGCAACCATTCCTGCACCTGCAATTCCTGTCCTGAGGAATCCTCTTCTTGAAATACTTTTCATCCTTAATTATCTTAGATTTCTGATTTTTACTTTTATGTCTGTGTCTTTTAATAAATTAATTATTTCCTCTGTGTTGGTATCTCCGTAATGATACGGATATAAAATTGCCGGTTTGAAAGCCCTGGCTGCATCGGCTACCATGGCGGGTGTCATAGTATATGGCAAATTCATCGGCAGGAAAGCTACGAAAATGTTTTTAAGGTTTTTCATCTCAGGTGTATTTTCGCTATCTCCGGCTACATAAAACCGCTTGTCCCCTATTGATAAGATATACCCGTTCCCGGATCCTTTGGGGTGAAAAGGCTGACCGGGGGAACGCATATTGACTATGTTATACGCAGGTACAGCTTCTATAATTATATCATTAACCACATTTGTATCTCCGGCTTTCATGATCTGAGCCCATTGTATTTTTGAGGCTGCTCTTTCACTGCAAAGCAGTATGGTTTCCTGTTTGCGAAGATCATTGATCAGTTCTGTATCCAGATGATCACCATGTTCGTGAGTAACCAGTATAAGGTCGGCTTTCGGAAGATTATCATAGTTTCCTGATGACCTGACAGGGTCAATATAGATATGATAATTGTTCAGACTGAACATCAGTGATCCATGTCCTATGAAATGCATTTCAACATCTCCGGCTGATGTGCTGACAATGTCGGATGCAGGCTTTTCCTGGGGTGAAGCGTTGACTGACATAGTTATAAATATTAGAGCAAGAGTAGTTTTTATAAATTCTTTCATGACATAAAAATTTAAACTTCAGATTATCAGATCATTCGGTTCTGATACCCATAACAAGTATATCATCAATCTGAGGCGCCTGACCCATCCAGTCCTTAAGGTTCTTGTCAAGCAGTTCTTTTTGTTTATCCATCGGAAAATCCTGAATATCAAGGATCAGCCTTTTAAAGTTTTTCTTCATGAACTTACGTCCATGGGAGCCACCGAACTGATCTATATAACCATCAGAGAAGAGATAATAGGAAACACCCTTTTCGAGATTCCAGTCATAGAAAACAAAATCCTCATTCATCCTGGAAGATATTCCGATCGGCATCTTGCTGGCATAGATAGTTTCAAGCAGGTATTTTCCGTTTGACATCGATCCGTCTGGCATTTCTGCTGAATCTTCATGGTATTTCCTTGTCTCCGAATCAGTAAGTTTTCTGACTCTGAAGCAGGGATTGTAGGCACCTGAAAATTCAATACGTCTGGTGTTAAAATCTATAACCAGCAACGCCATATCTATTCCGTCTTTTGCTTCATCATCTCCGCCAACCTGTTTAAGAGAATCTGTAACATGAAGCCTCATCTGATTCAGAATGAAATCGGCACGCGGAGCTTCCTCCTTGTCTATTATCTCATCGAGAAATGACATTCCCAGAAGGCTCATAAAAGCGCCAGGGACTCCGTGGCCTGTGCAGTCACCTGCAACCACATAGAGTCTCTCACCTTTTTTGGTCATCCAGTAAAAATCACCGCTAACAATATCCCTTGGTTTGAAAAGGACAAAGTAATTCCTGATATTTTCTGAAAGGATAGCCTGAGAAGGAAGCAACGCCATCTGGATACGGCTGGCATAATGAATACTTGATTCAAGTTCTTCTTTCTGTTTAACTACTACGGCTGTACGTTCAGCAACGATACCCTCAAGCCTTAAATTTTCATTCTTAAGATTTCTGGTATAAGCAACTATTATTCCGAAGATTGAGAGAATAGCAGCTATGATGTAAAGAATTATCATCCAGGGTGTCAGATACCAGGGTTTTAGTATGATAAAGCTGTACTCGGCTTCATGCGATTCTATTTCAGTGGCTGTCCTGGCTTTTACCTTAAAGGTGTACTTTCCAAAAGGAAGGTTTGTATAATCCTTGTAACTTATTTTATCCCACTTTGACCAATCATTATCATAACCTTCGAGTTTATAGCTGTAAAGTATATCTTCCTCCTGTACCATGTACGGCGTAGTCCAGTAAAATGACGGGGAATTATATTTATAGCTGAATTCCGGGGGCTTTTGTCCCTTATTGGAACTTACGGGGTAGCGTTTTCCATTTTGTGCAGTTGTATAGAATGTCTCATTCATGACAAGGGAATCGACACCTCTGAATGAAATTACAACTTTTGTAAGCAGGGTCTGGACAGGAGGAAGCTTTACTCTGAGCTTTTCCTTGTCAATAACATAAATACTCTTGGACTTTGCAAACCAGACTCTTCCATCAATTGTACTTGCATATAGAAACTTTATATTCGGAAGAAGTGCCAGAGATCCGCCTTTTATCTTTTCAATTGTGTCGTTCTTTTTCGGAAACAGAATATCATAGCATCTGTCTTCAATAGTTGAAACCCAGAGGTCACCATCCGGATCATTAAAAGTAAATTCAATATTCTTGCCCTTTGTATATCCTCCTGATTCTTCGTCAGACGGGATCCAGGTATCATTCTCAGTATTCAGTTTTAATATCCCGGTACCTGAAGAAAGATATATATTTCCACCTCTTTCAGTTATAGCATTGAGAGAAAAGTCGCCTATCCCTTTTTCTGAAGTATATTGAATCGGGATTGTATCATTTAAATGAAGTCTGTACAGTCCGTCAGGAAAATTACTAAGAAAAATAAGGTCTCCATTTTCAAGTTCAAAGATATAAGGAGTTATCTCAACAGGTAGTTTGACATCTGCATAATACTTCCATATACCATTGTTATAATCAAGGATCCTAAGTCCCTGGGCAGCTTTACCGAAGTAAAACCTGTCTTTCCTTACTTTTGACTGAAAGATGCTCCTGGACGAAAACGCTGCTTTATAGACTTCGTCCCTGGAATTTATCAGATCACCTTGTAAAATTGTAGCCTGACCGTTGGCATTTATTTTGTAAACGCCATTAATATTAGATCCTGCGAGAAGAAAACTGTCCCTGGCAACATTTGCCACAAAGAGCGGAAAGACCTGCGAAGAAATATTGCTGTACTGACTGAAAATTCTTGAACCATCTTCATTTACGGAGCTTTTAAACAATCCCTTATCTGTAGAAACATATACTGATCCGTTGAATTTAATGAATTGATTAACACTGCCATCAAGTCCTGATTTCTCTGAAATATGTGTAAAAGGAATATTAACATAAGCTTTGGTAACAGATCCTGCGGTTGCTACCCATAATTCAGAACTGGCATCCGGATCGGAATAGAGTGCAGAAACTACATTATCGTTCATGTCTGTGGTCTGACTTGTCCAGTGTCCTGTGAATTGACCATTGCTGTTAAAAACATATATACCGTCAGTCATTGTTCCAAAGACCATTTCTCCGGTAATAAGCTTAACACCGCAATAAATCCTCATTTCCTTCAGCTTGTTAAACACCTTTTTTTCAATGAAGGTACTGTCGACTGAACCACTTGAATAGTTATACCTGAATATGCCTGCTTCAACAGTTGCTATTATTACCTCATTTTCACGATAAGGCAGAATTGTCAGACACATTTTTCTGCTGAAAAATCTGCCTCCCGGAGTCTGAATGATCTGTCCTGCTCTGAATTCAAAAATCCCGTCGTTATTATCAGAGAGTAATATTCTGTCAGCGATTGAAAAAATTCTTACAAATTGCCTGTAACCAAGCTGTCTGAGATTAATATAACTCAGACTCTCCCTATACATATTATAGATTATAAGGGTTCGCTGACTCAGGAAATAAACGCTTGAATCCTTAACAATCAGTGATGCAATATTTCCGATCGAAAAATCATCAGATACTGCTGTCCGGGATTTTAATGTATCAGAGGCTGCTGTAGAAGTAATATCTTTTGCTGATGAGAGGCGGCTTGCAAGAGAAACATATACCCTTGTGCCTGATGAGTCGGGTTCAATGTAACCGAATTCATTAGGTCCGCCTACATATATAATCCCATTCTGATCAGCACCCAGGGCTCTCACTATAGTAGCATTATCCTGATTGATAGTTATTGATGTCCATTTACTGCCATCGTAACGGATCACCATATTGTCATCATTTCCAAAGTAGACAGCACCAAATTTATCCTTGGTGATGGCCCAGTTATATTCAGCACCACGGGTGATCTGCATACCATAACTTTTCATCAATGGTGTACCGTACTTGTTTACCTGGGCAGATACTATAAAGACAAACGAGAACAGGATCGGTAAAACGATGAATCTTCTCATAGTGTTTTGTTTGTTCATGTAACAAAATCAGCTATAAAAATACGAATCTTATTATTTTAATCAAATTTATTATTCTCACTTCCGTTATATATTGAATTATTAGTAACTTGCCCCAGGAATTTAGGTACAGCGTTAATTAATTAACACTGATGCGTTTAGGGAAATATAAACAAGGGCACTTACTGGCATTCTTCCTGTTTTGTTCATCTTTTTCGACAGGCCAGCCAGGGAATAATTACGTATTCCATCCGGGGAGTTATCCGTCTGGAACAAGTATTGTTTCATCAGGCTATTCTCTGACTATAACCTACTCATTATCAGAGCTTGATCTCAAATCTTTTATAGATGAAAATGGCACATTCTACCGGATAACCATTCCGGGACATACTCCCTCAACTGAAACGGGGAAACCAGAGATACCGGTTTTAAGCCGTATAATTACTGTTCCCGAAGGTTATTCCTATAGCGTCAGGATAACTGATGTAAAGACATCAAGACTGAAGCCTGCAAGAAAAAAAATCAAAGGTATACTCATTCCGGCACAGGAGGGTGAAACAAAAGCTCCCCAAAGGCAGAAACCTGCTTTTGCCATTGATAAAGTCGTTTATGCAAACCGGGGCTTAATAAAATCAGACACTGTCAGAATTGTACCTGTCGGAACTGTAAGGAGGAAACATCTTGCCGCTGTTCATATCTATCCTGTCAGGTATAATCCTCATTCCAATACCCTTGACCTTATTACCTCGATGAAAATTGAAATAATTTTCAAAGGGGCAGGATCAGATGCTTCAAAAGCACTGTTTCCAGAATCACCATTGTTCAATGAGACCCTTGCAAAAGGGATTCTGAATTATGATCCTGACAGCGTGGTACCGGGATATAGTGATAAGCCGGTCAGAATGATAATACTCACTGATACTTCCTTCAGAAAACATCTTGAGCCTTTTATCAGGTGGAAAACACAGAAAGGCTACATGCTTGAGGTATTATATAAAGGAGCTGCTTTTGCAGGGAACACATATACTGAACTAAGAGACACACTGAAAGGTATTTATAATTCCTCAACAATTGAAAATCCTCCTCCTGAATACCTGCTCATTGTCGGAGATATATCAAAGGTACCCTATTACGAAGGCACCGGTTATGTGACCGACATGTATTACGGTGAATATGACGGTAATGGCGATTATATTCCGGAGATGTTTATCGGAAGATTACCTGTTAAGGACACAATCGAGTTAAAAACTGTTGTCGGGAAGATAATTCAGTACGAAAAATTTGAATTTGCTCCTGAGAACAAGTTCTGGACAAACGGACTATCAACGGCTGGAGTCGATGGCGGAAATGAAATTTTCATGAACGGGCAGGTTAAATATACCATAACCAATTACCTTACACCCGCAAATAATATTAAAGAATTTCACTTCTATTATCCTCAATCACAAACTGCAAAGGATTCAATAATAAAACTTTTAAATAAAGGATTATCATTCGTAAATTATACCGGGCATGGTGATTCATACGGGTGGCTTCATCTGAATATTAAGACCCAGGATATCGCATCTTTCAGGAATAAAAACATGTACCCGTTTGTAATCAGTAATGCCTGTCAGACTTCGAGCTTTGATCTCGCCGGTTCATTCGGGAATACCATGGTTACATCTGATGAAAAGGGAGCTATAGGTTTTATAGGCTGCTCCGCCGATTCATACTGGAGTGATGATTTCTATTGGGCTGTAGGTGTCGGCACTCCATCAGCAGATCCAAAATATGAGACCACAGGTCTTGGGGCTCTTGACCGGCTCTTCCACACACACGGAGAACCACCATCAGACTGGTACATTTCATCGGGACAGGTCAATTATGCAGGAAATCTTGCCGTAAGCGCCAGCACATCTTCAAGAAAAAAATATTACTGGGTAACATATAATCTTGTCGGCGACCCGAGCATTATTCCAATAATAGGTACGCCTGATACTTTTAATATAGTTCTGCCTGATACGCTGCCTAATAATCTGACATCATATTCATTTATTGCCGATCCGTTCTCTTACATTGCAGTTTCTCATTTCGACACCCTCTGGGACGCCTCATTTGTAAGTCCTGCCGGATCTGTCACACTTGATTTACCCGGAGCAACTGATGATTCCTGCCTGGTTGTCATCACAGGTCAAAACAAAGTACCTTTGATAAAAACAATCTATTTTAAAGGCATCACCAATGAATATATAAACCTGACCAGAACAGGTATAAACGATGCTTCAGGCAATAATAACGGACTTGCCGATTTTGGCGAGACTTTTTTCCTCGATATGACTATCAGTAACCTTGGTGAGACCACAGCCAATAATCTGGTTGCTTCAATCACATCATCTTCGGAGTGGGTTACTATTAACAATGATTCATTGATTATAAGTACACTGGCGGCCGGATCAGAAATAATCACCAATGATGTACTCTCCCTGACTATATCAGGCAATGTGCCTGATAAAGCTACGATAACTTTAAATCTGACCCTGAAGGATGCTGCTATTGAGAAACATTATATTATTGATATTTGTGCCCACGCACCGGATCTTGATATCACTAATTTCCAGATAGACGATACCACATCGGGAAATGCAAATTTTATTGCCGACCAGGGCGAGATGCTAAATCTCATTTTCTGGGTAAGGAACCAGGGAAGCAGCGATGCTTCAGGAATATTAAGTGTTTCAAGTTTCAATGATGATATCAGGGTCCTTGAACCGAGTAAAAACTCCGGTCTTATTGAATCAGGGACAATAAGAAAGATCCCGGTTCAGGTAAAGCTCTCCGAAGAAGTGAATTCCGGCTCTACTGTCTCAGTATCATCATTATTAACTTGTCCCCCCTACTCAATTAACAGGGATTTCTCATTCAGGGTCGGACGAATCCGGGAAACATTTGAGTCGGCCTCTTTCCACATATTCCCATGGATTAATATAAGTTCAAAACCCTGGATTGTTACAAAAACAGATTCCCGTGAAGGGGTGATTGCGGCAAGATCAGGGATCATTTCGAATAAGTCAGGTTCCTCACTCATTTTAAGAACTAAATATGATCTGCCTGATTCACTGAAGTTCTGGTACAGAGTCTCCTCTGAACCAATATGGGATTATTTAAGTTTTAAGCTTAATGATACAGAGGTCTTTAAAAAGTCTGGTGAAATACCATGGACATTGAAAGCAGTCCGGGTACCTGCAGGTTACAACAAGTTAGAATGGAGCTATATAAAGGATGAATCAGACATTGGGGGAAGCGATTGTGCGATGATCGATTTAATTGATTTTGCAGGTACTTCAGGGATTTCATATATTGATAAAGATATTTCTGTTTCAAGAATAGTATCTCCGGTTAAAACTGAGATGCCCAATAAAATACCAGTTACAGTAAGATTACTGAATCTGAGCCCCGATACTATAAAAGGATTTAATCTTGCATATACAATTAATAACAGGATTCCTGTAAGTCAGCACTTTAACGTTGCACTGATACCTTTTTCAGATTCTGTTACTGTAACTTTTAGTACGCCTGCTGATTTGTATAGTATTGGTCTTTATGATATTATGGTATACGGAAAAGATAATAATGATGATTATCTCCTAAATGATACATTATTTATACAAACTGAAATTAATGATCCGATATCTGTTTCACCAAATCCTTTCACCTATGAACTGAATGTCACTATTCTTTCTGACACTATCTGTACTTCACATATATCAATGACCAGTTCTCTGGGTCAGAAAGTGATTGATTTTGAGCATAGAATTATTCCCGGGAAGAATGTGATACCTATCAGGAACGTAAGTCTGGCTCCTTCACTATACTTTCTAAAAATAGAATTTAAGGGAATGAAACGGACCATAAAAGTCATAAAACAAAAATGACACTGTCAACGGTTTATCCCACACGAGAATCAGCACTTGATCTGTTCAGGAAGTTTAACAGATCCGAAAGTCTGCTTAAACATGCCCTGTCTGTAGAAGGTGTAATGAGATACATGGCCAGAAAAGCCGGTGAAGATGAGGAAAAATGGGCTATTATCGGGCTTATCCATGATCTTGATTATGAGATATATCCCGACCAGCACTGCACAATGACTAAAAAGATACTGGAAGAAAACATGTGGCCTGAAGAATATATAAGAGCGGTGATGAGTCATGGTTGGGGACTTGCCACAGACACAGAACCACTCACCTTACTTGAGAAGACAATTTTTGCCATTGATGAGCTCACAGGTCTCGTTGCAACGAGCGCACTGGTACGACCTTCAAAGAGCGTACTCGATATGGAAGCCAGGTCTGTAAAGAAGAAATGGAATGACAAAAAATTTGCAGCAGGTGTCGACAGGGCAGTCATTGAGAAGGGTGCTGCTATGCTTGGTGTAAGTCTGGATGATCTCATATCCGACTGTATAATGGGAATGAGGGCGGTTGCTGAGGAAATTGGATTGAAAGGCGCAATCACTCATAATCCCTGAAATTCTCACGTACTTATCCCCCAATCCCTCATCTCTTATTACACGTACCCATCCCCCCTTCCCCCTTCCCTGCTATAGCACTACCCTTTATACACATTTTTGTATTTAACTGAAATATAGATCTTTAGAGCTAAAAGAACCAGAATATATTTTCATTCTATTAGAGAATTAATCT
>JALONT010000030.1 GCA_025454795.1 Bacteroidales bacterium | reverse complement strand
CAAATTCATCATTTGTAATGATATGGGTGTAGTATGCCCCAAAATCTTGGGATGGGATTAGGGCTTTATTTCTGTCGCAACTCACTAACAGGACTGCTAGGGGAAAAACTAATATTCCAAATATTAAGTTCTTAAAATTAAATTGCATGTTCATTTGCTTGTTTTATTGTGATAATTGATACTATTTCTTACTGTTTTCGCGTACGAAGTTTCACTGATCCCTCGTTCCATCTATTCTTGTATTTGTCAAAAATTTCGGATGTCGGTTAACATTGCTTTTATTCCCATACCTGTATTCTATTCTTTCCTGTATTTCGTTCCTGTAGGAACATTGTTCTTTTGTGACCTTGCAAGAGGCCTGCTGCGACCGGTCATCTTGCTGTTTTCGAGAAGTGTTTTCAACTGCCGGACAACATCCGGGTGTTGAAAGTAGAGGTTGGTCTTTTCGCCGGGATCGCGATCGAGATCGTAAAGTTGGCCGGGAGCGTCAGTCTCTGTTTCAGGGAGTGCAAAAGGCACTAATATATCATTGTCATAGTTATTCCCACCGGAGCCTTTGTGGTCGAGATACTTCCACATTTCCTTCCGGATACCGAGGGCAAGTCTATTCGTCTGGTGTAAAATGTATGGACGGATTGGTTTACTGCCATCTTTTCCGAGCAGTATAGGAAGAATGCTAAAACTGTCCTCAGCGGAGTTGTCTGGTAGTTTAGCGCCGGTAATGGCAGCGAAGGTAGCCATAATGTCAGTGAGGCAGATTGTCTGGTCACTGGTGCTGCCTGGAGCCACCTTCCCTGGCCAGCGGACGATGAATGGAACACGATGGCCTCCCTCCCAGTTGTCACGTTTCATACCGCGCCACGGCCGGGCTCCATCATGTCCGTAGTCTGCACGCATATTAAACACCGTGATTGTTTCAGGCCCGTTATCGCTGGCAATCATCACCACTGTGTTGTCCGCCACGCCGATTTCCTCCAGCGTCTTAAGAAGTTCACCGACAATATAGTCGAACTCAAAAATAAAATCGCCGTGCGGGCCAGCTTTTGTACTGCCTTTTAACTCCCGTGCAGCAATAGAAGGCAAATGCACAGCCGCCGTACTATGTAGAAGGAAGAACGGTTTGTCCGGGTGCTTCTGCACATGTTCTTTGAGAAACTCCTGACTCTTCTTCAGGAAGACCATGTCCACTTCTTCCAGATCATAGTCCGGAGCAATCATGCCGTCACGGATTTTTGACGAATACGGATGTATGGGGAGATTTGTCTTGTCGATCATCCCGGCAGGTGGCACAGGAATGCGATCGCCATCGATGAAGGCGTAAATAAAGTCCGTACCCGGACAACCGGAGGTGCCGAAGAAACGATCGAAGCCACGATGGATCGGGGCGTCCGGAATGGCCCGCGAGTAATCAATCATTTTCACGCCTTCCACTCCTTCCCTGGTAATGCGCTGGCCATCCTTGTCAAGGAAACTCAGCCCGATATGCCATTTGCCTGTCATTGCAGTAGCGTAACCCTGGTTCCTGAGCATTTGAGGAAGTGTGAGTTGATTCTCCTTGATAAGACAGGGGCCTTCCGCTCCATTGAAAGTGTAAGCAAAGTCAATCCGAAAGTCCATCTGTCCGGTAAGCAGACTATAACGGCTTGGTGTGCTTACCGTAGACGGAGAATGTGCATCGGTGAAGCGCATACCTTGAGAGTCAAACCGGTCCAGGTTCGGCGTGGGAACTTTCGATTGGGAGTTGTAGCAGCCAACGTCGCCATAGCCCAGATCGTCGGCAAGTATGAAGACGATGTTAGGCCTGGATGACTTAGCTGGCTTGGTATTTCCAGCGTAAATGCATGCTGAACCTCCGATGACGGAGGCTATACCGGTGTAAATAATCTTGCGGATTGTGTGTAGTTCTTTCATTGTTTTATGCTACTGGTTTTGCACTATTTCATTGGTATAATTTTCTGCTTTATTAAAAAATATCCTGGTCCGATTGTAAAAAACAAGCTTATATTCAACAAGATGATCACTTTGCCTCTGAGTAACAGTGGCCATTGTTTTTCCATATTCATTTTATTTTTTACGTTGTATTAAACATTGCTCGGAATGATAAATCTGTTTTGGTAGAGGCACTTAGATCGCAGGTCTTAAATGCCTGAATATTAATCTTTAAAAATTAAATAAACATCATTTACTACGTCAGTTAATCGCGTTTAATCGTTCATTATAAGTTGATTGAATACTAAATGAATCATATAAGCCTGTATATCAATTATATATAAATTAGCAAAGAAAGTGCGGTTTAAGCGCCTATACCAAATGATTTATTTATCCCAATATTGATCTATAATCTTCTGAATATGAGGATATTTCTGGTCTTCCTCGTTCAGCTCTTTTCGTTTATCAGCCAATTCAATTTTTAAGTTTTTAATAATATTGGCGTATTTCGGGTCTTTATAACGGTTGTCCATTTCGTGTGGATCATTTTTCAAATCATAAAATTCCCAGCCGACGGGGGTGCTGATTTGCATGGTATGGGGAAGCTTCTCAAACTTGTGGTCGGATGGGTCAACCCAATAACACCCATAGAAGAAAATCAGCTTATACTCCTTTGTCCGAATACCAAAATGAGCAGGATTGCCAAGATTATGCGCCATGTGCATCCAATAGCGGTAATAAGTTGACTGCTGCCAGTTTGAAGGTTCATTCCCGGTTTCGAGAATGGTTTTAAAACTGTGTCCCTGCATATATCCGGGAACTGTGCCACCAGCAAGGGCAATAATTGTTGGTGCAAAATCGGTGTTATTGATGATTGCATCCGTACGTTTTCCAGCAGGAATTTGCTTCGGATACCTTACGAAGAAAGGCATGCGCATCGATTCATCATACATCCAGCGTTTGTCGGTATAATCGTGTTCACCAAGCATAAAACCCTGATCGCCAGTATACATGATGATGGTATTATCGTACAAGCCTTCCATTTTGAGGTATTCGATCAATCTCCCCACGTTGTCGTCGACACCTTTTACACAGCGAAGATACCGCTTCAGGTATTCCTGGTAGACCAAATGGGTGTATCCAGGGTCAGGAATGCGCTGATCTATTCCTAACTTTCTTCCGAGTCCCCAAGTTGTATCTCTGTAAGAAACTGAGGCGCCGATGGCGTGAATCAATGAATCGTTTCTGCCACGAGTAGCCTCCGAACCATTGTTGGCATTGTAATACATGCTGGCTGGCTCCGGAATTTCAACATCTTCCAGATAATCTTTATACCTCGGCGCAAATTCAAACATATCGTGCGGGGCCTTGAAATGAAGCATGAAAAAGAACGGCTTACTTTTGTCGCGTTTATTTTCAAGCCAATCGATTCCCATGTTGGCAATAATATCGGTTGAATGGCCTTCTTTTACAATGATGTTTTTGGTCCATGGTTTTTCTCCACGCACCAAAAAGCTGGGATTAAAGTATTCTCCTTGCCCGGGTAATACACAATAAAAATCGAATGCCGCAGGTTCATCTGTTAAATGCCATTTACCTACCATGGCTGTCTGATATCCCAATTTTTTCATTTCAATCGGAAGATATTGATTTTCGGGCTTCAACGGCATATTCAGATCGAGAATCCCGTTGGCTTGGTTGTACTGTCCTGTTATAATGCAAGCCCGGCTTGGCGTACAAATTGAATTGGTACAGAAACAGTTATCGAAAATAATTCCCTCTTTCGCAATATTATCGAGGTTTGGCGTTGGATTTAAGGATGCCAGCCGGCTTCCATATATTCCAAAAGCCTGAGAAGTATGATCATCTGCCATGATGTAGATGATATTCGGTTTGGATCTAGTGGTTTTTCCACACGAAAACAAACCAATACTAGCCATTAATGCCACGAATATTTGTTTAATAGTCAACATGTTATTAATTTTTATTGATTTTTTTAACGCAATTATCGGTAAGTTTTTGAAATGTATTTTTAAATACTACTTTAAGTAGCTTACATACACATAATAAGCATCACGGGTTATTTCTTTTGCATCCGTAAAACGACATTCCATTTCATAGGTCCCTTTTTTTAGATCAATGTTAAACCTTGAATAAACATCTGAATCAGTAACTTTATTATGGAATTCCTGTTCTCCGATTTTAATACCGGCTTCGATAATATTCAATGCCTTTCCTTCATGATAAGGTTTATCACCCGGAACCGGATTTCCTGCCGGAGCAGGATCTCTCAGTTTCAAACCCGACTCTACCGGCCAGCGGCGAAGGTCAACTTGATATTTGCCGTCCTTTACCACTTCAACGACCCAATGCCCGCCGTTGGCGCCTTCCCCCAGCCGAATCATCCGCTGTAAATGGGCAACACCGCCTTCAACAATATGACAATCGTGGGTAGACAAGGTAATTTCGGTAGCTTTTTCAGAACCTAAATATATTGCGTTGACCTTATCTTCATTTATGCTAACCTTATTCCACCATACTTCATAAGCTGCATTAAGTTTTGTAACGACTTCAGGATAATTCGCCGATACATCATTGAATTCTTCCGGATCATTCTGTATATCATACAAGCGCCCGTTGAGAAGCCTCCATTGGTCTGTCATGATACAATAATCTTTATACTTTTTAAGGTAGTATTCCCGCTGGGTATCTGTGAAAAGGATGCGGGACGGCCAAGCCTTTTCCGGATGGTACAGTAAAGGAACCAGGCTGTTCCCATCAAATTCGACCCCATCAGGAACTTTGATATGACACAGATCAAGAAGTGTTGGCATAAAATCTACATACGATGTAAGTTTCCCGATATCTTTTCCCCCTGTCAGTCCACCATTCTCCCAATAAATAAAGAACGGAACCCGGTGGCCCCCCTCGAAAGTAGAGCCCTTCTTTCCACTCATACCCGAATTATAACCCAGAATAACCCGCTCATTTTTATCCACGTTAACCCCGGCTGCCGTTCCATTATCAGTCATAAAAACGAGAACAGTATTCTTTGCAAGACCTTCTTTTTCTAAAAATTCCCGGAGTTTTTTAATATTTTCATCGATGTTAGCTATCATTCCGTAAAAGACAGGATTTGGAATTGAATCATTATCCAAATACGGCTTGAAATATTTTTCTGCTACACGATAAGGACTGTGAGGTGCATTGGTTGACAGGTAACAGAAAAACAGTTCATCTTTATTAGCCTTGATGAATTTCATGGCATTGTCGAACCAAATATCAGTACAATAGCCATTGAATTTTTCAGGTTTCCCATTGTGAAAGTAAGTATCATCGAAATAATCGTTGTCCCAATAATCGGGAGCATTACCAATCCCACCACCTTTCAGAACCAGTGATTCGTCAAACCCGCGATCTTGAGCACGGTACGGATAATTATCTCCCAGGTGCCATTTTCCAAAAATACCCGTGGTATAACCATCCTCCTTAAATGCTTCTGCAATAGTTGTCTGGTTTGCATCCATAATTTCCCGTCCTTTTACTGTATGCCAAGCGCCAACTTTATTACAATAATTACCGGTCATTAATCCGGACCGGCTTGGGGAACTGGTTGTCCCGACATGGAAATTAGTAAATCGGACACTCTGCGAATATAATTTGTCAATATTGGGGGTCTTGATCCATGGGTTGCCATGACAGGCAAGATCGCCATAACCTTGATCATCAGTCAGTATGAAAATAACATTAGGTTTATCTTGACTCTTGATGGATTGGCTTTGACATCCAAGAGATAAGATTGCTGGAAATAGAAGCATTCCGGTAAATTCAAATTTATTATTTATCACTTTATATAAATTTATTTATGCAAATTAAGCGTTAAAGTATAATAAGTAATTAACAATTAACATACTAATTATCAACTTTTTACGTATTTTAAAATTGACTAAAACCTTGATTATATATATTATGTCATAACTCATAAATATGTCAGACAATATGATCCCCAAGAACTTAAATTAATTTCTATCTATTTTTATATCTGTATTATATATGATTCAAAATTAAGAAGCGCATGCGATCGTTTTGTTATAATAACAATCCTGATTTTACTGAACAGGAGGTTTTAACTATCTATCTCTACGCGATGAACGTCGAACAACGATTAAAAAAAAGCCAATATATGAATACGCAAGCGATCATCGTCGTTCCCGGTTCCCATTATTACTCACCTATAAAGCATTAATTATGAGAATAAACTGACTAAGTGAGGCAATCAGGAATTTAGCTAATGAGCGACTGTCGGGATATTGTCCACAAGATTGTGATTTGAACACCAGCTTGATGGATTCCATACCCATAATTACCCGTTCATGGAAACGTACGCCATAAGTAGCAAAAAATATCCAGATAAAGGATTTTGCTCAACTAAAAACATGTACTATTATGGATTAAACTGCATGCATTAGCTTTTCACCGGCCAGATCATTTGTCTTTTCCGGAAAACATAGTTATTGCCCCGGCTTCTGAGGATGATTTGAATGCTCATGAAAAAAACTGGTCTGACATACCCAATCGTAGTTTCTTTAATGATAAGATTTATCATGATAATGAACTGCTAAAGGATATGATAAGTTCCAATAATTCTCAAGTAGTAACGCCGGTAAAGGCAGTCAAAAATCAGTCGGAAACAATGAAACAATGCTACAAGGCGGCCAATGACCTATACTCAAGAGCTGTTTCAAGTGGGAGGCAACAGATATAATCGTTATTTAACTGGATCATTAAAAAAACAGATATTCAAAGAACGTTAAAAGTGCGTTCAACAAAAGGTCTTCTTGTTCATGTCTTTGGTAGAATCCAGCAGCTTTCATTTTTGTAATCTCTAACTCTTAATTCGCATTATTAATTCAATTGTATAAATCTATATATTATATGCAAACTTAAAATATTAATTTAATAAATGCAAACTTATTAATATATTATTATTAATCATTGCTATCCGACTAATCTACCAGATTTGATTTGTTGATTTTAGCGAAGAGATTCAAGCCGGATAATTTTGTTTACTACCAGGGAAAAGGCCCCGGTGAGTGTAGCGTAATCAGCAAATGTTGCAGGTTTAATATCAAGTTTTTTATCCCTGGAAATTAAATGACTTTTGATAGCTTTTATAAGTGGCTTAAAAAATATTTCACCATTAGAAGAGACTCCACCACCCATGAAAATTACTTCGGGATCCAAAAGATTCACAAGACTGGCTATTCCGATGCCAAGGTAATTTGTTACTGTCTCCAGTATTTCATTAGCATCCTTATCACCCGACCGGGCAGCCTCAAAAACTAACTTGGCATCAATTAAACCAGGGTCGTTCCTGCAAAGTTCCATTAATTTCTGTGATTTTTTTTTCTCAAAAAGTTCTTTCCCAAGCGCTGCGATACGTCTTCCTGATGCAAGAGCTTCAAGGCAACCGTAAGCTCCGCATTCACATTTGATATTGGTATCTGAATCAACTAAAATATGTCCAAATTCTCCGGCTTTCCCTTTAGAACCGCACACTGTTTTGCCATCGATAACAATTCCGGCCGCAATTCCGTATCCTATATTGATTACAACAAAATCTCTGTATTTCTTTCCAAGCCCATAGTCCAGTTCTCCAAGGGCCATTAGTCTGGTTGAATTATCAAAGATAAATGGAAGATTGATTCTCTGCTTTAGACTATTTTGAATATTCATGGCTTCCCAGCCAAAGTCTGGTGAAAAGTCAACCATTCCATTCTTTATGTTAACCAACCCGGCAATGCCAATACCAACACCTAATACTTTATCTCTGTTCAGGCCTTTTTTATTTAATAAACGTTCAATAACATTAGCCACATTGTCCATAATCGATTCATAGCTTTTTCCCAGGCCTGTAGCGACTTGTATCTCCATTTGCATGTCGTTATTCAAATCTGACAATAAACCTCTGATTAAAGTAGCTCCAAGGTCAACCGCAATCACATAATTTTCACTTCCGTTAAAGGCGATATTAATCGGCGGTCTCCCTCCATTGGAATCTCCAACTCCGATATATTTTACCAAACCATCCTGGTTGATGAGTTGCTCTACAATTCTGGATACAGTTGGCGGTGTCAATCCTGTAATCTTGACAATATCAGCTCGTGAAATGATTTTTTTATCATGAATAATATTCAGAACCTGAATTTTATTCATTTTATTCATAATTGTTGAATCAATTTTCTTATAGGTTGGGGTCATATAGAATATTTTATTATTTTAATAATCGAGGCATTATTCATAAAAAAAAATATTTTCCCGAGTCCAAAGGTAATGAATCTCAATATTATTAAAAAAACTTAATTTACTGGAGTTTCCTCAAAAATAATCAGTCTGGGAATAAATATAGCTGGAACTTATCATGATGAGGTCCAATTTTACTTTTAAATTCAGCTAATCCCTGCTTTGAAGACCTTAATAACTCAAAGATCCCGTCAGCCATCGCATAATTGTAGAACGAGGGACTCCAAAAAATCTTTTCGAAAGGATAAAAATTTTCTGCACCATAATTTTCAGTTTTAAGGATATTCCGAGGTATATACTTGTAAAATAAGCTATTGCATGTACGAGCACTGTTATATTTCGTATAGAAGTATAACCAAGAACTCTAAAGTCTTCCAAGTTGTATGATTGTTTGATATAACGATAACACTCATCGCACTTCCAGCGGGTCAGATAAATTTATACAATCTGCCAGAGTTGTTTATTATTGTTAATATTCACTTCCTTATTGGTTAAAAGCAGCATTTGTTGTTGTCCAAATCCTTTTACAAGAGTATACCACCTGTCGGGATATGAGATGGTCTAATATGACTGGACAGTTTATTTATCAAATATAAGTGTATATGTTGAAAAGGGTGGGAGACTCATAACTTTTATTTTTGTTAATAATCATGCAGCTCTCTGATATACAAGGAGTGGCGGAGGGAGTGTTAAGAAAATTATTAGGAGCCCGATTAACACTCTGCAATCACTTTTGGTTAATGACCTCAGTGAGTATAAGTAGAGTTGTAGTATCTCCGTAAACCATTAATTTATCTAAAAGTTGAACGAGATGGGCTTGGTCTCGTAATAATACTTTTAGTTGCAGGTTATGTGCCCCAGTAATCCGATAACACTGTTGCACCTCTTTAAAATTCTTAACAATGGAAAGGAATGGCTTAAGATTACCGGTATACAAATTGATGAGAATAAAAGCTTCCAGATTATAACCCAGTCTTGACTGATTTAATTCTACAGTATACTTTGTTATCAAACCTTCATTCTCTAATCGTAGAATGCGTTCTCTCACTGAAGAGGCAGTAAGATTAACTTGTCTTCCGATATCTGCATAAGAAGCCCGTGCATTGGCTTTCAATATGTCTAATATTTTTGTGTCCAAAACATCTGTCATCGAATCGTTGTATAAACATTCAAAAATAATATTATTAAAGGGGAAAATACGCTTTTCTCAATAAAATACATCAGTGATTCTTTGAAATTATCAAATAACTTGCCTCCGATCTGTAATAGACATTTCATTGCAGCAACCATTTATATTAAATACAGTCTATTGATTTTATTTACGATTATTAACATATTAAAATCCTACCATTATGTTGAAATTAAACGGAATATTTGCGCCTTTAGCTACATCATTTGATAGCAATGAGAATCTGTCATTAGGCAATATGCAAGCCAATATTGAAAAATTAAGTCAATACGATCTTGCAGGCTTCCTATCATTAGGATCAAATGGTGAGTTAGTAAATCTTTCAGATGCTGAAAAACTATCAGTTTATGAAGCTGCAAGAAAAGCAATACCTTCAGATAAAATTATGCTTGCCGGAACTGGTGGCCAATCCACAAGGGAAACGATAAATCTGTCAAAAATGGCTGCTGAAGCAGGAGCTGATGCTGTTTTGGTTTTAAATCCTTTTTATTTTAAAAGCGCTATGACCAAGGAGGCATTAGTAAAACACTATTTTACGGTTGCTGATAATTCGACAATCCCGGTATTAGTATACAATATGCCGGCTAATTCAGGAATGGATATGGACGCTGATACTATCCATGCCATTTCAGCTCATCCTAATATTATGGGGATTAAAGATTCAGGAGGGAATTTGGTTAAAATGGGAGATATCAGGCAAAGGGTAAAACCTGAGTTTCAAGTCCTGGCTGGCTCTGCAGGGTTTCTTCTCCCTGCATTATCTGTGGGTGCTATCGGAGGTATAGTGTCTCTGGCAAATATAGCTCCTGAGCAATGTATTGAAATTTACAAGAGTTTTTCAGAAGGCAACTTAACTCAGGCTCGTGAAATGCAGCTTAAAGTGATTTCCTTAAATCTTGCTGTTACCGGGAAATGGGGAGTACCTGCTTTAAAAGAAGCAATGGATTATTTGGGTTACTACGGAGGGCCTCCAAGAAAACCAATGCTTCCAATAAAAAAGGAAATAAAGAATGAATTAATAAAACTATTGAATGATTGCAATCTTAAAAAAGTAGTTTAGGTTTCACCGATAAAATTGCATTTTCTAGTGTAACCAAAATTTGAGTATCCTGAATTATTATCATTTTTATTACCAATTTATAAACAGGATCCTTTAGAAGAAAAGGGTTTAATTGACAATATAGAAAATTTTAACAGAATGAAAGCAAGAAAATTATTGATGATTCCAGGGCCGATAGAATTTGAACCTGAAGTAATGTTGGCAATGAGTATTCCAACAACAAGTCATGTTGCACCGGATTTTATAGATTCATTTGGAAATTCCCTGGAATTAATGAGGAAAGTCTGGCAATCTCCTTCAGGACAACCATTTATTATTGCCGGCACTGGAACATTGGCAATGGATTTGGCTGGTTCAAATTTAATTGAAGCTGGAGATAATGCCCTGGTCATTTCAACTGGATACTTCGGAGAAAGGTATGCTGAGCTACTAAAAAGATATGGTGCAAATGTAGATATTTTGAAAGCGCCGCTAGGAGAAGTTGTTCCTGTAGACAAGGTAGAAGAGAAGCTTAAATCGAAGAGCTATAAACTACTTACCTTTACCCACGTTGATACTTCCACAGCTGTTCTGAATGACCCCAAACCATTTGGTGAATTAGGTAAGAAATATAAGGTATTAACTATTTTGGATGGAGTTTGCTCTGTAGCCGGCGAAGAGATCCGTCAGGATGAATGGGGAATTGATATTGTTCTAACCGCCTCACAAAAAGCGATTGGCGTTCCTCCGGGGCTTGCTCTGTTGGTAGCCTCCCAAAATGCGATTGAAGCGTGGAAAAACAGGAAAACTCCTGTTGGGAATTATTATGCCGACTGGGGGAATTGGCTGCCGGTTATGGAAGCGTATGAGGCACGGAAACCATCGTATTTTGGAACTCCGGCAGTAAATCTGGTTGTCGCACTTGAAACCAGCTTAAAAATTATTCTTAAAGAAGGTATGGAAAACAGATTTCAAAGACATCGGAAGATTGCAAAAGCATTTCGTTCAGCAATCAGTGCCATGGGACTAAAAATGATTCCTGTAAGTGAAGAAGTTGCAGCTAATACATTATCAGCACCCTATTATCCTGAGGGAGTTGAGGGAGGAAGCTTGCTGCCGGAAATCACAAAGGCCGGAATTATTATGGCAGGAGGTTTATTACCTGACATTAAAACCAAGTATTTCAGAATTGGACATATGGGATCTGTAAACCAGAGCGATATATTAGGGTCAGTTGCAGCAATAGAATCAGCCTTATTATCATGTGGATATAAAATCAAACCGGGTATTGGCTTAGTTGCTGCCCAGGAAATTCTTAATCAGTAGTTTTTGAATACAGAAATATTTTTTTCGAAAATCAAATGTTTCATGTGGTAATTACTGCGTATAATTGATTCGGAGGAGAAATATAATAATTTAAGGTAGTAGTACTTATTATGAAATGGTGGTTTAGGCAGCAGCTTCACATTCAAATTTTTATCTGCATTATTATTGGCGTGGGACTTGGGTTTATCCTGGGACCAAAAGCAACCCTTTTAAAACCTATCGGTGATATGTTTATAAGGTTGCTGAAAATGCTCATTGTTCCATTAACTTTTTTTACATTAATAAGCGGAATGACAAAAATGGAAAGTTTGCGTTCCCTTCGCTCGGTTGGGGGAATGACAATTTTCTATTATGCTGCCTCATCTCTTGTTTCAGCAGTAATAGGAGTGGTTATCGCCCTTATTTTTATGCCGGGGAAGAATGCACAGGGCCTCCTAAGCTCTGGTGTTGAAATCGAACCCAGCCATTATAATTTTGTTGAAAGCATTGTGGAATGGATACCCATTAATCCCATAGAAGCTATGGTAACCACAAACATGCTGCAGATTATCTTTTTTTCAATAATTGTTGGTATTGGCATACTGGCTCTGGAGAAAAGAGCAAAGAACCTGGTAACACTAATAAACGAGGGTGCGGATTTAATGATTAAAATAACTGAATTCGTCATGAAAGCCTCACCTTATGGTATTCTTGCACTAATTGCAAATATGGTAGGAACCTTGGTCACCAAAATTCTATCCGAAGTGGGGCTGTTCATTTTAGCCGATACAACAGCAATCATTATTATTTTGGCTATTGTTTACCCAATTGTGATTAAAAAATGGGGAAAACTTAGCGTAATGCGTTTTTACAGGAATATCTCCCCTGCAATGCTTGTCGCAGCAAGCACTACATCAAGTAGCGCAACCCTGCCGGAAGCGATGAGAGTTGCACATAGCAATTTAGGGGCATCCGAAAAAATATATGGTTTCACACTTCCATTGGGTGCAACTGTAAATATGAACGGTATGGCTGCAGCGATAGGTATTATTGCTGTGTTTGCTGCGAATCTTTATAACATGCCAATTACATCATCCAACATTCTTCAGTTCATTTTTCTTGGGCTGGTTCTTTCTATCGGAACAGCCGGTATAAAAGGTGCCGGAATTGTAATGGCAACCATTTTGCTTCAGACAATGAACCTTCCCTTAACATTGGTTCCAGTACTGGCAGCTATTTGGCCTCTGATTGATATTGCACACACGACTTGCAATGTGACTGGCGATTTAGTTGGAACAGCAGTTATCAGTTCCCGCTTAAATGATATGGACAGGGATGTTTTTTCAGGTGTAAAGGGATAATATTAAGAAACAGAGGGAAAATGGATTCAACAATTAAATATGGTGAAAAGAATAGCTTCAATTATGGCAATGGCAGCAGTTCATTTATTATTATTAAAATATTATAAACCATGGAATATTTATCAGACCGAATTAAATCAATTTCTGTCTCGCAAACTCTAGAAATGGCTCAGAAGAGCCGCGATCTGAAGGCTGCCGGGATTGATGTAATTAGCCTTTGTACAGGAGAGCCCGACTTTAATACTCCTGACGACATAAAGGAAGCAGCCAAGAGAGCAATTGATGACAACTACTCATTCTATCCACCTGTTCCCGGATACCTTGATCTGAGAAAAGCCATCTCAGAAAAGTTTAAAAATGAGAATGGCCTGGAATATTCTCCTGATCAGATAGTTGTATCAGCCGGCGGGAAACACTCACTTATCAATGTGATTCTAAGTATAATCAACCCTGGCGATGAAGTTATTATCCTGGCTCCCTACTGGGTTAGCTATTATGACCAGGTAATATTTGCTGAAGGAAAGCCGGTCGTATTGAAGACTACGATTGAGAATGATTTCAAGGTTACTCCTGATCAGTTGGAAAGTGCTATTACATCAAAAACGAGGGCGATCCTGTTTAACTCACCATCAAATCCAACCGGAATGGTTTATACAAGGGATGAGATGGAAGCTATTGCAAGAGTAGTTGAAAAGTACGAAGGTGTTTTTGTAATATCTGATGAAATATATGAGCATATCACCTTTTCAGGGAAACACGTCAGTATGGCTTCATTTGATTTTATATTTGACAGAGTCATCACAGTAAACGGTGTATCGAAGGGATATGCTATGACAGGCTGGAGAATAGGATATATCGGAGCCCCGTTATGGCTGGCGAAAGCCGTAAACAAACTCCAGGGTCAGTTTACATCGGGAGTTTCATCCATTGCACAGAGAGCTGCCCTTGCTGCAATTACATCAAAGTCTGACTCAAAGGAAAAAATGAAAGCAGCCTACCTGAAGAGAAGGGATTTGGTCTGCAGCTTGCTTTCTGATATCAAAGGATTCAAGGTCATTGTTCCGCAGGGAGCATTCTATGTATTTATGGAGGCAAGTTATTTCTTTGGTAAAAGAAAAGGAGATGCTTTAATAAAGGATTCAACTGACCTTACCTTGTATATTCTAGGGGATGCTCATGTTGCAGTTGTGGGTGGCGAAGCATTCGGAGCACCTGACTGCATCCGGATTTCTTATTCTGTATCCGATGAAGAACTGATTGAGGCTTGCCGTAGGATGAAAGAGTCACTTGCAAAGCTGAGGTAATTGATTCTATCAGTCATCTTGTGAATATAAAAAAACAAAAACTCCTTTTGCATGTGTGCTTCAATCATTAATATCTGTTGCTTAAAATTATTTTATTTCAATATATATCATAAATTAATCTTATGAAAAAAATCAATTTAGTGCCAATCTGTTTGATGATTTTGAATTTATCGTTAGTGGCGCAAAGCAATTTAAAAACCGATTTAGAAAAATCAAATTTTACAAAACTTACTTCTTACCAGGAGATGATTAATTATTTGCAAGAATTGGTGCAAACAAGTAATCAGGTAAAGATGGATTATATCGGATCGGCAGCTAGCGGGAAAAAAATCCCAATCTTGTATTTCTCCGAAAATGATTTTGGTAATCAAAGAGATACCAAACCCTTGGTTATGGTTATTTGTCAACAACATGGCAACGAACCTTCTGGAAAAGAAGCCGCACTTATTGTTGCACGGCAACTCATCAACGAAAAACCTAATTTGCTCTCCAAAATGGATATTGCCCTTGTTCCATCGGTGAATATTGATGGTGGAGAATTGGGACAAAGGCAAAATGCCAATGATGTGGATTTAAACCGAAATTATGTAATACTAAGTGAACCGGAAACACAAGCTGTTCATCAGCTATTTCAAAAGTGGAAACCCGAAATTACCCTTGATATACATGAATTTAATGCTATTACAAAAGACTGGGTTAGCCAAGGTATAATAAAAGATGCCGAGGAAATGTTAGGTGGGAATTCAAACTTAAATATTGACGAGAATATCAGGGAATTCTCAAGTAATATTTTTATCCCTGACTTCGGTAAAAAAGTTATTAATGCAGGTGTAAGATTTCATGAATATGTTGTAGGATCACCCTTTGAGAATAATAGAATCAGATATAGCACTATCAATATTAATGATGGCCGCCAAAGTTTTGGAATTTATAATACATTATCATTTATAATAGAGGGCAAAAGATACGGAGATTTAATTACAAACATCGAACGTCGTACTTATAGTCAACAGGTTGCCTTCCTTTCATTTTTAGAAACGGTTGCTGAAAACAATACTGAAATGATGTCTATTGTTAAAACAGCACGCAAGAAACTTCTTACCGAAAATTATGTTGGAAGTGAAATTGGTATCAGAATGGATTATTTTAAAGATGAAAAGAATCCGGTCATTAACTATCCGGTCTTCAACCTGAATAACTGGCATCATGAGGTTAAGCAATTCAAGAACTTTTATGCATTGGTTAAAACGATTCAAAGTGTTACTCTACCCGAAGCTTATGTTTTTAGTGCTGATGAAACCAAGCTGATTGAGTTGCTTCAAAGACATCAAATTGAGTTTGAAAAAACCAGTAAAGTTCGTAAGGCTGAAATAGAGCAGTACTTTATCAACCATGTATCAAAAATGATCGAAGAAGACAAAACAGTTGAATTTGTTGATGTAAAAGTGATTAGAAAAGTTGCAGAAGTTCCTGAAAACTGTATCGTAGTGAAAACGAAACAACCCGCACTGAAATTAATTCCTCTTTTGCTTGAACCTCAGTCATCATGGGGTTTTGTTTCCCTCAATAGCGGATTGCAATACCGCTTTGCACAATACTTGCAGGAAGGTAAAATGTATCCTATTGAAAGAATAGTATCATTCATAAACTAAATACTATTTAAGAAAAAGTCCAAATTAGTTTGACGACGTATAATAATAATAAATAGGTGAATAATCTTGATCAAACTGAGCCACTCATTCCTGAGTAAACTGAGCCACCAGGATACACGATCCCAAAAGATATTTTGGGTCGAAAAAAGGGGTTAATAAATTTATAACAAAAAACTAATAAAATGGGAAAAGTTCTATCAGTATTATTGATGGTCCTGACATTAATTGTTAGTCCAGCGTTTAACTCAACGGCGAGTGGTCAGGATGTTAAGTCTGCACCAAAATTATTTATTGGCGGGGGTGCTTTGCCCGATTCAATGTTCAAGGAATTTCTTAAATTAACAGGGCCAGTTGCAAAGCTTGTAGTAATTCCAACCGCTTCTGGTGATGAAATGGATGTTGAAGAAATCCAGGATAATTGGCATTCTCGCGGATTCCTTAACATTACTGTTCTGCACACGAACGACCGGGAAGTCGCATCAACTACCGAGTTCTCAGAGCCATTAAGAACAGCAACGGCAGTTTGGTTCAGCGGGGGTTCACAAAACAAAATTGCCGACGCCTATATTGGCACACCCGTAGAAACGGAATTGTATCAACTACTGCAACGCGGTGGAGTTATTGGCGGAAGCTCGGCTGGGGCAGCAATACAGTCTAGGGTTATGATAGGAGGAGGAGGTAATGAGCCAAAAATCTCGACCGGACTGGAGTTGCTACCTGGTGCTATCATAGATCAACACTTTCTAAAAAGAAATCGAATTTCCAGGCTTATCGCTGCTGTTCGAATTCATCCAGAACTGATAGGGTACGGTATTGATGAGGGGACTGCTATCGTTGTTTGCGGTAACGAGTACAAAATTGTTGGAAATTCGTATGTTTTGCGTGTTGAAGTGATAGAAGGTGAAATAAAAATTGATGCCTTTGAGGATGGAGATATAATTCCGTTGGCGGAACTCTAAGGAACTCATCAGGAGAAGCATGTTATCATTTTTTAGTGAATAAAAATGTTACTTAAATATCCAAATTAAATTTTTTGAATCAGGATTAATCTGGTATGTGAACAAGGGGGCTGCTAAGACCAAAAGTGGTAATGACACGGGCAACTTTCAACTGGTTGCCGCGCGGCAACCGTATCAGTGCTCGCGCATGGCTACTTGTAAGTGTGACCATCCTGATCTCAGAAGCGACCTCACGATTGCGCCTTTCATAATCGGGACGACTCTCGCAGTATTCTCTCTGGTATTGATGGGCCGGACGATGCTCACGCCACTTCTTCTGATGATTCAGACACTGCTGCCGATAGGATTTATTTGTAGCGCGATTTTTCTTCTTCCAGGCGCGTCTACTTGCTTTACGGCATTCTTTAACATTACAATATTTTTGATCTTTTACACAGGGATGGGATGGATATGTGTAACAACAATGCAGGCAGGTAAATGTGGATATCATTTTCGTAATCTTCCAGGGAACGAAAGATTAACGTTTTATCGGTATTATTAAAGGTGGTAGCGTTTTTCGCCGGTGGGTGGTATCAGTCTATGTGGTTATAAATGTGCAGTGCCGTATATTGGTATCTTATTTTGATAGTATATGTATTGCCTAAGAAACTGTTCCAGTGATTCATTGATAGATACAAGTCTTTGACAATGGTTTTTACTAGGGTTCACAACGATGCGTTGGTTTCTTAATAGAACAAAGTGTTGATCTATTAGTTACTTTTTAAAATATAGTAACTTTCTTTTTTGAAGTTTGTAAGTATAAAATAATTAGCATAATCTTGATCAGTAATTACTAAACTTAGTTTAAAATATAGTAATTTTTTTCTAAAATGTTTTTAATTATAAAATAATTAGCATAATTTTGATCAGTAATTGCGAAACTCAATTTAAAATACAGTAACTTTCTTTTTTAATGTTTGTAAGTATAATAAAAATAGCATAATTTTGATCAGTAATTACTAAACTCAATAATAAATTAAACTTCCTAACTATGAAAAGATTTATTGCAATGATTCATATGCTCGCAGGCATGGTGATTCTTATATCCATGAATGCTTGCAGAGAGGAATTTTCACCGGATTTTGCGGATGTTGAGATCCGAAACAATCCACCGAAAGTATCAAAGCCCATCGAGGATGTTTTGCTGACCCAGGGTTTCGGAACTTACGAACTAAATTTAAATCAGTATATATTTGATGTTGAGGGTGACTTAATTAAATATACTGCTACTAACAGCGATAATGCTGTTGTCAAAATCACGTTAAATGGTTCTATCCTCAAAATTACTGAAGTTGGAGCAGGGTCTTCAACGGTTAAGGTCACAGCTACCGATGGGATTGAAGGAAATGTTACATCCACTGAATTTAAGGTCATTGTGAATGCTAAAGGTCTCACTTGGTTCCCAATGTTTGATTTCCAGGATATTACAGTACTTCTGGGTCTAAACCAAAACGGAGCCCCCTTTTCTTATGAAGGATTCGATGGAGCATCGATCACGGTACGGTGCGGAGTTCTCGATTTTGCCAAAAACCAGATATTCTAATGACCTTAAATAAAGAAGAAATGAAAAGACTACATAGATTATTCAGTATAATCGTGCTGATGTTCCTTGGCCTGTCACCGTTATTTGCACAGACCGTGATAACAGGAACAGTCACCGATGAAAATAAGGAACCTTTGAGCGGTGCAACCGTGATAATAAAGGGGACGACCCAGGGTACCTTTACCGATGCCTTCGGTAACTACTCAATAGCAGTTACCGAACAAGATGCTATACTTAGCTTTAGTTTTATTGGATATATAAGCCTGGATGAAACCGTTGGGCGCAGAACACAAATAAATGTTTCACTTTTGTTGGATCTCGAATCGTTGGAAGAAGTCGTAGTAGTTGGCTACGGGACCCAGAGGAAAAGCGATCTGACAGGTTCTGTGTCGGCGGTAAATGTTGAGGATCTGGACCGTAGTACCTCTACAAACCTGACCGACAGGCTCCAGGGGCAAGTAGCCGGGGTATCTGTGGTAACCTCGGGACAACCGGGTGGCACTGGAGACATAAAGATTAGGGGGACTTCTTTCTTTGGTGGCAACAATCCACTCTATGTGGTGGATGGGGTCCTCACCGACGACAGCCCAAATTTAAATCCGTACGATATTGAATCGGTACAGATCCTTAAAGATGCATCTTCTTCCGCCATCTACGGTTCAAGGGCCGCAAACGGAGTGGTGGTGATTACCACTAAAAAGGGGAAATCAGGAAACCCAGTTGTGAATGCGATTGCACAGGTGGGATTGCAGCGCATTCCGGGGAGAATTGATGTAACGGATAATTATGAATTTGCCAGGATCAATAATGTGGCTCATGATAACAGTGGAATTCCCCGGATGAGCAAGGCTGATGTGGATTTTGATCCTGATGTAAATACCGACTGGCAGGAAGAGGTGTTTAATAAGCAGGCATTGATGCAGGATTTCAATCTGAGTGTTTCCAGTGGCAGCCAAAAATACAATGCCTATATCTCGTTGAACAATACATACACTGAAGGTACCATCCAGGGATCACTTTTTGACAGGATAGGTGCCAGAGTGAATACTGATTTTACACCCTGGAAACGGTTGATCATTGGGCAAAACCTATCGGTAAGCAGGTCAAGAATCTCAGGCCTGTCCAAACAATATTCGGGAACAATTGCAACCTATACTGTCAGCAATCTGCCTATTATTCCTGTCTATGATCCTTATAAAACAAGTGGGTATGGATATGGAGACGTGGAAGCTGCATACACTTTTGTACCCAACCCTGTGGCTCAGCAGGATTTAATGAAATCCATGGACAGGGAAACCCAAATCCTGAGCAATGTCTACCTGGATCTTGAGATCCTGGATGGTCTGAAATATCATTTCAGTGTAGGAGTCAATTCAAACTTCAACCAATCCAAAGCATACAATCCGCGATTCCTAATCCGGATGGGGGGGTCCGATATTCAGTCAAGACTTTTTCAAGAACGCGGAGAATCCTCCACGATCTCCCTCGAGAACCGTCTTACTTATACGAAAACCTTTGGGGACCATGAGATTTCTGCAATGGTAACACATGCAGAACAGGAGATAAATGGGGCATATCAGGAGACCGAAACCTTAGACGGCCATCTGAAAGAGCCCTATTTCTGGGAAATTAGTGCCAGTTCAGCATCCTCTCAATCTAAAGGTGGTCAATTCAGTTCTGCTATCCGCTCGTATCTCGGAAGATTTACTTACAAATTTAAAGACAGATATCTTTTAACTGCCATTCTGAGGCGCGATGGGTCCTCAAAATTTGCCTCCGAAAACCGCTGGGGTACCTTTCCTTCAGTATCGGCAGGTTGGAACATTGCCAAGGAGGATTTCTTTACTTTGGATGCTATCTCGGATCTGAAAATCAGGGCAGGGTATGGTGTAGTTGGAAACTCGAGTATTGGAGATTATGCTTATCAATCACTTGTTCGATCCGGAGTGGCTGATGGTGTGAATTATAACATGGGGCCTGAAGGTGCATTGGTGATCGGTACGACAAGGGGAGCCTTGTCCAACAGGGACATCTCCTGGGAGACACTAAGGGAAACCAATTTAGGCCTGGACCTGAGGCTATTTGAGGGCCAGCTTGAATTTAACGCCGATTACTATATGGGGAACCTGGAGGGCCTACTTGTCGCTGTTCCTGTACCCGGAACCATAGGACCTGCAGATGCTACTACAGTGACAGTGAATGCGGTAAATATGACAAGAAATGGATGGGAAACAAGTCTTACTTACCGGAGGGTCATTGGTGATTTCAGTTTCAGTGTAACTACCAATGCCTTCCATACCAACAACGAGATCACCTATCTTCCCTTTGGGGTTGATGAATTCCCGGGAACTAATTCCACCTCGCGACTGGGTTTACCTCTGGGACAACTCTTTCTCGTTGAATATCTGGGGATATATACCAGTCAGGATCAGATCAATATGGATGGGGTAACCATCACCGGTAAGGTACCTGTCATTGGTGATGCCCGCTACAGGGATGTAAATGGCAGGGACGAAGATGGTAATTTGACCGGAGAACCGGATGGCAACATCAATTTCGATGATGACCGTCAGATATGGGGGAATCCGATCCCCAAGATGCAGTACGGCCTGAATTTCGAAGTCAGTTGGAAGGGATTTGATCTATATGGTTTCTTCCAGGGAGTTACGAAACGAGATGTTTACAATTCCTATTATTATGAATTGAATGCCAGTCACATCACCAATTATTCTATAGATTATGATCCATATATTGATGGAGTGGGTACAGACCCCAGGCCTGTTTACGGCGATGTAGCCAATAACTTTCCCAGCACTAGATTTGTTGAGAATGGGGCTTATTTAAGACTGAAGAATTTACAAATCGGCTACTCGATACCCTTTGAAAAATTCACAAAGCTTAGGGTGTATCTGAGCGCCCAAAATCTCTTCACAATCACTAAATACCGGGGTGTGGATCCTGAATTCGAAGGAGGTGTATTTAATCCGGGAATCGATCGAATGAATTATCCGCAGGTAAGAATGTTAAGTGCAGGAGTAAATTTGACACTATAATCGCAAAACAAAAAATCCAGATATCATGAAAAATATATTTGCAAAAACATTGGTGGTCCTTGTGACATTTTCTCTTTCATCTTGTTTTGATCTAGAAAAGATCGATCCCAACCATCTGAACGAAGATACATTTTGGCAAGCCCAGGAACAACTTCGCAGTGGCGCTTATGCTTGTTATGATGTATTGCAGGACTACTGGGGTGACGAGGCTTGTAGAATTACGGGTCTGACTGATGAAGGCACTAATGAATGGCCCAATAGTAGTGTCTATAACGAATTCAGATTCCTTTCGGAGGATTACGGCACGTATGCAGATAATTGGACTAAAATGTATCAAATGATTGGCAGGGCCTACCAGGTGATCGAGCGGGCACCTGGCATTGAGGGTCCAGATGTAGCTGCGATCACCGCAGAAGCACGTTTCTTCGTTGCTCTTGGTTACTATAACCTGCAGCTGCTCTTTGGTGATCATGTGGCCCTTGTAGAAGGAATACAGAGCCCGGCTGATAAACCACTGCGGGCAGAGGAAGGTCAGATTTATAAGATTATGGAAAGGGAGCTGAAACTGGCCATTCCCGAACTTCCGCTGGCCAGTGAATATACAGAGGGTGAATATGGTCTCGTATCAAAGGGTGCTGCCCAGGCCTTGCTGGGGAAAGTGTATATGCAACAACATAAATATACCGAAGCTGAAGCTGAACTGAATAAGGTAATCAATTCGGGGGAGTATTCCCTGAATGTGGATTATGCTATCAATTTTGACGGCACTGAATTTGTTAATCCAGAAGCAATTCTGATTGCAAATTTTGTTTTCTTTGGTACGGAAGGTACGAAAGCAAATGACGACAGTCGGAGGCCCAAGTTTAACTCATTGAAGGAAGTATTAGGGACATATGGTGATATTCAGGCGTCAAACTTTATACTTGAATCCTTTCAAACTGAAAATAATAAGGACGGCAATCCTGATCCCAGGCTCGATGAGACCATCTTTCATGAGAATTCCTCAAAGACTTATTATGGAAAGAATTGGAATTATTGGATTGATGGAGTTCAGAATCCAGAAATAACCACCATGTATTATAAATACTCGGACCAAAAAAGTGTCAATGCGAATGGCGGTAAGATTAAGGCCTTGACGACAGGAACGGACTTCATTATCATCCGGTACGCCGATGTACTGTTACTCTATGCTGAAGCCCTTAATCAGAATGATAAGACCAATGATGCTTATGCCTATGTGGATATGGTCCGCGAAAGGGCGAATATGAATCCATTAAGTACTGTTATGCCTGGATTGAGCAAGTCAGATTTCCATGAGCAACTTAAGCATGAAAGGCTGGTTGAACTGGCCAGTGAACTTGTTCGTTTTGATGATCTGAAACGTTGGGGAGACTATGGACCGAAATCTGCAGTGCATGATCCAAACTTTTTGACATTCACAGTAGGTAAGGACGAGGTTCTTCCAATCCCACAGAGGGAACTCAATTTAAATAGCAATCTGATCCAGAATCCAAATTATTAGTGATAGATAGATCATAGTTTTAGTTCTGGTTATCAAGTAAGAGGCCATCTTCTAATACGGGGTTGGCCTCTGCCTTGTGTACCATGCATGTTCTTTATGACCTATTTCTATCATGATATCATCAATAAAAACGTAAATTGCGATAAATCTTTCTATCATATCCTTCAGGTTATATGGTTTCGCAACTTAAATCAGGAGGATTTTTTAGGTACTCCTAATTTATATGTATTTGATTATCTACATATTAACATTATTTATAAACATATTATATTGATTTCCAATATTTTATAATTATTATATTATTCTATAACTAGCAACTTGAGTTAATTAATAAAATACCATCATGAAAAAATGCTTAAAAACCAGTTTTTCGTTAGTCTTTCTATTCATATGCCTTGCAGTTTTCTCACAAGAGAAAATTCATTGGGATGTTGTGGGGAAAATACAAGATGAAGGTTCAAACCGATTAAAAGTGGATGATCGGTCAGGGCTTCGCACCGATCTGCTTTCCTCGACAAGTCAAACGCAGGCACGTCTGAAGCCGCTGTCAAACAGACATGAAAAGAGGGGCTTAGAGACGCTTACCCACACAAACGAGAAGTTACGTACCGCCTGCGAAGAAAGCGATTTCCAAAGAAACTGCACCCACCAAGAGATGATGGATTATCTCGAAGAAGTCGTTGCCGGTTCACAGGATATGCTCCTTTCCACCTATGGAAAATCCGTTAAAGGCCGAGAGTTGGTGTATGCAGTTTTCAGCAGACCGATGGTAACCAATCCCTTCGAAGCTATGACCAGCGGTAAACCCATCGTTGTTCTAGATGCGGGCGTCCATGGCGATGAACGAGTCCTAAGGGAATCGAATTTGATTCTGATCCGGGAGCTGGCACAAAAAGGCACCAAAATGAACGCTCTGCTTGATGACCTGGTGGTGATCATGGCGCCTTGTTTAAATCCTGACGGTACCGAACAAGACCAACGGGGAAACGCCAACGATCAAGATATCAACCGGGATTACATCAAACTCGACGAACCCGAGACTCAAGGTTATGTCAGCAATTTACTCCAGAAATGGCACCCGCACATCCAGATCGGCGGCCACAATGCCTCGTATCGTTATTATAACATGCTTTATCTGGCTCCCACAAACGCCGCCGCCGATCCTGCGTTATCGAAAATTTGCGATGAGGAAATATTTCCATTGATTGCTAATAATCTGGAAGCCGCCGGCTACAAGTCATTCTATTACAGCGATGGCGATGAAGAAAGATGGGAAGCCGGAAGTCCTTCTCCCAATATCTTCCGAAATTACGGAGGGATCAGCAACTACATCTCTATCGTCTTTGAATCCCCCAGGGGACAAAGCCTGGAAGACGGTGTCAAAAGCGGGATCATATCGTATAAATCCATTCTCGAATATTGCTCGGAAAATCACGAAAAGGTTATGAATGTCGTCAACTCAGCACGTAAAAAAACCGTTGAGCTGGGGCAAAAAGCCGAGGGAGAGATACCCGTTCAAATGAAGTATGTTCCGGAAGATAATAAGGTCTCATATTTTCTTAGCAAAAAAGCAGGAGTACCCGTCAAGAAAGGTAACCCGACCTCCATTACATTATGGGCGCCCCTGCCGGATGCTGATGACGAGCTTCGAGCTGATTTCTGGCATGTCGGTGATTTTGAAGACTATGCGACGGACCTTGAGCTATGTGACGGAAAGATGCACTTTGTCGCTCTTACGACAACAGCGGACGGCTCAGAACTATGGTTAATTGAAAACAGATCCGCCATCTCCCTGGGGAGCGACGACACTATGATTCCCGGTGGCGATTGGACGAAGGCTGAGATAAATGTCGGTGACGGCGGCGCACTTGCTGAATGGGCGAATGGTTTCTGGGAGGGAAAAATCGGTTTCGTCGGTGTCTGGAATCGTGTACTTTCACGGTCTGAACTCGGTGATGTATCGCTGCTGGATATAGCCGGGAATAACAGGTCAGAGGTAACCAGGGATATGCTTGTGCAGATGACTTTCAATGAACTGAAGGATCCCCTCGGCAATGAGTTGGAGCTGTTTGGAGACGCTGAATTGTCAAACGGTGCGCTGCTCCTAGACGGCGAGAACGACTATGGTGAAATTACCGGCGATTTCGGTGAAAAAATCGGCATTGGACAGGATATGACAATTGTTCTCTCTTTCGCTACCGACGCAGAGCAGAACTACCGGAGCGCATCCCCTCTCGGAATGGGACGGCCCGGTGTTGATCCCGACGAAGAGCCGAGTGTCGGCAGGATATCAACTAAAATAACCGGCGCCGATCTGCTCAAAAAACCGGTTGCAACCAATACCAGACCGAGGCCCTATGCTTATCTTTTGCCTCACAATGCCGTTAAAGCGATCGACCTGCTGAAGAAGCACAATATCACCGTGGAAGTTCTTCAAAAAGATGCTCCTCTGGTCATAGTAGCGTATGTCCTCGAGGATATCGAGTACAAGGAAGAATTTAATCATCCTGAAGCGACATTTATAACGGTTGCTGATAAGACGGTAAAGAAGGTAATGACTTTCCCGAAAGGAACTTACGTTGTTAGAACCGGGCAGGTGATGGGTCGAATAATCAGCCACATGCTCGAGCCGGAATCTCCTGAAAACATAATTATTTGGAACACTATGGATGGCTTCCTCCCTGAGCCCGGCCCCAACGTCTTAGTTCCAATTTACAAACTGCTCAAGCCCACGGATCTACCCATTGTTCTTTTGAAAGACTAAGTTTTTATGACAACAGATATGATAGTAACTGCTTACAAAAAAGAGATGTTTAAATTAAAAGACATGAGGTAACAGTAGTACTTAAAAGATCGGGAGATCTAATTATGGCATTGCTTATTTTGAAGATCCCCATCAATATAGCAAGGGAATTGCTCAGCTTCGAATAGATGGTCAATCAGTTATTGAAAATCACTGATGTCCCGTTAAGATCGGGAGATTAACATATAATCATTTAGTAATAAAAACATTACAAAGATTGATTTTTTAAACGGTTTGAAATATATATTAAAGGCGAGGTCATGACGATTATCGCCATGGATTAAGGGAATATCGTCTTTGCTTATCTTATGTCCATGATCCCCGAATATGAATTCGATAAATGTGTTGACCGCTATAACGGGAACCATCGAGTCCGCCATTTTACTTGCCGGGATCATTTCTATGTCATGAGCTTTGCCCAGCTTACCCAAAGAGACAGTTTTCGGGATATATCACGGTGATTTCACAAAAATCAAAATCAGGCATTGAATTAATAATTGGAGGGTTGACCATGTCTGTCCCTGGTATCAAGGGCATGGCAATTAATTCGATGGGTTTTCATCACTCGTTTCTGTCCAGGTACCTGTATCATGTAAAAAATTGAGCTCAATGCCTTAAAAAGATTTTAACCTGAATCCCCCTGGATGACGGACCTGTTTTAATAATGCCTGCATGCCTGCCCAACACAATCTCATGTCCTGTAGCCATCTATCCTTCTGTATTTACAGATGATAAAGGAGAGATGTACATGGCTTTTGGCTCCGGCACCATATGTCAAGATACTAGAAGGAATATTCTTTGGTAAAAAGGAAAATGCAGATCCCTGATGTAACAGTGGATCATTTATATGCCTTCAAATATGGGGCTCTCATAATAAATAATACTGACTTATTAAAGGAATTTTAAAATCTTTCTGGCAGAAAGTGACTATTAGAAATTGATTTTTAAGGGTCATAATGACTTTTATAATAATATTTGTTTAAAATAATGGGGATATAATTTAAGAATCCAAAGTATAATTGAGCATATTGTAACTATAATCCTGTGGTCTTCAATTTATAAAAGCATGAAAACCTTTGCAATATTTATCTTTATAATTAATTATAAAAAAGTTTGGCATTTACAATTTAAAGATATAAATTGCACAAGATTGTTACCTATAACTTAAAAACATACAAAAAGTGAAAACAAGGCATCTCCTTAAAGGTTTTTCTATAATACTAATACTGGCAGGAATATATGCCTTCATTACAAGCTGTTCCGGAAATCCACAAAAGAATTCTATTAATAGTGTAGTTGATTTAAATTATGAAGCAAAGAGAATTGGCATGGTAATTAAAATAGATTCATCGAGATTAAAGGAATACTTTAGTCTCCATGCTGATTCAAATCCTGGTGTTCGCGATCTTCTAAGCAAGTATCATATGAAGAATTTCTCCATTTTCATAACACAATTGGAAGACGGAAACTATTATGAGTTTGGCTATTATGAGTATACAGGCTCCAATTATGAAAAAGATATGGCAGCTTTAGATGCCGAACCCAGAAATAAGGAGTGGTTGAGAAGATGTGATCCATTGCAAATACCATTAAAAGGAGAGACCTCCTGGAAAAAAATGGAGCAGATTTATTTTAATAAATAGTTCAAAGTGAAGTGTACAAGAATTATAACCTATAAGCATTATTGAATCAAATCATAATTCAGTGAAAGCAAAAGTATTATTCTTATTATCGTTGATTTTAGCGGCTGTTCAAATGACACTCTATGCACAGGCTAAACAAGATGCGAAAGCGCCTTACCAGTCTACATGGAATTCCCTGAAGTATAGCCGCACCCCACAGTGGCTGAGGGATGGGAAGTTTGGTATCTACACCCATTGGGGTCCCTATTCGGTTATGGCACATGGCAGAAACGCAACATGGGTTGCCAATAAAGTTTACACGCAGCCAGATTCAGAAGCGAGAGAATGGTGGGAAAAAACTTACGGTCCTCTTGACAAATTCGGTTATCAGGATATCGTGCCCATGTTTAAAGCTGAGAAATTCAACGCTGATGGATGGGCCGACCTGTTTCAAAAGTCAGGCGCCCGCTTTGCCGGGCCTGTAGCTGAACACCACGACGGATTTGCCATGTGGGACACAAAATGGGATGAATGGAATGCAGCCAAAATGGGGCCAAAACGGGATATTGTAGGCGAGCTTGCAACTGCCATAAAAAAGAAAGGCATGAAGTATGTCACAGCTTTCCATCATGCTGAAAACTGGTTTTATTTTCCAACCTGGGACTCAACTTTAGACTGTAGTAACCCTAAGTACTCCGGTCTTTATGGTCCTATTCATGAGAAAGGTGCCCTGCCCGACATGGCATTCCTTGACCAGTGGAAGGGTAAGATCATAGAAGTCATCGACAAATATGATCCTGATATGATATGGTTCGATTTTGGACTGAAGCTAATAACCGACAGTTACAAGCAAGAAGTCCTTTCATACTTTTATAATCATGCGGCCGCTGAAAAAAAAGAGGTTGTTGTTACATATAAAGGACACGATTTGCCTCCGGGAGCAGGTCTACTCGATCTGGAACTGGGGCAGGAAGCCGATCTGACATATTACGAATGGATAACAGATTCCTCGATTGACAGCGTAGGTGCATGGGGATTTGTTGATGGGGTAGGCTTCAAGTCACTTGACAATCTCATCGACAACCTCGTTGACAGGGTCAGCAAGAACGGTTATCTTCTGCTGAATGTAGGTCCGAAGGCTGACGGTACTATTCCCGACGAAGTCAAAAAGCTTCTTCTCGGCATGGGAGACTGGCTGAAGATGAACGGTGAGGCAATTTACAATACAACGGCATGGAGTGTAGCGGGAGAAGGTCCCACAAAGATAGCTCAGCTCAGGGCATCAGGTAATCCCGGATTCAACGAGAATAATACCCTTAGATTTACTGGAGAAGATATTCGCTTCACTGTTAATGGTAATAACCTGTATGCTACAGCTCTCGCATGGCCCGGCGAAAAGGTACTCATAAAGACTCTGGTCCCAAAAGGGCGTACCTGGACTGGTTTATACCCGTCAGAAATCGCATCTGTAACGATGCTCGGAGACGGGAAAGAGCTGAAGTGGGAGATGACGAAGGAAGGTCTGAGCATTGAGACCCCGAAAACAAAACCAGGCGATTGGCCTGCCTACGTCTTCAAAATAGTGAGAAAAAACCCGTTTTAACCATATCATGAAGCAACAGTAGTAAATTTATCTTATAGAGTTGATGCGGAGGATGAAATGGTTGAATTGGTGAAGAATAGCTAAGTAAAATTGCAATAAAATGAAGTTTGTAATAATGATACAAATATTGATAAATAAGCAGTCTTATAATGTTCTAATCTATACATTTCACTAAATGAATTTATGCGTGTCTAAAATTAACCTAAACCTAAGAAAAATGAGCAGACTTATCAGGAATCAAAAACTGAAGTTTTTGTTATTAATTCTGTTAACAACAATTACTTCTTTAACAGGTGCACAAGTGGCAGCCCAACAGGCCAGGAAAGTAACCGGCACTGTTATTGATGCTGTTACCCGGGAACCTATGGCAGGTGTAACCGTTTCAGTAAGCGGTACCACTACCGGAGTTATTACAGACTTCGACGGGAAATATACCATTGAGGTGGCCAATGCGAATTCCACACTTACATTTTCGTATGTGGGGTATGCTTCACAAAGCATAGTTGTTGGCAATAACACCACACTCGACGTACAAATGGCCCTTGATATTACAGGATTGGAAGAGGTTATTGTTACTGGTTATTCCACAACAGTCAGGAAAAACGTGACATCTGCAATTGCATCAGCCAATGTTGCAAGTTTGCAGAAAAAAGCTGTTACAGATGTGGCGCAGGCTCTTCAGGGAAACGTTGCGGGTTTAAATGTGATTGCAACTAATGGTAACCCGGGCTCAGCAATGAATATCAATATCAGAGGAATTTCTGCTTATACTGGAGATGGCAATCCATTAGTCTTAGTTGACGGTGTTCAGGTAGAAGGTGGACTTAAAAATATTAATTCCAATGATATAAAGACAGTCCAGGTATTAAAGGACGCTGCTTCTGCTGCAATTTATGGCTCAAGGGCTGCCAACGGCGTAATACTTGTTACCACTAAGAAGGGTGAATCTAGTTCCAAGGCTTCAGTGAACTATCAGAACTATTTTGGAACTCAGCTACCATACAAGGGAATTAGTGTTTGCAATTCGAAAGAATATATTACGGTTCTGCAAAGAATGTACGGAAATGACCTGAGTGGAGCTACCCTTCCTCCTCAGGCAGCATTGGATTATATCGCTGATCCGAGTACATTCAAAGATTACGACTGGCAAAAAATGATTTATTCATCCGCACCTATGCAAAGTCACGATTTGTCTGTTTCTGGAGGAGGCAATTCTGGTACTTACAGGTTATCAACAGGTTATGTTAACCAGAAAGGTATTGCTTATAATACGGGTTATGAAAGAGTTAACATTAGGGCAAATTCAGACTTTAATGTAAGTGATCATATAAAGATTGGTCAAAGCATTGCATATACAGGATCATCACTACAACCTGAATCTTATGCCTGGAGTAGATCTTTGTTATCTCAGGCCATTAAAATGTACCCCTATTTCTCTCCAAAATTAGATGACGGCGCTTGGCGCACTTCATCCTTCTATTATGGGGGAGGAGACAATAGTGAAAACCTTATCAGGAATCCTTTTCATTTTGTTAGTATTCGGAGAACGGAAAATACCCAGCGTGAACTGGCAATGAACATGTATGCTCAAGTGGATATTTTCAAAGGTCTCTCCTATAAGATAAATGGAGCCTACTCTAATATTGACGATCATCAAAGCGAGTACGATGGAATAAGACGTGTAGAATATGGCCGCCGCGACAAAGCATTAACCGTAATAGAATCCAGACGTTATAACTGGAATATTGATAATTTATTGAGATACCAGAATGCCTTTGGTAAAAATTATGTGGATGTTACTTTGGGATTTACTTCCCAAAAATTTGTGGCGAGACGATTGACTGGTTATAAGAGAGATTTTATCTCAACTATAACTTCTACTCTGGATGGCCCTGGTGGAGCAAATGCCACAACCGGGGGTAACATCCAGGAAAATGCATTGCTTTCGTTTATAGGCCAGGCTTTCTATTCATATAATGACCGTTATTTATTAACCGTTAATTTCAGGCGTGACGGGTCTTCCCGTTTTGCTCCTGCTTATCGATGGGGTAATTTCCCCGGAGTATCCCTGGGTTGGAGATTATCTAACGAGAATATATGGAAGAACAGTGGCTTAGCTAAAGTAATCAATGATTTAAAAATCAGAGCAGGTTACGGGGAACTGGGGAGACAGAATGTTGGAAATTACGATTATTCGCCAAATTTAATTTATCAGGCAGCTGTGTTTGGGACATCTATTCAACCTGGATTGATAATAGGTACTCCTATTAATGGAGCCATATCATGGGAGAAAATGATTTCTAAGACACTCGGTTTAGATTATGAATCGTATGGAGGGAAAGTGAGTGGCTCATTTGATTTATATAGTAATAAAAGCAGTGAAATGATTTTAGGTGTAGTAATTCCACCTTCCGTGGGAGGAGGTTCAATTAATAGGAATGTCGGTGAGATTGACAACAAAGGTTTCGAAATGGCCATAGACTATAAAAACTCGATAGGTGAATTGAGTTATATTGTGGGGTTCAATTTGGGTACAACAAAAACAACTATTGTAAATATTGGCACAGACATTGCCATTCCTCCTGGTGATAATGGAGAGGCTGAATATGATACAGAATGGATAACCGAACTCCATAAGGGCTATGGTTTCTCTCAATTCTGGCTTATTAAAACGGAAGGCCTTTTCAGGTCGCAGTCAGAAATTGATAATTATAAAAGTTCAGACGGCACTGTTATACAACCTAATGCCAAACCCGGGGATATAAAGTTTGTAGATTTTAATGATGACGGAGAGATCAGTTCTGATGGCGATCGTCAATATTGCGGCAGCGGAGTTCCGAAAGTTAATCTGGGATTAAATATTTCCGTTACGTATAGAGACTTTGACTTGTTTGTTGGATCAACCGGAGCTTTTGGCCATGTTATTTATAATGCAAACCAGCGCCTGTCCGAAAAACCCTATGGTTACGATAACTTTAGCACCAATTTGCTTAATGCCTTCGATGCGTCGACAAACCCAAATTCCGATTTTCCAAGGAATAATCCTTATGATCCCGAGGAAAATTTTAATTCACGTTCTTCTTCTGATCGGTATCTTGAAAAAGGAGATTACATAAAAATCAGAAATATGGAGTTGGGATATACCCTCCCTGCCAACATTAAAGATCGTTTAAGAATGAGTTCTGCCCGGATATTTGTAAGGGCACAGAATCTTGTCACTTTTACCTCTTATACCGGTACAGATCCTGAACTTGGAGCGTCTCCTTGGATTTCTTCTAAGCGAAGTTATTCTCCTTTATTATATGAAGCTGGCATTGATCGGGATAGTAATCCTCAGGCCAGATCCTTCCAGATCGGAGTAAACGTTACATTTTAACAATTAATTTAAAATATAATGAAAACAAAGATAAACAGATCCATTAGCAAATTACAGGTAACAATAATGCTATTATTATTGGTATCGGTATCCTGTAACAAGGATTTCTTAGACCTTAAGAATCCTAATGATATCAACACTGAAAATTTTTTCCAGACATCCGATGATTTCAAAGCTGCCGTAAATACCTTGTACCGAAGTTCGGGTAGTCTCAGATCAAATTTTGTTCAACAAGGAAGAGGCGACGATGCCAGAATAACAGAAGGAGCATTCGAGACTTCAGTAAACTACGCAAGTTATCAAACTACTGCTCAAAACGATCCTAGTGACGGCTTGTATGGTAATCTTTATGCAATGATATACAGGGCAAATTACATTTTATGGTATCTTGATAAATTTGACTGGACAGACAAGGAAGACCTGAAAACTTCTATTAGCGCTCAAACCTATTTTTTCAGGGGAATTGCTTACTTTTACCTGGCTTTTAATTTTGGATGGGTCCCTATTGTAACCAAACCCGCTGTGACAGAGGAAGATTTTAATCCGGCCAAAGCAAAGACCATTGATGAAGTTTATGACCAGGCCATTGCCGATCTTAAACTGGCAAAGGCCGGTTTACCAACAACGCAAACCGACAAAGGAAGAGTTACAAAAGGAGCTGCAACAGCCTTTTTAGGACAAGTTTATCTGTACAGGGCGGGATATCTTGGTCAAAATAATAATTATGCCCTTGCAGCTGTAGAGTTCAAAGAAGTGATGGATCTGGGCATTTATGACCTCGTTCCTGCATATCGAGACAATTTTACTGCTAATAATGAAAACAACAAGGAATCCCTGTATGAACTTCAGTATAAGTATGACGCCACATTGGGTACACCAACCCAGGGAAGAATCTCAAATAGTGTACCGGGTCTTGCTTTTCAGATAATAACAGGTCCATCTTCCTGGTTAATGGACCAGATGGCCATGGAAAAGACTATTGATAATATATACGATCCAAGATACCTGGAGACGGTTTATTTTCATGGTGGTCTTCCTTTATTCGGTGTTCCATTTAATCAATTGGGAGACGGCCTTAAAATAGTAGGAGGAGTTGTGGTCGGGTCATTACCAGATGGTTCAGGCACTACCGTAGGATCGTGGTGGAGAAAATACCTGAATGTAAATTTGCCTGCCGAGCCAGCAATGACAGGCGGCACTGCTGAAAATAATGAACGCATCCTGCGCTATGCAGATGTCCTGCTTATGTATGCAGAAGCAAAAGTTCAGTCTGCCCCATCAGATCTTACTGATGCTATTGCCGCTGTGAAGAAAGTTAGGGACCGGGCCAACTTACCTGTAAAAACCTATGCTGATGCGAATGCATTGATGGAAGAAATCATGCATCAGAGATTAATGGAGTTCGCTTATGAGAATACCCGGTATTTTGATCTGATCAGATGGGGCCTTCTGGGAGCAGCAATTCAGGATCACGGAACTGCTGCACAAAAATTAAATTATAACCCTGTAAAGCATAAGTATTTTCCGTTGCCTCCTGATGAAATCATCAATAACAAAAATCTTGTTCAAAACGAGGCATGGCAATAGACAACATAAATTTTGAAATTCTGAAGTAAAGATAAATTGCTCCGGAATGAAATAGGGATGTTCATAAGTTCTAGAAAACAATTGATTGTCAAATAGTTAAATCTCATTATTTAAGATAAATGAGTAATAATCAATAATTAAAAGAATAATGAAATGAGATTGAATATTTATTTATTAATTGGTGTTCAATTATTAGTCTCACAGCTTGCTTCAGCTCAAAAGTTTGTAATACCTGTTCTACCTGATACACAGGTTGAGGTAAAATTGGCACCTGAAATGTTTATGAGTCAGATGCAATGGATTGCAGACAAAAAAGACTCATTAAAATTCCCTATCATGCTTCACGTCGGTGACTTGGTGGATTTTAATAATATTAACCATTATATCCGGGCAAGCGCAGGCTTTAGTATACTGGATAAAGCTAAGATCCCCTATGCCATAACTTTGGGTAATCACGATACAGAAGCTGTCGGAGAACATAGTGGAAGTGTTGCTCCCGGAAATGTAAACCAGAACTTGAGGAAAACGGGTAAGTTTAATACATATTTTCCTGTAAAACGATTTAGAGCTCAAAAGGGCAGGTTTGAAAAGAATAAAAGCGACAATGCATATTATACCTTCAAGGCAGGTGGCTTGAAATGGATGGTTATTACCCTGGAATTTTGTCCCCGTCAGGCACCTGTAGTTTGGGCCGGGAAAATTATTTCAAAAAATTCTGATTATAATGTAATAATCCTTACTCATTACTTCCTAAACGGTAGGGGTATGATAGGGACCGATAATGCCGGATATGGTGATCTGAGCCCTCAGGAAGTATTCGATCAGGTAATTAAACAGTATGCCAATGTACGTTTAGTTCTAAGTGGTCATGAAGAATCTTCAGCTTTTCGCGATGATGTAGGGGTCAAAGGAAATCATATCTATGAGCTGCTGCAGGATTATCAGGGTGAAAACAGGGGCGGCGGATACATTCGTCTTCTCGAAATTGATCCGGGTAATGGTACCATAACTGCTAAGATGTATTCACCGTATACTAAAAGCACAAAGAGAGATGTTTCCCAGTTCTTTTTTTCCAACGTCGGGTTTGTTGGAGCCAAATCAAAGAAATAACTGATAAAAACTCTGGTCTGGAAATTAACTTATAAGAATCATTGAGAATCATATTATGTTAACGTGAGTTCGATATAAAGTTAAAAAGATAATCCCATTGATTGATCAATAATTTGCAGGTTAAGAGATGGTTTTTTAGGTAGATAGAAATAAGCAATTAACCCAGATAACAGATTGATAATAAATCCTTCCTGACTTCTATGACGAGTATGTTC
>JALONT010000029.1 GCA_025454795.1 Bacteroidales bacterium | reverse complement strand
ATTCCGAATGAATCCGCCGCAAGGCGGATGAATGAGGAATCTCCTCCTTGCCCAGTGATTATTTTTGAAATTGTAAAAGATGTGTATAAAGGATAGTGCGAAAGCAGAGAGGGGGAAAAGAAGGGGGTGAGTACGTGCAAGTCAGCGAGATTAGCGAATATAGTCTCTCTTAAAATTTCTACCTATAATTTTCTCAGCCCATACAGATGAATTACATTTGTGCTGCCGGAAAAAGAAAGAGATTATGTTTGAAGTTCAGAGCATGGATAAGGAAACAAAGGCAAGGACAGGTCTTTTAAAGACCCCTCACGGAGATATTCCAACCCCGATTTTCATGCCGGTAGGTACAGGAGGCACTGTTAAGGGAATTCTTCAAAGGGATCTTACTGATGATATTGATGCAAAGATCATTCTGGGCAACACTTACCACCTCTATCTTCGTCCGGGCACCGAAATTCTGAAGGAAGCGGGAGGACTTCACAAGTTCATTTCATGGGCACGCCCTATTCTGACCGACAGCGGAGGTTACCAGGTATTTTCACTTTCCGGCAACAGAAAGCTCAATGATAAAGGAGCAACTTTCAAGTCGCATATTGATGGATCAGAACATATATTCACACCTGAAAACACGATAGACATACAGCGGATCTTCGGTTCAGATATTATGATGGTATTTGATGAGTGCGCACCTTTTCCCTGCGACTATCAGTATGCAAGGAAATCTGTTGCTCTAACACACCATTGGCTCGACAGGGCAATAATAAGGTTCAGGACAACAGATCCTGTCTGGGGGAAAGAACAGTTCCTGTTCCCGATAGTACAGGGAGGTGTGTTTGATGATCTTAGAAAAATATCAGCGGAAAAGGTAGCACAATCGGGAATGGACGGGAATGCTATAGGGGGCTTATCTGTTGGCGAACCTGCTGAAGAAATGTACAGGATAATTGAGATTGTAAATGAGATACTTCCTGAGGACAAGCCCAGGTATCTTATGGGAGTGGGCACACCTGTAAACATCCTTGAAGCAATCGAAAGAGGCATCGATATGTTTGATTGCGTGATGCCTACGCGAAACGGAAGGAACGGCATGCTTTTTACTTCACAGGGGATAATAAATATTAAGAACAGGCAGTGGATGAATGATTTCAGCCCTATAGATCCTGAAGCTCCCTCTGATGTAAGTATCATATATTCAAAGGCATATCTCAGACACTTGATTATTTCAGGTGAAATACTGGGATCTCAGATATCAAGCATCCATAACCTCGCGTTTTATATAAAGCTTGTTGGTGAAGCAAGAAAGAAAATTGAAGAAGGGAATTTCAAATCATGGAAAGAGTCAATGATAAAAAAACTCTCAGAGCGACTTTAGATACCCTGAGAATTAAAATTATCGATACTTATATTATCCGGAAATTCCTGGGTACATTCTTCTTTTGCATTATCCTGATAATGACAATAGCCGTTGTTTTTGATTTTGCAGAGAAGATAGATAATTTTATGGAGAAAGCAGCTCCGTGGAGAGCTGTAGTCTTCGATTATTATCTCAATTTCATACCATATTTTGCTACTCTTTTTGCCCCATTATTCGTATTTATTTCTGTGATTTTCTTCACCTCCCGCATGGCAGTCAATACTGAGATCATTGCCATCCTGAACAGCGGCATGAGCTTCCGCAGGATGATGTGGCCATATTTTCTTGCTGCAATGGTAATTGCACTTATAATATTCTACCTGACAAACTTCGTTATCCCTCATTCAAACCTTGTCAGGATGGATTTTGAAGATAAATATTACCGGTCGCAGGGGAGAAAAATAAATGTTGAAAATATTCACAGGCAAGTATTTAAAAATGTTTATGTCTATATGGAATCCTATAGCCCCATATATCTCCGGGGACGAAATTTTACGATCGAGAAATTCGATGAGGAGGGGAAACTTATCTCCAAATTATCTTCACCATCAGTTACATGGGATTCAACAACACATAAATGGACTGCGCTAAGTTATACTATCAGAGAAATAAAAGACAAAGAGGAAATTTTTACCAGAGGCATAAAGCTGGATACTACTCTGACTATCAAACCCGGCGATTTTTCAAGAGATCCTGGATTTGTAGGGACAATGACATATAAAGAGCTTTCCGATTATATAGATCTCCTCAGGTTGCAGGGTTCGGAAGAACTCAAGGTTTTCCTTATTGAAAAACACAGACGCTTTGCCAGTCCGTTTGCAGTATTTATACTGACCCTTATCGGAGTATCCCTTTCGTCAAGAAAAGTAAGAGGAGGTATTGGAATGAACATTGGAATAGGACTGGCGCTAAGCTTTTCTTATATACTTTTTCTCCAGTTCGCCTCACAGTTTTCACTTAAAGGGGATCTGAACCCGATGCTGGCCATGTGGATACCAAACATGCTTTACATTGTAATTGCCCTTGTACTTTATAAATTGGCTCCAAAATAATTCGTTAAGTCAGACAATTTCATTTAAATTGTACCCTTGAATTCTTTAGACATTACAGAATTTAAAATATTATTCAATGGCAATTAATAAAAAGATAAAGGAATTACAGGAGAAACGTGAGCAGATGTTCCGGGGAGGTGGCGAAAAAGCTATAGAAAAGCAGAAAGCCCTTGGAAAACGTACTGCCCGTGAGCGGATTATGGCTCTTCTGGATGAGAACTCTTTCAACGAATATGACCTTTTTGCTGAGCATGAGGCCCGTGACTTCGATATGGATAAGAAATCCCTTCCTACCGATGGTGTTATTATCGGTTCAGGTACTATTTACGGGGCTCCTGTGGCAGTTTTTGCCCAGGATTTCACTGTTGCCGGCGGATCACTTGGTCTTATGCATTCAAGAAAGATCACAAAGATAATGGATCATGCTCTGAAAATGAGAATGCCCCTGATTGGTATAAATGATTCCGGTGGAGCAAGAATCCAGGAAGGTGTTAATTCACTGGCCGGGTATGGTGAGATATTTTTTCGCAACACAATTTCCAGTGGAGTTATTCCACAGATCTCCGTGATACTTGGACCATGCGCCGGTGGCGCTGTGTATTCACCTGCTCTTACAGATTTCGTTTTCGTTGTCGATAATATCTCTAAAATGTTCATTACCGGGCCAGAGGTAATTAAAACTGTTCTTGGCGAGGAGATATCTATGGAAGATCTAGGCGGAGCACAGGTTCACAGCGAGATCACTGGCAATGCCCACTTCTTCGCGACAAGTGAAGAAGAATGCTTTGATCAGATAAAGAAGCTTATTACATTCATTCCATGGAATAACAGTCTGAAAGCAAAGCCTTTTGAACAGGGTGAACCCAACCCGGAATTCAATATCAACAAGATCGTCCCGGAGGATCCGACACTCCCGTATGATGTTAAGGATGTAATCCGTGCAATTGTTGATTTTTCTGATTTCTTTGAGATCATGGAGCTTTATGCAAAGAACATTGTTATAGGGTTTGGAAGAATGGGTGGACGTACAATAGGATTTGTTGCTAATCAGCCTCTTGAAATGGCAGGGGTGCTGGATGTAGACTCTTCAGACAAAGCAGCTCGTTTCATCCGTTATTGTGATGCATTTAATATTCCGATAATCACACTGGTCGACCTTCCTGGTTATCTTCCGGGTGTCGATCAGGAACATGCCGGGGTTATCCGTCATGGTGCCAAAGTACTGTATGCTTACAGCGAAGCCACTGTTCCTAAACTTACAGTTATCATCCGGAAAGCTTATGGCGGAGGTTATATTGCCATGGGCTCACGTCACCTGAGAGCTGATTTCGTTTTTGCATGGCCCTCCGCCGAGATAGCTGTTATGGGTCCTGAAGGTGCAGCTAACATAATCTTCAGAAAAGAGATCATGTCGTCGGATGATCCGGATGGGATGAGAAAACAGAAAATTGATGAGTATAAAGCTAAATTTGCAAATCCATATGTAGCAGCTTCACGCGGGTATGTTGATGCAGTTATTGAGCCATCAGAAACAAGGAGATTACTCCTGCACTCATTAGCTGTGTCGGAGAATAAGTCAATTCAGATGCCCGATAAGAAACACGGACTTCCTCCATTCTGATTTGAAGGATCAAAGAATAAATTCAGGGAACTATGAAGCAAAATGAGAAACTGGAAGTTCTGAATATTGATACCAGCCTTTATAAAACAAGGATCAGTAAGAAATTTAGAAACAGAAAGCCATATGAAGCTGCCGATCCGCACATGATCATAAGTTTTATCTCGGGAACGGTTCTGGATATTATCGTTAAACCGGGGCAGATCGTAAAACAAGGCGATGATCTTATGATACTCGATTCGATGAAGATGCAGAACCAGCTGAAATGCAGCATTGATGGAAAAATTAAAAATATTCCTGTTAAAAAGGGAGATAAAGTGTCGAAGGGGACAGTGCTGCTGGAACTGGAATGAGCCTACAGTTTCCCCTCAAATATCATAAAATTCTTAAGCTTCCCGGTAATTTCTGGCTTTTCTGAAAAGATCCCGTAGACAGTTGATCCGCTTCCTGACATCGAACTGTAAACTGCACCAAGCTTGTACAAAGCCTTTTTTAAATCTGAGATCTGAGGATAGAGCTTAAATGCATAATCTTCAAAATCGTTTGAAATTACTTTTTTCCATTCAGTTACGGGTTGGTTCACCATCAGCTGAAGATTATTTTCCGACTGAGAAATATGAGAATTAAGGTATGCATCGCGTGTGCTTATACTGATTCCCGGATTCAATAGAATTATGTAATAACCCTCCAGTACTGCCCCGACCGGCTTTAGTATTTCACCACGTCCGGTAGCAAGTGACGGAACCGGATTGATAAAGAAAGGACAATCGCTTCCCAATTCAAGGGCAATGCTCTTAAGTTGTGAATCACTTACTGACAGATTAAGGCATTTATTGATTCCTTTAAGGATATAAGCAGCATCAGATGAGCCTCCGCCTAGTCCTGCTCCCGAAGGTATTGCTTTATGCAAATGAATTTTCAGAAATGGAACGGGAAAAGTTTCACGCAGTTTTTTTACAGCCTGTATAACAAGGTTTTTGTCATGAAGTAGCCCGATATTGATACCTGTGACAACAAGCTCATCAGTCTTTACTGAATCGGAGGATATTATAAATTCAAGAGCATCGGTAAGCCCAACAGGGTAAAAAACAGTCTCAATGTCATGAAAACCATCAGCCCGTTTATCCGTTACCCTCAATCCAAGATTTATCTTTGCTTTCGGGAATGTGATCATCTTCCGTTATTTGATGTAAAAATACCATTAGGTTTTGAATTTGTTGTCACTGATCTGCTTTATTGCTTTTCAACAAGTTTTTAACAAAAGTTGTTTGTAATAAATAGATACTCTTCCGGATTTTAAACATGGTTATTCATACCTTTGAGCCTGTCGGAAAATTAATTGAGAATATTGGCTAATAGATTGTATATCAATAAAGTATAATAAATGGCAAAGCAGACAAATCCAGCAAGACCAGCAATTACCACAATATCAGATTTCGGGAAGGTACCACCGCAGGCAATTGATATGGAAGAGGCTGTTCTGGGAGCAATCATGCTGGAAAAAGAGGCTGTCATTACCATTCTTGACATTTTGAAACCGGAAAGCTTTTATAAGGATGCACATAGAAAAATATTCAAAGCAATTTCCGACCTGTCATTAAGAGAATATCCCGTCGATCTCTACACGGTAACCGAAGAACTGAAAGCGCACCATGAACTCGAAAGCGTTGGCGGCCCGGTATATCTGACTCAGCTTACATCCAAAGTTGTAAGTGCGGCTAACGTCGATTATCATGCAAGAATTGTAGCTCAGAAATATATTCAGCGCGAGCTTATCAGGGTTTCTACCGAAATACAGACCAGGTCATTTGATGACACATGGGATGTTACAGAATTGCTAGATTATTCCGAGAACGAACTCTTTCAGATCGCCGAGGGAAACATCAAAAGAGAAGTGTCGCCTATCAACATGGTTATCAAGGATGCCATAAGGGAAATCGAGGAGGCAGGGAAAAGAGAAGATGCTCTTGTCGGAACCCCGTCAGGCTTCACAAAGCTCGATCGTCTGACTTCCGGATGGCAGAAATCGGAACTTATAATAATAGCTGCTCGTCCATCAATGGGGAAAACTGCCCTTGCCCTCTCGATGGCCAGGAATATGGCAATTGAGCACGGGAAAAAGGTTGCGATTTTTTCATGTGAAATGTCATCAATACAGCTTGTGAACAGGCTCATAGTTGCAGAAACAGATATTCCGGGCGATAAGATCAGGAACGGAAGGCTTTCGGAAGAGGAATGGAAACAACTTGATACAAGGATCAAAAAACTGGTTCAGGCTCCTATCTTCATTGACGATACTCCTGCAATATCAATATTTGAGCTGAGAGCAAAATGCCGCCGTCTGATGGCTCAGCATAAACTCGATATAGTAATTGTTGACTACCTGCAGCTTATGTCCGGGCCCGATAATGCAGGAAGCCGCGAACAGGAGGTGAGCAACATTTCACGATCTCTCAAGAGCATAGCAAAAGAACTGAATGTTCCTATCATCGCGCTTTCACAGCTGAACAGATCAGTGGAAATGAGAGGCGGTACAAAACGTCCGCTTCTGTCTGACCTTCGTGAATCAGGCGCCATTGAACAGGACGCCGATATGGTGGTATTTATTCACAGGCAGGAAAAATTCGGCATTACAACATTTGAAGACGGATCATCAACAAAAGGAATTGCAGAAATAATACTGGCAAAAAACCGAAACGGACCTGTTGATGACGTAAAACTCAGATTCCGCGAAGAAAAAGCCCAGTTTGTTGATATTGATGAGTTTGATCTTGACGCAGTTACTGAAGGTGGAAGTGCCCAAAGCATTACCCTGGGATCAAAGATGAATCATGATAATCTCAGGCACCCTGGTGGCGGATTCGAACATGAGTCAAATGTTTATGAAGAACCACCATTTGCATAATCGGGTTTAAAATGTTTACCCTATTTTCAAAACAAGTCTGACGCCTGTGCTCCGGTACTTCAGGTTGTCAAATCCGATATAGACACCAAGTTCTCCGAATAGTGATATCTCGCTGATACTGTAACCTATTTCAGTGTAGTTACTGCGATACCTTGTTCCGAGATATGAAATGCTGATGTTTTCGCGCATCAGGGTTTTGCTAAAGCCGGGGAGGTACTTTAGAAGGAGGTAAGGGGTTGTATATTTTATATGCGCTTCTCCGAAGAGCTCAGGGGTGCTCAGTGAATAGTATGCCGGAAGTCTGAAGGCATCCTGATAATCATCAAGGAGAACCAGCAGCGGTTGCGAATTGAAATGGAAAAAATCATACCAGGTAAGCCATGAATTATTTAAAAAACTACCGGCCCGCAATCTCCATCTGAACTCGCTGAATCCTCCGATATCATGGCTTTTTGATGCTTCCAACCTGATCATATCGAAGTGTTTGTAACTGTCTGTCAGCTCGGAAAACTCATTTATCCCATGTTTCCAGGTCAGGCTAAAGGTGGGCCAGTCAGAACCGCTGTCTATCATGGCGCCATTCCATATTCTGTATCTTTGGCGCGGAGTATATGTAACATTTGTTACAAATTCAAAATGTCTCTGATCACGCAATGCATTTATTGGATCTGACCCCTCTGCCAGGTAATCGTTAACAGGTATATTGTCAGAATACTCTCTGTCAGTCTTTATAAAGGTGAAATCAGTCGTATTCCCAAGCACCTTTCTCTGTTCAAAGCCTGCCGATATTTCGAGATTAAGACCGTTGGTGATTTTACCCCTGTAGCCGAGGGTAAGGTAACCGGTGTTGTACAGCTTCAGGAAGTTTTTCTCAAAAAACAGAGTTGTGATAGTATTAAGAAAAGTATTTATAGATCCGCCGGTCGAAAGATCACGGCTTGTAATTCCCGTTCTGAAGAATATCTGCCTTTGTTTCATCCTGTCGAAGCTGTAATTCCCGTTTACTCTCCACATTAGTTCTTCACTGCTGAATGCCCACTTCAATTCAGGGGCAATTGTGATGCTGTTTGAAGATTTCCATCTCTTCGACAGGCGGAAATCAATACCGTAAATGAAGCCGTCGACAGTGTTAAAGCTCAGATTGTCAGTATTCAGAAGCCCTCCGAAATTGAAACTTAATCCGGTTGTGTCTGACCAGGTATGCCCGGATCCGATATTATTGATTGTCCTTGTGAATTTGCTTTTCTTCTTTTGTGCTCCTCCCGGAATAGAGTCCGTCCTGATATTCTTAAGAGTTGATTCGTTTTTAATGCTGTCGCGTACCCTGATGCTTCGCAGCTCAATGTCGGATAATGGTATAGGCCTGATTTCAGCCCAGTACAAACTGTCTTTCTTATCAGCGTCCTTTTCTATAGTATGGGTCGTATTATCTTTAATTTCCAGGTTATTACGGATACTGTCGGGGAGGCTTTTCTCAGATTCTTCTTCCATGAGTTTTGAAAGCTTTACCATATCCCTGTTATTCAGCTTATCCTTCTGCAATATCTCCTCAATCTTTTTCTGTTCTTTTGATATCGTCTGATTCTCTGCTAACTGCGACAGCCCTGGTTTTGCATAGTAATCAGAGGTTACAGATTCAGGTTTCTGCAGGCTGGTATTTGGTTTGACATCCAGGTATTTGACAGAACTTCCGTATCCCGCATCTGCCCTGACCCCGATTATCTTAATTTCCATTTTGAATTTATGGCTTACAGGCATCCAGATATCATCCTGAACAGGGACGTACAATTGCTGAACACTTATCTTTCCTGCCATATTATCATTTGTGAGGTCAACACTATACAGGCACCAGAGGTCTTCTATTACATAAATTGTACCCTCAAAAAGCTGCTGGCTTTTCATTTTCGGGATAACCTGTATTTTGTTAATTGTATTATTTCCCTGTAGGGTAGCTCCCTGGTACTTGAATTTATAATATGAAAAAGCCTGAGGAGATAGTGGAGAGATAGCCATGTTGCCGATCAGCGGCTGATAAAAGCTTGCATTAATGAAATCCATGGGCGATATTTCGCCATCCTCTCCCGGGAATGTTGTGTTCATCGAAATCACTTTCTGAGCATATTTATCAGGAGCCGTAAATTCAATCTCATTAAAAGACTCCATTATATATGCATCTCCCTCCTTGATTTTTGTCGAGCTGAAGCTGGCTCCCTTATCGTTCTTTGCTTCAACATTAATTGCTTTTTCCAGCAGTTTTGGGATTTTGTTAATGACAACGTTTCCTTTAAGGTATACCTCAGCTTTATAATAGCTTATATTGTTCTGATAATATGGTGCCATCCCGACAGCCTTTCTCATTATGCCGTAAGCCGGATCTTCACCTGAAGCAGTAATCCTTACCTCAGGGATCTCATAGTATTGCATCGGAAGCACTACATCCTTTTTGATTGTTTGATTTGAAACAATGATATTAAAAAACATTGGGGCAAAACCAAGACTCTGGTAGGTGACAAAATATTTGCCTGCAGCCAGCTTTAATTCATAATCTCCTTTTGTGTTGGCAGTTGTTCCCTGTTTAATCTCCTGGATATAAACTGTGGCATATGGGATCGCTGCACCTGATTCGTTTGTAATTTTTCCCTTAAGGATTTGGGAATAAGTCAGACCGGAAGTCACTATAAGAAGAATAGAAAGCAAGATTGTTCTCTTCATAGCTGACAAATGTTTTTGGATCTTTATGAATATAAAATTTAATCCTTTTTCCCGGCAACCACTATTACAATCTCTCCTTTAGGTGGTTTATTCTTATAATAATCTGACAGATAAGGTAATGTACCTCTGATATTCTCCTCAAATACTTTGGTCAGCTCTCTCGAAACAGAGACCTCTCTTTCAGATCCGAAATGTCCCGTCATCTCATCAAGTGTTTTAACCAGCCGGTATGGAGACTCGTAAAAGATCATGGTTCTGGTCTCCTCTTCAAGTCTTGTGAGTCTTTTATTTCTGCCTTTTTTGGGAGGAAGAAATCCTTCAAAGCAGAAGCGTTCGCACGGCAGGCCAGAGTTTACCAGCGCCGGGATAAGAGCAACAGGCCCCGGAAGTGTTTCCACGGAGATTCCTTTTTCAAGACATGTTCTCACAAGTAAAAATCCCGGGTCAGAGATACCTGGAGTACCTGCATCTGAGATCAGTGCAACTTTTAAACCGGATAATATTCGTGTGCAGATAGTTTCGACACTCCTATGCTCATTGAACATATGGTGCGACTGAAGGGGCGATTTAATATTGTAATGGCTTAGCAGCTTACCGGACTGGCGGGTATCTTCTGCAAGTATAAGATCGACACTGTTCAGTACCTCAACAGCACGGTAGGTTATATCCCCGAGGTTCCCTATAGGAGTAGGAACAAGAAATAATTTACTCATTACCTGGAAATTTTCGTTTTACAAGGTTAAGGAGCTGCCTGACTGCATCCGTTTCCTTATTATCCCCGATAAAGCTCATTATTACAGCTTTTGCATCATCCAGGGTTTTAACTTCTTCAAGACTTGAAATTGCTTTGTTATATGATTCCGGATTTCCGTTGAAAAGCTCCCTGATGAACAGGAACTTGTCGTTTACCCCTATAGCTTCCGTTAGATTTGTAAGCTTTTTAGTCTTTAAGATATCTGAGACATCATCCTCATCCCTGAGGTTTCCAAGCTTCTCATTCAGGCTATCAGGCAAATGATTAAAAGTATCGGCAAAAATAGCTGATTCGGGTACCTTTTTTGAGGGTTGTTCTGAAATCCCGGACGACGGGCTTACAGCTTCAGACTTTGGCTTAGTTTCATGCTGTATTTCTTCAGACGGTGAAATGACCGATATTTCCTTGTGTGGGTGTACATGTGATTCTTTCCAGGTCTCTTCAGTTTTGGCATCCTGAAGATTTTTCAAAAGGGCAATAAGCTCAGATGCGCTTTTGCATTTTGATTTTGCCAGTTCCACCTGAAAGGATGGAACGCCAGGATAGTTCTTTAGATCATCAATAATATTCCGCGCTTCGTTGAGGTCTTTAATAATTAAATCAACAGTTGTGTTGAAATCCATACCTTTTGATGTTTATAAAACAAACCATTTTTCTTATTTTGCAAAAGTAAGTAATATTCCCTAAGTCATAACGGAACATTATTACAAAATGGTACTTTACAACCGAGATTAATTGCAAATGGATTTTCTGGAAAATTCAGTGGATTCAACCGGTAAGAGGGGATCAGTGGAAGTGATAACCGGCTCTATGTTTTCAGGCAAGACCGAAGAGCTGATCAGGAGGCTGCGCAGAGCTCAGTTTGCAGGTCTGAAAGTAGAGATCTTCAAACCCTCACTTGATACCCGCTTTTCTGAAACAAGAGTTGTTTCACATGATGATAAATCAATAGTTTCAACTCCTGTAGACAACGCATCAGCCATATTGTTGCTGACCGGGGACGTAAGTGTTGTCGGAATTGATGAAGCTCAGTTTTTCGACAATTCAATAGTCGATGTGTGTAGCAGGCTTGCTGATACTGGTATACGGGTAATCGTAGCCGGACTTGATATGGATTTCATGGGCAAACCATTTGGTCCTATGCCTGCCCTTCTTGCAATTGCCGAATTTATTACCAAAGTCCATGCTATCTGTATGCGTTGCGGAAACCTTGCACAGTATTCATTCAGGAAATCAGAGGAAGAACAAATTGTTGTGCTGGGAGAAAAAGACAAGTACGAACCTTTGTGCAGAACCTGCTATAACCAACTCATCAGGAACAATTTGAATAATGATGAAAAATAGATATTATTCAATTATTCACTCCGTAATTAAAGGGAATACAGACAATACATTTATTCAGCTTATCAGATACACTTTTGTAGGAGGACTGGCTTTTATAATAGATTTTGTAGCATTATTCATCCTGACAGAGTATCTTAACATTCATTATTTAATATCTGCAGGAATTGCTTTTATTTTTGGCCTGACAATTAATTATTTAATAAGTACAAAATGGGTTTTTTCAAAAAGAGCATATAAAAACAGAAACCTCGAATTCCTGTTGTTTGCATTTATCGGCATAGCAGGATTAGGATTGAATGAACTTTTTATGTGGATATTTACAGACCTTTTGCTAATCTATTATCTTGTTTCAAAAATAATTACAACAATAATTGTTTACCTCTGGAACTTTTTCGCACGTAAATATTTATTATTCAATTAATATTAAGATACCGGTAATGTGTGAACGGGCAATAATAATTGGTGCTGGTCCGGCTGGATTGACCGCTGCGTACGAACTAATTACCAGGACAGATATTAAGCCTGTAATAATTGAGAAAACCAGGGATATAGGGGGTATCTCAAAAACAATTGTGTTTAAAGGGAATCGAATTGATTTAGGGGGCCACAGGTTCTTTTCAAAATCTGAAATAATAATGAAATGGTGGCAGAAAATTCTGCCTTTGCAGGGTTCGGATTCAAAAGACGAGATTCTTAAAAAAATAGAATATCACAAAAGGAGCGTTTCTGTCAGACTTTCACCGGGGGGGCCGGATCCCGAAAAAACCGACAGGGTGATGCTCATCAGGAACAGGCTGTCACGTATATTCTTCCTGAGAAAATTTTTTGACTATCCGGTAACTCTTAACAGGAAGACCATCCTTAATCTTGGATTTCAGAGAATTATTAAAATAAGCTGGACCTATTTCCTGACTAAAATTATTCCTTTTAAGAAAATTGAATCGCTTGAAGATTTTTATATCAGCAGGTTCGGGAAAGAGCTATATGAGACATTCTTTAGAGATTATACAGAAAAGGTGTGGGGAGTCCCATGTTCTCAGATTCCATCTGACTGGGGGAAACAGAGGGTTAAGGGACTGTCGGTATCAAGAGCCATTATGCATGCAATGAAAGCACTTTTTAGAAAAGAAACATCAATAGAACAAAAGAATACTGATACCAGCCTGATTGAACAGTTTATGTATCCCAAGATGGGGCCGGGCCAGATGTGGGAAACAGTTGCAGGAATCATAGTCGGGAAAGGTGGAACAATTATCCTGAACTCTGAAGTTGTCGGACTGGAGTTTTCAGAAAATAAAGTTAAGGAATTAGTTTACCTGGACCACTCTACCGGTTCAAAATGCTGTATGACAGGAGATTATATATTCTCATCCATGCCTGTCAGAGACCTGATCAATGCTATGGGAGATAAAGTACCTCCTGCTGTTAAAAATGTGAGTGACGGATTGCAATACCGTGATTTTATAACCGTGGGATTACTTTTAAATAAACTGAAAATAAAGAATGAAACAAAAATTACCACTCTTTACGACCTGGTGCCGGATAACTGGATCTATATACAGGAAAGAGATGTAAAAGTCGGAAGACTGCAAATATTTAATAATTGGTCTCCATACATGGTTGCTGACATAAAAAAAGTATGGATCGGACTTGAATATTTTTGTAATGAGGGAGACAAATTATGGGAAATGAGAGATAATGAATTTATTAATTTTGCCATTGATGAATTACATAGCATTGATATTATTGATAAGGATGAGGTTATCGACAGCACAATAATAAGAATGCCTAAAACTTATCCGGCTTATTTCGGCAGCTATTCACATTTTAATGCAATAAGAGATTTTACTGATAAATTTGAGAATCTTTTTCTGATAGGCAGGAATGGAATGCATAAATATAACAACCAGGATCATTCTATGCTGACTGCAATAACTGCAGTCAGCAATATTATATCGAAAGAAGTTTCTAAAAAGAATATATGGGATATAAATACCGAAGAAGATTACCATGAGGAAAAACAAAATCATTGAAAAGGAAGAGAATGAATCATTTCTGAAGTTTTTGCTCATGAAGGAACAGAAATATCAATTATTTATATTTCTTGCCCTTTACCTGTTTATGTTCCTCATTTTGAGCTGGTTGTATCCTTATCCGGCAAGCATATCTGATTCAGGCAGTTATGTTATGGCCGCTTTTAAAAATAGCCCTGATACTTACCGGCCTTTTGGCTATTCCCGGTTTCTGATTTCAGTACATAACTGGTCTCCGTCTATACATTTTCTGGTGTTTATTCAATACTTTCTTAGTGCTATCAGCACCCTTTTCCTGGTTTTTACTGTCAAATATTTTTTCCGGCCAAGAAACAATATCATTTTTTATTTATATGCATTCTTTGCAATACTCTCACCTCTAATCCTTTACCTGGCAAACTCAGTACTTAGCGATTCGCTTTTTACTTCACTGACTTTAGTCTGGATAGGATGCGGACTATGGATGATTTACAGTCAAAAGAACCTGAATAGATATCTTTTTTATTTCTTTCATTTATTATCGTTATTCTATTTAATAAATGTCAGATATACCGGATTAGCATATCTTGCTGTTACATTGCTGATTGTACTGGTTTCATTCTACAGAAGGAATTTATATATCTGCATGATCTTATTGGTTGTTCCGTTATTCATGGTTTATGGATTTTACAGGGATCAGAAGAAAAAGATTTATGATCTGGTGCACGTGAATACTTTCTCTGGTTTTAGCGGATGGCAGCTGGCAAATAATGCTTTGAACTGTGTCCCATACGTAGAGCTCAATCCGGCAAAGATCCGTGATGAAAAAGTAAGAGAATTCACGCGATATGTCATGGAGTATGATACTTTATTGATAATGAGAGATAAACCATCAGCAAAGTATATGTGGGACAACAAATTACCTTTGAAGTCATATTGCTTCTATGAGTCAAGAAAAACGAATAGTCCTTATATCTACCAGTGGAATTACCTGGGAGAAAATGTTTACAGTAAATTTGGATCGTATATTATTAAGAAATTTCCTTTTTTGTTTGCAAGACACTACCTTCTCCCTAATCTTGGATTAGTTTTATTGCCAAAACAGGATCAGATCATCAGGACCTTCATTCCTGACAAAATACCGGATAACTTATTAAAAGGATGGTTTGAATTTAATGACAGGGAAAAAATATACAGCAGGAGCAGGATATTTGAAAAAGGATTCTTTCTGATTCCTGTATCAAGATTGATAATCTGGATCTTTGTTTTTGCCGCATTAGCAATATTAATATTGAAAAGGAAACTGATTCTATGGCAAACATACCAGAAGGCGGGCTTTCTGCTACTAATTGCCTTTATTGCAGTTTATTCTGCTTTTAGTGTCTATGCAGGGCCATTTGAATTGCGATATATTGCACCAGTTCACCTGGCGCAGATTTCATTAATTTATATCATTCTGAATGATGCTTTTATCACTTTTAAACAGCCATTTTCTCTTAAGGATCGAGAATCGTAAGGAATAAATGACAATAAATATTCCAATGCCGGATTGATATAAATCAGAATTTTAAAGTAAACTTGAATCTTCAAAAGTTCATCGTGATATATACTTCATCTGATATAGCAAAAATCGTAAACGGAACCCTTACCGGAAACCCTGATCTTGTCGTCTCGGGTATTATCACTGACAGCCGGCAACTCAGCTTTACAGAAGGTCTTGCCTTTTTTGCCATTCCGGGAAAGAATCATGATGGGCATCTTTTTATTAATAACCTTTACAGTAAAGGGATCCGGATCTTTATTGCTGAAAGATTGCCGGAAAAGATTGAAAGCTACAGGGATGCAGCCTTCATTACAACTGATAGTACAATATCAGCACTTCAGATGCTTGCTGCATACAAAAGAAGATCTTTTAAATCACCGGTAATTGCTGTTACCGGAAGCGCCGGCAAAACTGTTGTCAAGGAGTGGCTGGCTGATATTCTGGGGATCACAGCACCGGTTGTAAGAAGTCCGAAGAGCTATAATTCTCAAATCGGAGTTCCCTTGTCGGTATTGAGGCTCGATGAGAAATTCAGTCTTGGGATATTTGAAGCAGGGATATCAATCCCCGGTGAGATGGAGAAACTTCAGAAAATAATTGACCCCGACATTGTAGTTATAACAAATATTGGAGACGCACACAGTGAAAACTTCACCGACTTAAAAACAAAAGCAGCTGAAAAACTTAAACTCTTTTTAAATGCTTCCCTGATAATCTATTGCAGTGATCAAAAAGTAATTAAACAGCTGATATCCAGTAATATAAGGTTTAGATCGAAAGAAATTATCGACTGGTCAACTGAAAACAAGAAGGCTGCCATATATGTCAAGAAGGAAAAGTTGTCCGGCGGACGTACCCGTATTAATATGATATTCAATGGTATGGAGAATGTTTTTCTTATCCCTTTCAACGACAGGGCATCTGTTGAAAATGCCATCACTGTAGCTTCTGTATGTCTGGCAATGAAAACGGATCCTGAAGTCATCAGGAAAGGACTTGAAGGCATTGTCTCTGTTGCAATGAGAATGGAGATGAAAACAGGTATCAATGACTGTCAGCTGATTGAGGATTACTATAACTCCGATCCTGGTTCCCTGGGAATGGCTCTGGAATATCTTAAATCTCAGAACAACAGGAAAACAACCCTTATTTTGTCGGATTTTGTCCAGAGCGGAAGAAATGAAAATGAACTTTACGGAGAGGTAGCAGGGCATTTGAAAAAAACAGGAATCGATAAGTTTATAGGGATTGGACCTGCATTAACCAGGAATGTCTCCTTATTTGGTAAGGGTGCTCAGTTTTATTATTCGACTGAAGATTTCATTCAGCATTTTAATCCTTCTGATTTTGCGAATGAAATTATTCTCATTAAGGGCGCCAGAAAATACGAGTTTGAGAAGATAGGTAAGATTCTTGAACAGCAGGTACATCAAACTGTCCTTGAGATCAACCTGGACGCTATTGTACACAATCTCAATGAGTTTCGAAGACATCTCGATCCCGGAACACGCATTATGGTCATGGTTAAGGCATTTGCTTACGGTGCAGGGCCTGCTGAAATTTCCGGATTGCTTGAGTATCACCGGGTCAGCTACCTGGGTGTGGCGTATGCCGATGAAGGCGTTGAGCTGAGGAATGCCGGCGTCACACTACCTGTAATGGTAATGAACCCCGATCCTTATGCGACTGAACTCATGATAAGATATAACCTCGAACCGGAAATCTATAGTTTCATATCCCTTGAAAAGTTCTCAGAGGTTGCCTCCAGGTATGGACTGGTACATTATCCGGTCCACATTAAGATCGATACCGGGATGCACCGGCTTGGATTCATGCCTGAAGAGATTGGTGAGCTCACAGGAAGAATAAGAGAATTGGAATCCATCAGGATTATCTCGGTATTTTCCCATTTTGCAGCAAGCGAAGATCCTGCTCTCGATCCGTTTACACACATGCAGGCTGAAGTGTTCCTGAAAGCTGTATCTCAGATCAGGGAGGCAACAGGTTATTCATTCATGCGACATATATGCAATTCTTCAGGAATTGTACGATTCCCTCAGTACCATTTCGAAATGGTCCGGCCCGGGATAGGGATTTACGGAGCAGGCGAATTTAGCGGACTTAATCTGAAACCATCAGCACGTTTCAGGACAAAGATCTCACAGGTTAAAGTTATTCCTGCAGGAGAGCCTGTCGGATATGGTTGTGCTGATATATCAGATAAAAAGCGTGTTATCGCTATTCTTCCGGTGGGTTATGCCGACGGATTGAACAGAAAGCTAGGTAATGGCAACGGTAATCTGTCAATTAAGAATAAAAGGGTTCATATAATCGGTAACATCTGCATGGACATGTGCATGGCTGATATTACTGATATACAGGCAGGTGTCGGTGATGAAGCCGAGATCTTCGGGGAGAATATCAGGATTGACGAACTGGCAGCGAAATGCGGAACCATACCTTATGAGATTCTGACCTCAATACCCGGCCGGGTTAAAAGAGTCTTTTTCAGGGAATAGAAACAAGGAAAGATTTTCAGTATCTTGCTACAAGCGGCATTCTTCTGCCGTCCCCAAAAGATTTTGAAGAAATTCTGAGAACAGGCGGAGCCTGGTATCTTTTATATTCGTAGTAATTGATTAACCTGATAACTTTAGCAACTGTTTTACTGTCAATGCCTTCTCCTGTTATTCTTTCAGCAGGTTTCTGTAGCTCAATGTACTGGTATAATATTGAGTCAAGTATCTTATAATCAGGAAGAGAGTCAGTATCATACTGATTGGGTCTTAGCTCCGCAGAAGGCAGCTTTAACATGGTGTTTTGAGGAATTATCAACTTATCACGGTTTATATAATTTGCGAGTCTGTAAATATCAGTTTTATAGACGTCACCGATAACAGATAATCCTCCGGCCATATCACCATAAAGGGTTCCGTATCCTACAGCTGCTTCGCTCTTATTTGATGTATTCAGGAGGATGCATCCGTACTTATTTGATACTGCCATAAGCAAAACAGCCCTGATCCTAGCCTGTATGTTCTCTTCAGTAACATCCGTCTCCTTTTCTCTGAAAAGAGGTGCCAGAACTTCCTCAAAAGCGCCAAATGGTTTTTCAATGCTTATAATGTCATATTTAATATTGAGCGTTTTAGCAAGAGCCTCAGCATCAGTAACAGAATGTTTAGAGGAATACCTCGAAGGCATCAATAAGGCCCTGACATTTTCATGTCCCAAAGCTTCCACTGCAAGAGAAAGACATAGTGCGGAATCAATACCACCTGACAAGCCTATGATGCAGTTTTTCAAATTAGTTTTGGTAAAATAATCCCGGATCCCTGTAACAAGGGCTTTATGTATCAGTTCAACAGGTTCTTTTTTGATATCTCCTGAAGTATTGGCTCCTGATAATATATCATCCAGGGAAAAAGAAAAGATACTCTCCTCAAAAAATGGAAGACGTTTCCATATTTCCCCATTGCCGCTGAGGATCATAGAGGCACCGTCAAATATCAGTTCAGTATTTGCTCCGGTCTGATTGACGGTTATAACAGGGATTTTATGCTTTCTGGCCTTACCTTTAAAAATATTTGCCTTTATTTCAGTTTTTGAATATGAAAAAGGTGATGCCGAGATATTTATTATTATGTCCGGATGCTGCCTGGCGAGTGCATCCATAGGGGATACAGTGTATAAATATTTCTTCCCGGATTCATTATCGAAGGGTTGTTCATCCCACAGATCTTCGCAAATGGTAATAGCAAGCTTTAAACCATTAAACGGAAAAACTGAAAAGCTCTTTCCCGGTTCGAAATACCTGTACTCATCAAAAATATCGTAGGTGGGAAGAAGCGCTTTGTTGACAGAGAAGATTATCCTGCCCTCTGAAATGACAAGGGCCGAATTGTAGAGCTTTTTACCTTCACGATTCTTGTTTATTGTTGGTGAACCGACAATTGCCGTAATCCCTGTGCATTCCTTTGCTATCTCATCAACCGTCTGGCTGCATTTTTCAATGAAGTCTGACCGGTCGAGCAGGTCAAGGGGCGGATATCCGGGTATGCACAGCTCTGAAAAGATAACCAGGTCGGCTTTTTCGCTCTTTGCTTTTCCGATTGCATTACAGATCAGATCTTTGTTCCTGGCAAAGTTCCCAATATGGTAATTCAGCTGTGCGACAGAGATTTTCATCTACCCTGAGATTAAAAATTGACACCAAACCTGAATGATAAAAGTTTGTGAGAAACTTTATCATCGGGCTGATAATTCAAATCGCTTGTAATGTCAAAAAAGTTATTGTCAAAGCCAATACCCAGTACAAATGCTGTATTTCCGCCAATACTGTATTCAGTTCCAGCCATTATGTGATATGAGAGGTTAAATAGTCTTATCTCTTTTGTTGCTCTCGCTCCTTCGATGTCACGTGAAGGAATATCAACTTTGCCTCCTATAACCATTTTCGGATCTATTCCCAGGTCTGTAAAAAATGTAAAATAACCTATCTGGTTTGTCTGGAGTTTCAAACCAAGGGGGATCGATAAATATTGAATTTTATAAATGACTGCATTCCCCGGGTCTACAGTTTCTGTCTTTAAGGTATTTTTATAAGAAAAGTCAAACAATGTTGTGCTGTCGCTGATAAGTCTGCCGCCTGCACTGATAATATTTATTCCTGAAGAGAAAGAATAATTTGGAGTGAAATACCTGTTTATTGTCAGTCCAAAATTAAAACCAGGCCGGGCTCCCTGATTATTAACAGCGTCGATATCGGTGGAAAACCAGCTAATGACCGGATCGGCGTGAACCCCGAACCTTAATACCATGGGATGAGGTGTACCTGGTCTTATCCGCTGCTGGGCATTTAAAACAACGGGAGCAAATAGAAAAAAGAATAGGATAGCAGTTCTGTTTATACCTGACCTGCAGTTATTAATACTTGTCATTATTCATGTATTAAGTTTCAGATGCGAAATTAACAAATAATAAGAGAATTTATTGTGTCGTTATAAACTGTTGTCATAACCATGAAAAGTGCTTATTTTGGCAGTACAAAAAGATACTCTTATGAAATTCAGATTTATACCGGTATTCCTTCTGTTATTTCTGCCATTTTTATGGTCCTGCAAGAGGGATCATTACAGGATCAATACCTCTTCAGTATCTGTGAACATTGATATAATGAGACTTGAACAGGATCTGTTTTCGCCTGCACCGGAAGAAATTCCCGGTATTGTTCCCCATCTGAAGGAAAAGTTTGGCGAATGTCTCAGATTATTCAGCTTGGTCATTAACGCAGGTGATACAAGCGATCCTTCATTCGGAGATATCCTGACCCGGTTCTGCACGGATAAGCTTAATAATGAAGTGTATGAGGCAGTTATGAAGCAATATCCTGATATTAAATCAATTGAAAATGATCTGGAGAATGCTTTCCGACATTATCTCAGGTATTTCCCGGACAAAGAGGTTCCTGCTCTCTTTACTTGTATTACCGGCTTTAATAACAGCCTGATCATAGGAGATTCCGTTCTTGGTATAAGTCTTGACAGGTATCTTGGCAAAGATTGCAAATATTATCCGAGACTTGAGATATATAAATATATAGCTGTACGGATGAACTCATGGAACATTGTTCCTGATTGCATATACGGATGGGGCTCCACGGAATGGGAATTTGTGACACTTAAATATCCTGATGACAATTTACTTTCAGAGGTACTGCATGAAGGTAAGCTAAGATATTTTGAAAAATGCATGCTTCCCGGGATAAATGACACAATCCTTTTTGGTTTTTCATCCGATCAGATGAAGTTTTGCAGGAACAATGAAAGCCAGATGTGGCATTATCTTATTGAAAATGATCTTCTTTTCAGTACTGATCAGTTTGTCATCCGCAAGTTTATCGGTGAAGCTCCTTTTACAAGTTACTTTACAAATGAATCTCCCGGAAGAGCGTCTGCCTGGCTGGGTTTCAGAATTGTAGAGGCTTATATGATGAAGAACAAGAATGTCAGTCTTGGTGATCTTATGAATGATACCGATATCCAGAGGCTTCTTGGTAAAGCAAAATATAGTCCTGAGTAAAACAAAAGAGGGTGCCCTTTTGAGACACCCTCTTTGAACTCTTTTAAATTGCGTTACTCTGCAGGATGTATAGCCTCAACCGGGCAGACATCTGAACAAGCACCACAATCGGTGCAAATATCAGCGTTGATCTTATAGATATCGCCCTCAGAGATAGCTTCAACAGGACATTCATCAATACAGGTCCCGCATGCAGTGCAATCTTCACTAATTTTGTAAGCCATTTCTTTTATTTTTAGTTAAATCGATTTCAATAATCGTGCAAATTTATCCAAAATTTCCAAATTAAAAAATGTCTTATGTCTTATATAATAAGTGAACTTGTTTTTTAAAATGGAATTGAAAGAAAATAGTAAATAAGACAGAAAAGATCTGACAATCAAGGTATTGCAGTTTATTAAAAATCAAGACTAAATGATAAGTAAAATATTCTTGGTGTCAGATAGTTATCCTCAACACCCCAAGCCCAGTCGGCTCTGATGAAATATCCAAGCAATTGTGCTCTTGCTCCTGCACCAAAACCGCCAACAATTGGTCCTCTGTTCGAATCGAGTGTCACAGTAATAGGACCGTTTTTAATAACTTCATTATCGTATGAATTAACACCGGACCATGGTGATGATCCTGTCCAGGCTGTTCCTATATCTCCGAATCCGACAACCTGGATGCTGTTAAGGAAATTGGATCTGAGAGGATGGCCTGCAAAATACCTTATAAAGGGCCACCTTATTTCACTGTTAATAAGGGCAAAATTATTCCCGTTTCTGACATTCTGGCTGAATCCTCTCATATTGGTGGCGATAGCCTGAAATCCATAATTCTGGTCTGGATTAACAGGAATGGAACTATTGAACATAGCCTCCCTGTTGAATAAATAACCCATCCAGTTGTCGACACCTCCGAGATAATAAACAAGCTTTGTGGGTCCATAGGAAGTGCTGGCTGCGAAGCGATTGGCCCAGATCAGTTCACGGTGTATTTTTATGTACTTTCTAAAGTCAATTCCAAGTACTATCATGTCTGATTTACCGACAGTAAGTTCTTTATAGTATTCACCAAAGATCTTCAACCTGGTACCGTAATAAATATTTATGTTTCTTTTACGGGTATTGTCATAAATAACCTCTCCCTTAAGGCTTCCCCAATGCTGCGAAAAGTTGTTGCTGTTAAGTGTGGCCATATCTGTAGCCAGGTAAACATGCCTGTCGTACCTGTACGCCAGAGTACCTTTCAGAGCCAGAACTGGTGAGAGAGGCCAGGAGTATGTAAGATATACATTATGGGTATGTGTCTTAAACAGAGTTGTGTCATTGGAGCTGAAAAATGCCTGCCTGTAAAATATTAGCTGCTTATCGAATGTGCCTTTGAGAGCTTCGATGCTCAAAAGGTATTCATTGCTGTCGAAATTCATAGATATCCTGAATCCTCCTGTGACCCTGTAATTCTCAAAAAGATCTATTATCCCAAACCTGGTTAGTCCGTTTAAACCAGGATTGAAATAGGGTGCACCTGAGCTGTAAACCTGGTAGGAGTTATTCAGGAAGCTGAAATCTATCTGGTCCAGGATAAAACTATTATAAAATGAGGTCTTATAATTCCTCATCTGGGGTAATTCAAGAATACCTGTATCGAGGTCTATATCCATATAGTCCTTTCTCCACAGCTGCTCATAATAGTTTTGTTTTTCCTTTTCAAAAATATAATGGTTAATGTCTATGGGTTCATTTTTGATATAATATTCGTAAAGAGGTTTTGTAAGGGTATCCCTTCTTCTTTTGTCTTCTGCAATCAGCCATTGCCTGATCTGTTCAACGCTGTCAGCCTTATGGAACATCACATCCTGTTCCTTCCGGAAAGAACTTTTAATAAATTCATTGTCAGGAATCGGGTTCGATTCGCTCAACAATCCTTTTCTCAGAAGATATCTGCTCTTGCTGAAGAGGATCTCTCCATAAGTATCTGAGCCGTTGACAACAGACTGATCATTAATATTACGGTCATAGTTGGTAACAGGCCTGGATTTAATGAAATACCTGTAATGCGTTGTTGTGTCAATAAAGCTTATTGAACTGTCGAAATTTGCAGTAAATCTGTTCAGTACCCCGTTTGCATCACCCAGGTAGGCAAATTTACTGCGTGCAATTCCCTCCGGAGACAAGCGGTTGGTGTATTTTCCTTCCGAGAGCCTGGTAAGAATATTGTTTTGTGACGAAATCCGGTAGGTAAATAAGTTGTATATGGTTCCGGTCTTGTCAAAGGGGCTCGCGGTTTTAGTCAGGGTATCTGAGAGCCTGTTCGATGAAAAAATGATTTCATCGGGAGAGTCTTTCAGGAAAGCAGGATGCAGATCATCTGCAATGTCCCGGGTGATCTGTTCGTTGGTTCCTGAAGCGATGGTTTGAATAAAGATGTCAGTAATTCCATCTTTAACAGCTGAGAATATTAGTCTCGAACCTTCAGGAGAATAGGAAAAATCCAGGATCTTATCAAAATAGAGGAGGTTACGTTCCTCTGTTTTTTTATCATTGATCCTGTAAAAGTACATCACCAGATTTGCTTTTTCCTCATTTATAAAAGTTAGTATCTTTCCGCTCGGGTGCCAGGCCATAACAGGATATGTTTTATCGCTCGCCTCAATAAGCTTCGGATCTGCTCTGAAAATAATCTTCTGTTTCCTGTTAGTCTTGTTATAAAGCCATATCCGCTTTCTTCCCCAGTCATTTGTAATATATGCAATGAATTGCCCGTCGGGGCTCACCCTGACCTGCTGGTAAATCTGTTCCTTTTTTGATTTTCGTACAATATTCTCATCATATCCCGGAAGATTTCTGTCAGTTGAATACTCATCCCTGTAGAATCCTTTCCATTCCTTCAGCAGGTCTTTAAGATCCTTGCCGATGACATAAAGGAATCCGTCATCGACATTCTTATATATTTTTGTCAGGTATATTATATTGGGGATGAGAGCATCTCCGTATTTTTTCCCAAGGAATCTCCAGAAGGAGAAACCTGCATAGATGGCATCTTCATTTTCAAGATGACTGATTTTTTTATACCTGCCCGACATTATTCCGTCTTTCACCCTGTTTTCAGCCTCATAATCCCATCCGTAAGAAACATAATTTATAAGCCCCTTGATATACCATTCGGGCATGGTGATCAATGAAGAACTTGATATTCTGTCTTTAACATCGGCATTATACAGCATTTCATCTATTATTACTTCAGTGATGGATGAGGCAATCTGTTTATTGTATGCTTCATGGTCACCTTCATAGAACAACATCACTTTATTTTTTATGATCCTGCTGAATCCGCCGGTATTATAATTTTCCTCGTCTGAAGTAACAAGACCAATATTGGATTGCTTGTACTCTGCATTTTTATTGTAAATGACGAAAATGAGACGTTTCTCCAGTGTGTAATCAAAGAAATCTTCTATCTCTTCAAGCTTTTTAAGGGCAAAGTCTGCTGTATATTCAGCCAGATCACGTCCATATTCATTAAAGTAACAGTCGAAATTGTCGAACCTGTAATATGACCAGTAATAATCGTAATACTGAACCTTGTTCTTCCCAAAGGTCATCTGATGGCCATTATAGAACTGACCGCTTGCATCAAGAAACAAGACACATGCTATGAGGGTGATTAACAGTCTGTAAGTACTTCTCATTATCTGATCCTTTGTGAGGCAACCGGAATTAGGTCTTCAAATAATATTATATTATCTTCTGCCTGCGCAGCAAAACTAATGATATTATGTTTTAAAATATTCAAAAAGGTTAAACTTTATTATTTTTGCTCAAAATTATATTTTTTATTTTACGGTCTGATTTTTGTACATCGTTATGCAACCAAATTGCTCCCGGAGATGTTTATATAAGAACCGGACTGGAAAGGAATTTATTATATATTAACATACATTTTTAATATTATGAAAAAATTAATTCTTTTATTCTCAATTGTTACTCTGACAATTTCACTTTATGCACAACCTGAAATGAAACTATCAGCACAAGATCATGATTTCGGCACTTTTAAGGAAGAAGCAGGTCCTCAATCCTATGATTTTCTTGTGACCAATACAGGAAACGCACCACTGGTGATACAGAAAATTGTAACATCATGCGGATGTACAAATCCTGACTGGACCAGGGAACCTATCCCGGCAGGGGGTAAAGGGAAGATAACCGCCAGATATGATCCGAAAGACCGTCCGGGCAAATTTAATAAAACACTATCTGTTTATACAAATTCAAAACCTGAGATTGTTGTTATGGCAATTAGAGGAGAAGTAGTCCCCCGTGAAAAAACAGTTGAAGATTTATATACGTTCCCTGTCGGTTCAGTAAGATTTGAAAGCAACCACCTGGCATTTACAAATATCAAAAAAACTGAGAAGAAAATCAGGGTGATGCAGCTCATAAACACATCCGCTGTACCTGTAAAAGTTGAATTTGACCAGCTACCTGTGCATCTTAGTTTAAAAGCTACCCCGGAGACCCTTAAACCCGGACAAAAAGGAATAATTGAGGGTACATTTGATGCTACAAAGAACCCGGGCTGGGGTAATTTAAGTGATATGGTCAAGATAAAGCTTAATGGTGTGGTTCAGGAAAATGTATACTATTATGTATCTGTAAACCTTGTAGAGGATTTCTCTTCACTTTCAAAGGAAGACCTTGAAAATGCTCCCGTTTTTAAAGTCGATGCAACTACTGTTGACCTTGGTAAAATGCCCGGATCGACTGCAAAAGAGGTTGAGTTCAAATTCACAAATACGGGCAAAAAGGATCTTATCCTCAGGCATGTCAGGTCAACCTGTGGATGCACTGCAGTACAGCAAGGACCGAAGGGTGTCGGTTTTAAACCTGGTGAGTCCGGCTCCATTAAGGCAGTATTTAACTCAGGAGGCTACAAGGGTAAAGTAACAAAAGTTATTTATGTGTATTCCAACGATCCGAAAAATTCGGAAGTTGCCTTAATGCTGACGGCAGATGTCGAGCAACCGGCTGCTACTGCCAGGTAATATTGTGTATAAAAAACTTATTTTAAAAGGGTACGGGTTAATTATCTGATACCCTTTTATTATTTTTACAGAGGACATCTCTGCCAATGGAAGAAAAAAAAAGATATAAAAGTGCCCTGAAGGTTCAGAAAGGGATACATCAGCCGCCGAACATCAATCCTGAAATATTGAATGGTAAAGGGAGGAAAAGAAGAAGTAAATACTCTGAAGATGAGTATGTTGCAGGTATTCTTTCAGGGAACAGAACCATCCTGAGTCAGGCAATCACACTGGCAGAAAGCTCATTAGCCGAACATTATAATATCATACAACCGGTAATAGAAAGGTGCCTGAAGTATGGCGGAAAGTCAATAAGGATTGGTATTACAGGAGTCCCGGGTGTCGGGAAAAGCACTTTTATTGAATCTTTTGGAATGTCCCTAATCGGTAACGGACGCAAGCTTGCTGTTCTTACAATTGACCCGAGCAGCAGACAGTCAAAAGGGAGCATTCTTGGTGATAAGACAAGAATGGAGAGGCTGAGCACTCATCCGGAAGCATTTATCAGACCCTCACCTGCAGCAGGAACTCCTGGCGGTGTTGCCAGGAAAACCAGGGAGACAATAATTCTCTGCGAAGCTGCCGGTTTTGATACAATCCTGGTTGAAACAGTGGGAGTAGGGCAAGCAGAGACAGCTGTTCATTCAATGGTCGATTTCTTCCTCCTTCTGATGCTGGCAGGAGCAGGAGATGAACTACAGGGTATAAAACGCGGTATTATGGAAATGGCTGATGCTGTTGCTGTCACCAAAGCAGACGGGACCAACAGGCTGGCAGCGGAAGGTGCAAAAAACCTGTTTCAGAATGCCCTCCATCTTTTTCGTGTTCTTCCATCGGGATGGAAACCTGAGGTTCTCACATGCTCTGCCCGTGAAAACACAGGAATAACCGAATTGTGGGAGAAAGTCATGGATTATATATTATTTACAAAAGGTAACGGCTATTTTAACGAACGCAGAAAACAGCAGGATGTCATCAGAATGCACGATACCATAATGGAATACCTTAGTAATTCTTTCTATAGTAATACAGATGTTAAGTTATTGAGACCTGTTCTGGAAAAGCAATTGTCTGAAGGCAGGATTACTTCATATAAAGCTGCAGTCAAATTAATTGACAAATATCTCAACAGGTGATCATAATAACAAATGATTTATGATTTTTACGAATACAGAATCTTAATTTGGTAAATAATTAATACCTTATAAATATGAAAAAAGTAATTTATCTGTTTGTTTTAACCGCATTTATTGCTGCCTGCAGTTCAGAACCCCATTACGTTGTAAAAGGTAATATAGAAGGTTCTGACAGTATTACTTTTCTACTGCAGAAAAGAGAGGCAGGAAAAATCATTACTCTCGATTCCGCCCTTTCTGAAAAGGGAACTTTTAAAATGACAGGCGCTGTTGAATATCCTGCTTTAGTATACCTTATTGCCTTAAAGACCCGGAACAGGTTAGGCTTTTATTTGGAGAACTCTGCAATCAATGTTACCGGAGAACTCGATTCTCTTGACGTCGCAACTGTGACTGGTTCCAAAACGCAGGATGAATATAAATCATTTCTCGGTTCCAATAAGCCATTGAATGATAAGATGATGGGCCTCTACAAAGAGTATCAGACTGCAAGAGAAGCAAACAATGAAACAAAAATAGCACAGGTAGAGGAAGATGCTGAAAGGATAAGGTTAGAGATGATTAAACTGCAGAAAGAATTCGTCACAAATAATCCGGCATCGTATATAACTCCTGATTTAATCAGGGGATTAACTTTGGAAATGGAAGCTGCTGAATTGGAGACTGTAATAAGTGCCCTTGATACAAATGTTGCCAAAGTTCCTGTAATAACAGAGCTGATGGAAAGGGTCAGGATTCTGAAATCTGTGGCTGTAGGTCAGAAAGCCCCTGATTTTACCCTTAATGATGTTAAAGGAAACCCTGTGGCTCTCTCTTCAAAAACAGGTTCAAAACTTCTCCTTATTGATTTCTGGGCTGCATGGTGCAATCCATGCCGCCAGGAAAATCCTAATGTTGTGAAAGTATATAACCAGTTCAGAAAAAAAGGATTCGACGTTTTCAGCGTTTCTCTCGACAGGAGCAAGGATGCCTGGATTAAAGCGATTGCTGATGACAAGCTGACATGGACCCATGTTTCTGACCTTCAGTACTGGAACAATGCAGCTGCAAGGTTGTATGGTGTTGGTTCAATCCCGGCAAATTTTCTCCTTGACGAGACAGGAACAATTATCGCTAAAAACCTTCGGGGCGAGGACCTGTTTAATAAGGTTAATGAAATCTTAAGTAAAAAGTAAGGCAGGAGCCCGTGAAGAAGGGCTGTTTGCCCCATTTTCTATTGATTCCTGCCGGGTTTGACAGGTCTTCTGGCAGGTTTCCTCATTAGACTGTTATCATAACCAGGATCCCAGTTAACATTCCTGAAAAACTCAGCCGTCCTGATATTGAAATATCCAAGGATATGTTTCGGGGGAATAGTATATATCAGCTCGTCGTTATCGCCAAAATATGGTTCAGTAATAGTCATTACCTCCTCAATCCCGGTATCATATTTATTTGATACTTCAGAATACTTATCATAAACAGGCTTGGGTATTGCAATTATAATTGTGAACTGACCATAATCCTTTCTCTGGAAAAGGAAATATGTAATTTCGATAGGTTCATTAGGATTTACACGGTCAGTTGAATGCGGAAGCTGGCTCTCAAAGATAAATCCCTCATTCATTATCTTCTCAGTAATACTGAATTCTTTAGTATTATGAAGGAAAAAATAGCATCCTTTGAAATCATTCAGAATTGTGGCAAGTATCTCTCCTTTATTCTTCATCCGGCTGATACCGATTAATCATAATCAAAATTAGCTTATATTATTTTATTTGCAACACGTAAACCTTTTGTTGTGTTAAGTGTTAAATTTGTATCCTGCTGTTTATTTACAGATGAGAAAACTAAGTATTATTTTTCTGGCTCTTATTGCCTCCCTGTCGTGTAACAGGAAAACTGCTGACACCGGACAAAAAATAATTACAGCAAGTATTGCACCCTATAAATATTTTATCAATGAGATAGCCGGTGATGATTTTAAGGTGAACGTCATGGTCCCCGCAGGCGCTAATCCACATATATACGAGCCATATCCCGGGCAGATCAACAGGCTTGGCAGATCAGTAGCATATATAAGCAACGGTTATCTCGGGTTTGAGATGACATGGCTTGGCAGATTCTATGAGATCAATAAAACAATGAAAAAGCTTTCTGTAGGTGAAAAGATAGATCCTATAGAATCAGGGCATCATCATGAGGGGAAGCAAATAGAAGGTGTAGATCCTCATTTCTGGGTATCCCCGGAATGTGCATTAACAATTGCATCTTCAGTAAGGGATCTTCTCAATGAACTCAATCCTTCCGAAAAGCAGAAGTACGAATCTAATTACTCCAGACTGATTCTAAGGATAGGTGAGGCAGATGAAGCGGCACGGACTCTTTTTTCAGAATTTTCAGGGAAAGCTTTTATGATATACCACCCGAACCTTGCTTACCTTGCCAGGGATTATGGTCTTACAGAGATTTCGGTCGAATTTGAGGGCAAAGAACCTCCTCCATCCCGGTTAAAGGAATTAATTGATTTTGCCAGAACTGAAAACATCACCACAATATTTGTTCAGAAAGAGTACGACAGTAAGAATGCAAATGCCATAGCTCATGAGGTAGGTGCAAAGGTAAGAGTCATTGATCCGCTGTCGGAAAATTGGTACGAAAGCACAATGGATATTATCAGGGCCTTACATAAGAGTTTTACTGAAAATCAAAAATAACCTGAATCATGGCTAACCTGCTTGAAATGCATTCTTTATCAGTTTCATATGATGCAAATGTTGTGCTTCAGGATATTAACTTCAGTGTCAGCGAAAGCGATTTTATAGGCGTAATAGGGCCAAACGGAGGAGGAAAGACAACTCTCCTTAAAGTGATACTCGGATTGATAAAGCCTTTGAAAGGGAGAATAGTATTTAACAGCAAGCTCATTAACTCAAACAGTATTGGTTATCTGCCACAGATATCAACCGGCGATGTGAATTATCCCGTGACAGTTTCAGATGTAATACTTTCTGGAATGATGATTCGCAAGAAGATCATTTCGCGGATGTCATCAGCCGACAAAAAAAGGACAAAAGAGGTAATTGATAATCTTGGCCTTTCGGGAATGGAGCGAACATCACTTAATGAACTGTCGGGAGGTCAGCTACAGCGTGTTTTTCTTGGGCGGGCGGTTATCGGAGATCCGAAATTGCTATTGCTCGATGAACCGGGTAATTTTGTAGATTCAACCTTCGAGAATGATTTCTACGAGAAGCTCCGGGACCTTAATAAAAGGATGGCAATACTGATGGTCTCTCATGACATTGGGATGATCTCTTCACATGTCAAGTCATATGCCTGTGTCAATGGGGAGCTCCACTATCATCCCTCATCGGAAATCACCAATGATCAGCTGCTTGCATATGGCTGCCCGATACAGCTCATAACACATGGGGAAGTACCGCATACAGTCCTTAAAATTCATAATTAACAGTGGAAGGAAGCATTTTTCAATATGAATTTGTAATTAAAAGCCTCCTCGGAGCCCTGTTTGCAAGTATCACTGCAGGCCTGGCAGGGACATACATTGTTTCGAGGAGGATGGTTTTCCTAAGTGGAGGAATAACCCATGCTTCATTTGGTGGCATTGGGATCGGATACTTTGCAGGCATTAATCCGGTGATCGGGGCAGCAGTTTTCAGCATTCTCTCGGCTCTTGGTATTGAATACCTGTCAGTAAGTCATAAGATCAGGGAAGACTCGGCGATTGGTATCCTATGGGCATTCGGAATGGCAATCGGTATAATATTCATTTATCTCACTCCGGGATATACCCCGAATCTTATGAGTTATCTCTTCGGAAGCATCCTGACCGTGACAAATGCCGATATAATTGCACTTGGAATAATGTCTCTCATCCTGGTATTTTACTTTACGGTATTTTACAGGACTATACTCTATATATCATTCGATGAATCATTTGCCAGGACATACTCATCCTACGTCGATATTTTCAAATATGTTACAACTTCACTTATCGCACTTACTATTGTTCTGAATATCAGGATGGCCGGAGTAGTACTTGTCCTTTCACTATTCACCATCCCACCGAATATTGCAATGATATTTACGAAGGTGTACTCCAGGATAATTATCTGGTCAATACTGGCCGGGTTTATTGGAACAGCTGCAGGATATATAATTTCATATTTTGCAGGGATACCTGTTGGAGCGACAATTATTTTTACTCTGGTCGTGATCTGGGTGATTGTCAAAGGTATATGTCAGGTGATGAAAATTGTTAAGGACAGAAAGCAGGGATCAGGAACAACAAATTTAATATAAATGATATGGTTTATGATGTTTTAATAATAGGGAGCGGCCCCGGAGGTTATGTTGCAGCCATCAGGGCTTCACAGCTGAAAATGAAAGTTGCAGTGGTTGAGAAGGCAGAATTGGGCGGGATATGTCTCAACTGGGGGTGCATCCCCACAAAATCACTCCTTAAGAGCGCCCAGGTATTCGAATACCTTACCCATGCTGCAGATTATGGCATCTCAGTCGCAGGTGAAGTTAAAGCTGACTTCAGTGCGATGATAGCACGAAGTCGCACTATTGCAGACGGTATGAGCAAAGGAATTCAGTTTCTTTTTAAAAAAAATAATATCACTCATATAAAAGGCTATGGACGTCTGACAGGAGGGAATAATGTTGAAGTTGAAGATCAGGAAGGAAACAAAAAAATATATTCAGCAAAGAACATCATCCTTGCTACCGGCGCCCGTTCAAAAGAACTGCCTGGACTGAAGCAGGATGGCAGGAAGATAATAGGGTACCGTGAGGCAATGACGCTGCCAAAGCAGCCACAATCGATAGTTGTAGTCGGATCAGGTGCCATAGGGAGCGAGTTTGCTAACTTTTATCAGACAATAGGAACGGAAGTTACTCTTGTTGAGTTCCTTCCGAGAATTGTTCCAAATGAGGATGAAGAAGTGTCGAAACAGCTTGAGAGGTCATTTAAAAAGCTGAAGATGAAGATAATGACCGATTCAACAGTGGAGTCGGTAGATACCTCAGAAGAAAAATGCAGGGTGACCATAAAGACACCAAAGGGAATTGAGGTTGCTGAAACTGACATTGTATTTTCAGCAGTCGGTATCACAACAAACCTTGAGGGAATAGGGCTTGAAGAAGCCGGTATTAAAACAGATAAGGGTAAAGTGGTTGTAGATGACTATTACAGGACCCCGGTGCAGGGCATCTATGCTATTGGCGATATAGTTCATGGCCCTGCACTTGCCCATGTAGCTTCGGCTGAAGGTATAATATGTGTAGAGAAGATTGCGGGTAAGGAGACTGAACCTCTGGATTATAAGAATATCCCTGCATGTACTTATACAAACCCTGAAATTGCATCTGTAGGTCTTACAGAAGCAGCGGCAAAGGAGGCTGGTTATTTGATAAAAGTTGGTAAGTTTCCGTTCACCGCTTCTGGAAAGGCAAGTGCTTCAGGGACAAAGGACGGCTTTGTCAAACTCATTTTTGATGCCGGTTATGGAGAGCTTCTCGGGGCACATATGATCGGAGCAAATGTTACAGAGATGATTTCGGAAATAGTTGTTGCACGAAAGCTTGAGACCACCGCTCATGAAATAATAAGAGCTGTACACCCTCATCCCACCATGTCGGAGGCAATTATGGAGGCAGCAGCTGCAGCATATGGTGAGGTGATACATCTTTAACAGGCAACAAGTATCAGGCATGTCCTGTTTTAAAGTTTTCTGCAACCTGTCGCCTGTTGACCCACGCCCTACGCCTGACACCTTTTTCTGTTTAGTAAAATTATCTTCCTGCTTACAAAGCAACCTTTTTCGGCATTTCTTCATCAATCTTATGCCGAAATAGTGGTTTTTAAGACAATTATTTTGTATTTTTATACTCTTTAGAGGTAAAGAGCCTTGTCGGAGATTAAAAATATCATAACCGGTTGTCTTAAGGGTAACAGAAGGGATCAGGAGCTTCTGTACCGGAGGCATGCAGCGAAGTTATTTGCTGTTTGTATGCAATATTCCGGTAATGATGAAGAAGCGAGGGATATCCTTCAGGAAGGATTTATAAAGATTTTTGAAAATCTGGTTCACTATAAGCATGAAGGTTCTTTTGAAGGATGGATGCGCCGGATAGTGGTCAATACGGCCCTGGAGCGATACCGCAGTAAACATAATCTCTACAGGGTTGATGATATTGACCAGATAACGGAACCGGATGCAACTCCGGATAATGAGGATTACGCAGGACTTGAAGCCTCAGACCTGTTGGAGATTATCAGGGAGCTTCCTCCAAAATACAGAATGGTGTTTAACCTTTATGCTATTGAAGGATATACCCATAAAGAGATCAGCAGTATAGTAAATATATCTGAAGGAACATCAAAATCGAACCTTTCCCGGGCACGGGTAATTCTGCAGCGAAGGGTGGGTTCTTATACCGGACTAAAGAAGAAGTCATCAAATGGATGAAAGAGAAGCAAATATTGATGTAGTATTCAGGAACGGACTTAAAGATTATGAAGTTCTACCGCCTGCTGATGTCTGGAAAAACATTTATCCTGCTGTCAGGAAAAGACAAAGACCTTTTACTATTCTCAGAGCTGCAGCAATTATAGCTGTAGTAATCTCATTAAGTTTTCTTGCTTACAGGTGGGGTGCAGAAATTTCAACCGGACTGGTCAATAATGACTTTTTCGTAAACCCGGAATCTGAAGCACCGGAGGCAGATAATCAGGATCAATTAATGATAGCAGATGCCGGAAACACATTTACGCTTAATTCCGGTTCAGGAATTGCATTACCTGCAGATCAGCCTGAAAACTTTGTTGTAGTTGAAAAGGAAGCTGATTCTCCTCAGAGCATTGATTATCAGTCAGCAACATCAGATCTGCCGATTAATGTCAAACTGGCAGACAGACATTCATATCTTTCAGCATTTGTGAGTACAGGTTCTTCAATAAACAAAGTATCGGATACACCTGAGTATCTTCCAGAAATCCAGGCTGAAAAGAAAACCGAAAGATGGTCAATAGCTGCCCTGGTCTCACCAACTTATAATATGAATATTAAGTCAGGCAATAATGAATTTGCTAATCAGCTGCTGACCGAAGATCAGACAATGTTATCATATTCAGGAGGAGTGGCCTTATCTTATAAGATAAATAAGAGAATCAGTGTGCAATCAGGTATTTATTATTCCACTTTCGGGCATGAACTGTCAGGGATAACAGCCTTCAGCGGATTCCGTGATTATAATCAGGCAAAGGGAGACCGTACATTTGAGGTTCTTACAACAAGCGGGACTGTATATACAAACAATTCGGATATCTTCCTCAGCGACGGACTATTAAAAAACAGGATAATTACCAGTTATACCGGTGATGTATCTGATATTGTGGAAGCGGATCTTCAGTACCTTGGCAATTCACTTCATCAGAATTTCGGTTATCTTGAACTGCCGTTAATTTTGAGATATAAGGTGATCGATAGAATCATCGACTTTAATATCATTGGTGGATTGTCGTCCAACCTGCTGGTAACCAACGCTGTTTTTGCCTCATCTGATAAGGGCAAGTATGAGATTGGACAAACAGACGATCTGAACCCTCTAACCTTCAGCAGCTCAATAGGTATGGGATTGGAATATAGCTTATCCAAAAACTTTTCTCTGAACATGGAACCGACCTTCAGGTACTATTTAAATTCTTCAGGCGGGATCCCCGGAATGAAACTTCACCCTTATACCTTCGGCATCTTTTCCGGATTATCCTATAAATTCTGAGAAATCCTCAGAAGACTTTTATTCCTGATCATATTTTTTGACATTCCTGAAATTATTTATCAGGTGTAAATATATTACCTTTGCATCTTATTTCTAATTAGGGTTTGCTGAAAAAGTAAATATATGTACGTATAATGTTAATAATCAATGATATGTGTTAATATCTTTAGCTTAAATAAATAGTAAAAATGC
>JALONT010000064.1 GCA_025454795.1 Bacteroidales bacterium | reverse complement strand
AAAGATTAATTCTCTAATAGAATGAAAATATATTCTGGTTCTTTTAGCTCTAAAGATCTATATTTCAGTTAAATACAAAAATGTGTATAAAGGGTAGTGGAGGGACGAGGGGTGGGTTATTAATAGCTACGAGCTACGGGCATTTATTCCTCTGTCAATAAGTTTAAGGTCAGCAAGGGCTATTGCAGCAGCTGCTTCAACAATGACAGGCATTCTCAAAGCAATGCAGGTATCGTGACGTCCGGATACCTTAAATGTCTGCATTTTCCTGGAAGAGAAATTATAGGTTGTCTGCTCAGTACCGGTAGATGAGGTAGGCTTTACAACAACCCTGAAATAGATGTCATTGCCATTTGTTATACCTCCGTTAATTCCTCCGGCATTATTTGTTGCTGTTCTTCCGTCTTCATCAATGAAGGGATCGTTATGTTCCGAACCTTTCATTGCAGCGGAGGCAAACCCGGAGCCAAATTCTATTCCCTTAATGGCGGGAATAGAAAAGACCAGGTGGCTGATTGCTGATTCGGTGCTGTTGAAAAATGGTTCTCCAACCGCCAATGGAGGATTCTTTACGGTGCATTCAATAATCCCTCCTATTGAATCGTTCTTCTCAATAGCCTCGTTCAGAGCACTTTCAATATCGGAGGAACCACCTGCAGAAATCAGTCTGGCCGATATTTCCGAACCCACAACTATTTTTTTTGCAATGACTCCTGCAACGACCAGGCCCCATGTAATTCTTCCCGAGAAATGGCCTCCTCCCCTGGGATCAGCAAATCCAGAATATTTTGTTTTAGCAATAAAATCTGCATGCCCGGGACGTGGAATATTTCTGAACTCATCATAATCTGATGAGACTCTGTCTTTATTCCTTGTAATTATTGTTACAGGAGCTCCGGTACTGAATCCTTCATGAATTCCACTGAGAATTTCCGGGAGATCAGCCTCCTGACGTTTGGTTGTACCTCTGGACCCGCTTCGCCTTCTTGAAAGATCCTTTATAAAGTCATCGGTCTTAATTGCAATGCCCGGAGGACATCCATCGATTACAACACCTATTGCATCACCATGTGATTCTCCAAATATTGTTACCCTGAATATTGTTCCGAAAGAGTTCATAATTTTCCTGTTTACCTGTTTTTAAATTCCCTGTAGAAATCAACCACCTCCCCAACCGGGATCTTTCTGACAGTTGCTTTGCCGGTTCCTTCAGTAAAAACAAAATGGATATCCTCTCCCGCCTTTTTCTTGTCATGAAGGATCAGCTTACTTATATCTTCAGCAGGGATATCGTGATCATTAAGAAGAGAATATTTCTTAAGGAGGGTTATGATCCTGTCACTTTCGTCCTTTCTGATATATCCTTTTTTTAAAGAAAAGATGGTTGCCAGTTCCATTCCGGAGGCTATTGCAAAACCATGTTTTACAGACTGATGCAACTCCACAGCATGTCCGAATGTATGTCCGAAATTGAGTATACGCCTTTTACCGGTTTCCTTTTCATCCTCTGATACCACTGAGGCTTTGAACCTTACTGACCGTGCAACAAGATCTGTAAGAATTCCCCGGTCTCTTTTCATTACATCAGGAAATCTGTTCTCAAGAATTTCAATAATTGATTCATCGCCGATTACTCCGGTCTTGATCAACTCAGCAAGTCCGGATAAGTATTCATCCTGTGAGAGTGTTTGCAGCATTGAAGTATCACATATCACAAATTCGGGCTGCCGGATATTTCCTATAACATTTTTAACGACTCCCAGGTTAACCCCATTTTTCCCGCCTGTGCTGGCATCGACCTGAGAAAGAAGAGTAGTGGAAACATATCCACACCGTATTCCCCTCATATATACAGAAGCCAGAAATCCTGCAACATCGCATACAACACCTCCTCCTATTGCCAGTATAAATCCTGAACGGTCAATACCCTTATCAAGGAGCTTTTTAGCAAGCTTTTCAATCACTTTAAGCTGTTTGCTATCTTCTCCGGGGTTAATCTTCAGGACTGGAAAAGCAGGAAAAAGTTGTCCGTAGATATTATACAAATTTTCATCTGTAATTATAACTACCCCATTTTCAGGGATTAGCTTTACTACTGCTTCCCACCGGGCACCGACCATTATCCCGGAGACCGAATTACTGGTTGTTAAGATAATTTTTTCCAAACTGAGTAATTTATTGCCTGTTAAAGTTAAAAAATCCCTGCAGGAATTTGCATTATTGGAGTTGATTTTGAGTTGCCGGACTATTTTTCGCTTAATTCCAGCCAGCGCAATTCTCTGGGATTAAGCATTTCTACAATCTCTCCGTGTCTTTTAGATTGTTCATAAAGCGCCTCGGAATTCAGGGTACCATCACTTATTTTTTCTTCAATAAGTTTCTTCTCTGATTCGAGGATCTCAATCTCAATTGATAGTGTCTCAAATTCCTTTTTCTCTTTAAATGTCATTCCTGGTTTTTTCTCTTTTTTAACCGGAATGCCAGGAAGGGAAGCTGAATCTTTTATCTTCGAAGTTCGCACTATTACTGACTCTCGTGCGTCTTCACTCTGCTTTTCCCTGAACTGACTATAATTCCCGGGAAAATCTTTTATAAAGCCATCACCCTTGTATTCAAAGATATGATCAACAACCTTATCCATAAAATATCTGTCATGCGATACCACAATAACGCATCCTCTGAAACCTGCAAGATAATCCTCGAGAACATTAAGAGTAAGTATGTCAAGATCATTGGTTGGCTCATCAAGTATAAGGAAGTTTGGATTTCGCATCAGGACAGTAAGCAGGTAGAGTCTTCTTTTCTCTCCTCCCGACAATTTTTTTATGAGGGTATAGTGTTTTTGAGGCGGGAAGAGAAAATAATTCATAAACTGACTGATTGAAAGCACATTACCATCTTTAATTACCACACTTTCAGAAATATTTTTTACAGCATCAATGACAGTCATCTCATCGTCAAATTCTATTCTCTGTTGCCTGTAGTAACCGAAGACTACCGTCTCACCCCGGTCAACTGTTCCAGTGTCGGGACTGTCAAGCCCTGTTATTATATTCAGAAGTGTTGTTTTACCTGTCCCGTTGCGTCCAACCAATCCTGCCTTTTCAAACCTGTTAAATGTGTACGAAAAATCTTTCAGAAGAATTTTATCGTCATATGATTTGGTTAAATTTTTCAATACAAGGATCTTCTTACCCATCCTTGAAGCATTTACATTTATGTTAATAGATTTTTCTTCCGGACGTTTTGCAGCTCTTTCTTTAAGATCATAAAATGATTCAATTCGTGATTTGGCTTTATGCCTTCGGGCTTTTGGCATCCTCCTCATCCAGTCGAGTTCGCTCTTGAAAAGGTTTTTAGCTTTCTCTGTGTTTGACTGGTCGGAGACCTCTTTTAGTTGTTTCTTCTCAAGAAAATATTCATAATTTCCATCATACCTGACCAACTCATTTTCAGATAGTTCCAAGATAACATTACAAACTCTGTCAAGAAAATAACGGTCGTGAGTTACCATAATTAGTGTCTTTCCTGACTTAATAAAGTACTCTTCAAGCCATTCAATCATATCAAGATCAAGGTGGTTTGTGGGTTCATCGAGCATAAGCAGATCAGCATTCTCAACTAATACTTTTGCCAGTGCCACTCTTTTTTTCTGCCCGCCTGAAAGAGTTCCGATTATTGCGTTCAGATCGGTAAGCTTAAGCTTGAAAAGGATCTGTTTAACGGCTATTTCATAATCCCAGGCTTTCAGATCATCCATTCTTTGTACCATCACCTGAACCACCTTCTCATTACCTGAAAAGATTGATTCCTCATAATCTCTGATAACACTTGTCAAATCGCTCTCCGTACAAAATAATTCATCAATAATTTTATTTTCCTCATTAAGGATTGGAGATTGCAGTAAATAGGAAATCTTCAAACCTCTTTTAAGGCTGACAGATCCTCCGTCAGGATTTTCTCTTCCGGAAAGGATATCGAGTAACGATGATTTACCTGCTCCATTAACTGCAATGATGGCTATCTTATCCCCTTTATTGATGTTCAGAAAAATGTTTTCAAAAAGCAGATTCTCTCCTATTCTTCTCAATATATTTTCTGCCTGCAGGTAACTTACCATAAATTGTAAATATTGTGTAAAGATAAAAATCGTTACCTTACCTGCCCTATGATAAGTCAACAACAATGACATTAAAAGAAAGATACAGACTTACTATCGGGTATTTCAGTAAAAGCATGCCGGTTGCAGAAACTGAGCTGGTTTACGAAAATCCTTTTGAACTTATTGTGGCCGTAATATTATCGGCACAATGCACCGACAAGCGTGTAAATATGATAACTCCGGCACTTTTAAAAAGGTTTCCTGATGCTGAATCAATGGCACAGGCAGGGCCTTCTGAAATCCTGGAGTACATTAAATCATGTTCATATCCTAATAGCAAAGCAAAGCATCTTTCGGGGATGTCAAGAATGCTTGTTAATGAGTTTGGCGGCATAGTTCCATCGGATCCTTTAATTCTGCAGAGGCTGCCGGGGGTTGGTAGAAAAACAGCAAATGTAATTGCATCTGTAATTTTCGGAAAGCCTGTGATGGCAGTCGATACTCATGTATTCAGGGTTTCAGCACGAATCGGATTAACGGTTAATGCAAAGAACCCGTTAAGTGCTGAGGAGCAGCTGACTAAAAACATACCTGTTCAGCAAATACACCGGGCTCATCACTGGCTTTTACTCCACGGAAGGTATGTTTGTAAAGCACGAAATCCGTTGTGTGATATGTGTGGACTGAATCAATTCTGTAAATTTTACATTAAAAGTAAAGCAAAAAAATAAAATTATTCCCCATTCACTATAATTGCTGAACAGAATAACAGAACAAGATCATTATTTATTATTTTTAAACCGGAATTATAAAGTCGATCCTGATGGATTATAAAGAGAGATACAAGAAGTCAGAGGGAAAAATAAAGAGACTGGAAAAAGAGCTTAAAGAATTGAGAACTTTGACCGGCAAAAAAGATATAACAGGAAAAACTCCGGAAGATATCAACATGCAATCGCTGGTTTTCGAAAACTTTGCAGAGATGCTTCCCGAAATGGTATATGAGGTTAATCTTAAAGGTGAAATAATGTATGGGAATACGAGGGGATTACGTTTCTTCGGATACACCAAAGAAGACCTTAACAGAGGAATGATGATCTCCGATATTTTCCCGGAAAGTTACAAACAGATGGTCAGCAACCTTGCTGCTTTGAAAAACCCTGATGAAGTTTCCAGTAATGAATACCTCGGAAGAAAAAAAGATGGCACTCTGATCCCGATCGTAACCCATTCATTTGCAACTTTTCATGAAGGAAAGATTACGGGTTACAGGGGAATTATAACTGATATCAGCAAGCAAAAAGAATATGAGCAACAAATAAAAAGGGAAAAAGCTTATCTCGAGCGTCTCATTGATTCAACTCCTGAAGCAATCGCAATAACAGAATACCCGGGGAAGATCACAATGGTCAATAAGGAGTTTACAAACCTCTTTGGGTACACATCAGAAGAAGCAGTAAACAGGAATATTGATGATCTGATCGTACCGGAGGAATTGATAGGAGAAGCTGTTACTATTGATTCCCTGGCAGCTCAGCATCAAAAGGTAGTAAAGCAAACAGAGAGAAAAGATAAGTTTGGAAACAGGATACACGTTTCCCTGATAGCGACCCCTATTATTGTTAATAATGAGACAATTGCTTATCTTGGTATCTACAGAGACATCACTACTGAAAGAAAAAATCAGCTTCTGCAGGAGATTCTCTTTAATATCTCCAATGCGGCATTAAAGCAGATGGATATTAAGGAAATTTACCCGACAATCGTACATGAACTGAGCAAAATATGGGATACTAATAATTTTTTTATTGCACTTTATGATAAGACATCAGATACGATGTCCTTGCCATTCTTTGCAGATGAAAAGGATAATTTTTATGAAATCCCGGTACAAAAGACTATTTCCGGATATGTCATCAAAACTAATAAGTCGGTCCTGCTGAAAGAAGATGACCTGAAGCTACTGGAAGAGACAGGGGATATCGAACTGATAGGGACACCCTGTAAAGTCTGGATGGGTGTTCCCCTTAAAGTTGAAAACAATATTATCGGCATAATGTGCCTGCAGGATTATAATGATGAAAATAAGTTTTCTCATGACGACCTTTATGTGCTTGATTTTATTGCAAACCAGATTGCAATCGCAATTCAACGAAGGATGATGCTCGACAACCTTATTGTTGCCCGTCAGAAAGCAGAAGAAGCTGCAGAGTCGAAACAGATCTTCATGTCTACCATGAGTCACGAGATCAGAACTCCCCTGAATGAAGTGATAGGGATAACGAATCTCCTTCTCCAGGGTAAACCCCGGGATGACCAGATGGATTACCTCAAAACACTCCGCTTCTCGGGGAACCATCTTCTTACACTTGTTAACGATGTGCTCGATTATAATAAGATGGAATCGGGCAAGATAGTTTTTGAAGAGGTTCAGTTCAACCTTAATGATTTCATGGATGAAATCATGAGATCTTATTCATTCAGATCGAAGGCAAAACACCTGGAATTCGAGATCAGAAAAGAGGGAAATCTCCCTGTTGAAATTATCGGCGATCAGATAAGGCTCAATCAAATACTCTCAAACCTGCTCTCAAATGCCCTTAAATTCACAAATAAGGGAGGGATAACTGTAATTATCAGGGAACTTGAAAGGAAAGGTAATCAATCTAAACTTGAGTTTTCTGTTCATGATACGGGAATAGGAATACCAAAAGATAAACACGCCACAATCTTCGAGAGCTTTACACAGGCTTCAGCAGACACTACCCGTCATTACGGCGGTACAGGACTTGGCCTGGCTATCTGTAAAAAGCTTATCGAACTTCAGGGCGGGACAATCCTACTTGAAAGTGAACCTGATCAAGGTTCAACTTTCAGTTTTACTCTCACCTTCACAGTTTCAGATAAAGCTTCAAGGGATCTGAGCCCGGAGAAAACTGAATCCTATACCGGCCTTGAAGGCAAAAGAATCCTTGTAGCGGAGGATAACAAAATTAATTTCTTTGTAGCCAATAAGTTCCTCACAGGATGGGGAGTAATAGTAACTCATGCCGAAGACGGGCAATTGGCGCTTGACAAACTGAAATCGGAGGAATTCGACCTGATTCTTTTGGACCTCCATATGCCTGTCATGGATGGAATTGAAGCAACAAAGATCATCCGTAATTCAGATAATCCTATGATCAGGAATATCCCTATCGTTGCCCTGACTGCTGCAATAATGTCAGAGAACCATGATAAGATAGACGAGCTGAATATAAATGATTACGTACTGAAACCTTTCAAGCCACATGATCTGTTTGACAGGATACTGAAGCATGTCAGATAATTGATGCGGGGTGCGAGGTGCAGGTTGAAATTTGAAAGAGCAGGTTTTAACGAAGCAAAATTGTTCTTATATTTTTTCGCCACCTAATAAAGAAAAAAAAATTAAAGAATGAATAAATAAATCCAATGAATTACTATCTTTAAAAAGTTTAATACGGAACATATAAATTACAACAGGACATTTTACTCTGAACCGAGACGATTTAATATTTTGACTTTAATATCGATAAAAAATTTAACAGATACCTGATAAATAAATTTTTGTCTATTAAATTATATTTAACCTTTAAAATTGAACCTATGAAAAAAGTTTTACTTAAAAGTCTGAGTTTTTTTATGGCATTTGTAATGCTTGCCTCACAAAATCAAAGTCTATTAGCTAATTCACTGGTTAAAAGCTCACCAGGAATTGATGAAACAGCATTCAATCTTGATGAAAATGCAATGAATGCAGCATTAGCTGACCTGAATGAATTAGATGCTTATCTTTCTCAAAATGAGGGCGTGACTTATGCAGATCTTAATGCCGCAGGCAGTGACCTTATTAAAAATGTAAGCGACATCTCTGCTCCATTAGGAATGCCTGCAGAAGGAGACGACAGTCTTATGGGAATTCCAGCATTCTGGTGGGGATGTATTCTTGGCTGGGTAGGTCTGTTATTAGTCTATGTTCTGACTGACAAAGACAAAGAACAAACTAAAAAAGCATTGACCGGTTGTTTGATTGCCAGCGGGGTCTATATTGTTTTCTACGTTGTTTATGCTGTTTGGATTGTTGCAGAAACTACTGCATTACAATGATAAAAACCGGACACTTTTATAAGTTCTTTTAGCAGATAAATTTTTATAAGTAAGCAAAAGATGCCTTGAAAATCTGCGGCATCTTTTGCTTATTTTAATTAAAACTGGTTGATAACAATAAATATCTGAATAGGTGTTAAAATATTTTTTCTTTCTTCTCACAACCGTCATGACTTATCATGGAATTTGCTTCGGTCAGGACTATTTTAGAATTAAAGCTGATTTTACTGTCAAAATCAGTTTAAATGACAGCACAAAAAGTCTGACTAAAGGAATTGTATATTATGATAAAAACATCAAAGATCTAATTTATGATATTTCATTCCCGAAAATCGAAAAATGGATAAGTAAAGATACCAGCCTTTATAAAGTCAAAAATGACTCATTATACCAGAGAGTTACCATCCCATCTATAAATGAATTCACTGTTTTCCATTTGGCGCTGAATGCCGGACTTAATGACTTTGGATTAAAAAATTCAATTTATAAAATCAACAAAGTTGAAAAAAAGGAAAATCTGGTATTGTCATATTATAAAATTCCTGAAAAAGTAAATACCCTTATTGACCATGTTGTGATTGCCAAAAGAGACAACAGGCTCGAAAGCGTTATAATGGTCGGCAAGGATCAGAAAATTTTAAGTAAACAATTTTTCAGAAATTACATTAAAATTGATGCATTTGAGTTTCCACAGCAAATAATACAGGTCTTGTATACTGTCTCCGGTGATGAAAGTTACCAGGTCACAGAGTTTAGAAATGTTAAAATCAATGATATGACAAACAGTAAATTGTACCAGATAAACCTTAAGAAATATGAATAACAAATATTTGTTAACTGGTTTATTTATAATTACAAATTTACTTTTTATTCTTTCAGCGGATGGACAGCCTTTGGTTGAAGCAGATCTTAAAACACTCTTTGATCCTGCAGACACAGTACACCAGGATTATACAAAACCAATTAAGGAATCAAAAAATGAAATTGATATCACAATTTCAACTACTTTTCTACTATATAAAACCTTTCTTTCTTCTCAGGATGTACCGGCATGCGTTTTTACACCCTCCTGTTCAGAATATTCTGTTGAAGCCTTTCAAAAAAAAGGATTTCTCATTGGGTGGGTGAGTACCTTTGATCGGTTGTCCCGTTGCCATGGATTTGTGAAACAAGGTCATTACCCTTTTGATAATAAAAAATATCGTTTTTATGATCCTGTCGAATAAGAAAATAATTTTTTCTGTTTTTATAAACCTGTTCATAATTATATCAGGAAGTGCCCAACAAAATCTTCTGGATTACGATAATTCTTTAAAATTTGCCAGGTACCTGAAAGCAACAAGGCAATATCCATTTGCTTCAGAAGAATTTGAAAGAATGAATTTCCTTTGGCCAAATGATTCATCAATAACCTTTGAGCTGGTACAAACCTATAGACTGAACAACCAATGTGACAAATTGGATGTTTCGTTTGAAACACTTCAAAAAAACATATTTGAATACAATTCATTAACATCTGCAAAAGAATACCTGAGATTCGTGCTATCGTGTAGATCAGAATCAAAAAAATTCTTCGAAATATCGGCTTTACTTCAATCCGGTGATAAGTGTTTTTATGAATTAGGTTATTTCTGGGTTAATCAAAAATATGATTCAGCATTCGATTATTGTCAGAAAAATGAAGATCCTCTTAAATCTAATAATAAAGGTTTATTCCAACTGACTTATAATTTCGAACATGAAAAATATAAAAGCCCGGCACTGGCATTAATAATGTCGGCCGTGGTCCCCGGAAGTGGCAAAGCATATTCAAAACGATTTGGAGATGCTTTTGTTTCTTTCCTTTTTGTTAGTACAAATGCATTTGCATCATACCGGGCTTTTAGTAAAAGGGGGACAAAAAGCGTTAATGGCTGGATATTCGGAGGTCTTGCATTCAGCTTCTACACAGCAAACCTTTGGGGCTCGGAAAAAGCTGCAAAAAGATATAACTCCGACTTACGAAAAAAGTATCAAAACAATGCTGAAAATATTATATACAATTCTTTTTAGCCTGTGTTTTCTCTCTTTCGCAAAGACTCAGGATATCCACCAGATAAAAGAATTTTCTGACGAACAATTCAATAAAGGGAATTATCAGCTATCTCTGAAGGAATACCAACGTGTCCTTTTATTTAATGATGAAAAGGAATATAATGAGCTTTATTCGAAAATTGCTTCTATTTACTACCAGATGTCAGATTTCGATCTTGCGTCAAAATACTACGATTTTGCTTTACGTGTTGAAAATAATGATAGTCTCAGGTTTGAACTGGCATTAAAAAAGACATTATGTGATTTTAATAAAAACAACTATCTGGAAGCGCTTAGTGAATTATATGACCTTCCGGATCCTGCTTCAGATTTTCTTCAGAAAAGGAAGGATCTTTATATGGGAATATGCTATTTTGGGTTAAATGATTTTCAGAACTCCAGCGAAAACTTCTCAAAATTACTGGACTCTACCGGCATGACAAAAATTAATAATTTGTTTCTCGATTTTAATCGCTTCAGTAAAAAATTCAGGCCTGAAAAAGTAGAACTGATGAGTATCATTTTACCAGGTTTGGGTCAGGTTTATACAGGTGAAATCTTTAGTGGCCTTAATTCCTTTTTCTTAATTACGGGGATTACATTTTATGCAATGGTTACGGCTGTAAATTATACTTATTTTGACGGCTTGCTAGTGTTATCTTCCTGGTTCTACAGATATTATTCAGGTGGTTACACCAATGCTTCTACTATGGCTGTAAACAAAATAAAGATGGAAAAAACGAAAATATATTCCGAAATAATTACTTTGGTTGAATGCTATCATAGAATTGAATTAGAATGATAAATTATAAAATTTTGAAACCATTCTTAATAATCCTCATTTTTTTGGTGTTTTGTCCCGACAATAAATTATCAGGTTCCGATAACTATGAAAAAGTTTCAGAAAACATTTTCAATCTGATATATAACCAGAAGTTTAACGAAGCTGAGGCTGAACTGATCCGGTCAAAAAACATATTAGCAAAATGGAATTACCAGATACTTGTGCTGGACCTGAAATGGTGGAAAGCTATATCGAGTAACAATAAAACTGACTTTGCTGAATTTGAGACAATTTTAGAGGAATATTCACATGATTTAAATAATGCTGATGTAACATATAAACTGGAAGAATTAATCTATCTAAGTTATTCTTTAAGATATGCTTTATTGGAAAGCCGGATATTGACTGTCATGGTTAATATATATAAGATTAACCGCGTTATTGATCAGTTTGAAATCAATAAATTACCGGCTGAGCAACAAGAAATTTTTCAAATTTATGCGGTTCTATTCAATATCGGGAAAAGCAAACTGCTTTTTTTTAATTCAAATCTATATATAGAAGGAATTAAAGCTTTGGAATATAATATAACCTCAGGAAATCCCATTTGTCAAACAATTGCATATTATTTTCTTTCCAAAATATATTTTGATTCGGACAGATCGTCTCTGAAAGCGAGAATTTATTGTGAGAAATTATGCGAAAGATATCCTGGTAATAAGGTATTTGCCCATAATCTCGAATTATGTAGGGATGTTCATAAATACTGAAAACTATTGATTGACAAATAGTTAACTCTCATTAATTTTAAGAAAAAACCCCGAAAAAGCTCGTTACAGCTAAAAAT
>JALONT010000063.1 GCA_025454795.1 Bacteroidales bacterium | reverse complement strand
TTGGTGGCAAAAATTCTCTCGCCACTAAGACACGAAGTCACCAAGTAACACCAAGTCAAATCAAGTACTTTGTTTTTATGTCGAACTCACGTTAATTATCAATATTTTAATAGCGACTGTTTAAGAAACAATCTTTAGGAAATTGCCCTGTGGGCATTTTCAGGGAGGAGCCAGCCTGCAGCAAGGGGACTGGGGGATGAGTGCATGGAATAAAATGAGTTTTGGGACAGATTAAAGAATTAAATTAATTTTGCTTATTAATTATCACTCTATGCAGAATAATCTAGCCATCTTTAATAGCCTTTCACGGAAGAAAGAACCATTCAAACCTCTTCATCCACCATTTATCGGAGTATATGTCTGTGGACCAACGGTTTACAGCGATCCGCATCTTGGGCATGCACGTCCGGCTATCACTTTTGACCTGCTTTACAGGTATCTTACACATCTTGAGTATAAAGTACGTTATGTCAGGAACATAACCGATGTCGGGCATCTTGAAAATGATGCTGATGAAGGTGAGGATAAGATTGAAAAGAAGGCACGGCTTGAGCACCTTGAACCTATGGAAGTGGTTCAGAAATACCTGAACAACTTCCTTAAAAACATGGATGAGCTCAACACGCTGCACCCTTCGATTGAACCAAGGGCTTCAGGACATATCATTGAACAGCAGGAGCTTATAAAGGAGATTTTAGATAAAGGCTTTGCATATGAAGTTAACGGATCTGTTTATTTTGATGTTTTAAAGTATAACGAAAAATATAAATACGGGAAGCTTTCCGGAAGGATCCTTGAAGATCTGCAGGCAAACACACGAACGCTTGAGGGGCAGGATGAAAAAAAGAATACTTTCGATTTTGCTCTATGGAAGAAAGCAACTCCCGAACATCTGATGCGCTGGGCGTCACCCTGGAGCGACGGTTTCCCGGGATGGCACCTCGAGTGCTCGGCAATGAGCACTAAATATCTGGGAGATGTTTTTGATATTCACGGAGGCGGGATGGATCTTCTCTTCCCCCATCATGAGTGCGAAATAGCCCAGTCTACAGCTGCCAAAGGGAAAGAATCGGTAAGGTACTGGATGCATAACAACATGATCACTATTAACGGGCAGAAGATGGCTAGGTCTCTCAACAACTTCATTACCCTTGATCAGCTCTTTAAAGGCGAACATCCGCTTCTGCAGCAGGCATACAGTCCAATGACCATCAGGTTTTTCATTCTACAGGCTCATTACAGAAGCACTGTCGATTTCTCCAATGAAGCACTTCAGGCAGCAGAAAAAGGACTTCAGAAACTGATGAAGGCAATAGAGACCCTAAAGAAACTTAAACCCTCCCTCTCATCAACCATCGATATCTCAGGCCTTAAAGGGAAGTGCTACGAAGCGATGGATGATGATCTGAATAGCCCGGTCCTTATATCGTATCTATTTGAAGGCGTGAAATATATCAACGCGGTAAACGACGGAAGTGAAAAACTTGGCGCAGGTGATCTTGATTCAATGAAGACTCTTTTCAACACGTTTGTTTTTGATATCCTCGGACTCAGGGATGAGAGTGCCGGAAAGAGCAATGAAAAGCTTACCGGGGATCTGATGAATATAATAATCAACCTGAGGCAGGATGCAAAGAATAAAAAAGAGTGGGCAGCATCAGATAGGATCAGGGAGGAACTGAAGAAGGCCGGAATTATTCTGAATGACAAAAAAGATGGAGCTGAATGGGAGGAAGTATAAGTAGGGGGAGAAACGGTGAGGGGGAGAAATGGAAATAGGGAGATAGTGAGAGGTGAAAAACGGTGTTACTCCGTGGTTAATTAAAGATTTTGAAATGCCAGACAGATTATATATCTCATCAGAAATTATTATTGGCAATATTCCGGTTGGGGGAAGTAACCCCATCCGTCTCCAATCGATGACTAACACTTATACTCTTGATACTAAGGCATCTGTGGCACAATGTATCAGGATAATTGAAGCTGGCGCAGATTATGTAAGGCTTACAGCCCAGGGAACCAGGGAGGCCGAGAACCTTGCAAATATTAAGAAAGAACTGCGGAAAGCAGGATTTAATACTCCGCTTATTGCGGATATCCATTTTAATCCGGAGGCTGCAGAAACGGCTGCCAGGATAGTTGAAAAAGTCAGGATTAATCCAGGGAACTATGCCGATAAGAGAGCTTCATTCATCACAAAGGTGCTTACAGAGAAAGAGTATAACGTAGATCTTGAGAGAATACATCAACGGCTGCTTCCGCTCATAAACATCTGCAGGGAAAACAGTACGGTCATCCGGATCGGCATAAACCACGGATCTCTCTCCGACCGCATCATGACCCGTTATGGGAACACTCCGAAAGGGATGGTTTTTTCAGCCCTTGAATTCATAAAGATATTCCTGGCTGAGAATTTCAACAGCCTTGTCCTTTCCATGAAATCTTCCGATACGGTGGTTCTGGTCGAATCTAACAGGCTGCTTGTCAGAATGTTGCAGGAGCAGGGACTATCTTATCCTATTCACCTTGGAGTCACTGAGGCAGGAGAAGGAGAAGATGGACGTATAAGATCGGCAGCCGGTATAGGAGCTCTTCTGGCTGAAGGGATTGGTGATACAATAAGAGTCTCCTTGTCAGAAGATCCAGAAAGGGAAATCACCGTGGCGAAAGAAATCCTGAATTTCATTGGAGGCGTCACCGGACGTACCCAGACCCCTGTGGAACCTCTTCGATTTAAGTCCAGAAATATTCTTTATAAACCTGAAGTAATAGCTGATGATAACGGCAGGTTTCTTTCTGAAAACGGGGATCCTTTTCAGGGGAAAATGTTCACTTTCAGAGCCGGAACAATGCCTTCTGTTCCGGAACATTCAAAAGATAAAATCATACTTAATCCTGTCTTTTCGGAAGATGATCCTGAGAAGCTTGCAATTGATGCAGCCTCACTTCTGGGGCGCTGGTTCATCTTAAAACAGGCTGATGGCATTTGCATTTCAAACAAGGGCAAGGTTCGTGGAGAGAAGCTGAAAGAGATCTCTTTTTCCATTCTGCAGACAACTGAGGCAAGGATCACAAGAACCAGGTACATCTCATGTCCGACATGCGGACGTACAAAGTTTAATCTTCAGGAGGCTGTTAAAAAGATAAAAGCGGCAACCAGTCATCTGACAGGATTGAGAATTGCTGTTATGGGCTGCATAGTAAACGGCCCCGGTGAGATGGCAGGTGCGGATTACGGATATGTCGGGGCTGGTGAAGGAAAGGTGCATATTTACAGGGGGACCATACCTGTACTGAAGAATGTGGCTGAAGAGGAAGCGGTAGCGGCACTGCTTTCAATAATTAATTCAGACCTGGGGAGGTGAGTACGTGGATTCCCTGCCTACACCAGCCTGTAATCCAGCTGCTTCTTCTGAAGATCTGCTTTCACGACTTCGATAGTGACTTTATCGCCAAGAGTATAAATCTTACCTGAAGAGCGGCCTTTTATACAGTAATTTTCCTCATCATATTCATAGAAATCATCTCCGAGCTCACGGATATGTATCATCCCCTCGCACTGATTCTCAATTATTTCCACGTAAATGCCCCATTCAGTAACACCGGAGATCACCCCATCGAATTCTTTCCCGGTCTTATCGCTCATGTATTCGACCTGCTTATACTTTACTGAAGCCCTTTCCGCCTCAGCAGCCAGACGCTCCATTTTTGATGAGTGTTCACAAAGCTTCTCCCATTTCTCATGACCATCTGGATTTTGCTCACTTAAATATGCAGAGAGGAGCCTGTGCACCATCATATCGGGATACCTCCTGATGGGGGATGTAAAGTGGGTGTAATGTTTAAATGCAAGACCGTAATGACCTATGTTATCAGTTGAATATACAGCCTTGGCCATTGCTCTCAAGGCAAGAGTTTCGATGATATTCTGCTCCTTTTTCCCGGCCACGGAATTAAGAAGCTTATTCATGGCTTTGGAAAGCGATACTTTCTCATCTGAAACCAGCTTATACCCGAAACGGGTAATAAAATTGCTGAAGTTGCTGATCTTATCAGGATCAGGTTTGTCATGAATACGGTAAACAAAAGGTTTCTTCTTCAGGATTTTCCCTACATATTCAGCCACCTTTCTGTTGGCGAGAAGCATAAACTCCTCGATGAGCTGGTTAGCAGTTCCCATCTCCCTGAATTTTATACCGAGAGGTTTTCCTGCTTCGTCGAGATCAAATTTCACTTCAATCTTTTCAAAGGCAAATGCTCCGGATGAAAATCGTTTTGTGCGGAGCTGCTGTGCCAGCCTGTGAAGTAAAAGGATCTGCTCCTTCATATCTCCTTCCCCGGTATCAATAACCTCCTGAACATCATTATAAGAAAACCGCTTATCTGAGTTTATGATCGTCCTGCCGAACCATTCATTGAGCACTTCTGATTTGTCATTAAGCTCAAGGACAGCTGAAAAAGTAAGTTTATCCTCTTTGGGATTCAGTGAACAGATATGGTTGGAAAGCCTTTCCGGAAGCATTGGTACCACCCTGTCAACCAGATAGATTGATGTTGCACGCTGCCTGGCTTCCTCTTCGGTAAGTGTACCCGGTTTTACATAATGAGTTACATCTGCAATATGGACTCCAACCTCCCAGTTACCGTTTTCGAGCTTCTTCAGCGAAAGGGCATCGTCAAAGTCACGGGCATCGGCAGGGTCGGTAGTGAATGTCGGAATATTCCGGAAATCGCGACGTTCATGAATATCCTTTTTAGTGATCTCTGCAGGGATCTTTTCTGCATCCTGATTAACCTCATCGGTAAAATGACAGGGTAGTTCAAACTCTGCAAGAATTGCATGCATTTCAGTTTCATGAAGCCCCGGATCTCCAAGAACATTAATTATCTCAGCAACAGGATTTTTCGATTTAGGATCCCAGTCAATGACCTTTGCAACAGCTTTTTGTCCCTGTTTTGCTCCGTTCAGTTTCCCGGAAGGAATGAAGAGATCAAAAGGCATGTTTTTATTATCGGGTATGAGGAATGCAAAATTGGGCATAATCTCAATCGTTCCGACAAATGAACTTCTCCATCTCTCGATTATCTCCACAACCTCCCCCTCGGGTCTTGCTCCCTTTCTTTTTGCAAAAAGCCACACTTTCACTTTATCTCCATGAAGGGCTGTACGAAGATTCTTTGCAGACACAAAAACATCCTCCTCAATATCGTCTGTTAATATGAATCCATAACCCATACGTGTCATATCAACAGTGCCGGTAATATATCCTCGGCTGGCTTTTGCTGTGTACTTACCAGGATAAACTTCTTTGAGAGTCCCTTTCTTAGTCTGTTCTTCCAGTATCTCTGAAATCAATTGTCTCTCTGCCGGATCATTGATATTGAGACGCTTGGCGATCTGCTTATAATTAAATCCCTGTTGGGGGCTTTTGGATAATATTGTCTGGATTTGTTCTGTGGCTGACTCACGGGAAAGACCTGATCTTTTCTTTCCTCTTCCCTTTTTACTCATAAATTCTGATTTTTGCGAAGGTACGAAAATGAGCCATTAATTTCATAAATTTGAAATATAATCTGATCCATCATGGCTGATCTTAAATCCGTTCCTTCGCGTTCTCCTTCAATAGTTACACGGAAAACGGGAAACGAGTACGTACTTGTCCCGGTTGCAAACAATATTGCCGATATGGATAGTGTTTATACCCTCAACGAAACCGGGGCATTCATCTGGGAGCTGATTGACGGGAAGAAAAATGTTAATGATATAATAGAAGCAGTAGTAAATGAGTATGAGACTGACAATAACACTGCAACTACAGATGTATTTTCTTTTATTGATGAAATGAGTAGATATCTTATAGTAAGGGAATAACAATATGTCTTTTTTCTTGCCACTAAGGCACTAAGACACTAAGACACACAAAGTAAAGTTGAATACTTTTTTTCACCAATGAACTAAAACACTAAGTTACACTAAGAAATGTACGAGAAAATTTCTGAGGAGGAAGAAAGAATTGGAAAAGCTGTTGTTGATGCAGCATTTACAATTCATAAAGAATTAGGCCCGGGATTGCTTGAGAAAGTTTATGAAGTCTGCTTTTCCCATGAATTGTCAAAAAAGGGATTTAGGACAAGAAGACAGATTGATATCCCAATTGTTTATGATGGAATAGTATTTGAGGAAGGATTAAGACTTGATGTCTTAGTTAATGACCTGGTAATATGTGAATTAAAAGCTCTTGAGAATGTAAATCCTGTCTGGGAAGCCCAATTACTAAGTCATCTTAAACTGACAAATAAACGATTAGGATATCTGATTAATTTTAATGTCCCACTAATTAAAAATGGAATCAAAAGGATGGTAATTTAAGGCTTGGTGAACCTTTGTGCCTTTGTGTCTTGGTGGCAAATAGATCATTTATTGAGAATTAAGTACTAATGAGAAGTTACAATTTAAATATCGCCGGTTACAGAATAAAATTTGAGAGCCCTGAAGAGGGGCCTGAACTGGTGCCTTCGGAAAGGTTTCTCAGGAATATCTGCAATGATGTTGATTCTGATCTTCTGATAAGGGTACATACCGGTAAATATAAAATTCCCGGGAATGCAGAAAAGGTTTTCAGTGCTCCTTATGTTGAAGAGATCAACGGGATACAGGTAAAGAAAAGCGACAGGTTCTGGAGCATCCACAAGCATCAGAATGATCTGTTCATCAAAACACTATTCCCTCTTTCACCAAAAATAAAAAAGGCGGTATTAAAATATTCCCTGAATTCCCGGGACTGGGACCTTTGGATAGAAGGATCAGTTACAGAAACTGACCCTATGGAGTACCCGCTCGACGGATTGATACTTTATTATCTCACTGTGATCCATGGGGATATCATGATCCATGCATCGGGAATAAATAATGCAGGTCGCGGCTATCTCTTCAGCGGTGTATCGGGAAAGGGTAAGACCACAATGGCAAAACTATGGGACAATTCCGGTGCCAGGGTCATCCATGACGACCGGCTGATAATCCGCCATTCCGGCAGCGGAGGATTTGTAATGCATAACACTCCTGTTTACAGGAACGATATACCGCTTCAGTCAGCCCTCAATAAAATCTTTCTTATTGAACATGGGAAAAAGAATGAATTGATACCTGTCAGAGGTGCAGGATGCATAAGTCTGGTGATGACAAACTGCATACAGCATAACTGGAATCCCGAGATAATAGCCAGGCTGCTTGGATCAGTTTCCATAATGTGTTCGGTAATCCCGACATCCAGGCTGCTCTTTAAACCGGACAGAAGTGTAATTGATATCATACTCGAGAATGAATAATATCCGCGGAAACCAGAAAATAGTAAAAGATATCGGATTTACGCTTCTCTCCGAAGGTAAAACCATCAGGATCAAAGCTAACGGATACAGTATGTATCCCTGCATTAAGCCAGGATCACTGATACTTATAGAACCAATTTCCGGAAAAGGAATGCCTGTTCCGGGAGAGATTATTGCTATCCGGAGGGAAAACGGGCTTGTAGTGCATCGTCTGATCAAAATAATTATCAGGAACGGAGTGACGACATTCATAGCAAGAGGAGACAGTAATGCCTTTGCTGATAATCCGGCAGGATCAGAAAAAATAGCAGGAAGGATTACAGGTGCTGAGGCTACGGGAGAAAATCCGGTACCTGCTGATATCAGGATTAATACTAAACCAAACTATATTTACAACAGGTTAAGAGTAATTGGGTTGCTGTTGTGGAAAAAAATCAAACAGTTCTGATTTCACGATGGGATTGAATAATAAAAACACCACCTCCCCCCGACATACTGTCGGGGTACTCCTCCTCCAGGAGGAGGAGAAAATTGATATATATTTCATAACTTTCCCCTCCTTTTGAAGGAGGGGTGTCCCAATTTATAGGGACGGGGTGGTTAAAAAATAATATAAATTATTGAAAAAAAATAATGCGGCAAAAAGTAAAATATTTCAGGGAGTCAATAAATCTGGTCTGGAGATCCGCACCGGGCTGGGCAACTGCAAATATCATCATTTCGGTATTGAGGAGCTTTCTGCCTCTGATCCTTATCTGGCTGCTTAAGGGCCTGATCGATGGAATAACAACAGCAGCCTCAGCAACTCCGGGATCTCCTGTTGTAAACGTTTTATGGCTGATCCTTGCTGTGGTAATTGCCTGGTTTCTTGATGAGGCCGGTTCTGATCTTGGCAACTTTGTAAGAAAAAAGCAATCAATGAAGCTTGAGGCTTATATGTATGGACTTCTTCATGCAAAAGCCATAAAGCTTGATCTTATAAATTTTGAAAGAGCCGAATACTTTGATTCTCTTGCCAGGGCATCAAGAGAAGCACCCTGGCGACCCAACAGCATCCTCAACAATATGGTCTCAATGTTCAGAGGACTGATATCTCTACTTCTCATGGCCGGACTGCTCACAACACTCCACTGGACGCTTGCGCTGCTGCTTCTGGTGGTCAATATCCCCGGGATCTGGCTAAGGCTTTATTATGCTGATGTTTTATACAACTTCCAACGGAAGCAGACACCAGAATCGAGGAAGGCTGCCTACTTCAACTGGCTTCTTACCGGTGACCGGCCATCAAGGGAGATAAGACTCTTTGGTTTAGGGAATTATTTCATCTCCCTGTTCAATAAATCATTCCTGAAGACAAAAGAAGAGGAGATCAGGATTGTCAGGAAGCGTACCCAGATTGAAATCATATCAGATCTGTTCAAGGCGGCGGCGGTTCTTATAACGCTGTTATTCATTGCCCGTCAGACAATAAACGGATCTCTTACTCTGGGTCAGATGGCAATGTTCCTTCTTGCTTTCAGGCAGGGTATGGTTTACATAAAAGAACTCTTCAGCTCACTTGCAGGTCTTTATGAGGATTCTTTGTTCATTGGCGACACTTTTGAATTCCTTAACCTGAAAGAGAGAGTTCAGGCATTACAACCTGTTGCCGAACCTGTTGGATTTTCAAAAAGCATTTCGGTAAATGACCTTTCCTTCACATATCCCGGAAATCCTACAAAAACGATTGACAATATCACCTTTGAAATAAATAAAGGTGAGATAATTGCACTGGTGGGACCGAACGGTGCAGGCAAAAGCACTCTTGTCAGGCTTCTCTGCAGGCTTTATGATCCTGATTCAGGATCGGTAAAATTCGATGGTACCGACATCAGAAATATGGATCCTGAAAAGTACCGGAAGTTTTTTTCGGTTGTTTTTCAGGACTTTATGCTTTATAATTTAAATGCAGGCGAAAATATACGCCTGGGAAATATTGATGAAGAAAAAGCTGATACAAAAATAAGGTCGGCTGCGGAAGCGACAGGCATTCATGAACTGATAGACGATCTGCCTGATGGTTATTCAACTGCCATAGGGACATTGTTTGAGGAGAGCCGTGAACTGAGCTGGGGTGAATGGCAGAAGATAGCGCTTGCGAGAGCTCTTTTCAGGGAAGCCCCGCTGCTGGTGCTTGATGAGCCGTCGAGCGCCCTTGATGCAGACACTGAATATGACATCTTCAGCCGTTTCAGGGAAATTGTAAAAGGAAGGACATCGGTACTTATCAGCCACCGGTTCACCAATGTGAGCCTGGCCGACAGGATAATAGTGCTTAACAAAGGGAAGATAGCCGAAACAGGAACACATAAAGATCTGATGCAGAAAAAAGGAATCTATTTTACCATGTATTCAAAACAGAGCAGCAGGTTCGAAAAATGAAAAATGATCTGAATATCCGCGACGAAGAGATATTGCTTCTCGGGCTTTGCCGTCTTTCTTTTGACGCTGAACTGACCGTGATGCTTAGGGCACTGACTGAAGAGACGAAGGACTGGAACTTTTTTACTGAACTGGCGAATGTACATGGGGTGTCAGCTCTGGTCTACAGTAATCTTGAAAAACTTAAATTTCTTCAGTTTGTACCGGAAGAGATTGTCGATCAACTCCGCAATTCGATGATGATAAACCTCAGCAGGAATACGCGAAACATTGAAGCGATGGCTGAAGTTCTGAAGCTGCTTAACGGAGAAGGGATTAAGACAGTTTTGCTGAAGGGACTGGCGCTCGAATTGTCGGTCTATGGGAATGCAGGTCTCCGGCAGATGACGGATGTGGATGTGCTGGTCAGCAGGGAGAACTGCATGAAAGCACGCAGGATCCTCATGGATAATGGATTTTCATCGCTGCCTGTAAAGTCTGTTTTTCACAAAGCCATTCTTGCAGACGTCGGGAAACATCTGCCATCTCTCATTAAGGAGGGATTCCAGGTGGAGCTTCATCATGAGCTGTTCGGTGCAGGAAAAAATGTTCTTACAAAGATGCTTTTCGAGAGCAGCTATGAGACAGAAATAAAGGAGCAAAAGGTTTTCATACCACGCGCTCAGATCTTTTTTCTCTATCTTGTTAAGCATCTCTATCTGCATGAGATGAATAATGAGTCGCAATTAAGATTGTATGGCGACCTCGTGGTGCTTATCGAAAAATTCAGGGACGATATCATAAATTATGATCTTCTCATATTTGCAAAGCAGGCAGGAATGGAAGAGATCCTTGCCTGGAGGATAGAGCCGTTGCGAGATCTTTGGGGAATTTCATTTCCCGGGTGGATCAATGATTTTATTAATAAGCATTATAATCCTGCCTCTATAAACAAGTTTGTTTTTTTCCTGAAGAGTCCGAAAAATAATCCTGTCCGGAATAAAGCATTAGTTTATCGTCATCATTTAGGGGAAATTCCCGGTCTCCACCGGAAGATTCTTTTTCTCCTTGGGGATCTTTTCCCGACAATCAGGTTTATGAAGAAACGGTATAATTGCAGGTCAGGGTGGAAATCACTTTTATATTATCCGTTAAGATGGGGAAAACTATGGTATCTGGTGAGATAAAGGCACAGTGGCATAGCGGCGTAATGGCGCAGTGGTATTGCTACGGTGTAACTCCGTGAAGACTCCCCCGATAAATCGGGGCAAGCTGTGTAACCCCGTGGTTATAATATTATTCAGAGAAAATACGATCCCGTTTCTCGAGCCAGATTCTGAAATAACCCTCGTTGATCATCACAGAATCGAGAGGGTTGAGGATGTTTTTCATCTTGAAATGAAAATCGCCTGAAATATCACCCATTTCCTGTCCAAGTAACCTGAACTGGCCTCCGGCAGCTTCATAGGTTTTTGACTGACCTTCTGTTAATTCAACGGTATATTTTATCTGAAATTCAGGATAAGAGAAACTTGTTTTTGTAAAGGTGTTATCATAAGCCTGTATATACAAGGCATTCTGACCGAGGTTATATATATGCCAGTCGTACCCGAGTTTTGCATCGTCATTGTAATCAGTATAACGATATGCATATCCTTCGTATGAGTTTAGCTGACCATTAATTTTGAATTCGAGCAGTCTTGCTTTCGGGACTTCTTCTGTGCAGGAGAACAGGAAGAAGGCTGTGCATATGATAAAGAGTGATTTTTTCATAATTACCTGAATCAGGTCCTAAAATTAGTAAAAACCAGGATAATAAAATAACCCCGGGCTTGCACCAATGCTTCGTTAAGGTGGGGCATCGGTATCGCAGGACTGGCCCGGGGTTTACCAATACTACTCAGGAAGGATCTATGAGCGGCCCTTCTTAGCACGAGGTGTATTGGCAGCAGGAGACATTTTATTCCATTTTAAACTTCATTCATTCTGTGACTTACAGTATGTTGTTGCAATTTATAAACCTCCACTCTTATTTTTCAGTAGTTTTGAAAATTCTCTATATATTTTCTTCGTTACGGGCTAAAGCCCTGATTCTATTATTCATCCTGCTGAGCACTGCGCTTACCCCGGAGAAATAATCCCGGGGCAAGGAGCAGTACTACTTTACGGGCACCACACTAATCCGATATTCACCAAAGGCAGCAGCGAGACTACCAGTTCCTTTTTTAATTAGGGTTTGCTGAAAAAGTAAATATATGTACGTATAATGTTAATAATCAATGATATGTGTTAATATCTTTAGCTTAAATAAATAGTAAAAAT
>JALONT010000009.1 GCA_025454795.1 Bacteroidales bacterium | reverse complement strand
GTAATAAAAGCAAAGGCAACAGGAGAATAGAAATAAATCCAAAATTAAATCATTATAAATTAATTATGAGGGAAAGACTAAACAGTGAGCGGGGAATAATTGATGATACAGTCCAGTTACCAAGAAATCCTGTAACCTTTTTCTGATCATAACCCTGACCGGATTCAAGAAGTGCTGAGTCCTGAATCGTATAATTTTTTAGTATCCTGTCCGCTGATCTGCCAGGTACTTACTATGAGCAACATCACAATGGCACAGGTTTTAGGCTTAGCTTTAATCATCATAGTTAAGTCAGTGTTTTTTTATGAGCCAAAATTAAATCAAAATATTTATAAAAGCATAGTTCATAAAGAAATGTCAAAGTTCACAATAAAAAAATTATTCCCCGGAAACATATTTGGAAATAATAATTTTATTTTTGTCATTCTTTCTTATGAAATTAACCAGCTGACGGATGTTAAAAAAGCTTCTGGCTGTGCCAGCCCTATTGATACTTCTCTTAACGGAAGGTTCAGCACAGGTTCCAGAGACTACAGGAAAACCAATTGCAGAGATCTTTACCGATTTCCATTTCAACTTTAACGACACTGCAAAACACACAGGGTTTGATTTGAACAGAGCTTACCTGGGATACCTGTTTTTACCTGAGGGTAACCTGTCCGGTAAAATTATTATTAATGTAGGTTCACCTGACGACCTTGCAGAAGGCTCACTATCAAGCAGATATGCATTTTTCAGGGAAGCCTCACTAACATGGTCGAATGATAAACTGATCATTTCAATGGGGATAACAGGGACAAAGATGTTTGAATTCCAGCAAAAGTTCTGGGGTAAAAGATATATTGCAAGTACTTATCAATTGATAAACGGGTATGGTTTTATTGCAGATATCGGAGTGGTAGCAGAATACAAGTTCAGTGATAAAATCAGAGCTGATTTATCTTTTATGAATGGTGAAGGGTATTGTAATCTTCAGGTAGATGAGAATATCAGAAGCTCTACCGGTATTACAATTACACCTTTTGAAAATCTTGCTTTCAGAATATATGGAGACATCCAGCGTCAGGAGGATCTCTGGCAGCCTCTGTTTGTTGTTTTTGCAGGTTTTAAAAACTCACTTTTTACATTCAGAGGTGAAGTAAGCTATAAATCGAATATCGACCTGATTCGCGGTCATCATACATGGGGAATATCAGGTACCGGTGGCATAAATGTCACTGAAAAGACAGAGATCTTCGGGAGGTACGACTTTATATCGTCAGTAATTATGCCGGGTGATATAACAATATGGAATTAACTTAAAGACGGAAGTTTTGCAATTTTCGGCGTTCAGCATACTTTCAGCCCGAACGTGAAGATTGCTCTAGATTACCAGGGAAGATATCCTTATTCTACGGTAGGACAGGTAACCGATCTTATATATCTTAATTTGTTATTTATATTTTAAATACTTGATCACAATCATCGATTATAAAACCGGAAACCTGGGATCTATTCAAAACATGCTGAAGAAGATCAAAGTGGAATCTGTTATAACATCGAGTCCTGACAAGATAGCCGGAGCTTCAAAAATTATTTTACCCGGGGTCGGAACATTCGACCAGGGGATTGAAAACCTTATAAAGATGCAACTGAAAGATATCCTTAATAAAAAAGTTGCAGAAGAGAAAATTCCGGTATTGGGAATATGTCTTGGTATGCAGCTGATGACACTGAAGAGTGAAGAGGGTGTGTTGCCGGGACTGGGATGGATCGATGCTGAAACGATCAGATTCAGATTTGAAAATCACGCAGAATATAAATCTCCTCATATTGGGTGGAATTTTATAAGGCAACACAAGGAGAGCAGACTCCTGCAGGATATGTACCCGGAAGGAAGATTCTACTTTGTTCATTCCTATTATGTAAGAGCAAATAACCCTGATGATATCCTGACATCAACAATATATGAGACGGAATTTACTTCTTCTTTTGAAAAAGGGAATATCATCGGAGTACAATTTCATCCTGAAAAAAGTCATAAATTCGGAATGGCGCTTTTAAGAAACTTTGCAGAATTATGCTGAAATGAGGATCAAAAGAGTCATACCCTGTCTTCTTCTAAGGAATAACGGACTTGTAAAAACTATCAGGTTTAAGGAATCTGTATATATTGGGGATCCGATCAACGCTGTAAGGATCTTCAACGAGAAAGAGGTTGATGAACTGGTATTTCTCGATATTGATGCCACAAGGAATAGGAAAGACCCGTCCTTCGGCTTAATACGGAATATTGCCACTGAATGTTTCATGCCATTTTCTTATGGTGGTGGAATAGAGTCATTGCAACAGATTGAAGAAATCATTAAATCCGGTGCGGAGAAGATCATCATTAACACACAGGCATTTCTGAAACAGAATTTTATAAGTGAAGCAGTTGCCAGGTTTGGCAGTTCGACCATTGTTGTTTCGATGGATGTTAAGAAAAAGTTTATTGAAGGTTACCTGGTTTATGTAAATGGGGGAAGACAAAACACAGGTATTAAGCCTGTTGATTATGCCAGGCAGATGGAGGATCAGGGGGCCGGAGAGATTTTTATCACTTCCATTGACAGGGACGGTATGATGGAGGGGTATGATTTAGAATTAATTAAAAGTGTTACTGAGGCAGTGACTGTTCCTGTTATAGCCTGCGGTGGTGCAGGAAATCTCAATGATCTGGGCCTGGCTGTAAAGGAAGGAGGAGCTTCAGCTGTGGCAGCAGGCAGCCTATTCGTTTTTCAGGGCAAACGAAGGGCAGTTCTGATTACCTACCCTTCTTATAATGAAATATCTAATATTTTCAATTGATTTTCAGATGAATAAACCCGGTTATGCTATATGCACACGGTGCATAATGGACTCTACGGATCCTGAGATTACCTTTGATAATGAAGGTCATTGCAACCATTGCAATTCAGCATTAGCTCAGGCTCCTGAAATATGGTTTCCGGATGAAAACGGGGAAAGGATGCTCAGAAAAGTAATCGAAAGAATCCGGAATGAAGGAAAAGGCAAGGAGTATGATTGTATAGTAGGTTTAAGCGGAGGCATTGACAGTTCGTACCTTGCATACTTAACAAAAGTGAAACTTGAGCTGCGACCGCTGGTTGTACATGTTGACTGCGGATGGAATTCAGAACTTGCAGTAAAAAACATCGAGAACATCACTAAACATCTTGATCTTGAACTGCATACGTTTGTTGTAAACTGGGAGGAAATGAAAGACCTTCAACGGGCTTTTTTCAAAGCAAGTCTTCCCGACCAGGATATACCACAGGATCATGCAATTTTTGCAGCCCTGTATAAGTTTGCATCAGAAAATGATGTAAGGTATGCATTAAATGGGGGTAATTATTCCACAGAGATTATTCTTCCGACCTCGTGGGGTTACCAGGCTATGGATCTCAGGCAGATAAAATCGGTACATAAGCATTTTGGAGAAAGACCACTTAAAGATTTTCCAACAGTCAATTTTCTTGAAAGATACATTTACTATAAATTCATCAGGAGGATGAATATATTAAGTCCTCTGAACTATTTTAATTACAGGAAAGAAGAGGCGATTGATATTCTGACCAGAGAACTTGGCTGGAAATATTATGGAGGGAAACACTATGAATCGCGATTTACAAAGTTTTTTCAAAGCTATTATCTTCCATATAAATTCAATTTCGACAAGAGAAGGGCACATCTATCAAGCCTGGTAATTTCAGGGCAGATGAAACGCAGTGAGGCGCTGGAGGCTATGAAAGAGTTTTCTTATTCCGAAAATGAAATAAATGACGATATTGATTATGTTGCAAAAAAACTCGATTGGTCACCTCAGGAATTCAGGAATATAATCGATTTACCGCCACGGGAGCACAGAGAGTTTGCAAACCTCGATCACCTTTTCAACCTGGGAATAAAAGCAAAGAGAATGGTGCGGAAAATATTATCGTGACATAAAAAGAGAAGCAATTCACTGATTTACAAATGATTTGCCTGCCCTCAGTGCTTTCAGGTTGACTTCAACAATCTCCTCTCCCTTTCGTGTGAAGAGTTTTCGTATTGCATTCTCAAGACTGGAAAATGACATTTCAATAAAAGGTGATGCTGCGCCCAGAATAACAATATTTCCTGCCCGTACCGATCCTGCCTCCTTTGCTGTAGCATCAGCGTCAAGAATAATATTGTTTTTGATTTTTCTGATCTCAGTAAGTATTTCATCAAGCGGAGGATAGTCAGGGATATTATTAAATGGATTAGAGTTTGTTACCAGCCATCCTTTTTTTGAGAGCCATGGAAGGTATCTCAGGGATTCCATTGGTTCAACCGAAATGATAAGATCTGCCTGTCCATAAGGGATTATATCAGAATACACATGGTTATCAGAAAGCCTGAAATGAGATTGCACATCACCACCCCGCTGACTCATTCCGTGAACTTCCGACTGTTTCAGGAACAGTCGGTTTTCTACCGCCGCCAATCCTATTACCGCAGCGATGGAAAGGATTCCCTGCCCTCCCACTCCGCATAAAATAATGTCATTTTTCATTTTATACCTTTAATTACTCGTTTGATGCTTCTGCTTTTTTTCTTCTGATCGCAGTCTGAATACATTCCCTTGATGCTATAACTATCGATACCCCTTTATATTCAAACTCTTCTTTCAGGATGCAAACATTTTCCTCATGATTCTTCCGTAATGGTACTATTACTTTAATATGCTCCCTTTCTACGCCGATCCCCGCGCATATCTGCTCGATTCTTCCGGTAGCCTTGGATTTCTGTCCTCCTGTCATTCCTGTGGTGGAATTATCTGATATTATTATTGTTATCGGGGAATTATTCGTTACTGCATCAAGCAGTCCTGTCATACCGGAATGAGTAAAAGTCGAATCTCCGATCACTGCTATTGAAGGAAATAAACCTGCATCAGCAGCTCCTATTGCCATAGTAATTGAGGCACCCATATCAACACAGGAAATTATTGCATTATACGGAGGCAGAGCTCCAAGAGTATAGCAACCAATATCTGAAAAAACATGTCCTGGACCATAGGGTTTTACAGCTTCAAGCAAAGCTGTGAACATATCTGCATGTCCGCATCCTTTACAAAATGAAGGAGGCCGGTTTCTCACAACAACCGGAACTTTTCCGCCAGTACTTACCTGCATTCCAAGTGCTTTTGCCACAAGAGCAGGATTGAGCTCTCCATCACGTGGAACCGCACCATTAAGTCGTCCGTGAATTTTTTTCCCGTCATCCAGAAATCCCCTCAGACTCTCTTCGATAATCGGATAACCCTCCTCAAGGATCAGGATTTCGCTGCATCTGGCTGTGATATCCCTGATAAGGTCAGTTGGAAAAGGGTAAGCAGTAATTTTAAGTACAGGATAATTTTTCGATGAACTGCCGATATTTTCCATAAGGTAATTATATGCAATACCACAGGTTATGATACCAATATCCCGTTTCTTAGCATCATTGAAAGAATTATATTTACTGATCCTTGCATCATATTTTAGTGATTCATAAGATGTTAATAAGGCTTTATATTTCTTTCTGGCAATCGCAGGAAGCAGAACGAACTGTAACGGATCGGACGGCAGCTTCAGTTTTTTTTCAGGTTCCGGATGTTCCTTCATTATGATGCCTGCTCTTGAATGAGCAAGCCTGGTAGTGATTCTGAGAAGAACCGGAGTTTTATATTTTTCGGATAATTCAAATGCATCAAATACCATATCATATGCCTCCTGCTGGTCTGAAGGTTCAAAACAGGGTACTAAGGCAAATTTCCCGTAGAATCTTGAATCCTGCTCATTCTGTGAGGAATGCATTGAAGGATCATCAGCTGAAACAACAATGAGTCCGCCATTAACTCCGGTTATGGCAGCATTGATAAATCCATCTGCAGCAACGTTGAGTCCTACATGCTTCATAGCTACCATTGCTCTTTTGCCGGCATAGGACATTCCGAGTGCAGCTTCCATGGCAGTTTTTTCATTCGCCGACCATTCCCTGTGTATGTTTCGCCCAGCAGCCACACCTGATAACTGAATATATTCCATGATCTCAGTAGATGGTGTTCCTGGATAGGCATACATACCGCTTAGTCCTGCATCAATTGCTGCCTGAGCAATTGCTTCGTCACCTAATAAAAGTCTGTTTTTCATAAATTAATTTCAGATATTTCCTGATTAGCAGGTAGTAAGAATCGTAAACTTAACAAATATTGAAATAATTTCGATATATAAAAATGATCATTGTATTGTTCCTGTCTTATAGAGTGCTGAAATCCTGAACGAGCACAAAATAACACCTGAACAGGAAATGAGTGTCAGAATGAAATTTTATTAAAATTTAGTTAAAAGTTTCACTGTTACACTCAATAATGTTTATTTTGCAGACTCAAATTGATCAAGTTACGTTATCACAGATTACCGGTTAACTTTGAATAGATTCGTTTATACAGTTATACTGCTCATACTACCGCTCTTTCTTCTTCATAGTCAGACGAATAGTCCTGAGAGATTTCTACAATTAAGCGGCATCATCACTGACGATCTGTACCGACCGGTACAAGGTGTAGCAGTTATTTCAAAAAAACTTCACAGGGGAGCTATAAGCGAACGGTCCGGCATATATTCAATCACAACAACTCCCGGGGATACAGTTTATTTCAGAGCCCTGGGATTTAAAAGATATCATACAATAATTCCGGTATCGTATGAAGAGAAGCATTGTATGGTAGACATATTACTTGAAACAGATACAATTGCAATCGAAGAGGTTACAATTATGCCGTGGAAGAACTACAGCGAATTCATAAAGGAAATGACAAAGGAGCAGCCTGTTGATCCGATAATAGAGAATATGAATGAGAACCTGGCTTCAATATATGTTGCAGTAACAAACCAGACAGGGGTACGGATTTCTCCTGAAGCCGGATACAGATATGCAATGGAGCAGAATTTTTCCAACATGGCGACAAGGAACATGTACCCTGTCAACAATCTTCTTAATCCTTTTGCCTGGACAAAATTCTTAAGTGAGGTTAAGAAAGGCCTTCTGAAAAATCATTCATTTACCAAACCTCAACCGGCTAAACCGATTAAAAAGAAAAAGAAGACCAGTAGCAATAACAAATAATCGCTCATTCTGTAATAATAAGATTAACTTAACTAACTGAGCATTTGTTTAATCCAATTCCCGATCTGTATTTCTCATCTCTTTTTGTTAATTTTGCATAATATGAGAAATCTTGATGGTAAACTGGTTGGAATTATCGGAACTGTCATAATACATCTTATTGCAGCCATTATTTTTATGTCATTCCAGATCCGTGCGCTGGAGAAAGAGCAATACGAAAATTTGAATGTGGAATTTGCACCTGTGGAGGAACAGGCAGAACAGGAGAATAAGGAAAAACTTATTGAACTTCCGTCAACAAGTATTGAAAGAATTCTTCAGGGGAATGAAGAGCTGCTCAATATTGCCCGGAATCTGGCCAGTAAGCCTGATGAACAGATCAACCCTGCCGATTATATTGATAAAGTCAAGGAGGAGCTTATTCAGAGTGGTTTGCTTGGTCCCGACAATTATATAGATGAGCAGAAAAGACTGCAGGAGGCTTCAGGGGATGAGAATCTGGTATTCGAAGATAATAAGGAGGAAGCAAAAGAAGAGAAGCCGAAAGAGTCTCAGGAGATGGAAGCCAACTACCAGGGACCAACAAGGATTTATTATGATCTTGCCGGACGTAATCATACTTACCTTCCTATTCCTATATATAAATGCGAGGGCTCCGGGAAAATTGCCTTGTCAATTATTGTCAACCAGAAGGGAATCGTTGAAGATGCCAGGGTTATAGACGGGGAAAGCACTATTTCCGATTTATGTCTGATGGAAACTGCAGTCACGACAGCCCTTATATCACGGTTCAATCCGGATATCAATTCTCCAAAAGAACAGACAGGGACGCTGACGTATCATTTTGTGGCGCAGTAAACGGCGTAGCGGCATAGCGGCTTAATGGCACAGGGTGATCAGGGTGTGTAAATCAATTAAAATAACAGATTATCTGACTGATAGTTATAAGGCTTTATAACTTCTGGCGTGTTTTTGTTTGCAGACTTATTACTTACAAGCGGACTTATTGTATGAGCCTTCAATTGATCTGATGGGCAGGGTTTCAGCATCTGAAATGCATCGGATGATGTCAGCGAAAGATCAATCCATCTTTTTTCCTCAGACTTGCTCAGGATTGCAGGCATTCTTTTCTTCGAATTATGGATTTCAGCCATAAGATCATTTGCATCAGTTGTAATAATCGAAAATGTTCTTAATACTTCACCCGTTGATGACCGTACCCATTCGCTCCAGATACCTGCTATTGCAAAAATCTCATTTTCTGAGCTGTATATATACCATGGAATCTTTTCCCGCCCCACATGCTGCCATTCAAAGAATCCTTTTACCGGAATGATGCATCGCCGGGATATAAAGGAAGATGAGAAAGAGGGTTTTGTATCAATGGTCTCAGCCCGTGCATTAAAGGTTTTATATCTTATTTCATCAGCTTCTGCCTCTGTTTTTACCCAGGATGGAATCAACCCCCACTTAAGAATACTGACAATTCCGGGATCACCTGAACATAAGACCGGTATTTCCGGAAGTCCGGATGCATGATAGTAATAACTGGGTTCATAACGATATTTATCGGGGAAATTTACACCGTATCTCTCCTCAATTTCTTCCTTTACAAGATTAACATTTACTGAAAAGCACATTATCTTAAAGTTGACGAATCGGTCAAATTTGTTTTCAGAGGGATCGGTAGTGAATAAGCAAACAGATCATCCTCAGGCCAATGCTTTATCTGGGCTGTTACACGGTACATCATATTATTGATATATGAATAGATATCAGGTCCGTTCCAGGCGCTTGAATTGAAGAGTACAACCCAGCAGATACCATCGGATTGTCTTTTTACCATGCCGGCACTTCCCGGAAAGGAGCCCGTTCTCCACCAGGTACCGTTATTGATTGTGGTTTTCCACCCTACAGGCGCGAATCCATTAGTATTATCAGTCATATAGCTGATGCTCTCATCTGTGAGGATGTCCCGCCTGGTAGGTAATCCGTCAACAGCCAGTATAAGGCGGATAAGATCCGGGGCGGTGGCAAGCCATGCACCTGCCCCGCCAAGAGACTCAATATCATTGCCGCCGTAGCTAGGGGAAACTAATTCTCCTGTTCCATAAATTGAAGGCTTCAGAACGACATCTGATGGTACGTAATATGTTACCTCAAATGGTGCTTTTTGAGATGGCAGGTTATGCGCAAGAGTCATGTCATAGATACCAAGAGGTTCAAGGACAGCTTTCTTGCAATATTCTTCATACGACATTCCTGAAGCTTCTTCAATAACCAGTCCAAGAATGCTGTATCCAAGATTTGAATATGCTTTTCCTGTTCCGGGAGTGAAATGGAGCCTCTTATCAAGGGCAAACCTGATAATTGTCCTGGTGTCAGCAGGAGGCTTCACTCCCATATTCTCAGCAATTAATACCGGCATAAACATCTGATCGCCCCATCTCACAGTCCATCCTCCTTCATGACTCAGCAGCTGTGCGACAGTAATATTGAAGACCCGCTTATCTTTGGGATCACTGAAATATGAATCATTAAGAATTCCATCGGTGCCAAAAACCCTGTCATTAAGAGACAGTTTCCCTTCCTCATTAAGTTTCATTACGGCGCTTGCAGTTACCAGTTTAGAAATGCTTGCGATCCTGAACTTATGGTATGGTTCAGTCATCTCTCCTGATGCTGTATCTGAAAAACCAAAACCCCTGGCATATGAAAGTTTACCATCCAGTGATATAGCTACTGAAGCACCGGCAATTGACCACTTGCGCATAAAGGAATTAATCGTCTTTTCAACAGAAGCAAACTCTCTTCCCGATGAATTATTGTTAGTCAACCTTACATTACCGGGAATTAGCTTTTCCGTCACAATGTTGCTTTTTTCAATTGCACCCGGATTATAGCTTACAAGTGAAACCAGGAGTGTTAGCAATAATATTTTTCTGATTCTTGACAAGATTTAACAAGTTTTAAGAGAACAAAATTAAAAAGTATTCTGTTCAGGTTACATTAAGACATTAAATTTTAACATAAGAAGATGCTATTTTAAGAATAATCAGCATACTCAGTCTTTAAATTTTTAAAAAAAGAATCAAAAAATTAACTTTGTGCCTATGGGATTTTACCGCAAGCCTTTCGTACAAATACTGATTCTGACTGCTCTGATACTCCAGGCGGGCAGATCAACGGCACAGATTACTCCTGCTGACACATCAGACTATCTATCAATGTTTTATGACGGGGCTCTTGAATATAACCTTATCATCGCTGCATCAAAGGGTTACGATAATGAGGTGGAAAGGCTGATCCTACGGGGTGCTGATGTAAATGCTGAAACATCTGAAGGAGCAACGGCACTGATCCTGGCCATATCCAGAAAGATGAAACAAACAGTCGATATACTTTTAACATACAATGCTGATGTTAACAAGGTCACTGCCAGTCAGGAGACTCCCCTACTTATTGCCACAAAACTAAACAATCTTGAAATTGCTGAAAGTCTTTTAAGAAAGGGTGCTGAAATTAATTACCAGGATCAGAATGGAGTAACAGCTCTTAATTTTGCATCCATTTATGGCTATTTCTATATTGCCGATATGCTTCTCTATTACAGAGCTGATCCGGAGATTAAAGCAAATGATGGCACTACACCTTTAATGGCAGCAGTATGGGCTGGATATGCGGACATAGCCGATCTCCTTATTCAGAATGGAGCCAATATGGAAGCAAGGGATAATGATGGATTTACTCCTTTCCTGATTGCAGCGCAAAACGGGGACACTTTGCTGCTTAACCTCCTTATTAAGAAGGGTATCGATCTTTATGAAAGAAACAAATACAATTGGGACGCACTAAACCTGGCAATCAGATCGGGGGAAGAAGTTGCGGCAGATATGCTTATCCGTAAAGGAGAAAAATGGACCAGTCCTGAAAGAGGCGCCCTTAATCCATATAGTGTAGCTGCAAAGTACAAAAGGGACGAAATAATTGACCTGCTGAAAGAATCCAATATTCCTTCAGAATACAAATCGGGCATAGACCAGATGTCTGTTTCATTAACATCATTGTTCAACCTGCACGATTATTACTCCGGATTGAACTTTTCATTTAAGGAACCTCTGCTAAACGCAGGATTTTTTACAGGCTTCGACACAAAATTGTGGTGGACAAGAATTCTGGTAAAACAAGATGATCATCTTTTTTATCAGTATTTAGATAAGAGCTCTATGGCTTATGCAGGTCTGTTTAAGGAATTCCGTCTTACTGATAACATTTTTGAAAGCAATGTAAGCATTTCCACATCTCTGGCTGCAGCCTATTTTTTCGGCAACAGGTTTAAAGGGACAGCAACCAGGCCTGAAAACAAGTTTAAATTAGTGCCTGAAGTCGATATTAAATGGTCAAAAAAGAATTTCACTATCTTTTCAGGCATTGAATTCAGGAATACCGATTTTCATAAGGTTGGCCCGATATGGGTCAGGGCAGGTTGCTCTTTAAATATCTTCTTTGATAATGTGAGGGCACCTGGTAAAATAATAAAATGGTACTAAAAAAACAAATAAGACTCATAACCGGAATCATTGCATTCCTGGCACTAATGCTCTGTTTTTCATGTGAAGACGTGGAGCCGCTTATAATTAACTGTAACGAATGCTATACAGATGAACCTGATCAGGCCGATATCGAAATTAAACTGGAAGAACTAATTAATCCGGAACCTACGATCATAAAAATATATGAGGGGAATCTTGAGGAAAACCTGTTGACGAAGACTATTGCGACAAATTCAGAAAGCATTAATACAAAGGTTGCTCTAAATAAGTTATATACAATGACTGCCACATATTACATTGATGGGAGCTATTATACCGCTGTTAACTCACTTACTCCAAGGATTAAATATGAGGAGGAACAGTGCGAAGAACCGTGTTATTATGCTTATGACAGGATAGTAAACCTAAAGCTGAAATATACAAAATAAGTGGTTTTATCTCACAAGAATTTCAGGTCTGGAAACTGAATAGAGGAATCCCGCTCTTGCCTTTCCCTTTAATTATCGATACCTCCTTTTTCTTAAGAGGACTAATTTTATCTTTTATGGTAAGAGCTGTTCTGAAGAGGTTTTCATCTCCAGAGGTTACTGCTGCTGTTACAGGATGGGATAGCGTAAACCGAAAACCCATTCTGATTTCTTCGGGAGTTACAAGAGGTTCGTACCAGCACTTTGGATATCCGGAACGATCAGCATCCTTTGGCCATGGACCTTTTGCCATGGCTTTCAGGGCAAGTATTCCCATTCCTTTTTCCTGAGCGCGTGCAAGCACCTGTGGACCAAAATTTCCGGCATGCCATGTTATGAAGTTCACCGGAAACAGGATCGTATCAAAATCAAAACGGTCCATCATAGCCATCGCTGCTTCAACAGAGTGAGCTGAAAAACCTATAAACCTGATTTTGCCTTCCTTCCTGGCTTCCAGGAATGTCTCCATTGCTCCGCCGGGTCCAAAAATAGTATCAACATCCTTAAGTGCTGTAAGTGCATGGAACTGATACAGATCAAAATGATCCGTCCGGAGGTTCTTTAATGATTGTTCCAGTTCAGTGCGAGCTTCACTTTTTGTTCTTTTCTGTGTTTTACAGGCAAGAAAAACATCCTTCCTGTAGGGCTCCAGTGCCGGACCAAGCATCATCTCTGCATTACCATATGAGGGAGCAACATCAAAGTAATTGATTCCGGAACCAATAGCCAGCTTTACTAAACCTGCAGCTTCTTCTGTTGTCGTATTTTTTACAACAATACCACCGAAACCGATCACAGAAAGCATTTCTCCTGTCTTCCCCAGGGATCTTTTTTCTATTCCACCTTTAACAGACCTTCTTGTAATTGCAGAAAGATCCGGAGGGAAAAGTCCTATTAACGGAACCGTAAGAGCAGTTGTTTTAATAAAATCACGCCGTTTCATAATATTTCAATTTAGTTAATGAAATCTGACTTTCAAGATATTAAGATTTTACAGAAATAACAGAGGTCTGGCAGTATAACTTATGTCCTCTTTCCTGTAATATACTTTATGAAGAAATAATCCGCTTGGAGGTGCCGTAAATTTTGCCGGAATATCAGAATTACCGCTGAAGAATGAAGCAACGTCATCCGGAGAAAGATTTCCCCTGCCGGTTTCAACAAAAAAACCTGTCATCCGGCGAACCTGTTTCCAAAGAAAATGGGAACCTATAACATGAAATACAATCAGGTCTCCAAAATCCTTTACTTCAGCATGCATGATCTCAGTTTTTGTGGACCTCTGCTCCTGCTCCGAATACATCAGTTATATTAACTTCAAAGAGATCACGGCAGGCATCCAGTAGCTCACCCTGTATTGTTTTCCCGCCTTTCTGCATTTGCCAGCCCGAATACCGGGTTCCTTCATATTCAATAGTGAGTTTGTATCTTGACATATTTTAATTTTTTTATGTGAGCTAAATTACTACTATTTTATGAATGGTGTACGGTTTGCGGCGTGCGGTTTGCGGTGTGCGGTTTGCGGTGTGCGATGTGCGGTGTGCGGTGTGCGGTGTGCGGTGTGCGGTGTTCGGCATGCGGCAATCGGTGTAAGGCAAGCGGTGTGAGGTAATAAACGTAACCAAGGTATAGGAATTTTTTATACGGGATATATAAAGGGTTATTTGCAGATATCATCCGTTATTCTAAATTTGTAAAAATGAGATAATATGTTATAAAAACTGATTAAAAAGGAGGTCATATGGTTGATTCTACAATGGTCCTTACCGGGCAGACAATTGCTTATACGCTTTACTGTCTGGTAATTATACTACTGGTGGCATGGTTTGCCCTCAGGATTACCAAAGGCAAAAGTGGTGTGGTTAGACCTGTGCTTTTTTACACTTTTGTCGGGTTTCTTACAGTGCTCGGGGTATCTCTGCATATAATAACCTATCATACTATTCCCTGGGCAGAGATGGATCTGAACCGAACGGAATATACTCCTGACAAAACTTTCAGAATTACAGTGAGGGACCATCAGTTCTTCATGCCTTCAGAAAAACTGATAATCAATGTAAATGATAAAGTAATGTTCGATGTAAAATCGGAAGATCTTACTTATGGTTTTGGTCTGTTCAGAAGCGACAACAGCATGCTTTTTCAAATGCAGGTTGTACCGGGTCATAAAAACGATATTTTATGGCACTTTGGCCGGGAAGGTGTTTATACAATACGCTCCACTGAATATTCGGGTCCCAAAGGAGTACATATGATACTTAAAGATGCAGTAGTTGTTGTTCCTGAAAGAACTCCAAACCAATAATCAGCCATTTACAAATTTTAATATTTACGGATATGAGTTTCATTAAAACACTTATAAATGGTGAGCAGGGACTTTTTAAGTCTGATACCCTCACCCCAATGCAGAAGATGACTCTGCGGTTTGTTGTAGTCGGCCTGATCTACTTCGGATTTGTGGTTATCGAAGGTATGCTGATGCGGATCTATGAGGTAAAACCTGTATCATTCATAACAGAGCAACAGTTCTTTGCAATACTTACTGCACATCCACTCGTCGGAATATTCGGATCGACATATTCAATAGTATGCGGAGCATTTCTTTTTCTGGTCCCCTTCCTTATGAAAAAACCTCTCTGGAGTATTAAACTGGGAAACTGGACATTCCTGCTGATTACAACCGGAACCTTTATTTTCTGGTTTGCCGGATTTGTAAGTCATTATGCCCCGCTGTACACTCTTTACTGGCCACTGCCAGCTGACTTCTCACAATTCAGTGTCTGGGGAGGAACTTTCTTTATTGTCGGTATAGCGCTCGTAATGGTTGGAACAGCCTTATTTATAATCAATGTTTTTAAAACAATAGCCTATACGCCTGAAGGATGGGATAAACAACCTGCAGGTGCTCTGTTATCATCCGCACTTGGAATTACAGGATTCAGCAACTTATTCAGAAAAAACAAAAAAGAACATCTTGTGCCGCTGCCTGTTGCAGCAGTCGCCAGGGGGAGTGTTGATATGGCATTAAATACCATAACAATATTATTTACAGGTATTTTGATACTGGTTTATATGATCGGAAATATCCTGGGGTATGATCTGAAAGAAACAGCAATAGACGCGCTCCTTTATAAAAACTGGTTCTGGTGGGGTCTTGACCTTATTGCAGATGGACTCGTATTGATTTTTGTCGCAGGTACCTGGTATCTGCTTGCAACCATGATAAGCGGCAAACCTCTTTTTATGCAGAACATTGCAAGGGCTGCACTACTTGTCGAACTTATCGTTTCATGGACAGTCTGGTCACATCATCTGCTATCAGACCAGGCACAACCAAATATGCTGAAAGTACTCTCCGGAGAAATGGTAACAGCTTTTGAGCTGATCACACAAGGACTTGCATTCTTTATTGCTCTTGCAACATTATGGAGTGCCCGTCCCCTGAAAATGACAAATCCGCTTAAATTCCTGCTCGGCGGATTACTCGGATTTGCCCTTGCAGTACCAGCCGGTATTATGCAGGCTGACGTAGGTCTGAACAGGATACTTCACAATACTCAGTGGGTTGTTGGACCCCATGTGCATGTTGCTATTCTTGTCGGACTTACAATGACCCTTTATTCAGCTATTTACATCCTCTTCCCTGTACTGACCAATAATGCAAAGATGTATAGTCAGAAACTGGTGAACATACATTTCTGGTGTCATCTTATTGGTGGAATCGGCATGGGTGCCTTTATGGGGATGGCCGGGTTGAACGGTATGCTCAGGAGATCCTTATATATAAATGGAGAGTTCAATATTTATATGATCCTTGCAGCATTATCCGGGACATTAATTTTAACAGGATTCATAGCATTCTTCTATAATATTGTAATGAGTGTCGGGCTGAAAGGTGTGATTGGTATATTTACACCCGCAAAAATTAAAACAAAGGATCTTGTAATTGACATTTAGATCCGGTAAATGTTTACAGAAGATTCTAATAATTATACCAGATTAACAATTTTGTCCCTGGAACATAGTGCCACTTTGCCATTGCACCGTTGCTCCATTGCGCCGCTTTTCTCCTGCCCCGTTGCGCCCTTCGTCCACCGCAGCTTTAGCGAAGGTGGATTGTGCCATTATTACTATATTTGTTTCCGTTAAAACTTATCCATTATGGAAACTTCCTTCTTTGATTCAAACATTTTCAGTTATGGTTTAATGCCTCTCCTGATCTTTCTGGCACGAATCTGTGATGTATCTATAGGTACTATGCGCATAATTTTTGTTTCAAAAGGCAAAAAGTATATTGCTCCCATACTTGGATTTTTTGAAGTTCTGATCTGGATCACAGCTATCAGCAAGATTATGCAAAACCTTGATAATTATGTTAATTACATAGCTTATGCTGCCGGATTTGCCACAGGTAATTACGTTGGAATGATCATTGAAGAAAAGCTTGCAATGGGTATACAGATGATAAGGGTATTTGCTCATCAGAACGGACCGGATCTGGTTCAAAGTCTTAACAGCAGCGGTTTTGGAGCAACAAGCGTTGAGGCACACGGTGCCAAGGAAAAAGTCCATCTCATATATACTATTGTTCAAAGAAATGAACTTAATAAAGTACTTGGAATTATTGACAACTTCAATCCAAAGGCATTCTATACTATTGAGGATGTAAAGTCTGTAAATGAAGGTATATTCCCTCTTAAAAGGTCTAATCCGGGATTTCCTTTCATCAATGTATTGAGACAGTGGAGGAAGGGGAAGTGAAAGACGAAAGACATAAAAAAAATTGAAATTAAAAGAGAATTATTTTAGAAGAGCAAGGTTTACAAAAGAAGAAAAATTTATATATTCACTAATAATAGCTTGTTAAAATGGACCAGTTCAGCAACCATCCTTTATACGGCAGACACAACATCGAAAGTGTAATGAGCTCATTATGGCAGTTCTACAAGAAGAAGTTCATTGTACTATTCATAATCTCATTTCTGGTTTCTCTTCTGATGCAGTATTTATCGCTGACCTTTAATTTTAATGAGCTTCAGACAATTACTGATCCTCAGGAAATGATAGAAAAATTTAAAGGTCTTATGTGGCCTATGATAGGAATTTTGATGATAAATCTATTCTTCACTACTGTCCTGCATTACTATGTTATTTACAATCCGGTGGACAGCAGTACCACAATCTTTAATTCATTTTATAGATCGCTGAAATATGTCATCCCATATATTATATTAATTGTACTATTTATTTTCCTTGCTTCAGCAGCGATGGTACTTGGACTGCTGGCATTGATTATCGGCGTCTTTTTCACAATGCTGTATGTTTTTACTCTTGGATTGTTCTTATTGCCAGTACTTATGGTTGAAGGTCCCATTATCGGGAATGCCATTAGCCGTTCCTTCACTCTTACCCACAGAAACTTCTGGTCAAACCTGGGATGGGTGGCAGTATTTATTCTATTAGTACTCATCATATCAGTGATATTATCATCGTTTGTAATGCTGCCATTTACCGGCAAGTTTCTTAAAATTCTCACAAATCCCGGGGAGACTGTAAATGCATTAGATTTTATGTCAAATCCAGTTTATCTCACCCTTCTTTCGATTGTTAAAGCCCTGACTTTTCCTCTCATGCCCATATTTGCGTCAATATTGTATTTTAATGGCAAGGCAGGAGAAGAATATAATTCTGTTGCTCCTTCCGGAAAGGAAGATCAGAAAGTCAGGGTTGAGGATCTGTATTCAAAACCAGGGGAGGATAATCAACCGGAGAATTAAAATCTTAAACTTTTACAGATCGTTCTCTCCTTTAACATATCCGAAGTTGGCGAGGATTCCGCCATCGACATAAAGAATATGACCGTTAACAAAACCGCTGGCTTTTGAAGCAAGGAACAATGCTGCATAAGCGACATCATTCGGTTCACCCCATCTGCCTGCCGGCGTGCGTGTCATAACAAGGTCGTTGAACGGATGGCCGTCTTCACGTAACGCTGCCGTCTGAGAGGTAATAATATAGCCCGGTCCAATTCCGTTGATCTGAATATTATATTTTGCCCATTCACATGTCATGTTCTGTGTCAGCAATTTAAGTCCACCCTTGGCTGATGCATAAGCAGATACAGTGTTCCGGCCATAGACACTCATCATTGAACACATGTTTATTATCTTACCGCTTCTCTTCTGTATCATTTTCGGCACTACTCTTTTTGAAACAATCAGAGGTGCTACAAGGTCAACATCAATAACCTGCTTGTAATCAGCAATTGCCATGTCAAGAATTGAAATACGCTTGATGATCCCTGCATTATTAACCAGGATATCTACCGGGCCAATATTTTTTTCGATCCGGGAAATACCTATATCAACATCTTTTTCATCAGTAACATTGAATCTCAAGGTATAAACATCAAGTCCCTCTTTTTTGAATGACTCTTTACAAATATTAAGCTTATCATCCCGGATATCATTCACACAAATCTTCGCTCCTGCTTTTCCAAGGATCAATCCAATTGCAAGCCCTATCCCATGGGTTCCGCCGGTAACGAGAGCAACTTTCCCCGTAAGATCAAATAGATCTTTCATAATTTCTATTGGTTTAATATATTTTGACTCTGTTAAACTCTGTGTCTTCTCTGTGTCTTCTCCGTGTAACCCTGTGAAATTAAATAATTTAAGAACTTACACGGAGTGTCACTGAGGGCCACAGAGAACCACAGAGGTTCTTTTATTTCAAGGTATCCGGGTTACGTGATTCGACATCGCCATAATCCATGTTCTCACCACACATACCCCAGATAAAAGTATAATTCGACGTGCCGGCGGCACTGTGGATGCTCCAGGAAGGTGAAATAACCGCCTGTTCGTTCTTCATCCATACATGACGTGTTTCATCAGGATCGCCCATAAAGTGACAAACAGCCTGCTTCTCCGGAACTTCAAAATAGAAATATACTTCCATTCTTCTGATATGAGTATGAACCGGCATTGTGTTCCATACACTTCCCGGCTTCAGTTCAGTTATTCCCATCTGCAACTGGCATGTTGGCAATACACTTGTATGGATTAGCTTGTTTATTGTCCTGTGATTGGATTCTTCAGGAGTTCCCATAACAACTACCGATGCATCCCCGAGGGTAATCTTTTTCGATGGATATTCATGATGAGCCGGTGCAGTGTTAATGTAAAGCTTTGCCGGATTAGCCGGATTAACCGACTTGAATACTACTTCCTTAGTTCCTTTTCCAAGATAGAGTGATTCCTTATGACCTATATTATAGACAATATTATCAGCCTCAACAAGCGCATCACCTCCGACGTTTATCATGCCCATCTCTCTCCTTTCCAGAAAAAATGATGCTTTGACCATATCAACAGATTCAAGCTTCAAAGCTTTCTTTACCGGCATTGCACCTCCTGCCATTATCCTGTCATACATTGAATAAACCAGGATAATCTCATCAGGTTCAAATACCTTTTCAATAAGAAATTCCTTTCTTATTTTTCCGGTATCATATCCTTTTACATCATCCGGATGCCCTGCATACCTGAGTTCAGTTTTCATATCTGTTGATTTGATTAAATTAAGAATCTGTTTCCTCTCAGACAAAAGTACAATCTTTGACTGTAAACGCAATAAATCGGAACTTTACTTTTTCAACATATAATTTCAATAATTTATCAACTTTTCTTGAAAGAATGGATTGTAATTCATACTTTCGTGATCGTTAACGAAGATCTGTCTTCCAACAAAGAAAATCAAAGAGCTATCATTAACTTTTATACAGTATTATTATGAAACCATTCATCCATGAGGATTTCCTCCTCACAAATAAAACAGCGCAGAGACTCTATCATCAATACTCTGAAAATCAACCTATCATTGATTTCCATTGTCATTTATCCCCATCATATATAGCTGAAGATATTCAGTTCAGGAACCTGACACAGGCATGGCTTGAAGGTGATCATTATAAATGGCGTGCAATGAGAACCAATGGTATTGATGAGAAATTCTGCACAGGAAATGCCTCTGATACTGAGAAATTTGCAAAATGGGCAGAAACTGTACCTGCAACGGTCGGGAATCCCCTATATCACTGGACACACCTTGAGCTTGCAAGATATTTCAAAATAACTGATCTTCTTTCACCCTCAAAAGCTACTGATATCTACAATAAAGCAACAGATCTTCTGCAGTCTAAAGAGTTCAGTATAAGATCAATGATGAAAAAGATGAAGGTAGAAGTTGTCTGTACTACCGATGATCCTGCAGATAATCTGGAATATCACCTGAAACTTAAAGGGGCTTTTGAAATTACAGTCTTACCCACATTCCGTCCCGATAATGTTGTAAAGATTGAAGATCAAACCAGATTCAAAGCTTACATAGAAAAACTAGGTAAGACATGTATTACTGAAATAAAGAACTTCAGCAACCTTATTGAAGCTCTTGACAGCAGACATAAATTCTTTCATGAAACGGGAGGAAGGCTTTCCGATCACGGTCTCGATCGTTTTTACTTTGCACAATTTACTGCTGCTGAAGTTGATAAGATATTCCGGAAGCTTTTAAGCGGAGAAACTGTTTCTGATGAGGAGTCAGAAAAATATAAAGCTGCAGTCATGACTGAATTATGCCGCATGAATCATAAAAGAGGATGGACACAGCAGTTTCATGTTGGAGCATTGAGAAATAATAATGCCCGCATGTTCCGGCAGCTGGGGCCTGATACCGGCTGGGATTCAATTGGAGTACCTCAGGATTCTTATAAAATGTCAAGGTTCTTAGACAGCCTTGACGATACAAATCAGCTTTCAAAAACTATTCTCTATAATTTGAATCCATCGGATAATGAGATGATGATAACTATGACCGGGAATTTTAATGATGGCTCCAGGGCAGTAAAAGTTCAATATGGTCCGGCATGGTGGTTTCTCGATCAGAAGAACGGAATGGAGAAACACCTTAAAGATCTTGCTGCTCTTGGCCTTTTAAGAAGGTTCGTGGGAATGGTCACTGATTCAAGAAGCTTCCTCTCCTACCCGCGTCACGAATATTTCAGGCGTCTTGTCTGCAATTATGTCGGTGAAGAAGTCGAGAACGGACTGATCCCGGATGAAGATGAACTCCTTAAGCCTTTGATCGAAGGAGTATCCTACAAAAACGCTAAAGAATACTTTGGTTTCAACAAATAGAACTTACATATTAATTACTGTATAATGAACGAATTAAATTTAAAAAACAAGGTTGCTGTGATTACCGGCGGGGCTGGTGTAATCTGCTCTGAAATGGCAAAATCCCTAGCAGCACAAGGTGTCAAAACAGTTATTCTCGATCTCAACAAAGATGCCGCTACTGCTGTAGCCGGTGCAATTGAAAAGGAGTTTAAAACTCCCTCAATTGGTGTATCTGCAAGTGTACTGGATAAATCTTCTCTTGAGAAAGCAAAGAACGAGATAAATAACAAGTTTGGAGATATAGATATCCTGATTAATGGGGCTGGCGGGAATTCACCTGCTGCAACAACAAAAGTTGAGAAAATGGATGGTACTGAGAAACCTGAAGATTCATTCTTTGGCCTTCAGGCCGACGCCTTCGATAAGGTATTCGACCTTAATTTCAAAGGCACACTGCTTCCAACAATGGTGTTTGGTGCTGACATGGTTAAGAAGAAATCAGGGGTAGTTTTAAATGTTTCCTCAATGAATTCATTCAGGCCGCTTACAAAGGTCGTTGCCTATTCCGCTGCAAAAGCAGCAGTTAATAATTTTACACAATGGCTTGCTGTTCATTTCGCCAAAGTGGGGGTAAGAGTTAATGCGATAGCACCCGGATTTCTGATTACAAATCAGAACAGATTCCTTCTTACTGATGAAAAAACCGGTGAGCCTACAGCCCGCGGGAAGAAGATAATAAACGGAACCCCAATGGAAAGATACTGTGTTCCTGAAGATCTCACCGGTACAGTATTATACCTGATTTCTGATCTTTCGAAAGCAGTTACAGGAATTGTAATTCCGGTTGATGGTGGATTCAGTGCATATAGCGGGGTATAAGAAAGGCGCAGGGCGCAGGGCGCAGGGCGCAGGGCGCAGGGCGCAGGGCACAGGGCACAGGGCACAGGGCACAGGGCGCAGGGCACAGGGTGCAGGGCACAGGGCAGAGCTCAGAATAAGGAAAAGTAACCGGTAACCAGCAACACTTACAATTTTAATTACTTATCGTATTCATGAATCCTCAGGAACTATTGTTAAGCATCAAACCTGCGAAAGAATTTTTCATAGGGATCGATTCTGACGGATGTGCGTTCGACACAATGGAGATCAAGCAGAAGGAGTGCTTCTGCCCAAACTTCATTAAGTACTATAAGATGCAGCCTGTTTCAAAATACGCACGGGAAACCTGGGAGTTTGTTAATCTATATTCCATGACCAGGGGAAGTAACCGGTTCCTGGCAGTAATTGAGACACTGAGACTTCTCTCAATGCGTCCCGAGATGAAGGCAAGGAACTTTACCGTCCCATCGCCAGCCTCTCTGATTGAATGGACAAAAAAGGAGACAAAACTGGGCAATCCAACACTGAAGAAATACGCAGCTGAAGTCAATGATCCTTTTATTGCGCAAACACTTGAGTGGTCTCTGAAGGTTAATGAAGACATTGAAAAAATGGTGTTCGGTATCACTCCTTTTCCATTTGTGAAGGAGTGTCTTGATAAAATGATAACTATGACTGATATAATGGTCGTATCCCAGACTCCCATGGAAGCACTGAAACGCGAATGGGAAGAGAATAAAATAGATCATTATGTGAGGATGATTGCAGGTCAGGAGCTTGGTACAAAAAGCGAGCATCTTAAATATGGTGCCAAAGGTAAATATCCTGATGATAAAGTACTTATGATAGGAGATGCTAACGGAGACCTGAAAGCTGCCAAATCAAACGGATTTCTCTTCTTCCCCGTAAACCCGGGTAAGGAGGAAGATTCATGGGAAAGACTTTTTAATGAGGGACTCGACAGGTTCTATAGCAGTACTTTTAAGGGTGCTTATGAGGAGGCACTTGTGAAAGAGTTTAAAACTTACCTTCCTGAACATCCGGAATGGAAGTCTTAGGTGTCAGGCGACCGGCGTCAGGTGTCAGACAACTATCAAACTTTTAATCCTGAAACCCTAAGCCCGATGCCTGAGCCCTGAAATTTTTGATCAGGAACAAATATAATTTTAAGTTATGATTTATTATCAATCCGGTTCCGAAAACACAGTTATTAATTCCACTGACCTGGAATTTGGACTCTACTCTGCCCTTGCGAAACTTGGACCAAGGAGAAAGGTTCTGGTTGTGCCACCTGATTGCACCCGTTTCCACTCAAGATCAGGTGATATTACAACTCTTATATACAAATATTATAAGGAAAATCTAAAAGATATCCTTCCTGCACTGGGGACACACGCACCGATGACATATAATGAGATTGATGAGATGTACAAAGGTGTGCCAAAAGAACTATTCCGTGTTCATGACTGGAGAAAAGATGTCGTTACCGTTGGTACTATCCCGGGTGAGTTTGTTTCAAAAATCACCAACGGGGCAATTAATTATTCATGGCCGGCACAATTGAACAAGCTGGTTTTCAACGGTGGGCATGATCTTATTCTCTCAGTTGGTCAGGTTGTTCCGCATGAAGTAATAGGGATGGCCAATTACAACAAAAATCTTTTTATCGGAACAGGAGGTCCGGAAGGAATAAATAAAAGCCATTTTGTCGGAGCTACTTTCGGTATGGAAAGAATAATGGGAAAAACCGATTCCCCGGTAAGAAGTCTTCTCAATTATGCCTCAGAACATTTCATTTCGCATCTACCTGTGGTATATGTTCAAACAGTGATAGGACGGGATGAATCGGGGAAACTGGTAATCCGCGGCCTCTTTATCGGTGATGATGAAAAAGTATTCCAACTGGCTGCTGAACTATCTTTGAAAGTTAACTTTATTGTTGTCGATAAACCTCTGAAAAAGGTTGTTGTGTATCTTGATCCTTCGGAATTCAGGAGCACATGGCTGGGTAATAAAAGTATTTACAGGACACGTATGGCTATGGCAGATAATGGCGAACTCATTGTTCTTGCTCCCGGATTGAAAGAGTTCGGTGAAGATAAGGAGATTGACAGGCTGATAAGGAAATATGGTTACCGAGGAACGCCTTCAACCCTTGCCTCACTAAAGGAAAGTGAAGAGCTGCAGCAGAATCTGAGTGCTGCAGCACATTTAATTCATGGAAGCTCCGAAGGCAGATTTTCCATTACTTACTGCCCGGGACATCTCACTCGTGAAGAGATTGAATCGGTCAACTTTAAATATGCCGACCTTAAAAAAACTCTTAAAAGATATGATCCCTCAAAGCTGAAGGATGGTTATAATAAGCTGCAGGATGGTGAAGAAATATTTTTCATCTCCAATCCTGCTGTTGGATTATGGAGCTCCAAAGAACGACTGGGAAAATGATAAAATGGGGTATAATTGGCTGCGGAAATGTCACCGAGGCTAAGAGCGGACCTGCTTTTAGCAAGGTACCCGATTCAAACCTGGTCGCAGTTATGAGAAGGGACGCTGCACTGGCGGAGGATTATGCCCGGAGACATAATGTTCCAAAATATTATAGTGATGCTTCTAAACTGATCAATGACCCGGAAATAAATGCAGTATATGTTGCAACGCCTCCCGGGAGCCATGCAGAATATGCCATCAGATCAATAAAAGCAGGGAAACCGGTATACATTGAAAAGCCAATGGCTGTCAATTTTGCGGAATGTGAAGAAATTAACAGAGTTTCGGAAAAATATGGTGTGCCTGTATTTGTTGCCTACTACCGAAGAGCTCTCCCGGGATTCCTGAAAGTGAAAAAGCTAATCGAAAATGGTGCTGTAGGAAAAGTAAGACTTGTACAATTACAACTCTTTAAACCTCCAGATAAAGAAGAGAAATCAGGGCAGTTGTCATGGAGAGTAAATCCAGAAATATCAGGAGGAGGACATTTCTTTGATCTTGCCTCTCATCAGCTTGACTATCTGGATTACGTATTTGGTCCTGTCTTAAGCATAAAATCACAGGTTCTTAACCAGGCAGGTTTATATAAAGCAGAAGATTTTATATCCGCTGAGTTTACATTTGGAAATAATATTGCATGTGTCGGATCCTGGAGTTTCGGTATCTCTGACGTTTGTACAAGAGATTCAATTGAGATCTTTGGAGATAAAGGTATGATTAGGTTCTCTACTTTTACCTTTGAACCTATTATGCTTGAAAATGACCTGGGCAGATCAGAATATATCAATGAAAGACCTGAGCATGTACAATACAATCTGATTGAACAGATTGTGAAAGCACTTTCGGGTAAGGGAGAAGCTGCAAGCACAGGAATTTCAGGTGCAAGAACCAGCCGGGTAATGGATGAGGTAGTGAGGGAGTATTATAAGAAATAGGGTGCTGGGTACTGGGTACTGGTATTAAAATTCAGTAATAGCACCTGGTACCAAGCAACATGGAACTAGCACCTAGCACCTAGCAACAAGTAACAAGTAACAAGTAACAAGTAACAAGCAACAATTAATATAACTACTTAATTATGAACAAATTATCAGATATTGGATTAATCGGGTTGGCGGTTATGGGAGAGAATCTTGTTCTGAATATGGAGAGCAAAGGTTTCCAGGTATCCGTTTTTAACAGAACCACCGTGAAGGTGGATGATTTTCTTGCCGGAAGGGCAAAAGGTAAAAACATAAAAGGGACTTATTCAATTGAAGAACTGGTGAAGTCCCTTGCGACTCCCAGGAAGATTATGATTATGGTAAAAGCCGGTAACGCTGTTGACGACATGATTAACACGCTTGTCCCCCATCTTGAAAAAGGGGATATAATAATCGACGGCGGGAATACTCATTTTCCTGACACAAACAGGAGGACCGCATTTGTAGAGAGCAAGGGTCTTCTTTATATCGGTACAGGAGTATCGGGTGGAGAAGAGGGTGCATTGCTTGGTCCTTCGATTATGCCCGGGGGATCAAAAGCTGCATGGCCTTCTTTTAAGCCAATATTCCAGGCAATAGCTGCAAAGGTTGAAGATGGCACACCATGCTGTGACTGGGTTGGTGAGAATGGTGCAGGTCATTTTGTAAAGATGATTCACAATGGTATCGAATATGGCGATATGCAGCTCATCAGTGAAGTCTACCAGTTAATGAGAGATCTTTTACACATGAGTGCCGGTGAAATGCACCTTGTATTTGAGAACTGGAACAAAGGAGACCTTGACAGTTATCTTATCGAAATAACAAGGGATATTCTTGCCTTTAAAGATACTGATGGAAAGCCAATGGTTGACAAGATACTGGATACTGCAGGACAAAAAGGAACAGGCAAGTGGACAGCTGTATCAGCTCTTGACCTGGGTATTCCGCTGACTCTTATAGGGGAAGCAGTATTTTCCAGATGCATTTCAGCCGTAAAGGAAGAGAGAGTGCAAGCTTCAAAAATATTGCAAGGACCTGTTCCCAGTCTGAGAAGCGATAAGGTCAATTTCATAACCGATCTGAAGGATGCACTATATGCTTCAAAGATTGTATCATACGCTCAGGGTTATGCGCTTATGAAAGCTGCCGCCCTTGAGTATAAATGGGATCTCAACTATGGAGGTATTGCACTTTTGTGGAGAGGCGGCTGTATAATCAGGTCTGCTTTCCTTGGAAAGATAAAAGAGGCTTATGACAGCAATCCTTCACTTACCAATCTTCTGCTGGATCCATTCTTTAAAGGCAAGGTCGAGGAAGCACAGAGAGGATGGAGGAATGTTGTGTCGGCTGCTGTTCTAAATGGGATTCCTGTACCGGCAATTTCTGCAGCACTCGGGTATTATGACGGTTACCGTTGCGAGAAACTGCCTGCAAACCTGCTTCAGGCTCAGAGAGATTACTTTGGTGCACATACTTATGAAAGGCTTGACAAACCAAGGGGTGAATTCTTTCATACCAACTGGACCGGAAGAGGAGGAACAACATCTTCGTCAACATACAATATATAATTACTAACCAAACAATAAATTATGTCAGAAACACAAAAATTCAGCAACTACAGATGGACTGTCTGCGCTCTGATTTTCTTTGCAACGACAGTGAACTACCTCGACAGGCAGGTAATAGGGATCCTCAAACCCCTTCTGGAATCTGATCTAGGCATCGGTGAGAAACAGTACTCGCACATTATTATGGCTTTCCAGCTCTTATATGGGATCGGAATGGTCATTGCCGGAAAGCTGATCGATAAATTCGGAACAAAATTAGGGTATGGGCTTTCCGTTATATTATGGAGCATTGCTGCCATGGGTCATGCTCTTGCAAAAGGAGTATTGGGTTTCGGTTTCTGGAGAGGATTTCTTGGTATAAGTGAAGCCGGTAACTTTCCTGCTGCAATTAAATCAATAGCAGAATGGTTTCCAAAGAAAGAAAGAGCTTTGGCCACCGGTATATTCAACTCCGGGACAAATGTTGGTGCCATTGTTGCACCACTGGCTATTCCTGCTATGGTCGTTGCATGGGGCTGGCAGGCTGCATTTATAATTACAGGAGCGATAGGATTTATCTGGGTAATCCTCTGGTTTATCTTTTATGAAATACCTGAGAAGCACAAAAAGATTTCGGCGGGTGAACTTGCTTATATACATAGCGATGCTGATGAACAGGCGGAAACTAAAGAAAAAGTTCCATGGCTGAAGCTTCTCAGTTATCGTCAGACATGGCTTTTCTTTATCGGTAAAGGTCTTACTGATCCGATATGGTGGTTTTACCTTTTCTGGATCCCCGGATGGCTCTCAACTGTCAGAGGAACAGGTCTTGATGTCAAATCATTCGGATTACCACTTGCCTTTATATATACTATGACAACTGTCGGGAGCATTGGAGGAGGATGGGTTTCTGGATATATGATCAGGAAGGGTATGTCGCCTTTCAAGGCCAGAAAAATAACAATGCTGATCTTTGCACTGCTTGTCGTTCCAATAATTTTTGCCCAATCACCATCAGTGAGCACATGGGGTGCAGTCTGCCTGATTGCTCTTGCAGCATCATCGCACCAGGCCTGGTCTGCCAACATTTTTACAACTGTTTCTGATGCCTTTCCTAAGAAAGCTGTCAGCTCAGTTACCGGAATTGGTGGGATGGCGGGTGCTTTAGGTGGTGCCTTTATTTCTTATATAGCAGGCGGTATAATCCAGCATTTTAAAGATCTGGGACGTATTGAAACCGGTTATGTGGTGATGTTTGCTATCGCAGGAAGTGCTTATCTACTTGCCTGGACCATAATGACAGTTTTTGCACCAAAGAATAAAAAAGTAATCCTTGAATAATCCGTTTTGTGCAAACAAAACCAAATGATATGCATATGTCCGCTATCTCCTGCAATTAAGGAGATGGCGGATATTTGCAATCAATTTTTTTCATATGACTCCAAAGAAAGCAAGAATAAAAGATATCGCATTACTTGCTGGTGTCTCCATCGGTACAGTCGACAGGGTATTGCATAAACGGGGGGAAGTGGCGAAAAAGACGAGGGAAAAGGTAACAAAGATAGCCAGGGACCTCGACTATTCACCCAATTTTATTGCTCAGGCTCTAAAAACAAGAAAGAAGATAAACCTTGTTTCTCTTCTTCCTGAACCAACTGATGAGAGTGCCTTCTGGAAAAAACATCCCCAGGGAATACAAAAGGCGATGAATGAACTTGATCCATTTCCCGTCATGCTAAACCAGATCACCTTCGACCTGACAGATGAGATTGATTTCCAGAATAAGACATCTAAGGTATTGTCCGTACATCCGGACGGAGTCCTCCTTGCACCTATATTTACTTCAGAATCTATTACTTTCTGCAACAGCCTGACAAAAAAAAATATACCATTCGTATTTGTCGATGGTTATTTAAGAGAGACTCAGTTCCTTTCTTATACCGGAGAGGACATTTTCCAGAGCGGAAGGGTTGCAGGACAGCTGACCGATATGGTCACACCTGAAAAAAAAGATATACTTATAATTAATATAGCCAGGAATCTTCAGAATGTTCATCACCTTAACAAAAGAATTGAGGGATTTCTTAGCTTTTTTCCCGAATCAGGTAGAACCTGCAGGAAAAAAATAAATCTGAGTATTTCTGATCCTGTACGCGAAAAGATCAGAAAAGCAATTTATAAAGTGCTTAATAAGAATCCTGACATAGCAACTATTTTCATCTCAGGTTCAAAATCTTATAAAATAGCCGATTTTATAGCTACTGAGGGGATCAGGTCGATAAATATTGTCGGATACGACATTCATGAACAGAATGTAGGTTATCTGAAATCAGGTATTATTAAGTTTCTTATAGGTCAAAGACCTGAAGAGCAGACATATAAGGGGGTAAAAAAACTTTTTGATTATCTTTCGTTAAATAAGGTTCCTGAAAAGATAGAATATCTGCCTGTAGATGTTGTAACTTCGGAAAACGTTAATTTTTTTCTATAGTATTAAACTGACAATTATGAAATTACAAATATGAAAAAACTAGGAAAATATTCATTTGGGATGGGTGACAGATTCGGCCATCAGGGCATAGCCCAGCTTAAAGCAATTATCGAAGCCGGTAAGAAGGGCATCGAAATAACCCCCGTCTGGAACAAATCTAACAGGGAACATAATACTATCGGTACACAACCACAGGATGTCAGAAAAGAGGCAGATTCAGCTACTAAGAAGGCAGGGTTTAAAATGCCATATTTCGTTGATGCTGATCATATTAATCTCGATACGGTAGACAGGTTCATTGAAAGTTCTGATTTCTTTACAATTGATGTTGCATCATATATTGGCAAGAAAGCTGATGATGATGAGATTAAAGCATTTACTGCAGTTGCCGAAAAATATACCGGTGAATTACATATCCCGGGTATAAAAAAACCTTTTACAGTCACACAACACCAGATAAAAGATACAGCTGATAAGTATCTGTTTGCTGCAATCAAAGCCTGGGAGATTTACAGAAAAATTGAAAAAATCAAGGGCAGTGGAAATTTTATCACCGAAGTTTCTATGGATGAAGTTCCTCATCCCCAAACTCCTGTGGAGCTCTTTTTCATTCTTAAAATGCTTGGTGAAGAAAATATACCTGTTCAGACTATAGCTCCAAAATTCTCAGGAAGGTTTAACAAGGGAGTTGATTATGTAGGCGATCCTGAGAAGTTTGCTATAGAATTTGAATCGGACCTTATGGTTATAGACTTTGCTGTTAAGGAGTTCGGACTGCCGGAAAACCTTAAAATGAGCATCCATTCCGGTTCAGATAAATTTGCCATTTATCCACATATCGGATCAATTGTAAAGAAACACAATAAAGGTATCCATCTTAAAACCGCAGGCACAACATGGCTCGAGGAGGTTATTGGGCTGGCTGAATCGGGTGGTGACGCGCTCAGATTTGTAAAGGATATTTATATTAAGTCGCTTGAAAAAACTGAAGAACTATGTGCTCCATATGCTGACGTTATTGATATTAACATTTCAAAGCTTCCTTCAAAAGAAGTTATATCAGGCTGGAACAGTAAAAAATTTGCCGGTGCCCTCAGAAATGTGCCTGGTAATCCAGATTATAATCCCAATATGAGGCAATTGGTACATGTGGCTTATAAGTTGGCCGCCCTTCAAATGGACGAATATTTCAAACTGCTGGAAGCTAATGAAAATATTGTGGCTGAGTGTGTTTACGAAAATATGTATGACAGACACATTTGCAGATTATTTAATATTAAATAGTCAGGTTTATGTCCTATACGCTGGCGCGGATTTATCTTCGCCAGCGGTTACCTGTCTAGTTCTATTGCCGCAAGTATAAACGGTGCAACACCCTTGGTGTCGTTATCAAACCGTTTTTCATTAATGTAATACTCATAACTGCCATCACGGTACGGATTACCTCCAAGACCGCATCCTCCGCATATGTCGTGTATTGTAACCATTCCCTTCTCATCAACAGTTACAAGTTCTTTTATAAAGCCATCGAAAGCACTGTTTGAAATATCACGGTACTTTTTATCAAGGAATCCCAGACGTGCTCCCTTCGCAAAAACATAAATATACATAGCAGATCCTGATCCTTCAAGGTAATTGCCTTCTTTTCCGCCATAATTCAGAACCTGGTACCATATTCCGGATTTTGGATCTCGTACTTTTACAAGCGCATCGCAGGTCTTCTGAAGAATAGTTATCAGATCATCTCTGTCGGGATGATCAGCTGGCAGGTAGTCCAGGATATCCAGTATTGCCATTGTATACCATCCCATTGCGCGACTCCATGGATAGTGAGACTGACCTGTTGCCGGATCGCACCATTTCTGCTGATGGCTCTCGTTCCATGCATGCATAAGTAATCCTGATGCCGGATCAAGAGTCCTTTCATAGATCATTTTTGTCTGGGCAGTCGAAACATCAAACCATTCAGGTGCATTAAATTCTTTGGCATACTGAGCCATATAGGTTGATGCCATGAATATACCGTCAAGCCACATTTGCCAGGGGTAGATTTTCTTGTGCCAATAACCTCCCGAGTTTGTTTTGGGATGTGTTTTTAATTGTTCAATAAAATTATCCAGAGCAATTTTATATTTTTTATCAGGGTACCTTTTATAGACAGTGATTAAGTTTCTGCCGGGAAAAATTCTGTCAAGGTTATATTCACTGAGCCTGTAATCGGTAATTGAACCATCAGGATGAACAAAATAATTCACCCAGTTTTCCATGTACTTTGAATACTTAGGGTCAATATCTCCGAGCCTGTCTATTGCCATCCCAAGGAAAGCGACATCATAAGCCCATTTTGGATCTCCTGACACATAATGTATCAGGCTGTCTGATGAGGACAGAACCGTATTTGCTATTTTTACTGACCACTTTGCTTCCTGTTGCCTTTTTGAGTTTAACTGCGGGTGAAAGCTGAAGGCTGCTGTTCCCAGCAATAAAAGAACTAAGATTCTTCTGTACATAATTATATATCTGTTAATAATTAAAGAAGACTGAATTTCGATAATTACAGGTCAAGTATTATTATAACAATGAGGCTGAATCTTTATCAAGATAAAGCCATGCAGCTTCATGCCGCCGCATAACTGATGCAGGAATTGCCGGTGTTATTGAACCTTTGACCGTCTTTTTAACAGCTTCAGCTTTCCGTAAATCAGGAACGCTGCAAATAATGGCTTTCGATTTCATGATTTGTTTTATCGACATACTGATTGCCTTCTCCGGAACATCTTTTATCGTAGGAAACCAGCCTTCACCAAGCTGCTGACGACGGCACTCTGCATCCAGTGTTACAACAAGATAAGATGCTTCTGTTTCAAAATCTGCCGGGGGATCGTTAAAAGCCAGATGGCTGTTTTCCCCAATACCAACAAAAGCGACATCTACCGGATGTTTACTTATTAACTTCCCTAAACGGATACATTCTGCATCAGGATCAGTGCTGCCATTAACATAATTAAACTCCTTTAACGGTACCATATCCGCAAATCGTTCTTTAAGGTATTTACGAAATGAAGCCGGGTGCATTTCTGATATTCCTATATATTCATCCAGATGAAAGCCTGTTACCAGGGACCAGTTAATGTCCTCCTTTACAAGCTCTTTTAACATTTCGAACTGTGATGCCCCGGTAGCAACAATGATATTTGCCTCTCCCCTCTCAAGTATAGCTTTACGAATTAGCCCGGCACCCTTTTTGGAAGCCTTCTTACCAAGATCCTGCTTGGTTTCTGAGATTATTATTTCCATCATATTATATTTTTTAAAATATCCTTTCTTACTTTAAAGCATTACCGGTAAACAAACTAATTGCTCCAGGTTGAGAATTAAACAGCAGATTAATAAACTATTTTGGATTAACATAATTCAAATTATCATCCAGAGGAGTCATTTTTGGCATAAGCAGGTGTACAAAACCCAAAATAAGGATATAAGAGAAACCGGCTATTATAAATGCCCAGAAATACCCTGAATTATTTGCTGTGTCCAAAACTGCGCCAAGAGCTATATCAGCCATAATTGCAACTGCTACACCGACCATTTTCCCGATTCCTATGACTGAAGCAGTCGCTTTTTTGGGGAAAACATCGGGGACCAGAGTATAGCTGTTAATCGACCATGACTGATGTCCCATAGCGCCCAGCCCAATCAAAAATACTGCAATCCATTTAATTGTCATTACAGGGACCAGGGCTACTGGCAGAATAATAATAGCATTAATAAGCAAAGTGGTTTTTCTGGCTCTGTTTATTGACCATCCTTTTTTTATTAATGCACCTGAAGCAAGTCCCCCAAGGAGGCTTCCGGCGTCTGCCATAATAAAAATAACCAGAAAAGGAAGACCTATATTATTAATGTCCACACCGAACTGTTCGAAAAGGAATTTTGCACCCCAGAAAAGATAGAACCACCATACGCCATCAGTTACAGTAGTTAAAGCAAAAGCCCAGGTTTCTCTTTTAGGGAAAAGTTTAAGCCAGGGAATTTTTTCTTCAGTCTCTTTTTCAGAATCGCTGTTGATATAAACTAACTCCTCTTTTGACAATTTTGGATGAAACTCAGGTTTTCTATAGGTTTTCCACCATAATACCACCCATAGAGAACTTAACACACCGGTAATAAGGAAAGGTATCTGCCAGTTAGCTCCTTCGACGGAAACAATAGCACCGACAACGAACGGGGCTAAAATTGCCCCGACGCTGGTGGATGCGTCAAAGATACCTGTAGCAAAAGCCCTGTCCTTTTTTGGAAACCACTCAGCAACTGTTTTAATTGCAGCAGGAAAATTTCCCGATTCACCAATTCCTAATCCGAAACGGGCTACAATAAACCCGATTAAGCTAAAGGCCGGTCTTATTGCAGCATGCAGCATTCCAAAGAAACTCCACACTGCAATTGAAATAGTATATCCTAATTTAGTCCCAAGCCTGTCAATTATGCCACCCACGAACAGTAATCCTATTCCATAAGCAATTTTGAAGGAGATCATTATGTTTGCATAATCCTTATTTGACCAGTCGAAAAGTTTCTGTAATGTCGGGGCCATTACCCCGACAATACTTCGGTCAAAATAGTTGATTGTTGTTGCCATGAACACTAATGCCAGAATCCTGTAGCGATAATGGCCGATTTTATTTTCTGCTTCACTCATGATTTCTTGATAAAATGTCTTTCAGTCTCTTTACTTTCAGTTCCCTTCCATTGATGTCATACCCCTTACGGGTCTGGCATCTGTAACGCGGAGATCAAGAATCAGAATCTCATTCAATCCCGGTTTGATAAAGGATGAAGGGCAGAATAGACGCTTCTGTGGACCTATTTCCCAGTAACGTCCAAGATTATGTCCATTAACCCAAACAATACCCTTCGTATAATTTGAGAGGTCAAAATATGTATCACCTGTATATGCGAGGGAAAAGAGTCCTCTGAAGAAAACACCCTGCTTATTGACTACCCTTCCCGAAGAACGCAGGTTATAAATGAATTTCTTATCCATCGGGAGCTTATATAATTTCCAGTTCATAATGGTCGTGCCATTGATTGTAACACTGCCAGTAATACCTTTTCTGTCGATAAGATTCCGGCCAAAATTTATGCGTCCCATGCCTTCCACAAGGATCTCAAGAACGGGATTCGGGATATTGCTGTCGGGAAGCTCTAAAGTATTTATACCCTCTCTCCTGTCCAGAAATCCGGTATATTCACCATTCAGAAAAATTGTTGCATAATCATGTATATCGCTGACAATGAGTTTCCCGGCTTTATGTCCGGTAAGTTCAGTTTTGTACAGCATTAATCCATAATCCTGACCTAAATCTTCAAATGTCTTTGTTGTTTCAGATTCAACGGGCAGGGGCAGATTATCCCAGATTGATGTAAACCTTTCAGGGAAAAATAACGGTATTTCGATCGCCGGGACAGGATCCGGAATTTTGGGCAATTTTCTGACACCTTTTGGGAGGTATGAACCGATCAGATTTCTCAAAGCCAGGTATTTGGGTGTTACCCAGCCTTGCTCATTTATCGGGGCATCATAGTCGTAGCTTGTCACATCCGGCTCATACTCTTTGCTGCCGGAGTTGGCCCCTGCAGTAAAACCGAAATTTGTACCGCCATGAATCACATACAGATTGAATGACTTCTTATTGTCCATGAGGAACTTAACCTCTTTCAGTAGCTCTGCGGTATCCGGACGTGCCCACTTTTCTCCCCAGTGAGTAAGCCATCCGGGGTAAGTCTCGCTGCTGAATATGGGTACTCCGGGGTTTATCTTTGCAGCGAGTTCAAAATCGTCAGGTGAACCTCCGGAATCTAGTCCTACTGCGCTGCCCGGAAGTGTGCCAGCTTCAAGCATGGAAGTTGTAGTACCATCTCCGGTAAAGGTTGGTACATCAATACCATTTGCAGCCCAGACTTCCTTAAGGTTTATCATGTAATTACGGTCATTTCCAAAACTTCCGTATTCATTTTCGATCTGGATCATGAGAATTGGTCCGCCTTTTGTAACCAGCCAGGGTCTGATCTCTTCCGCAAGCCTTACAATATATCGCTCAGCAGCAGCCATATATCGCGGATCCATACACCTGAGCTTAATATCAGGAATCCTTAGAAGATAGGGAGGAATTCCGCCCAGTTCCCATTCTGCACAAACATAAGGACCGGGCCTTAAGATAAGCCACATATCTTCGTCCTGAACAGTTTTAATGAATTCATCTATATTTCGGTTCTCAGTTGAAAAATCAAAAAGACCCTCTTCTGATTCATGATAATTCCAGAAAACAGAGGCTGATATCGTATTGCAGCCCATTGCTTTCGCCATTTGAATCCTTTGCCTCCAGCAATCCTTTTCAATCCTTGCCGGATGCATCTCCCCGCTTATTATCTGAAAGGGTTCATCATCAAGAAGAAATTCTGTTGCGCTGAATTTAAATGTATGTTTGGCTTTCTGAGCATTTATGGAAGACGATGCCATGAAGAATCCCATCACCATAAAAATCAATAAACTTCGCTTTATCATCTGTAAATTATTTGATATTTATTTAAAAATATAAACACGGGGTTACACGAAGTTTCACGGAGTAGTTCATATTTCATATTAAGTTCTCCCGCTCTCCCGCTCTCCCGCTCTCCCATTCTCCCACTCTCAAGTTCTATTCTTCTTCAACTCCCTTCAACTCTCTTCAACTTCTTCAACCTTTTCAAATCGCCTGGAAGCTATGGAGCTTTGCATAGAATCCGTCTTTTTTATTCATCAGTTCAGTATGTGTTCCAGTCTCAACAATCATGCCTTCGTCAAGTACCACTATTATATCCGCGTTCTGTATTGTGGAAAGTCGGTGAGCAATGACAATTGATGTTCTGTTCTGCATAAGCTTCACTATTGCATCCTGAACAAGCCGCTCCGACTCGGTATCCAGGGCAGATGTTGCCTCGTCGAGGATCAGGATAGGAGGATTTGCCATTATCGCCCTGGCGATGCTTATCCGTTGCCGCTGACCGCCGCTGAGTTTATTTCCTGATTCCCCGACACTATTTTCATATCCTTGCTCGGTTTCCATTATAAATTCGTGAGCATTTGCAATCCTGGCTGCATTTTCAACATATTTAGCTTCAGGCACATCAACACCAAATGCGATATTTTCAGTGAAGGTCGTATTGAAAAGAATGGGATGCTGACTTACGATTCCCATCAGATACCTGAGGTCAGATAATTTCAGGTCCCGCACATCAGTTCCATCTATGAGGATACTCCCTTTGTCGGGATCAATGAACCTGGGAAGAAGGTCGGCAAGGGTTGACTTGCCTGCACCTGATTTGCCTACAATGGCTACCGTCTGTCCCTTTTTAATTTTAAGGTTTATATCTTTCAGGACAGGTTCACTGTTGTATGCATACCAGACGCCTTTAAATTCTATTGAATCAGAAAACTCTTTAACCGGCAGTGCGTTTTCCTTCTCAGTGATTTTTTCCTCAGCTTCCAGTATCTGATCGATCCTGTCAATTGATGCCATACCTTTCTGAATGCTGAACCAGGAAGTTGTTATGTTTTTTGCAGGTTGAATTATCTGGGAAAAAACAAGAACGAAGGCTATAAGTTTATCAGAAGTCATATGGCCATCACCTTGCAGTGCCAGTAATCCTCCGATATACATCAGAACAATAACAACAATAGAGGCAAGAACTTCGCTGAGCGGAGATGCAAGATATGATTTACGGATTACTCTTTTAAAAATTTTGGAATACATATCATTAGAGGTACCAAATTGCGCCTTCATCTTTTTCTCAGCATTAAAGCCTTTAATGATCCTTAGCCCTGACAGTGTTTCCTCCACTATTGAAAGAAGTCTTCCCAGGTTTTGTTGTCCAAGGAGAGAAGATGAGCGAAGGGTCTTGCTGGCTCGGCCAATGAGCCATCCGCTTATTGGTAATAGAATAAGGGCAAACAATGTAAGCTGGTAACTTGTTATGAACAGGTATACAACAAATATCATTATATAAATCGGATCCCTGAAAAGCATTGTCAATGACGACATTACGGATATTTCTATCTCCTGAACATCATTTGATATCCTTGTCATCAGATCTCCTTTTCTTGCATCAGTGAAGAATGAAAGGGGAAGTCTGAGCACCTTAAAAAACATTTTTTTTCTCAGGTCACGAACGGTTGATGCTCTGATATAGGCCATACTGTTATTTGCAAGAAAAATGAAGAGGTTTTTTAGTATGCTGGCAACAATAAATACAAGGCTCACCAGAAGAAGTGCACCTTCGGGACCGTTCTTATCAATAAAAAGAGATAAATAATACCTGGCAAACTCATTAAAATAATCCATTGTGAATCTGAATTCACCAGGTGAAACTGCAATCGCAACTCTGTTAAACAGGATATTAAGGAAAGGTATGACAAGTGTATATGAAAAAAGAGCAAAAAGAGCGCTCAGTATATTATAGAAGATATTTTTTATTGCTGACCATTTGTAAGGCAGAATATATTTGAGCAGCAGCCTGATCTTGTCCATCATGAAAATTGTAATATTAGAAGCCCGTATAGTTAAATGGAGTGACAGCTTTTAATTCGGCTTTCACTGCTTCGCTTATATCAAGGGTTTCTATAAAGCCAAGGATTGAATCTTTTGTTATCTTTTGATTGGTCCGTGTCAGATCGAGAAGAGCTTCATAAGGATTGGTATAGCCTTCTCTTCTAAGGATTGTCTGTAAAGCCTCCGCAACAACCGCCCAGTTGGAATCCAGGTCGCTTTTTATTTTCTCAGTATTGACTATCAGCTTATTAAGACCTTTGAGTATTGAATTAAAGGCAAGTACTGAATGTCCTATCGGAACACCAATATTTCTAAGGACAGTTGAATCGGTAAGGTCCCGCTGAAGTCTCGATACAGGCAGCTTCTCCGAAAGGTGTCCGAAAATTGCGTTTGCAAATCCCAGGTTACCTTCTCCGTTCTCAAAATCTATTGGATTTACTTTGTGAGGCATTGCAGAAGAACCAATCTCTCCTTTTTTGATCTTCTGCCTGAAATAATCCATTGATATATATGTCCAGATATCTCTTGCAAGGTCGATCAGTATGACATTGATCCTGCGCATATTATCAAATAATGCAGCAAGGTTGTCATAATGCTCTATCTGAGTTGTGGGCTGTGATCGCTGTAATCCGAGATCTTCGTTGACAAAATTATTTGCGAATGAAATCCAATCGATTTCAGGATATGCAGCTTTGTGAGCATTCATGTTTCCGTTAGCACCTCCGAATTTTGCTGAATAAGGAATCTGTCCGAAGTATTTGGATTGTTCATCAATGCGGGCTATGAAAACAGCCATTTCCTTTCCAAGCCTTGTTGGAGAGGCAGGCTGTCCATGGGTCCTGGCAAGCATCGGGATCTCCTTCCACTCATCGGCGAAGGTTGCCAGGACTTCCCTGAGTTCAAAAAGCAACGGGAAATATACATTGATGAGGGCATCCTTCATCGATAAAGGAATAGCCGTATTATTTATATCCTGGGAAGTAAGGCCAAAATGAATAAACTCGCTCCATTTACCCCAGCCTGAATGAAAAAACCTTTCCTTGAGGAAATATTCAATTGCCTTCACATCGTGGTTGGTGATCTTCTCTCTTTCCTTGATCTTCTCAGCATCCGGTATTTCAAAGTCTTCGTAGATTGAACGAAGTTCCTTGTAATTATCTTTCTTAAAATCACTTAACTGAGGAAGCGGAATATCGCACAGAGCAATAAAATATTCTATTTCCACTATCAGACGGTACCTGATAAGCGCAAACTCCGAAAAATAGAGATCCAGTTCATTCACCTTCTGTCTGTACCTTCCGTCAAGCGGAGAAATGGCAGTTAGAGAATTTATTTCCATTTTTATTTTTTTTGAGTTTCCAGTTGTATATAACGGTATATACAAAAGTAGTATTTTAGAAGATGTAAAAAAACTGAATTTTACCCTTTAACTAATATCTGAGATAAATCTTTTATGCACCCAGGAAAAATAAGGGTTTCAGCAGTAAAATATGCCAATACATATCCATTTATGTACGGGTTGTCTGAAACCGGGTTTGATAAAAAGGTTGAGCTCTCTACCGATCATCCGGCAGATTGTGCAGCAAAACTAATCAGTGGCAGGGTTGATATCGGTCTTATACCGGTTGCAGCGCTTCCAATGATGAAAGAGTATCATATAATAACTGATTATTGTCTGGGGGCTTACGGCAAAGTCAGAACGGTTATGCTTTTAAGCAATTACCCTTTTGAAGAAATCAGGACCATAAATCTCGATTACAGATCAAGATCATCTGTCAGCCTTGCGAGAATTCTGGCAAAAAACTCATGGAAAAAAGAGTTCTTTTGGAACCGTACTTCAGAGAATTTCGATTTCATAAATTTGCCTGAATATGAAGCTGCCGTATTAATTGGTGATCAGTGTTTTGAGTATGAAAACAGGTTTAAATTCCGGATCGATCTGGCTGAAGAATGGTACAAATTTACAGGACTCCCTTTTGCATTTGCATGCTGGACATCAAACATAGTGCTTGAAGAGAAATTCCTCAGTGAGTTCAATGACGCTTTAAGAACCGGGTTGGAAAATATCCCTGCTGTAATTGAAAAATACGGTAAAAGTGGTGTAATAAGAGGTGAAGACCTCAGAATTTATCTTACACATAACATGAGTTTTGATCTTAATGACGATAAACGTAAGGCTATTAAGTTGTTCCTGGAACTCCTGAGCAGATTGTAACCCCCCTTCATACCTTGACCCGTTCCGGTGGGAGGCGTTAGGGAGCCTGGTAAAAAGAGTCAAATGACCATTTTTAAAATTTGATATTAATGATTATCTTTGAATTTGATGTGGATAATAAATATTAACCATAAAAGGAGATAAATCATGGCAAAAACAATCACTTTTAATGAGCTCCGGAAGATAAAAGATCAGTTGCCCTCCGGTAGTATGAGAAAGATCGCTGACAAGCTCGATCTGAATGAAGAGACAGTAAGAAACTACTTCGGAGGGAGAAACTTTGACAAGGGACAATGCGTTGGTATTCATTTTGAACAGGGGCCAGGAGGCGGCATTGTGACATTTGATGACACAACCATTCTTGACTTGGCTCAGAATATGATCGAAGACTGATCATTATCTTCAGGCCTGTTCAAAAGCAAAAGGCTTGGTCTTTTGCTTTTTTTTATTTAAGATAATTTTAAACCACGGGGTCACACGGAGTTAAACAGTGGTTCCACTGAATATCATGGGGGTCACACGGAGTTAAACAGTGGTTCCACTGAATATCATGTTTCACAGTTTACAGCTCCGTGGTTAAACATGTTAGTTATAGTAACTTTATGACTCTCCGAATAATTGAAGTTGCCTGTCGTCATCATCATCAGATTCAAGGTTTGAAATAGTTACTCCCAAAAGTCTGATTTTTGTTCCTTCCAGTTTCATTAATTTCCTGATTTCGGAAACTTCCTTATGAAGTGTCTCAAAATCACGGATATAATTCTGTAATGTCTTGCTCCGTGTAATCTGTCTGAAGTCCGAAAATTTAATTTTTACAGTAATTGTCCTGCCGGTTGTTTCAGCATGGCTGAGCCTCTCCATCAGTTCCTTTTCCACTTTATAAAGCTCAGCTATGATCTCAAATCGTGTTGTAAGGTCTTTTTCATACGTCAGTTCGGTACCGACAGACTTTCGTTCTGATTCTGTCTCAACAGGACGGTCATCAATTCCCCTTACAATGTCGAAATAAAATTTTCCGGCTTTACCGAAATTCCTCATCAGGGAAGGTAAATCCCATCCTTTCAGATCGTATCCTTTATGTATCCCCAGCTTATGCATCTTTTCGGCAGTCACCTTGCCAATTCCATAAAATTTCTCAACAGGCAGGTCTTCGATGAATTTCTCAGCATCCTCAGGAAGTATAACGAACAGTCCATCAGGCTTTTTAATGTCGGATGCAATTTTAGCCAGAAATTTATTTACAGAGATGCCTGCTGATGCTGTGAGTCCGGTCCTGTTCTTTATCTCCTTCTTTATTTTCTCAGCAATAATTGTTGCAGATCTTATCCCTGGCTTATCGGTAGTAACATCAAGAAATGCCTCATCAATAGAAAGAGGTTCAACTAAATCAGTATACTCCCTGAATATCTCAAGTACCTGATCTGATATCTCAATATATCTTTCAAACCGGTGTTTGACAAATATCAGCTCCGGGCACAGCTTTCTGGCTGTAACTGATGGCATTGCAGACCTTACTCCGAATTTCCTTGCTTCATAGCTTGCAGCAGCAACAACGTGCCTCTCCCCGCTCCCGCCAACAGCTACCGGTTTTCCTCTAAGCTCAGGATTATCGAGTTGTTCGACTGAGGCAAAGAAGGCGTCCATATCGATATGGATTATTTTTCTCAAAACTTAGTGCCCAAAGTACTTAAAGTTAACAGGGCAAAGTTAATTACAATGGTTTATTATCTATATTCGCAAAAATACAGATAATGAAAGTACTTGGAATAAACTGCAGTCCCAGGAAGGGAGGCAACACCGAACTTCTTATAAAAGAAGTCTTTAAATCTCTGGAAGAGAGCGGAATAAAGACAGAGTTTTTCCAGCTGGGAGGCAAAAAAGTAAATGGTTGTATTGCCTGCCTGAAGTGCCGGAAAGCAAAAGACGGTAAATGTCACCAGAAAAATGAAGTCATTAATAAGTGTATCAGCAAGATGCTTAAAGCTGATGCAATTATTATAGGATCGCCAACCTATTTTTCAGATCTATCGACCGAAGCAAAAGCCCTGATCGATGTTGCCGGTTACGCTCTCCGGGGTGCCGGGAATCCTCTGAAGCGTAAACCGGGAGCTGCAGTAATATCTGTCAGGCGTGCAGGAGCCATGCATGCATTTGACAGTATAAACCACTTCTTTCTGATAAATGAAATGATCATTCCCGGATCATCTTACTGGAATATCGGGATCGGCAGGGAGAAGGGCGATGTACTTAAGGATGATGAAGGTATGAAAACTATGCAAACTCTGGGGGAGAATATGGCGTGGGTGATGAAGAGGCTTAGCGGTACAGAGGCACAAAGGCATAACGGCAAAACGCTATGAAGAGTCTTTGCGGCGCAAAGGCAAAAAGGCACAACGGAACAACGGCGCAAAGGCTCAGTGGTTCAAAGAGGTAAATGAACAAGGTCTTATAACCAAAAGACATAAGAAAGAAAATAGAAAAGCCGCCCTGAGCGTAGTCGAAGGGCGGCTTTTTTATTCTAGTAGTTATCCCGTTCAGTGTAATGGGTATGCAACAGTTCATGGGAAACATGACTGTTGGGCTTACCAAGGAAATCTTTGTAGATAGCTATTACATCAGGATTCTCATGGGACTTGCGGAGTACCATATGTTCATCCTCAGAGTAAATCGCTTTCATACGGTTCTTCCTTATCTCCATACTTGTAGGTATTGGCTGGCCTCCGCCACCTATACACCCTCCCGGACAAGCCATGATCTCGACAAAGTGATATGGTGATTTTCCCTGCCGTACCAGCTTCATGATCTTATTTGCATTCACAAGCCCATGTGCGATAGCAACTTTAAGCTCTGCGCCTTCCAGAAACTTCCAGTCTGCAGTGCAACCTTCAATCTTCACAGTTGCCTCCTTGACTCCTTCCATCCCTCTCACAGGAGTGATATTCAGGTTCTTGAATGGAACTTCTCTACCTGTGACAATCTCATAAGCCGTTCTGAGTGCTGCCTCCATAACTCCACCTGTGGCTCCAAAGATAACTCCGGCACCGGTTGAATCTCCCATAACTGAATCATAATTTGATGGTTCAAGATTCCTGAAGTCGAGTCCTGCCTGCTTTATCATAACGGCAAGTTCGCGTGTTGTCAGAACATAGTCAATATCCTTGAATCCGCTTGATCTCATTTCCGGCCTGTCTGCTTCATATTTCTTTGCTATACAGGGCATTATGGAAACTGATACAATCTTTGACGGATCCAGTTTCATTTTCTGCGCAAAATATGTTTTGGCTAGAGCTCCAAACATCTGTTGCGGTGATTTGCAGGTCGAAAGGTTCGGAAGAAACTCCGGATATTTGTGTTCAATAAATTTGACCCATCCTGGTGAGCAGGAGGTGAACATCGGGATCGAAGTTGTTTTATCACCATCAACCAGTACTTTCTTAAGCCTTGTAAGCAGCTCTGTTCCCTCTTCCATAATTGTAAGGTCTGCAGCGAAATCGGTGTCGAGAATTGAATCAAATCCAAGCTGACGAAGAGCCGTTACCAATTTTCCTGTAACTCTTTCGCCCGGATCATAGCCAAGGTCTTCTCCCAGGGCAACCCTTACAGCAGGAGCTGTCTGAACAACAACATGTTTTGCAGGATCATAAATAGCATCCCATACCTGGTCAATATATGTTTTTTCGACAAGGGCTCCCGTCGGACAACGGTTGACACACTGACCGCAGTTTGTGCATACAACATGGCTCATAGGTCTGTCGTGAAATGAAGATATCTTTTGATGGGCACCTTTATTTGCGACTGCAATGGCTGAAATATACTGCAATTGAGTGCATGTACGCACACAACGCTGGCAATGGATACATTTGCTGTCGTCTTTAATGAATGACGGGGAGGATCTGTCGATTGAATAATGATGGTCTTCAACAAGATCAAGGAAGATAGTATCCCCAAAGGCAAACTCATTAGCCAGTGCCTGAAGCTCACACTTCTGGTTTTTATAGCATTTCGTACAATCGGACCTGTGTTCTGAAAGCAGAAGCTCAACGATATGCTTCCGGGCATTCCTCACTTTTAAAGTATTAGTATGGATATCCATACCTTCTGAAACAGGCATTGAGCATGCTGCAATAAGCGTTTTTGCTCCGGTCTGTTCAACAACGCATACTCTGCAGTTACCAGCAACACAAAGATCGGGGTGGTTGCACAGAGTCGGGATATTGATTTTTAGTTTTTTAGCCGCATCAAGAACTGTCGTTCCCGGTTGTACCGAAATTCTCTGGTTATTAATATTCAGATTTATCATTATTCCTGTATATTTTTAAAGTTAGTAAATGATCTCTTCCCTGAAGTTCTCAACAATAGTTCTGAAGGCGTTGCCTACTGATTGTCCCAGTCCGCACTTGGAAGCTATTTTCATTGTATCGGCAAGTTTTATCAGCTCATTCAGATATGTTGACTTAACTTCACCTTTTTTGACTTTTTCGACACCTTTGAGAAGCTGCTGGCAGCCAACCCTGCATGGTGTACATTGTCCGCATGACTCCTCGGCAAAGAAATCTAGATAATTGTGCAGGACATTATACATCGATCTTGAACTGTTGAAAAGCTTCATTGATCCTCCCGTCGGGACGCCTTCAAAACCAATGATGGTATTCTGGAATTTTTTTCTTGGCACACAGAATCCTGAAGCACCACCAACCTGGACAGCTTTAGTATCACCATCTCCGAATTCGGTTACAAATTCCTGTACAGACATTCCCAGCTCAAGTTCAAAAATTCCCGGTGTTGGAGTATCTCCTGATACTGAGAAAACCTTCGAGCCACGTGAATCTTTTGTTCCCAGCTCATAGAATTTAGCAGCACCATGCTTTATTATCATCATTGTTGTAACAAGGGTCTCCACGTTATTTATCGATGTGGGTTTTCCGAACACACCTGAGGTTGTCGGGTATGGTGGTTTGTTACGCGGTTCTCCGCGGCTACCCTCGACAGATTCAAAAAGTGCACTCTCCTCACCGCAAATATAGGCTCCGCTTCCCAGACAGTAGTTGATTTTAAAATCATACCCTATCTCACCTATCATCTTGTGGAATTTTTCAAGTTCTTTCATTAACTGGGGCAGAAGAAACCTGTATTCACCACGCAAATAGACAATTCCGTGCTTTGCGCTTATAGCTTTACCGGCAATAGCCATTCCGCCATAAACCTTGTAAGCTACCCTGTCAAGAATCTCCCGGTCTTTAAAAGTTCCGGGTTCTCCTTCATCAGCGTTACATACAATATATTTCTCCGGTTCTTTTTCAGCTGCGGCATATTTCCATTTTAACCCTGTCGGGAATCCGGCACCCCCCCTGCCTTTAAGTCCTGAATCAAGCATCTCTTTAATGATGTCTCCGCTGCTCATTTTGAAAGCTTTGATCAGAACCTCTTTTGGATCTATTGTCTCGAATATGAGATCTACTTTTGTAAGTCCTTTCTTTTCCATTTCGTTCAGGGTATTATCTTTTTTGCATGTAACCTTTAATTATCTCCACTGTCTTTTCAGGTGTAAGCTCAGTATATGGTATTTCATTTATAAGTATTGCAGGAGCTTTATGACACCAGCCTATACAGTTTGTTTCAATGAGACTGAATTGCCTGTCTGATGTTGTCTCACCAACCTTTATCTTAAGCATGTCTTCAAGAGTTTGAATTATTTCACCCTTCCCTTTCATGGAGCATGTAATTGTCTTGCAGATTCTTATTATATACTTGCCTCTTACATCTGTATCCAGAAAGGTATAAAATGAGGCAGTTCCATAAACTTCTGCAGCAGAGATGTCAAGTTCTCTGGCTACTTCAACCATGGCCTCATCTGTAAGATAATTATGCTTTTCAACAATACCCTGGAGTATAGGCATAAGGCTCTCTCTTTCACGACCATGCTTTTCGGATAATTCCTTAACAAGATTTCCTACGTTGTACATTACTATCTGATTTTTAGGTAATTAAATTATTTTTTATACAATTAATAGCTTCTAAAAAAACGCTGTGAAAATAATAACAATACTTTGTAAAAAAAACTTACAAATGTCATTGTTGATAATTTAGAATGAAAATAAACTAGTTAATGGTTACTTGTTGCTCGTTGCTCGTTGCTCGTTGCTCGTTGCTCGTTGCTCGTTGCTCGTTGCTCGTTTTATCATTGACAACCCAGCACCCAGTACCCAGCAACGAGTAACTAGCCCTCCTCAACTACCAGTATTGAGCTTAGAAGGGAAATATTTTGAATGTTGGAATAATCATACTGGTATAATCCATCATCCCCTGTCATGACCAGGACATTCCCGATTGGAATTACATCATAAGCATTGATAGCCGGGTATGAGGATATAAGGTGATCTGTAATTTTTGTCGGATCGGAAGCATTATAGATCTTTAGTCCGGCTGATCCGTCAACTACAACTCCTTTCTCCTGATCAATTCATGCAGTAGGAAATTCGTTATCAACAGGCGGAACTGTGTAGGAAAGAACATCTCCTTTCCTTTTTGCAAGAGGAGGCGGACTCCTTTTCCTTGGTGATGAGAATAGCAGCACTTATGATAATTATCAATATCAGGAGAAAAACTATAAAGGAGGATTTTCGGGTACTTTCGGAACGGGGATATCCTGGTCGAAGGAAGATGTTGAGCCTTACCTTAGCTTTGCATACAGGTTTGCATCAACCAGTTATGAACAGAGGGATTATAATGATGATGATATCAAATATATAAATGCTTATAACAGGCTTGAGGTAAAATTAGGATTCAGATTCTGACAGGCTTATTGAAGCTTGAAGGTTTTTATCTGTCCGCTTATCCACTCATACCACCCCTCCATACCATCTCCCCTTGTACACGATATTTCGAAAAGAGGTATCTGCGCATTTATCTTCCTCAGATCCGTTTTAAAATTATCGTAACTAAAATTTGTATACGGAATCAGATCAATCTTATTAAGAATAACTGCTTTCGCTTCCCTGAAAAGCATAGGATATTTCCCTGGTTTATCGTCACCTTCTGTCGTGCTGACAACTGCCAGCTTAAAAGTCTCACCAAGATCAAACTGTGAAGGGCAGATCAGGTTACCTACATTTTCGACAAACAAGACATCAAGATCATCAAGGTTAAATGAATCCAGGACTTTGGAGATACTGTGCGAATCGAGATGGCACCCTCCTTCTGTATTAATTACAACAATCGGAATATTATATTTTTTCAGACGCTGCGCATCCCTGTCAGTGGTAATATCGCCCTCAATTACCCCTGCCCTGAACTTCTGTCCTATTTCTCCGAGTGTCTGTTCAAGCAATGTAGTTTTCCCGGCGCCGGGTGAACTTATTATGTTCACCATCAATACTTTTTTTGAAGCAAGCAGAGTCCTTACTTCGTTTGCCTTATTCTGGTTCCTGTCCAGGATATTCTTCATGATTTTGATTTCCATATCTACTCTCCTTCTATACTTTTAATAAACAATTCTTTTCCATGAATGATATTGAGATCTGTCGATCCGCAGACGTTACATGCAAAATAGTTTTCAGTTAGATTGAAATCGCTTCCACAGCTATTGCATTCCATTTTCACGGGTACGATCTCAATAACGACTACGGCTTTACAGGCAATTGTATCCCTTACTATTTCTCTGAAAGCAAATTCAAAGATATCCGGCACTATCTGAACCAGTTGTCCGAAACTGATATTTACTTTTGTCACCCTGATCAGATTCTCTTTCCGGGCTGCCTGAAGCACAATAGCTGAAAGATCTTCCGCAATCCTTATCTCATGCATAATAAACCTGTTAACAAATCCTGGGAAGCTGAATACCTGAAAGATTATCAAGAATCCGTCTCCCTCCGGCAATAGTGTTTAATATCACTCTGTTATTTTTCCCCTGTACAATATCTCCGATTATTTCCGATTTTTCTCCGAGAGGATCTGATCTCAGAATCTCCAGTACCTTGTCCTCTTCCCCTTTTCCGACTACTATCAGGAATTTCCCTTCATTAGCAAGATACAAAGGATCAAAACCCAGCATTTCGCATAAACCTTTTACAGGATCATCAACAGGGATTGAAGCTTCATCAACAGTAATGCCCGGCTTAATCATTGAAGCAAGTTCATTCAGAACAGATGCAAGACCACCCCTCGTAAGGTCACGCATAAAATGAACTTCCTCAGTGCGATCCAGTACTTTCTTAATTATATGATTAAGGGATGCGCAATCTGAAACAACAGGAGTGCTGAAGCTCAGTCTATTCCGGGCTCCCAGAACAGCAATTGCATGGTTCCCGAGTGGCCCGTTTATGATAAGCTTATCACCCTTTATTATGCGTTCACCTGTACTTATATGCTCCAGACCCGTGTTCATGAACCCCGTTCCGGATGTTGTAATAAAAAGCTTGTCGCACTTTCCTCTTTCAACTACTTTTGTGTCGCCGGTAACAATTTTCACCTTCGCATTTAAAGCTTCATCAGCCATCGATTCTGTGATCTGAATAAGATCCTTCATTGGCAATCCCTCTTCAATTATAAATGAAGCTGTCAGATACATCGGAATTGCTCCTGATACTGCCAGGTCGTTTACTGTTCCGCATACTGCAAGTTTACCAATATTGCCTCCGGGGAAGTAAAGGGGATCCACAACATAAGCATCAGTTGTAAATGCAAGATACTTTCCTGAATCCCAAACTAAAGCAGAATCTGTAAGAGGCTCGATAATACCAAATCTCTTTACAAACACATTCTTTATAAGATCCTGTGATTGCTTTCCTCCGCTTCCATGGTTCAGGGTGACAAAATCATTCATCTTTTCTGTATTTAAACCATGTATTACAAGCTCCTTCATTTGATACCATACAGGCACCGACAGGATTATCCGGAGTACACAACCTGGCAAAAAGAGGACAATCCCCGGGAACTTTTTTCCCTCTCAGGATTTCTCCGCAAATACATAATCCGTCATCTTCAGGAGGTTTAATCTCAGGAGAATAGATTTTCTCAGCATCAAATCTCTCATATTCCTTTCGCAGTTTAAGTCCGCTTCCCGGTATAACCCCAAGTCCTCGCCAATAAGCGTTACATGGCTCAAATACTTCTGACAAATATCTGATCGCTATTTCATTTCCATTCTCAGTCACTGCCCTGTTGTACTGAATTTCAACTTTTGGCATATCAAGGTTTTTCTGATTTACCAGCATCAAAACAGCATGAAGAATATCGACCGGCTCAAAACCGGTAATGACGCAACCAAGTTTATATTTCCCGGGAATAAAGTTGAACACTGAAGAACCGGTAATTGCAGCCACATGACCCGGACAGATAAAACCGTCAATATCAACACCTTCCTTTATAATAGCTTCCATTGCCGGAGGCATTACCTTATGAGCACTCAAGACCCGGAAGTTATCTGTTTTATCCTTTTCACACTGTTTAATTGTGACTGCAGTTCCGGGAGCCGTTGTTTCAAAGCCTATTCCCGGGAAAATGATTTTCTTTTCCGGATTCATCCTGGCTGTTTCAAGAGCCTCCAGGCAGGAAATCACGATTCTGATATCTGCTCCTTTGGCTCTCTCTCTTTCGAGGGTCGATGAGGATCCGGGCACTCTGATAAGATCTCCGAATGTGGCAATAACAACATTATCCATCCCTGCGCAGGCGATTAATTTATCAATGAAATCCTTTCCTGTGACGCAAACCGGGCATCCCGGCCCGGAGATCAGCTTTATTTTTTTGGGAAGCAGGGAAGGAATTCCAAACCGATGGATAGCACTGGTGTGACCACCGCAGACTTCCATAAACGTGTATTCATGCCCGGCTGCCTTTTCAATCTGACCAGCCAGCTTCATAATCAATTCTTTATCCCTGTATTCATCGATGAATTTCATGGATTATCTGCTATTCAGTGAATCCTTCATTTCTTTAAGTAGCTTAAGGGTCTCCTCTGCTTCTTCCTCGCTGATCTTCTGGATAGCAAATCCTGCATGAAGAAGAATATAGTCTCCTGCTTTTGCATTTTCTATCATATGGAGACCTGCTTTAAAAATTGTTCCCCCGGCAGAAACTTCTGCCATGTTGCCATTTACTGACACAATCACTGCTGGTATACTCAGACACATTATCCCCGGATTTTTGATGCGATTAAAAGCTGTCCCAGTGATATGCCCCCATCATTGGCTGGGACAAGGTGATTTGTATAAACTTTGAACCTGTTGCCCGACAGGAGCTCCATCGATTTTTCAAGAAGATATTTATTCTGGAAAACACCTCCTGAAAGTACAACATTATCAAGCTTCGTTTCTTCCCTTATCTGTTCCGATATTTCAAGAATTGCCTGCGCTACTGTATTATGAAATTTTGTTGATATATAAGAAACACTCTTATTCTTTAAATCTCCAAGAATACCCTTAAATGTTTCTGAAAAATTCAGATTCTCCGTGGCACTGAACGTATAAAATTCTTTCGTTTTAAAATCAACCGCTGATTCAAGACGCATAGGTGCTTCTGAATCAAATGTTTCGAAAGCACACAGACCAAGGATTGATGAAACTGCATCAAAAAGGCGACCTGCACCTGAAGTAAGCGGAGAGTTTATCTTTTTTTCAATCATCTCTTTAACTAATATCAGTTCCCGGTCATCTATTGATCTGAATGATGGAACAGAACGGAAATCAAAGCTATCACCAAAGTACTTATAAAGATATGAAAATGCCATTTTCCAGGGCCTTGTTATTGCTTTATCTCCGCCGGGCAGCGGGACATAGTCAAAATGGGAATACCGCTTAAATCCTTCCTGACCGGCAATTAAAAATTCACCCCCCCAGATATTTCCGTCAGATCCAAATCCGGTTCCGTCGAGACTTACACCAATTACCTCCCGATCGAGTCCATATTCTGCCAGGCAGGAGGCAATATGGGCGTGGTGATGCTGTACTCTGATCAGGGGGATATTTAAGTTTCCCCCAATAACTTCAGCATAGTGCGTCGACCTGTAATCCGGATGAAGATCGCATGCAATGAAAGCAGGTTTGAATCTGAACAGCTTTGAGAATTTTTCAATTGTCTCACTGAAGAAATCGAAGGTCGCAGCATTTTTCAGGTCCCCGATATACTGACTCAGTACAGCCTGGTTTCCTTTACCAATGCAAAAATTGTTTTTCTGCTCTGCACCCAGAGCCAGAATCCCTTCAACATCAGATTTAAGATCAACAGGACGGGGAACATAACCTCTTGACCGGCGGATAACTGATGGCTTGTGATCTATGATCCTGATCACGGAATCGTCAGTCCTGTTTTCAATCTGCCTGTTATAGCTTAGTAGTGAACCAGTTATCTTAAATAGTTCTTTTTCAGCCAGGTGATCATCAATTATGATGGGATCATCAGAAATATTTCCGCTGGTAAGTACAACAGCCGGCGTTTTTATGCTTCTGAACAGCAGGTAATGAAATGGCATATATGGAAGCATTGCACCTGTTGTATTTAAACCATTGCTGACATCCGGAGATAAAATTTCTTTCTGGCCGAGTACAAGTATCGGCCTCCTCCATGAGGTTATTTCTTCTTCCTCTTCTTTATTAAGAAAACAGAATTTCTTCACGGCAGAAATATTCCTGAACATCACGGCAAAGGGTTTTGCATCACGGTGTTTTCTTTTCCGCAGTTCTTTTACAGCATCATTATTCAGTGCATCACACATCAGGAAATATCCTCCGATTCCCTTGACAGCAACTGTTTTTCCTGACATGATCTGCAAAGAGACCTCTGCAAGGATCTCTTTCAAATTGATGAGACTCTTTGCTGAGTATTTATATCTATAAACTGGTCCGCATGAATTGCAGGCAACAGGTTGGGCATGAAAGCGGCGATCAAGAATATTATTGTACTCTGAGCTGCATCTTTCACACATCCTGAAGCTTTTCATGGTAGTGTTAGGTCTGTCGTAGGGTAAACCATTAATTATGGAAAACCTGGGTCCGCAGTTAGTGCAGTTAGTGAACGGATAATTAATTCTTTGAGGATCATTTTCCATGTCGCTGAGACAATCTTTACAGACTGCAATATCCGGGCTTATTTCAGTAATCTGATTATCAACGGCTTTACTTTCCGCTATTCTGAAACAATCAAATCCCGTGAATTGTGTTGTATTTATCTCAATTGATTTAATGTGTGATGCTGGTGGTGCAAACTGAAGGATATCATTGCTGAACCGGTCAACTGATTTAATGTCGCCCTGGACAATTACATACACACCGTCGGTTCTGTTATCAACTTCTCCCAGCAAACCATGTTGAGAAGCAAGTCTGCAGATAAATGGACGGAATCCCACACCCTGAACCAGCCCTTTGATTAATATTTCATATCCCTGTATAATAGCTCAAGATTTTTAAATCCATCGATTTTCAGTTGTTTGTGAACATAATAGATAACACTTTCCAGTTCATCGCAAAGATTCACATTATTTATGACGACATCCGGGGGGACTTTAAGCAACACAGGAGCAAAATTCACAATTCCCTTAATACCATGTCGCATAAGCTCATCAGCAACCTCCTGAGCAGATATTTCAGGCACGGCAAGTATTGCAACCTTTACTTTGAATCTTTCAATTATTTCCTTCAGGCGGCTCATCGAGTACACAGGAATACCTGATCTCTCCTTCTGTTTGAAAGGATCGATATCGAAGGTAGCGACAATATTCATATTCCTCTGGACAAATTTGCTGTATTTCGATAATGCAAGACCCATGTTTCCCATTCCGATCAGCACAATATTATGATCTTTATTACGATGAAAGATATCTTCCATTTTTCCCAGGAGATCATTTATTTCATATCCTCCGCGCTTGTTCCCTTTAATACTGAACTCCGAGAAATCTTTCCTGACCTGCTCGGAGGTCACACCTGTCTCGTTTGCAAGAGTATAAGAAAAGACCTTTTCAACCCCCATTAGCTTCAGTCTTACAAGGCATGCCCTGTAAAGAAAAATCCTTTTCAGGCTGTTTTTGATTACGTATTTTGTGATTTGTTTCACAACAATTCATATTATAAATTATCAGAATGCAAGTTAAAAAATATTCTTTAAATAAAAATAATTATCTATTTATCTGATTTATTGCATATTACAAAGATAATTGTTTTAAGCATTTAAAAAATAACTTTTTTTATTGTCATTTATGCTTTCAGATTTTAATTTTATATGTGAATCTTCTCACATAAATGCAATATAAGAGCATAAAAAAAGAAGAGTGGGACAAGGTTTTAGAGAGTCTGTTATCGTCCCATACCATTTTCGCAAGTGTTATTAATGAATTTGGACAGGATTATGAATTGATCGAACCTGTTGATATACCTTCAATTTCCTACAACAAACCCAAGCCTGCCACTTCACTTAAAAGTTTTTTTCTTCCCATTAAGGAGAATGTTACGTCCGAAAGGAGTGCTGAAAAGCCAAGAATTATTATTGGAACACCAAATTGCGATATTGAAGGGTTATCCCTGCTGGATGAAATCTACCTCGATGATGTGTTCCCGGATATCCATTACAGGGAACGCCGAGAGAACACACTTCTGATATCAGCCGATTGTTTTGGCATTCAGGAGCATTGCCATTGCATGACTTATAATATAAAGCCCTATTCAACTATAAATGCCGACCTCGCAGTCATGAATCTTGACGGAAATATGATTTTCAGGATTATTTCCGGTAAGGGAAAAGAATTCATAAACAATATCCCTTCAGCCAGTCCGGTTGATAATAAAGAAATAATTTCAGCAATTGATAAAGAACATAACGTCACTGAGTCATTACTGTCAGCTGCCAATAAGGGTTTACCGGATTATGAAACCACCGGTAAACTTGTTACAAAAGCGAGAGTGGATATCTGGGAAAAGTATTCTGTCCATTGTGTGTCCTGCGGTGCATGTACAACAGCCTGTCCGACATGCACATGTTTTCTTCTCATCGACAAACCCGGATTTGAAAAGGTAAAACAGATGGATACCTGCCAGTATCCCGGATTTGAAAGGGTTGCCGGGGGCGAGGATGCCTTATACGAACTTCACAATCGCTTCAGAAACAGGTATATGTGCAAATATGTCTGGAAGCCTGAGAAATTCAGATCACTTGCCTGTACCGGGTGCGGCAGATGTATTGAAGGATGCATAGGTAAGATCAATAAGAATGAAATTTTCATGGAACTTGCAAAGTAACAGTATGCCGGATAACATGAATATATATAGGCCTCTTAAAGCAAAGCTGACAAACGTCATTGAAGAATCACCTCTGATAAAGACATTTGTCCTGGTACCTGAAGAGAGGTTCGCATTCAAAACCGGTCAGTTTATTGAATTATCAGTCGATGGTATCGGTGAGGCTCCTTTTACTCCGTCTTCTTCCCCTTTTATTACAGAAAAGCTTGAAGTGACTGTCATGAAAACAGGTTATGTAACTGAATATATGCATTCGCTGAAACCCGGAGTTTGCATGGGGATAAGAGGACCATACGGCAGAGGTTACCCTGTTGAGACATTTTATGATAAAGAAGTTCTGATTCTTGGCGGTGGTTGCGGGCTTGCGCCTATCAGGTCGTTGTTATATGCCCTTGAGGGTATAAAGGACAAACTGAGGAAGGTTACCCTTTGCTACGGATCCAAAACACCTGTAGATTGCATCTACAAACCTTTGTTTGACAGATTAAACAGCATTGAAAAATTTGAGGCTTACCGGACAGTAGACAGGGCAGATGAAGGTTGGAAAGGTTCAGTTGGAGTTGTAACTATATTGCTGAATAAAATCGATATCAATATAAATAATTCTGTTGCAATAGTTTGCGGGCCGCCGATAATGATGAAGTTCGGTACTATCAGACTTCTTGAGCTGGGGTATCAGGATAACCAGATATACCTGTCGATGGAAAAAAACATGTCGTGCGGTTTAGGTAAATGCGGTCATTGCATGATGGGTGAGTTTTTTGTCTGCAAAGATGGACCTGTGTTTACATATGATGAAATAAAACATAATCCTGAAATATGGAAATAATGAACAAGAAATCAGAAAATTATTTCATTTTTTTACTTAATAATAAAGATCATGAAAGTGACAATTAGCGAGTTAAAAAAAATCAGGTTTTTTGACAATTATGATGACGAAGAATTGAATATATTTATCCGTATCAGTTCAATAAAGGAGTTCAAAGTAAAAGAAATGCTGTTTGAACAGTATGATGAACTTTCCGATGTTTTTGTATTATTTGAAGGATGCTTATCCTTAGGAATAAGCCTGGCAAGTGAAAAGAGAATCCACCTCGGTACATTGGAGGAGGGTCAGCTCTTTTCGTGGTCTGCAGTCTTCAAACCACATATCTCAACAGCATGGGTAATGGCAACATGTCCTACAAAAGTACTGGCTATTGATGCAAAACAACTCAATCTTGAGTTGGAAAAAAACTGCAAGTTCGGATTTAAAACAATGGCAAAAATTGCTCAGACTATCTCGCACAGGCTTAGTGATACAAGGTTCCAGCTTATGAACCAGCTGACAATTTAAAATGAATGTAATGCACTGGTTGAAATACAGCATAATAATATAGTAATGGAGCAAAAGATTCTGATAGATATGATTAAAATCCGGGCTGCACTAGTTGACAATCCTGCATTTGCATTACCGGATGGCTATTTCTATCCGTCAGCCAATAAAAACGGGCTTAAGAGCATCCGTGAGCTTGCAATCTTCAGTTACACCTGCAGAAAATGCGAAGATGCACCCTGCATCAGCGTTTGTCCGGCTGATGCTCTTGAAAAGGATGAAGCCGGATTGATAACACGGCATACCAATCTTTGTGTATCATGCAAATCGTGTGTTACGATTTGCCCATTTGGAACCATGATGACAGATTTCTTCAGACACCACAGGAACAGAGATCTTTTCTGTGACCTGAAAGATGAAAAGGATGTAAAGAAATTCATCGATGCCTGCCCTGAAGGAACTGTGACTCTGACCGATGAGAATGAATCTCCCGAAAAACATATTTACAGTCTAAATGAAAAAGTACTTGTAAAAGAGTATTTGTATATTACTGAAACCAAATAAATAACAAAAAGATGGCAGTTAACCTGTTTTATTTTCTTGTCTTCCCCGGATTGCTCTTCACTGCAGTAACAGGAGCATTTCTATCTTGGTTCGACAGGAAAATCAGTGCCAGGGTCCAGTTTCGCCAGGGGCCTCCCCTGTTGCAGCCATTTTACGATTTCTTCAAATTGTTGCTGGTCAAGGAGACAATCCTGCCAAAGCACGGTTCACCTTTGATATTCCTTCTTGCACCTGTTTTTGCTGTTTTCGGAGCCACTATGGCAGGTGTATTTATTCTCCTTCCCTTATTAAATATCACAAGCGGATTCAGAGGAGATCTTCTTGTTATATTCTACCTGCTTACAATCCCCTCTTTTTCATATATTATCGGCGCTCTTGCTTCCGGAAATCCTCTTGCTGCTGTAGGCAGCTCAAGAGAAATGAAGCTGATTATGAGCTATGAACTGACATTCCTGCTGGTGATTGCAGGGATTATTATGAAAACCGAACAAAAAATTGATCTGTACTCAATAATTCAGGCTCAACAGGCAGGTGCCCCTTTCATAGGAAGCATCTCAGGGGTTATTTTATTCATTGTAGGTATATTCTGCATTCAGGCTAAACTGGCACTTGTCCCTTTCGATATGCCCGAGGCTGAAGCAGAAATAACCGAAGGTATTTTTATTGAATACTCCGGAGCTGCATATGCAATGATAAAGCTTACAAAGTACATTATGTTATTCATCCTTCCGGCATTTCTTATTGCACTGCTGATGAATGGTTTCAGACTTGATGGCATTCATATTCTCTGGGCAGTATTGAAGGTGCTTGCGGTAGTGCTTGTATTAACTTTGATAAGGAACACCAATCCAAGGGTAAAGATAAAGCAGGCTGTCAGTTTCTTTTTCTTATGGATGAACCTGCTGGCTGTTATTGCCCTGGTACTGATTTCATTTGGTTACTAAATATTAGAGTCGTGGGATTTAAAAATTATTGCTTCAAGAAGTCACTTTGGGTCTTTCACTTCGGGGGGGCCTCCTGCAATAATTGTGATATAGAAATACTTGATTGTCTTACACCAAGACATGATCTTGAGCGCTTTGGCATTCTTCTGGTAGGTAGTATCAGGCATGCTGATGTACTTCTGGTTAACGGATCGATAAACAGGAGAGATAAGGATAGATTGATCGAACTCTATAATCAGGCACCCAAGCCATTGCTTGTGGTAGCAATCGGAGCCTGCGGATGTACAGGCGGGATATTCGCTGAAGGAAACACTTTTGCAGGACCAGTTGATAAAATAATCCCTGTTAATGCCTATATTCCAGGGTGCCCGCCGAAACCGGAAGCCATAATTGCAGGGATCGTGAAGCTGGTTGGAACTATATAAGAGGCGCAGTGGCGCAGTGGCGTAGAGGTGGGTTGAAGATAGTTTAGAGTTTAGAGTTGAAAACTGATAGATGGATACAAAAACAATTATAGAAGATTTCAGGTCAAATTTCAAGAGTGACATTCTTGGGGAATCGATCAGGAATGAGAAGCGGGTTATAATCACTATCAAACCTGAGTCTATATTGAAGGTTTCAGAATATCTCTATAAGAGAGCCGGTTTCAGGTTTATAATTGCTTCAGCGGTACATACAAAACGAGGATTTGAGATTCATTATCATTTCAGTAAAGATGAATCCGGGTTGATCCTTAATATTCATTTGATTCTGGATAAGGATAATCCTGAGATCGAATCTCTTTCCAACATGTTCAATGCCTCAAACTGGATAGAGAGGGAGATGCATGAGCTTTTCGGAATAAATTTTTTAAATCATCCCAATCAGGAAAAACTGATTTCTGAAGGCAACTGGGCAGAGGGTGTTTATCCTTACAGAAAAGATTTTAAATAAGCTTAAGAATGAGCAGGAAGACACTTATACCGATTGGTCCTTATCATCCCCTCCAGGAAGAGCCGGAATTATTTAAACTCTACTGCGATGGTGAGATTGTGAAGGATATTAAATGGGAAACAGGTTATAATCACAGGGGTATAGAGAAGCTCAGCGAATCAAAAACATATGACCAGGTCTTCTTCCTTGTTGAAAGGATTTGCGGTATCTGCTCAACTTCACATCCTTTTGCATTTGCAAATGCAGTAGAAGAAATTGCTGAGATTGAAATTACCAACAGGGCAAAATATATTAGATCAATCATCGGAGAGTTGGAACGTATTCACAGTCATCTTCTCTGGGTTGGTCTGGCCGGTCATTTTCTTGGTTATAATACTGTTTTTATGTGGGCATGGAAATACAGGGAACCTATCCTTGACCTCTTCGAGATGATCACAGGCAACAGGAACAGCTATGCCATGTTTAAAGTTGGGGGTGTGCGTAGGGATATTGAGAATAATAAAATACCTGTCATCCTTGGAACCCTGAGCGATTTCAGAAAAAAAGCTGATCTTCTTACAGGTGCTGTAATGGATGACCCGGTAATTCATGCAAGGACAAAAGGGGTAGGTATCCTTACACTGCAGGATGTCATAGATTACGGAGCTGTCGGGCCAACTGCCAGGGCATCAGGACTGGCGATCGATGTACGCAAAGATGATCCCTACGCTGCATACCCTCTTGTCAACTGGAAAGTAATTACAGCCCAGGCAGGTGATGTTTTTGCCAAAGCAGAAGTCAGGTTGCTTGAAATGTATGAATCCATTTCAATAATTGAACAGTGTCTTGATGGTTTGAAAAAGGAAAAAGAAGGGGACATAACTGTTAAAGTCAAAGAGATACCCGAAGGAATCGGGAATGGGCGCGCAGAAGCTCCCCGTGGAGAAGTATTTCATTTTGTAATGTCAGATGGTTCAAACTCACCTGTCAGACATAAAATAAGGGCGCCAAGCTATGTTAATATAGCTACATTCAAAAAATCATGCATCGGCCAGACTATCGCTGATGCAACAATTTCACTGGCTGCTGTCGATCCGTGCTACTGCTGCACAGAGAGGATGGCTGTTGCGTATGACATTAATTCCGGCAATAGAATAATGAACGCTGAAGAACTGATTAATTTATCAGTAAAAAAGACTTATGAAATTAAGGACTCTGTATAAAGATAAGATATGGATGAGATTTTCAGCTTAATAACAATTCCGGTCGTTGTCGGCCTGCTGCTTCTCCTGATACCCGATAAATTCAGGACGGTAAAAGGAATTATCGCATTGCTGATAATCATCAATGCAGGATTTCTGTCTGCTTCACTTTACACTTTCGGTGATCAGATATTCCGGCTGGATGAAATTTCCAGTAAATCAGGTCTTGATCTCTATGGTCTTAATATTTCTCCTGACTTTGTAAAACATATATCATTCAATCTTGACAGTCTGAGCAGGCTCATAATTGTATTGGTAAGCGTTTTCGCTGTTCTGATAAACATATACTCACTTGTATATATAAAAGAAGGAAGAGTTAAAAATTATTATCCATATTTTCTAATCACCCTTGGTTGTGCGTATGGTGCTGTACTGTCTGATAACCTTCTTTTGTTTCTTTTTTTCTGGGGAGTGCTCGGTTTGACATTATTTAAACTGATAAAAGGGCACGATGAGGAGAGCTCGGCAACCGCCAAGAAGACATTAATATTGATTGGGGCATCTGATAGCATTATGATCCTTGGTATTGCTGTTATCTGGAAGATCACCGGTTCGCTGAGCATGTCAGAAGTATCGGTGCCAACGACAAATATTATTACAGTTGTTGCATTTCTGGCAATGCTTACAGGAAGCTTCACCAAAGCCGGAGCCTTCCCGTTGCACACATGGGTACCCGATTATGCAAAATGTGCTCCTGCTTCTTCATCAGCATATCTTCCTGCTTCGTTAGACAAGCTACTGGGAATATATTTCCTTGCAAGGATAACTACAGGGATGTTCATATTGAATGACTGGCTGAGAGTTCTGCTTTTAACGATTGGAGCAATTTCCATAATTACGGCTGTTATGATGGCACTCGTTCAGCATAACTATAAGCGTTTGCTTGGATTCCATGCGGTTTCACAGGTAGGTTACATGATCCTCGGCTTTGGACTGGGCTCGATGATAGGTGTTGCAGCCGGACTTTTTCATATGGTGAATAACGCCTTGTATAAGAGCGGGCTTTTTCTTTCTGCAGGATGTGTTGAGTATAGGACAGGAAAAGAAAAAATAGATGATCTGGGAGGTCTTTCAAAAGCAATGCCCGTAACATTCTTTGTCACACTCATTTTTGCAATGTCGATTTCAGGCATACCTCCGTTCAATGGATTCGCATCGAAATGGATGATCTACCAGGGGATCATTGATTTTGGAACCGGACCGGGTATAGCTAGTAAGTTATGGATATTATGGCTGGGACTGGCCGTACTGGGTTCAGCTCTTACTCTTGCAAGCTTCATTAAGCTGATAGGAGGTATTTTTCTTAGCCGTAGCAGGCCAGAGTTTGAAAAAGTCAGGGAAGTTCCGGTATTGATGTGGGTACCATTGGTTGTACTTGCAATATTCTGCATCTTCTTTGGAGTTTTTGCCACAAACCTGGTAGTTCCAAAGCTTCTGATGCCCGTTTCAGGTACATTTGAGTTTCCGGGTTTCTGGAATTCTTCATTTGTTTCATTCCTTGTTTTAGTCTCAATTATCCTCGGAATAATTCTATACCTGGCAGTAAGCCTGAAAAAATTCCGGACTGAAGACAGCTTCATAGGAGGAGAAAAAATTCAGGAACAGACCGGTTATTCAACGCCGGAATTCTATAAAACAATTGGAGAATTCAGATTTTTCGCCTGGATATACAGGAAAGCTGAAGAAAAGTATTTTGACATTTATGATTTGTCAAAACAGTTTGTTTTATGGTTCAGCCACCAGCTGAGTGAAGCTCATTCCGGTGTTTTATCCGGTTATGTAATCTGGGTTTTTGCAGGACTTGTTATTATGCTCCTCATTATGATATAATTAATATAAGCTAAATGGAACTGGCAATATCTGTAATAACAGGATTAATGATTTTAGGAGCTTTGTATGCAATTCATGCAAAAGATCTGCTCTCTTCAGTAATCGCCTGTGGCATTGTGGGATACAGCCTCGTAATATGCTTCCTGTTGCTTAAAGCACCTGATCTTGCTATTGTCCAGATAGTTGTGGATACAATTACCCTGATAATAATGGTCGCCGTGGTCCTTGACAGTTCCAGGGAGGAGAAATACTCAAAACCTGACACAATGGGATATGTCTCTGCCGCAACCGGAATTATTTTGATATTTATTTTCCTCTGGTTCTTTATTGCATCGATCCAACAGCTTGATGTTCTCGGGAAAAGTACTTTAAGAATGGCAGGACCATATATTGAAGGTGCTGCATATAAAACAGGAAGTGCGAATCTTGTCACCGGTGTTGTTTTTGATTTCAGGGGATATGATACTATGGGAGAAGCAGTTGTGCTGGTTACCGCAGTGCTGGGTGTGCTGACTATTTTAAGATTGAAAGGGAAGAAATAGAAAGACCAAAGACCAAAGACCAAAGACCAAAGACCAAAGACCAAAGACCAAAGACCAAAGACCAAAGACAAAAGAAAAATGAAAGGGATGACGTTAATAGTGAAAAAGACAACTCAGCTTATTGCGGGGATGATTTTCATGTACGGAATTTATATCATAGTACATGGCCATCTTACTCCCGGAGGAGGCTTCGCAGGAGGAGTCATTATCGCTGGATCGCTTATCCTGGTTACCCTCGCTTATGGCGGCGATTTTCTGAAACTTGTAAAGGAAGAAGCAGGGACAACAATAGTTGAAAGCATTTCTATCCTCATGGTAATTATGATTGCCACTGCAGGTTTTTTGTTCGGGATCCATATCTTTTTTAGTAATTTCCTTCCCAAAGGTGTTGTCGGGCAACTCATCAGTGCCGGCGTTTTACCACTCTATAATATTTTTGTCGGTACTGAAGTCGCTGCATCAATTTTTATAATATTTCTTTCACTCATAATTTTTAAGGAGGAGTCGCCGCAATGATAGCATACATAATGTGTTTCATATTATTTCTCGTGGGATTGTATGGAGTAATTACAAGAAGGAACCTTGTTAAAATAGCCGTTTCACTTTCCATAATGGAAATCAGCATCTTTCTGCTTTTCGCGCTAATTGGATATGTAGACGGAGGAGTTGCACCAATAGTTGATCCGGCTGATCCGGTAAAAACATATGTAGATCCTTTGCCCCAGGCTATGGTGCTGACAGCTATTGTTATCGGGCTGGCAACAACTGCTATGCTGATGACAATAATTATCAGACTATACAGGAAATACGGAACTTTCGATATCAGAGAGATTAAAAACTTAAGAGGATAGCAGATGAATCCATTGTTACCATTTTTTGTTATAACACCGCTGGCCGGGGCTTTTCTGATAATGATCATCGGGAGGTTCGTCAGTGATTTTAACAAGTACTTCACATCCCTTATACTTCTGTTCCTTGCTTGTATCAGCTTCTATTTCCTTTTCACAACCGGGGAAAACATTTATGTTTATAAAGTAGGCGGATGGGAGCCGGTAAACAAAGTTCCGATCGGCATTTATATGGTTATGGATGGATTCACTGCAATTATCGTCTGTATAATAAATCTTATCGGATTCTTATCTGCCTTCTATTCAATATCTTACATAAAAAGATATACTGCCGAAAACTATTTCTACGCTCTATTCTGCCTGATGATTGCCGGAATGAATGGTGTGGTAATCAGCGGTGACCTTTTCAATATCTTCGTTTTCCTCGAAATATCTGTCATATCATCTTATGCTCTTGTAGCTTTTGGAGTTGAGAAGAATGAACTGGAAGCTTCATTCAAATACCAGGTTTTGGGAGCTCTTGCATCGTTTTTAATCCTGATTGGGATCGGATTAATTTACTGGAAAGCCAAAACACTGAATATTGCCGACATTAAAACAGCTTTCAGCAATGGCTATGACAAAACATATTATCTTTTTGTCCAGATAGTTATTTTAAGCGGCTTTGGACTTAAGGCAGCCATAATTCCTTTCCATGCATGGCTGCCTGATGCGCATTCATCAGCACCCTCCCCTATTTCAGCAATGCTTTCGGGGGTGCTGATAAAAGCTGTCGGTATATATGTAATTATCAGGCTGTTCTTTAATATGTTCATTATTAGTGAAAGCATGTCAATCCTGATAACTACACTCGGAACATTATCGATGGTTATAGGTGTCTTCCTGGCTATTGGTCAATGGGATATTAAAAGGCTTCTTGCATATCACAGTATAAGCCAGATGGGGTATGTAGTTCTTTCTGTAGGTATTGGAATGATACTTGTCTCCAGGGGCATCAAACCTGAAGTTGCGGCTCTTGCAATTACCGGGGGAATTTTCCATCTAATTAACCATGCTGCTTTTAAGGGATTACTGTTTCTGAATGCCGGAGCAATAGAATATACTATTGGCACCCGTGATCTTAAGGAGATGGGCGGATTGGCCAAAGATATGCCTGCTACATCAGCCACTTCATTTGTTGCATCAATGTCTATATCAGGTATACCTCCATTTAACGGATTTTTCAGTAAACTGGTCATCATAATTGCTGCTGTAATGGCAAGGTTTTATCTGCTGGCAGTTCTTGCAGTAATTGTCAGCATAATTACCCTTGCTTCATTCCTTAAATTCCAGCGGTATGCATTCTATAATAAATCAGATATTAAAAGGGATAAGATAAAAGAAGTTCCATTCCCGATGGTTTTCAGCATGGTCATTCTGAGTATTATATGTCTGATGCTCAGCCTGCTGATTATACCGGAAATCAGGGAAACAATACTGACTCCGGCTATAAATATTCTTACTGACCCGTTAAAATACTCATCAACAATAATCGGACAATAGGATGAAACCTCCATGTATTTACATATTAAAACATAATAAAATAGTAATCAACCACATGGAGGTTGCATCATACCTTTAGAATAAATTGTTTTATGATGAAATATATTACACTGTTTATATTATCACTGGTATTCTGGCTTCTTCTGACATTTAAGCTGACTCTTCCCAATATTATTGTAGGGACTGTTGCTTCAGGAATCTGTGCTTTGTTCTTTGGAAGATTTTTTATAACGAATGTTTATAAACTTTTACAACCACAGCGCTATTTCTGGTTACTGGTGTACCTCGTCGTTTTTATATGGGAATGCATAAAGGCAAACTTTGATGTTGCCTACAGGGTGCTTCATCCTGCAATGCCGATTAAACCGGGAATAGTAAAAGTAAAAACAACGCTTAATTCAGAACTGGCGAGGACTCTTCTTGCAAATTCAATAACGATGACTCCGGGTACCATCACAGTGGATATAATCGGCGATAATCTCTTTGTGCACTGGATTTATGTAAGATCAGATAATCCTGATGTATATACAAGAATGATTACCGGGAAATTTGAAAAGTACATTAAAAATATAATCGAATGACTGAATTACTCAACATATTGCTTTACATTCAGATAGGGTTGAGCGGTGTCTGTTTGTACAGGATCATTCGCGGCCCCACTATCCCTGACCGGATGGTCGGTATTGATATCTTTGGTATTCTTGTCGTGGGTATATGTGCTATAATAGCCATCCTGACAGAAAGATCTTTTATTCTTGATATCGGCATCGCCTGGATCATTCTGAGTTTTATTGGAACACTTACATTGGCAAAATACCTCACTGGCAAAAAACTAAACGAGTAATATGATAGCTGTTATATTAATATGTATAGGTGTCTTATTCAACATTTTCGGATGTATAGGACTGATCCGTCTCCCTGATGTTTATAACAGGCTCCAGTCAGCTACAAAATGTGTAACACTGGGGTGTTGCAGCATATTGCTTGGAGCTGCTTTTCATTTTGGAATAGGTGATGCGTTTTTTAAATCGCTGCTTGCCATACCGATAATCTTTTTCAGTTCAACCGTAGCAGCTCATGCACTCATTCACGGTGCATATCACTTCGGTGCAAAACTTGACAAAAGAACCGTAAAGGACGATTATAAAGATTCTGTGAAATGAAGTATCCAAAGATACGTGAATTAAGAGAGGCAATTATTTCGCTGGTTACACCGGCCTATACATCAAAATTTCCACAGGAGCCTCACATCCCCTTTGAAAATTTCAGAGGCAAACCTGTCGTTGATAACGAGAACTGTGTGGGATGCGAGACATGTGCAAATGTTTGTCCTCCCCAGGCAATAACTTTTACAGATGACAAAGAAAAAGGTATCAGGATAATTAAAAGAGATTACGGGAAATGTATCTTCTGTGGTCAGTGTCAGGAACATTGTATTACCAGGAAGGGAGTAAAACTATCAGATAAGATATACGACCTGGCAGTATTTGATAAGTCAAAAAGTATTGAATATCAGGAAAAAGAGCTGCTGATTTGTGAAAGTTGTGGTGCAGTGATTACTACAAAAGAGCATTTGCATTACATGCACAGGAAGCTTGGTACAAAAGCATTTTCTTCAATTCTGAATCTCAACATACTTAACCAGAAACTTAAGCTGGCAGACGGGCAGGATATCGGTGTAGAAATAAAGGACCATCTGAAAAGAAAGGATATGTTCAATATCATTTGTCCTAATTGCCTGAGAATGATTCTTGTAAAATACTTATACAAAGGTGTTTGATGACCTGCATAGACTGCTTGAACGAAAAGGGGAAAAAATACTTTTTGTCGGAATAGGCAATCTCCTTAAAATGGATGATGGTGTTGGTGTTTATATAAGCAGTAGAATAATAACCAGAGGAAACATATCAGCTCTTAATGCAGAAACCAGTATTGAAAACTATATAGGAAAAATAAACTGCCTGAATCCCGATTTACTTATTCTCATTGATTGTCTTGAAATGAATTCGCCCCCGGGTACATTTAAATTATTGGATATTTGCGAGATAGAGGATCTGACATTCAATACCCACAATATTTCCGTCAGACGTTTATCTGAGTTTTTCGATATGCCCGTTTTTATAATGGGAATCCAGCCAGAAAAAATTGACTTTGGTGAAAATATTTCGTATCTTGTAAAGAATGTTGCTGAACATATTATTAAACAAATAAATAAACAGGAGGTACATCATGGCTACTGAATATTTATGTAAAGTTTGCAGGGGACTTCTTAACGTAAAAACCTCTATTGTCCTTGCTGCTTCAAAAGTAAACGGTTCCGAAAGAGGATTGATTTTCCTGAATCCCGAGATTGGCAATTACGTGACCACCACGCATCCTTCATTCAGGATCGAAGAAGGGGAAGAGTATACTTATACCTGTCCTATCTGTCACTCACAGTTAAACAGTGCAAAGTATAAACACCTTGTAAGGATCATAATGGTTGATGATGACAAGAAAGAGTTTAATATTTATTTTTCAGGTATTGCCGGAGAGAAATGCACCTATAAGATCAGGGGTGATAAGGTAGAGGGAAAGACAGGCCCCGATGTCAAGATATACGATAAGTATTTCGAAGTCCCGGAGGAGGACAGGAAATATCTATAATGCATTTCTGCGTTGCATTAAGGACTATAAAAGAAGTCAATTTAACCGCAAAGCATGCTAAGAAGGCGCAAAGTACGCAAAGTTGAAAATTTATAATTCATGTCTTTGCGATCTTTGCGTAATCGCGATTTCTATGGGTACTATGCGACCTCTGCGGTTAATTTTTTTCTATCAGTAAATAATTCTATTTTTGTTTCCTTAAAAGTTAAACAAGGTAAAATATTTCCAATGAGTGTTGATGTAAACAAACTTGCTGCCGACAATATCCGCATCCTGGCAATGTCGATGGTCGAGAAATCAAAATCAGGACATCCCGGAGGAGCAATGGGTGGAGCTGATTTTATCCATATTCTCTTTTCAGAATTTCTGAATTTTGATCCGTCGGATCCGAAATGGATCAACCGCGACAGGTTCTTTCTTGATCCGGGCCATATGTCACCAATGCTTTATTCTATCCTGACTCTGACCGGGCATTTCAAAGTTGATGAACTGAAGCAGTTCCGTCAGTGGGGAAGTCCGACACCGGGCCATCCTGAACTAGATGTATCGCGGGGTATCGAGAACACTTCAGGTCCTCTTGGGCAGGGTCATACAATAGCAGTTGGCGCAGCAATTGCCGAACGATTTCTGGTGGCAAGATTTGGTGAATTGTTTTCACATAAAATATACACGTTCATATCTGACGGTGGTGTACAGGAAGAGATATCCCAGGGAGCAGGCAGGCTTGCCGGGTATCTCGGGCTCAGTAACCTTGTAATGTTCTATGATTCAAATGATATCCAGCTCTCTACTGAAACAAATGCCGTAACCTGTGAAGACACGGAAATGAAGTACCGTTCATGGGGATGGGATGTCATCACCATCGATGGCAATGATCACGACCAGATCAGAAATGCACTGTCAACTGCTGTAAAATCAGAGGATAAGCCTGTATTGATTATAGGAAAAACAATTATGGGCAAAGGGCTGCTTGATAATGACGGCAAGAGTTTTGAAAGAAAAACATCAACTCATGGAATGCCGGTAAGCGAAGCCGGAGGATCATTTGAAAAGTCACTGATTAACCTTGGAGGTGATATTTCTGATCCTTTCAGAATTTTTGATGAAGTGAAAGAGCACTATCAAAAAGTTCTCGATTCAAAAATAAGACAGGCTGCTGAGTGGAAAATTAAAAAAACCAAATGGGCAGCAGATAATGGTGAACTCGATAAAAAACTGCACCTTTTCCTTTCCGGCGATGTTCCTGATATTGATTTCAAAGCGATACAGCAGAAAGAGGGTTCAGCTACAAGAGCAGCATCGGCTGCTGTTCTTGGTATACTTGCCAAAAAAGTTGAGAACATGGTAGTTGCATCAGCCGACCTCTCAAATTCTGATAAAACAGACGGTTTTCTGAAAAACACAAAGGCATTTAAAAAAGATGATTTTTCAGGAGCTTTTCTTCAGGCTGGAGTTTCGGAACTGACGATGGCTGCAGTTATGAATGGGATGGCACTTCACGGAGGGGTAATTCCTGCATGTGGTACATTCTTCGTTTTCTCCGATTATATGAAGCCGGCTGTTCGTCTTGCCTGCCTGATGGGATTGCCGGTAATTTATATCTGGACACATGACGCTTTCAGGGTAGGAGAAGATGGCCCTACTCATCAACCTGTGGAACAGGAAGCCCAGATAAGGCTTATGGAACACGTAAAGAACCACCATGGGCAAAACAGCATCCTTGTCATTCGTCCTGCCGATGGTGCAGAAACAACAGTTGCCTGGAAAATGGCTCTTGAGAACAGGAAAACACCTACTGCTCTTATACTTTCCAGACAAAATATAAAAGATCTTCCATCCGATAATAATGACAGGTTTTCCGATGCTCTTAAATCGAAACATGGTGCTTATATCGTACAGGATTGTCCCGAAAAACCCGATATTATTCTGGTTGCAAGCGGTTCTGAAGTTGCTACTCTTATCGAAGGAGCTGTTCTGCTTAGAAAAGATAATATGAAAGTAAGAATAGTTTCTGCTCCATCGGAAGGAATATTCAGGGGTGAACATGAATTTTACCGTAAATCAATTATTCCTGATAATATACCGGTATTTGGTCTGACAGCAGGATTAGCTGTGACATTGCATGGATTTGTCGGTCCGAAAGGCAGGGTTTGGGGAGTCAATACCTTTGGGTATTCCGCACCATATAAAGTACTTGATGAAAAATTCGGTTTTACTGCTGAGAATGTTTGCCGTCAGGTAAAGGATTACCTGATTCTTTACAAAAAGTAAACATTGTGATCATTCTTTGACCCCGCTTCACTGGGGTCTTTTTTTTATATATTTGCAACCGAATTGAATTAGAATGAAACACGATATCAAACCCGGAGTCAAAGGACTTATCTTCGATCTCGACGGGACACTTGCCGATACCATGCCCTATCATTTTGACGGCTGGAGGAAAGCATGCAATAAGTACGGAGCCGATATCGATCCTTCTTTCCTCCGGCAACATACCGGTAGCCCCGGATGGATCATTGCATCGGAAATCATTAAAAAATGCGGCCTTGAGGGCACTGTTACGATAGACCAGATTGTTGAGGAGAAACTACGGCAGTTTTATATTATACAACCAAAAGTAAAAATTATAAAACCTGTAGCAGATATTGCGAAAAAGTACTTTGGAATACTTCCGATGTCAGTTGGTACGGGAGGACACAGGGAAGCTGTGATCCGTACTCTTGAAGTAACAAGTCTCAGTGAATACTTCGACATTATTGTCACGGCAAATGATGTTGACAACTTCAAGCCTCACCCCGAAACATTCCTTAAATGTGCTGAACTGATGAATGTCGAACCTGCTTCTATTGAAGTATTTGAAGACGGAGACCAGGGACTGAAAGCCGCTGAGATGGCAGGTATGCTCGCGACTGATGTAAGGTCGTGGTATGATTCGGACTGGTAATGAAGGCGAGCGGCTATGGGCGACGGGCGAAGGGCAACTGATAGTTGTCTGCCAGACGCCAGACGCCTGACGCCTGACGCTGACGCCTGACGCCAATTCATTATACCAGTATTTTGGTAGTCAGATTGATAAGGCTGGTCTGAATATCAACAAATGGTGTTCCCTCCCTGCTCTGATCCTGTTCAACAACCATATATTTCATTCCTGCTATATCCTTAACAGCCAGAATTCTTTTAAAATCAATAACTCCGGCACCGACAGGTGCAAAATCTCTGACACCTGCTGTGGTGAAGAATGGGGCCTCATTGGTGAACATATCCTTCATATGAAACAGCTGGAATCTTCCCGGATATTTCTTTATGATCTCAACAGGATCCTGTCCCGCTTTTGTAGTCCAGAATATATCAAGCTCCATGGTAACGAGATCCTTATCCAGTTCAGCAAGCATTACATCAAAATATGGCACTTTGCCTTCAACAGTATCGAATTCAAAATTATGGTTATGATATCCGAACTGTATTCCGGATTCTTTCATTACCGTACCTATCTGGTTCCAGTTTTCAGCCATTTTCTGATAGCTTGAGATTGACGTTCGCATCTCTTCCACTATCCATGGTTGCAGACAATATTTCACACCAAGTTTTGCATGATCTTCTGCCATCTTCCTGGCATTGTCAAGAGTAACTCCTGCACCTTCGACCTGTGTATGACTGCTTAGAATCTCCATCCCAAGATCATCTGCCATCTTTTTGAATTCGGCAGGCTCATAACCGTAAAACTTGCCTTCGTCATAACCTGCCAGCTCAAGGTATTTGTAACCTGTATCAGAAACCTTTTTCAATGATCCCGCGACATCTGTTGTCATTGCATCGCGGATTGTATAAAGCTGAAGCCCTATTCCAAAGGATTTGGGATCAGTGATTTTCGAAGCAGGTTTACCGGAATTCCTGCATTCGTATTGTGAAATAACAATTGCACCAAGAGCACCGGCAGTGGTAACTCTCAGGAAGTCCCTTCTCGATTGTTTCGTTTTCATCGATTAGATTTATTTTACTTTTTAATATTTCGGGTTATCAACAGAAAATGTGGTAATAAAAATAATACATAAACAAAGAAGATAAGAGAATCCGGATTAAATTTCCTTTAAAAAAAAACAGAAGTGATGCTGAAAATAACTTTTATCAGACTCCCGGGTTATCTAATAAACTCAAAATGGTACCTGAGTTGAAATAATTTTAATAATTTTATTCCTGATATTTTCAGAATGAAAGCAAGAATTTCAATACTGGTCTTTCTGTTTTATTTATTCTCTGATCTCTCCGCGCAACTGGCAGATCCCGGACAAAGAAAAATTGATAAACTTGATGCCGCTGATCTGGCTTTCAGTACAGACACTGCTGAGATGAATGTAATCTCTGCAAGCCGAAGCTCAAAGAGGATCGGTGAGTTACCGATAACTATATATGTAGTGACAAGAGAGGAGATCATCCGTAATCACTATAATTCACTGATCGATATCATAAAAAGTCTTCCCGGGGTAAGAGTCTCACAACCCGGCTCAGGAGAACTGGGTGAGAGTTTTGAACTCAGGGGTCTTGTCGGCAACCTTTATACAATGATACTGATAAATGGTCTCCCGATAAAGCCGAGTGTTGTAACCGGAATGCCTGTCTCTGCACAGCTTCCTGTACGTCAGGCAGAACGAATTGAAGTAATTTACGGACCTGCAGCTGCAGTATATGGAGCTGATGCTGTCTCCGGGGTAATTAATATTATTACCAGGGAGGCTGATAAAGGAACTTTCGTTATGGGTGATATCAGCCTTGGTCAACTGGACCACCGCATGGGTAATTTTATGGTAGGAGGAAAAACAGGAAAAAACAAGAACATACTTCAATACAGCTTTTACGGAGGACAGAGCGAGGTTAGCGATCTTAATATTAAAAAGGGCTATGACGATATCTATAATCCTTTACAATATTATCAGAATAAAGGGAAAACATTTAAAATCGGTGGCACAGAATACGAACCGGCAAAAATTACGGAAAGTATTTTATGTTCAGCATCCATTGATCCGGCAGACTTTATAAAGGAAAATTATCCTTATAATTACGAAGGCTCTTTAACAATACCTGCAATAAATGATCTGCCAGCCGCAAGCAATAATCTGGGATTCCAGCTGAAATACAGAGGTATTTCAATGTCATTCAATAATATGTACAGAAGAACACAAAGTTCGCTAAGCCAGTCACCTTATTTTTATAAATACAATAATCCCCAGAATTTCTGGGGGGAGAATATCCGTTCAACAACCATGAGTTATAATCATGAGTGGAGTCCAAAATTCACAACAACCACAAACTTTTCAAATCTCACATACAGGATGGATAACAATTCCAGCGAAGGAGTTACTTTTATTGATTATACCGATAAGGTTTACAGGTATGCAGCTGGTCGTGACATTCTTCTGGAGCAACTCTTTACTGTAATGCCCGGGAAGAATCTGGAGATCATGTCAGGCATCACTTACCAGTATTCGGGCAACCTTCCTCAGACAAATTTCCTGGATGCGCCTTTTGATACACGTGAATACAGTTTCTTCAGCAGCAAAGTAGACCTGCTTGATTCTCTGACTAATAATTTTGGAATCAATCCTCTGGTTTATCATAATTTTTCCATCTTCTCCCAGACCTACTATTCAATAAAGTCGTTCAGGTTTATGGGCGGAATAAGAGTAGATGATAATTCCAAATATGGAATAAGCATAAGTCCAAGACTTGCAGGACTTTACATAGTGAATCCCAGAACCAGTTTCAGAGGTTCTGTTGGATTTGCCTACAAAGCCCCTCCATCATCTCTTGCATACCAGTCACTCGCCTATAAAGCAGGATTGGGTCACGACAGCCTTATTTACATTTCATATCCGAATCCTGATCTTGATCCTGAACAATACAGGTCTGTAGAACTGGGGATTGTTAAAAAGTATCGTAAAGGACTTAACCTTAATGTTTCAGTTTACTATAATGAGATCAAAGACCTGATTGTTGATCTTAATGTGCGTGCGTCCGCCCTTAATCTTCCTCTTGCGATCATTGAACCAGATACAGCTACAGTGCTGATGAGAGCAAATAGTTATGAGTCGGTTTCAAGGCTTTACGGTCTCCAGGGGACTTTCAGGGTCAATGACATAATTAAGTCGATACATATGAACTGGGAACTGAGCCTTACATTCGCCAAGTCAAGCCAGAAGTTCCCCGAGATTTTACAGTTAGCCGGGGATTATTTAAATTATATAAGCAATTTTACGCTCATACCCAACCATTATGGACAGATGAAAATCTCAATGGAACCGGCTAAAAACCTTTACATTCAGGTTACAAGCATCTGGGAATCAAGCTGGTTAAGGGTTATCATTCCATTCAAGAGCATCTATGAGGATATTCTTAAAGATTTTGATGGATTTTACAGCATGGATGTTGTCGCTAATTATAAGATCGGTCCAAATCTGAACAGCTTTATAAAAGTCAACAACATCTTTGATGAAAGATATGGTGGTCCTGTCTTTTCCGGGATGAAGACGCCCCTCCCCTATAATCCTCAGACAGGACGCAGCATCAGTTTCGGTCTGACTTATACTCTCAACTGATGAAAAGAAAGACTTCAGTCATAATATTATTGCTGGTCTTTTCATCGTTGATTTATATCACTATTGGACAGGATACTCTTTCGGTCAGAACTGAATTGTTACGAAAAAGGACAGCCGATTCATTATATACAGTTGAGCTGTTAATAACAGCTCAGAAATTTTTGATTAATGATCAGCCAGACAGCTCCATTGCTTATATAATAAGAACTGTGGAATCAGCTTCAGCAGGCAGTTTTTTGGAAATTGAAGCTTCAGGATATGAACTTCTCGCCTCTCTCAATGACAGCCGTTCCGACTGGGAAGAGACATTGCGCAATTATCTTAGGGCTGCTTCGGTCTACACCAAACTCGGTGACAAGGAAAATGAAGCGAAAATCCTGCATAGTATTTCAAATAAATATTTTGAAGCTGGAGTCTATAAAAAATCTGCTCAATATTCCGAGCAGGAGTTCCTTCTTTACAACAATCAAAATCCCGGATTACTGGCATCTGCTGCAGAGATGGCGGGAAGGTCATATTACTATATCCCGGTTGATTCCCTTGCAACCAAATGGTACAATGTAGCAGGATGGTATTTTGAAAAGAACGGAGATACAACTGGCATGATCAGGTGCACAAACCAATCAGGCAAACTGTTTACAAGGCAAGCATTGTTCGATCAGGCATACGATAAATTTAATAAAGCACTCATATTTTATTCCGGCAAAAGAGATTATAAAAACATAGCTGCAACATATAACCAGACAGGTTTGCTCATGTTTCGCAGGAATGATCTGAATGCAGCGCTGGCTGATTTTAAAAAAGCGGTGGAATCTTCTGAAGCAGGCGGTAAAGATGATTCATTTCTTACCGATGCCTGGGCAAATATTGCGATCTGTTATCAGAATCTGGGGAACCAGCAGGAGATGATGAGATCGTTTGAGGAGGCTCTGGATCATGCCAGGGAATCTGGCAGAACTGATGAGGTAGCCCGTATTGAACGAATCCTTGCAATGATATATTTCAGGAAGGGAGATAATTATCATGCCGAAATGTACTGCCTGAACTGCATCGAATCGGCAAAAGCTTCAGGAAATTTCGAAGTGCTTCAGCTATGTTATAAAGATTACTCAAATGTCCTCGAAAACGGTAATGACTTCATTAAAGCACTTGAGTATTATGAAAAACATCTTAGCCTTCGCGATTCACTGAACTATGAAAACCGCCTTGCTGAAAATGCTTCTACCGAAAAAGTAGCTGAATTTGAATCACTTGAGCAGAGATTGAGAAGTGAGCTTGCAACTGAGGAGATTCAGGGACTGGAATTGAAAACCCTCAAAGCGGAATCATCACGAAGGGAAAACGAGCTTAAACTTGTTATAAAGGAAAGAGCCCTGGAAAGGTCAGAAAAAGACAGGCTTGCACAATCACTCGCACTTGAACAGGAAAAATACTTTGCAAGGGAGAGCGAACAGAAAGTAAAATCTCTTGAACAGGAAAGACAGAGGCAGAAACTTGAACTTGATCTGAAAACAGAGCAGGAAAAAGCTCTTCAGAATGCAAATAAACTCCTCGAAACAGAGAAAAAACAGCAGATCCTGAAAGCTGAGAAGGAGAAACAGATCCGGAAAATGGCTGTTGGACTTGTTGTTCTGATGGTAATTGTTGCAATAATGATCCTTTCAGGTCTTATCTCAACAAGGAAAAAAAATCTGAAGCTGGCTGAAAGCAAGAAGCATATTGAAAAAATTAATGCCGACCTTGAAGTTACAAATGCTGAAGTCCTTAAACAGAAAGATATTATTGAACAGAAGAACCAGTCCATAACTGACAGTATCCAGTATGCCAGCAGGATACAAACCGCTGTCCTTCCTCCAGTCGGATTCCTTACTGAATGGGGACTGGAGAACTTCATTCTATACAGGCCCAAAGATATTGTAAGTGGAGACTTCTACTGGGGTGTAAGAAGAAATAATAAGATTATCGTTGCCGCAGGTGATTGCACAGGGCATGGTGTTCCGGGAGCATTTATGAGCATGCTCGGACATGCTTTCCTTGATGAGATAATAAATACAAGGGAGATAGCTGATGCGGCAACAATCCTCAATTTTCTGAGAGACGAAATAATAAATACACTGAAACAGAAAGGGACTACAGGTGAGGCACGCGACGGGATGGACATCTCTTTGATAATTCTCGACCTCAGAACAGGGAAGCTTGATTATGCCGGCGCAAATAATCCTCTCTACATCATCAGGGACGGTAATTTGATCAAATACCAGGCTGACAGGATGCCGATAGGTATTCATTTTACTTCATTCTCTCCCTTTACTAACCAGAATATTGAGATTAAAAAAGGGGATTACCTCTATATCTTCTCTGACGGATTCGCTGATCAGTTTGGAGGTCCTAAGGGGAAGAAATACATGTACAAGCCGTTCCAGGAACTTCTTCTCAGGAATCATGCTAAACCAATGGAGCTTCAGAAAGAGATTCTGGATAACACATTTGAGAAATGGAAGGGAGACCGCGAGCAGGTGGACGATGTGATGGTTATAGGTATAAGGGTATAACGGTGCGACGGTGCGACGGTGCGACGGTGCGACGACAAAAAAACTCAAACAAGTTAACTTTGCATCAATTAGTTACAACTTTTGACGGCTCGCATACCCTCTACGTTCCGGAACTTGATGAACACTACCATTCAATCAATGGTGCTGTCAGGGAATCAGAGTTTATTTTTATCAGGAATGGTTTTGATATCTGCAAAGCTGATCCATTATTTATTTTTGAAGTGGGATTCGGAACAGGACTTAACGCTCTTCTGACAGCAATTAATGCCATGAATGGTACAAAAGAGGTATTGTATACTTCAATTGAGAAATATCCTCTTGAGAAATACATTATCGAATCACTTAACCATCATTTCTTTGCCGGGAAGGAAGGGAAAAATATATTCCGGCTTATTCATTCAACAGAATGGGGTCCGATGCATAGAATATGCAGAAACTTCAACCTTAGAAAGATTAAAGGGGATCTGATAACGGATACGCTTACAGGCACATATGACCTTATTTATTTTGACGCCTTTGGTCCTGACAAGCAACCTGAAATGTGGAAAAGAGAGATATTTGAAAGGATCTCCGGGATCACCAGGACAAATGGCATTTTTGTAACATATTCAGCCAAAGGTGAAGTAAGAAGAAACCTGAGATCAATTGGTTTTAATGTAACCCTTCTTCCGGGGCCTCCCGGGAAGAGACAGATGATCCGTGCAATTAAAATATGAAAAAATAATTTAAAGCCTTTTTTCAATTACCCAAAATGTTATCTTTGCGGAAATCAAATTTAAAATATATTTAATATGAAAATCAAAGGATTAGTTGTTTTGGCTATCGCGATCACAGTGATACTCAGCTCATGCGGAAAAAATGCAATTCAAAATGCAAAAATGAAGAATCAGGCAGATTCACTCTCATATGCTTTTGGTACAGTTTATTACAATGCTCTCACCGCCGACAGTCTTTTTCTTGAACCTGTTATGTTCGCAAAGGCAATGGTTGACGGAAAAAACAGCAAGGCAGGAATGACTGATGATATAGCAAGAAGTTATATAATGGTATATATAAACAAGCGTGAACAGGATATGGCTGCAAAACAGGCAGAAGCTAACAAAGTATTATACAATGATTATATTTCTCAGAATGAGGAATTTCTGGCTAAGAATAAAGAAAAATCAGGAGTCATTGTCACCCCCAGTGGCTTGCAGTACGAAGTCATAAAAATGGGAACAGGCCCAATGCCTACTGCAGAAAGTACTGTAAAAGTACATTATGTAGGGACTCTGATTGATGGTACCGAATTTGATTCATCTTATAAAAGAAATGCACCCGCTGAATTTCCGGTTTCTGGCGTTATCCCTGGCTGGACAGAAGCATTGCAGCTTATGCCTGTCGGTTCTAAATTCAAAATTGTTCTTCCTGAAAATATTGCATACGGAGCAAACGGTGCCGGCGAAATAATCAAACCATTTTCCTCGCTTGTTTTCGAAGTTGAGCTTATTGAAATTGTCAAATAATGAGAACTGCAGAGATCCATACTGCAAGGGGTACAATGAAGGTCAACTTCTTTGAAGAAGATGCACCTGGCACTGTAGAGAACTTTATAACTCTTGCAAAAAAGGGTTTTTATGACGGTCTCGTTTTTCACCGTGTAATTCCCAATTTTGTAATACAGGGAGGCTGCCCGTTTTCTAAAGATCCAGGAGATCCCAGAGTAGGAACAGGCGGCCCCGGATATAAGATCAAATGCGAACTCGATGGTGAGAACCAGTATCACGATAAGGGTGTGTTATCTATGGCCCATGCCGGAAAAGATACAGGAGGATCACAGTTTTTTATCTGCAATAGCAGAACCAATACAAAACATCTTGACAGGCAACATACCTGCTTTGGGAAAGTGTTCGAAGGAACTGAAGTGATCGATCAGGTCCGGCAGGGTGATAAAATTGAAAAAATTATCATTAACGAAGAATAATAAGAAATGGCATTCGAAATCACCGGAAAGATTATTGAGATTTCTCCTGTAAACCAGGTAAGTGATAAATTCAAAAAACGTGAATTCGTAATTGAGAAAAAAGAATCCGGAGGAGCTGCTGTCTTTATTGACTATATAAAGTTTCAGCTTATTCAGGATAAATGCGATCTTATAAATGAATCTTATCTTAATGAAGATGTAAGGATATGGTTCAACCTGAAAGGGAATAAATGGGAGCGCGATGGCAAGATCAATTACTTCACAAATCTTGATGCCTGGAAGATAGAGAAAGCATCAGCACAGGGGAGAGAACAGAGTTCTGAGTCTCATCCGGCGCTAGAGGATATTCCGCCTGAAAATGACGAAATGAGCGATCTTCCGTTCTGAAAAGAAATGAAAGAGACTGTTTAAAAATTCAGTCTCTTTTTTTATCTTGTCATCTTGGTGAAATAAACTCTCTTCTAATTTTATAATAGTTATAATAACTCTTAAATATTATAAGATGAAACATTTACTTATTTCTTTAATCTTATTTACAATCGTAATTACCCAGACTCAGTTATTAAAGGGTCAGCCACTTGCGAATTCCCGCCAGGTTCAGTTACCATATAACAGACTAATACAACCGGCAGGTTTACAGATATTTTTCGGTGAAAAATCACTGGAAAACCATGCCCTCGATGCTACTCTGTCGCCAGACGGTAAATGGCTGGCTGTAATGGAGAGATATAGCATAATCTTTATTAATACCTCAGATAACAAGGTAAAATATCGTCTTGCAAACGATAGCCACCCTGATCTCAAAGGAGGAATGAATACCTATTCAGGGATCATCTGGCACAATGGGAAAGATCTTCCTGAAGTATTCTGGAGTGTGATAGGTGTTAAGGATCGTTCATTTGTTGCGTCAGCAAAATGGAATGGAGTTACAGCCGATTTTGCTTTCATGCATGAATACAAAGCTGCTCCAAAAACAGATATGGCATTACCTAATGAAATTCTGATCACCAGGGAATTCTCAGTGGAATATTTATATGTAGTACTTAATGGTAATAATAAAGTAATTAAACAGGAACTATATTCAGGTGATACAATATGGGTTGCCGATCCTGGTGTTGCACCATATGGGCTTACGATGGCTTCCGGAAAACTATATGTTACCAACTGGGCAGGCAGATACCCGGAGACAGGTGATACAAATGTTGCAGGAGTTCCCTGGGGACTGGCAAGGGTTGATAACCTGGCAGGAGGAAGCACAAGGGAAGGAAGTGTTACTGTGCTTGATCCGGCAAACGGTAAAATAATTAAAGAGATTATAGTCGGACTTCATCCAAACGAGGTTATAAGTGACAACACCGGAAAATTTGTGTATGTAACAAATTCCAACAGCGATAACATTTCAGTAATTAATACTGAAAATGATGAAGTCAGCGAATCTATCAGTGTAAGACTCCAACCGGAAATAAATCCTTTTTTCGGTGATTCACCAAACGGTCTCTGTCTTGCATCCAATGAAAAAATCCTTTATGTGGCAAACGGGATGGATAATGCCCTGGCTGTTATAAAGTTAGGAAAACTGGCCGCTAAAAGGGCATGCCAGAGAGAAAGCAAAGTAAAAGGGTTCATACCAACCGGAGCATATCCGTCAGCTATTTCCATCTTAAATCCGGGCTACCTTTATGTATGTAATCTTGAAGGTGAAGGAGTAACACTGGGGTTACCTGACAAGAAATCATCAAACCTGGTCTATAACTCCCATCGCATGCTTGCTTCAGTTTCCGTTATTCAGGCTCCGGGCAAGAAAGATCTGAAAGCATATACCGATACAGTCATTGCATTAAATGATCTTTCAAGAGCCGCAGAAGCTCTTGAAAAGCCAAGACCGAATGTTCAACCCAAGCCTGTACCGGACAGAATAGGAGAACCTTCTGTCTTTAAACATGTTGTATATATTATTAAAGAGAACAGGACTTATGACCAGATGCTTGGCGACATGAAAGAAGGGGACGGAGATCCGGATCTTTGCATCTATGGCGCTGATGTAACACCTAATACCCATAAACTTTGTGAGGAATTTATTTTAATGGATAACTTTCACGCTTCAGGTAAATGTTCAGCAGAGGGACACCAGTGGACTGATGCTTCGATAGTCACGGACTATATTGAGAAAAATGTCAGAGCCTGGTTCAGAAGCTATCCTCATGTACAGACAGACGCTCTTGTTTATGCACCAACCGGATTCTTATGGGATAACGCATTGAGAAACAACAAGTCAGTCAGAATTTATGGTGAAGCATCGGTACCAGTTATTGATAATAAACTTAAATGGACTGACATTTATAAGAAATACATGAATGGTGAAAAAATCGGGTTTTACAACCACACAACCATTGATCCTGTAAAACCGATACTCAGTCAGACATTTCCCTCATACGGGAGTCATGAGTTCACTGATATAATGCGCGCTGATGAACTGATCAAAGATCTGAAGGATTGTGAATCCATGTCAGGAGATCAGCTTCCCGAACTGATGATAGTTGCACTGCCTAATGATCATACTGCCGGGTCAAGACCTGGCTATCCGACACCCAGGGCTATGGTTGCCGACAATGACCTTGCCCTTGGAAGGATCGTTGAAGCATTCTCGAAAAGCCGCTTTTGGGAAAATACAGTGATATTTGTCGTTGAGGATGATTCGCAGGGTGGCTGGGACCATGTATCCGCATACCGGACTGTCGCTCTGGTAATCAGTCCCTATTCAAGGTTACAATCTGTCAATCATACCTTTTATACCCAGCCTTCAATGGTAAGGTCGATAGAACAGATTCTCGGATTGCCCCCGATGAACGTACAGGATGCAATTGCAAATCCTATGGCTGATTGTTTTGGCATGGTGCCTGATAAAACACCTTACCTTGCTGTGCCCAATAACATTCCTCTCGATGAAATGAACCCACAGCTTCTTTCATTGAAAGGAAAAGCACTTCATTATGCCAGGAAGAGCATGCTGCCTGAATTTGACGGTATCGACGCCGGGAATGATGACCTTTTGAATAGAATTCTATGGTATGCTGCCAAAGGGAACACCCCATATCCGGTAAAATACGGAGGGGCAAAGAGCATTAAAGAGGCTGAAGAACCAGAAATTGATTAAATATCCAGCTTTCACCACAATGTTAAGCAATCCACTGTTACAGAAATGGAAAACTCCATTCGCAACACCTCCTTTTGATTTAATTGAGATTTCTCATTTTAAACCTGCTATTGAGGAAACCATAAAATCAGCGTCAAAAGAAATTAAGATTATTACTGAAAACCCTGAACCTCCAAGCTTCAAAAATACCATTGCAGCTCTTGACCTTGCAGGATACAGGCTTGGGGATATTACTTCCATTCTGTTCAACCTCAACAGTGCCGAAACCAGCAGGGAACTACAGGCAGTTGCTCAGGAAGTATCTCCTCTCCTCACACGTTTCTCAAATGATATCACTCTTAATGAAAAGCTTTTTGAAAGAGTAAAATCTGTATATGGTTCCAGAAATTCTGCCGGACTTGACACCGAGATGCTGATGCTGCTTGAAAAACATTACAGAAATTTCATCCTTGGAGGCGCAGGGCTTGATGAAAACAAAAAATCAAAGTTCAGGGAGATATCCGAAGAGTTATCCATGCTTACAGTAAAGTTTGAAGAGAATGTGCTTGAGGATACCAACCTGTTTGAACTTCACCTGACCGAAAAAGATGATCTGGCCGGCTTACCTGAAGGTGTGACCGAAATGGCATCAATGGAAGCTAAAAACAGGAAGAAGGACGGATGGGTATTCACGCTGCACTTTCCAAGTTATGTCCCATTTATGAAATACTCAGATAAAAGAGAACTCAGAGAAAAAATGTTCAGAGCTTACTCTTCTAGATCATTTCATAACGATAAAAACGATAATAAATCACTTGCTTTCAAAATAGCCGGCCTTCGCCTGGAAATAGCTAAAATACTCGGATTTAAAAACTATGCTGAGCTAGCACTTGGAGACAGGATGGCTGATTCGGTCATAAAGGTTGAAACATTTCTTGAAGAGCTGCACCAGGCTTCGTGTCCTGCTGCCCGAAGGGATCTGGAGAATATTGTGAAATTATCAGTTGAACAGGGGCTTACAGGAGTGCCTGAAAGATGGGACTGGGCATATTATTCTGAAAAGCTACAGAAGATAAAATTTGATATTGACGATGAAGTGCTTAGACCCTATTTTGTCCTTGAAAATGCCGAGACAGCAATTTTCGACCTTGCTACTACACTTTACGGAATAAAGTTCAAAGTAAATAATCAGATACCCCTTTATCATCCTGAGGTAAAAACCTGGGAAGTCATAGATAAGGACGGGACTTTTCTTGCAGTTCTCTATATTGATTATTTCCCGCGGAATGGAAAGAACGGCGGTGCATGGATGACAAGCTACAGGGAACAAAGATCAGATAGGAATAAAGATGTCAGGCCTCTTGTCTCGATAGTAACCAACTTTACAAGACCAACAGAAACTAAACCGTCATTACTCTCCTTTAATGAGGTAACTACCTTTCTCCATGAGTTTGGACACGCGCTTCATGGAATGCTTTCTAAATGCACATTTGAAGGCCTTTCCGGTACAAATGTAGCACGTGATTTTGTAGAACTTCCATCCCAGTTCATGGAGAACTATGCATATGAAAAAGAATGGCTCTCTTCATGGGCAGTTCATTACAAAACAGGAGCCAGGATTCCGGGTGATATAATTAAAAGGATCAAAGAATCAGCAACCTTCAATGAGGGCTATGCATGTAACAGACAACTGGGATTTAGTTTCCTTGACATGGCATGGCATACCATTTCCGCACCTGTAACGGAAAAAATAACTGATTTTGAGTCAGCAGCCATGGCCAAAACCGAGCTTTTCCCTAGTGTGGAAGGAACAAATATGAGTGTCTCATTCGGGCATATCTTCGGAGGAGGATATGCAGCCGGATATTATGGTTACAAATGGGCTGAAGTGCTTGATGCTGATGCCTTTAAGCATTTTAAAGAGACAGGTATTTTTAACAGGGAAACTGCATTATCCTTCAGAAAGAATATCCTGGAAAAAGGGGGCACTGACAAACCGATGAATCTGTATTTAAGCTTCAGGGGTAAAGAACCGTCCATTGACGCTTTCCTTGAGAGAAGTGGGTTAAAGTAGCAATCTTTGCGGACCCTGTGTCTACTCTGTGAATCTCTCCCGATAGATCGGGACAAGTTGTGTAAGTTCTTCTTTTTACACAGGGTTGCACAGAGAATTCACAGAGTTTCACAGAGAAGAAAAACTAGTAGTATATTTACCTGTTCTTTCACAATTATTTATTATAAGCATACATTATTGAACATCAATATATTAACAACCCAATTATGATCCTCTTTTTTGAAACCTCCAACAGGAATATCATTGCAGCAGGTACATCAGAAAAACCTTTATATAAGGATATTGAAAAGCTTATCTGGTTATTTGGCAATGCCAGGCTGATTGACAATGAAAAACTGGCAGGTACCTTTATCGGGCCAAGAAAAGAGATGATCACCCCATGGAGCACAAACGCTGTCGAAATAACTCAGAATATGGGTATTTCCGGCATAGGCAGGATCGAGGAATTTCACAAAGCTCCCAAAAAGTCTGTCTGGGATCCGATGCTTCAGGCATTATACAAGGGTATTGATCAGCATATATTTACTATTGACAGACTCCCTGATCCTGTCAGGTACATAGATGATATCAGCGGATACAATATCAGAGAGGGACTTGCACTAAATGAAGATGAGATTGAATATCTTGAAAGTCTGAGCAATAAAATAGGGAGAAAATTAACCGACAGTGAGGTATTTGGCTTTTCACAGGTTAATTCAGAGCATTGCCGGCATAAGATATTTAATGGAACTTTTATGATTGACGGGAAAGAAAAAGAGTCAACTCTATTCCAGCTCATAAGGCATACAACAAATGCAAACCCTAATAAAGTAGTTTCTGCATATAAAGATAATTGTGCCTTCATTCAGGGACCGGTAGTTGAACAATTTGCACCTTCCACCCAGGATAAATCTGACTATTTTAAAATAATTGACTTTGAGTCAGTGTTATCGCTTAAAGCTGAGACACATAACTTCCCGACAACTGTGGAACCCTTCAATGGAGCTTCCACCGGTACGGGGGGTGAGATAAGAGACCGCATTGCAGGAGGAAAAGGGGCTTTCCCGATCGCAGGAACTGCAGTCTATATGACATCCTATCCCCGCCCTGATGGCGGCCGGCAGTGGGAAAAAAATATAAAAGAGAGACCATGGCTTTATCAGACTCCTGAAGATATTCTTATCAAAGCATCCAACGGGGCAAGCGACTTCGGTAATAAATTCGGGCAGCCATTGATATGCGGATCTCTTTTCACTTTCGAGCATTTCGAAAACATTAAAAAATTCGGATACGATAAGGTAATAATGCTTGCAGGGGGTATCGGAATCGGTAAAAAGAAGGACAGTGAAAAAAACATTCCGGAAAAGGGTGATATTATTGTTCTTCTCGGAGGAGATAATTACAGGATAGGTATGGGAGGAGGAGCCGTGTCGTCAGTCGATACCGGGAAATATGACAGTACGATTGAGCTAAATGCCGTCCAGAGAGCAAATCCGGAGATGCAAAAAAGGATCTATAATGCAATCAGAGCATTAAGTGAATCAGATAATAATCCTGTAATATCCATTCATGATCACGGTGCAGGAGGACATTTGAACTGCCTGTCCGAACTTGTTGAAGCTACCGGTGGAAAAATCGACATAAGCAAACTGCCGGTAGGAGATCCTACACTTTCTGCAAAAGAGATCATTGGGAATGAATCCCAGGAACGAATGGGTCTTGTAATGAAAAAAGTATCTGTTGATACTCTGAGAAGGATCGCTGAAAGGGAAAGAGCTCCTATCTATTTCATTGGTGAAGTAACAGGAGATCATCAGTTTACACTCATAAATCCTGTCACCGGAGAAAAACCTATCGATCTTAAGCTTGAATCGCTGTTTGGTAAACCTCCAAAGACAGTGATGAACGATGTCACAATCAAAACGAAATACAGGAAAATAGAATACAGCCAGGACAAGATCCATGAGTATGCAGAAATGGTTCTTCAGATCGAAGAGGTCGCCTGCAAGGACTGGCTTACCAATAAGGTCGACAGATCTGTGACCGGAAGGATTGCCAAGCAGCAATGTGCTGGTACGTTACAGCTGCCGTTGAATAACCTGGGCGTTATTACATTGGATTACAGGGGGAAATATGGTATGGCAACATCAATAGGCCATGCACCTGCAGCCGGACTGATAGATCCGGCAGTAGGTTCTGTGCTCTCTATTGCTGAGGCACTGACAAATATTATCTGGGCTCCCCTGACAGATAAACTCAAAAGTGTTTCATTATCTGCAAACTGGATGTGGCCTTGTAGAAATCAGGGAGAAGATGCAAGGCTTTATGAAGCAGTAAAAGCTGCAAGTGATTTTGCAACTGGTCTCGGTATTAATATCCCGACCGGCAAAGATAGTCTCTCAATGACTCAGAAGTACAAGGATCAGGTGGTTTACTCACCAGGTACAGTAATAATCTCAGCATCCGGAGAAGTGATGGATATCAGGAGAATTGTCGAACCTGTGATTGTGAACGATCCCTATACGAGTCTTCTCTATATCGACATGAGTCGGGATGCATTCAACCCCGGAGGCAGTAGTTTTGCCCAGGTCGTAAACAGACTTGGGGACTCAGTCCCTACCGTCAGGGACACGGCATATTTTGGTTATGTTTTCAACACTGTCCAGGACCTGATCGTGAAAGACAAGGTCCTTTCGGGTCACGATATATCTGCCGGAGGGATGCTTACAACCCTTCTCGAGATGTGCTTCTCCAATGATTCAGGAGGCCTTACAGTCGACCTGTCGGCACTGGATGACAATGACTCAGTTAAAATCCTTTTCAGCCAGAATCCGGGAATAATTATCCAGGTAAAGGATGAAGATGAAGTCGCCGGGATCCTTCATGAAAACGGGATCTCATATCTGTCAATCGGACACCCTATTGATGAAAGGAGTCTCTTTGTGAGGAACGGAAACTTTACAGTGAAATTTGATATTGACGACCTTCGTGATAAATGGTTTAGTACTTCTTATATGCTTGACAGAAGGCAATCCGGAGAAAAACTTTCAAAGGAGAGATTCAATAATTATATTAAACATGAACTGAAGCCTGATTTTAAAGATTTTCAGGGAACATTTAAATCTCTTGGCATTTCTCCCGATCGCAGGAAGAAGAGCGGAATTAAAGCTGCAATAATAAGGGAAAAGGGTGTTAATGGAGACAGGGAGATGGCGTATGTGCTCTATCTGGCAGGATTCGATGTCAAGGACGTTCATATGACAGATCTGATCTCTGGCAGGGAGACTCTTGAAGATATCAGCATGATTGTTTTTGTTGGTGGGTTCTCTAACTCTGATGTACTGGGTTCTGCCAGAGGTTGGGCCGGGGCATTCAGGTACAATAGTAAAGCGAAGTCAGCACTTGAAAAATTTTATAAAAGAAAAGATACCCTCTCACTTGGAGTCTGCAACGGATGTCAGCTTATGGCTGAACTGGGTCTTATTTATCCGAAGCATGAAGAGATGCCAAAGCTGCTGCACAATAAATCCGGGAAATTTGAATCTGCCTTTTTGGGAGTAAGAATAATGCCGAACATATCTGTGATGCTCAGTAATATGGAAGGAATGGAACTTGGCATCTGGGTAGCACATGGTGAAGGACAGTTCTCGCTTCCTTACCCGGAAAAAAGATATAATATCGCGATTAAATTTTCACACCACTCCTATCCTGCCAACCCAAATGGTTCTGATTATGATGCTGCAGGCTTGTGTTCTGATGACGGGCGACACCTGGTTATGATGCCGCATCTCGAAAGGGCATTTTTCCCATGGCAGTGCGGTTTCTATCCTTCTGAAAGGAAGATGGATGAAATAACGCCCTGGATCAAAGCATTTGTGAACGCCAGAAAATGGATTGAACTAGCGGTAGAAAGAAGTAACAGGAGTAAATGATACTGAAATAAGTTTTGAGACATCACCCTCTGAAGCTTCAGCATTCTTATTATAATCCTTTGGAAGTATTTTTTCGCTGATAACCTGAATATTAAATTGCCCGGTATCCTGTATATACATTGAACCCAGGAAAGAGTCGGCTCTGAAATACGGGTACATTACATCTGAAGAATTCAGTACAATTTTATCACATGCCGGAGTTGCCTCCACCCTGCTGTCCTCAACACTGACAAGAACAGAATTCTTATAATTCAGGCTGGTTGTATCTTTTGTAGCGCTTGAAAGCCAGACATTATATCTACCTGATTTTAATACAACAACGTTCCATTCTGCAGTATTGCTGTAGGGATTCCCCATATCACTGTAACATTCCGCGTTATCAAGGGTCAGTGAGATTGTCCCATCTGATTTTTGTTTTATAATGTTTCTTTTCTTTCTGTTTTCTGAAAGATTATCTTTTGATGAACTACCACATGAGTACACAAGTGCAACGATCAAAATCAACATCCAGGGGAATATCTTTCTTCTCATTATTCAGGTTAAAATATGTATTAATGACTAATTGATCTTTAAACGCTACAAAAATCATTCCATTGTTCTAGGATATAAGAATTGGCAAAATAAATTCAAATAATCGAATAATAAAAGTTAATTAACGTGAGTTCGATATAAATTTAAAAAGATAAACCCATTGATTGATCGATTATTTCAAGGTTAAGAGATGGTTTTTTGGGGAGATATGAATAA
>JALONT010000082.1 GCA_025454795.1 Bacteroidales bacterium | reverse complement strand
ATATGGGAAATCGAAAGATCTCCGGACCGGATTAAACCTGACCCCCGATAAGCTTTTACCTGTTAAAGATGAATTTGAACTCTCATTCAGTTTTAATCTGAGGTCAAATGAGAGTCAATATTTTGGTTATGTCTTCAGACTTATTTCCGGCAATAAAAATATTGACCTTATTTTTAACTACGATGGCATAAATAGCACTTATTTTACCTTTGTCCAGGGACAAAAGCTTCTATTAAAAATTAAAACTGAGTTCAGCGAACTTTGCTCGGACTGGACAGATTTCAGGTTCGTATTCGATATAAAGAATAATAAAATTGATATTATTCTGCCGGATACATCCCTGTCCGTTGACGGATTAGCTCTCAGGAAGGGAGATAAAGCGGGATTGTCCTTTGGTCTTTGTAATTATGAAAATTACAGAACTACTGATGTCCCGGCGATGAATATCAGGGATATTAAAATAACAGAAGATAGCAGGATTATTCATCACTGGCCACTCGATGAGCTAAACGGCAACTCTGCAAAAGATATTAAAGGTAACAGCCCTGCATCGGCAGTCCAGCCTCTATGGCTGAAATCTGATCACTACGACTGGAAAGAATTATTAGCTCTTGAGTCTGAAAGTAATTTACTGGTGGCATTTGACAGGGAAAAGGAGGATTTAATTATCATCGGGCCAAATGAAATTTTAAAATATTCTGTCAGAAACAACTTGGAAACAAGGTTCATTCCAAAAAATAAAAATTCAAATCTGTTACCACATCGACAGGCAATTTATGAAAATCAAACAGACCTTCTCTATTGCCTGGATATCGATAAGCCATCTGTTTCCGTTTTTGATTTCAATAGTCTTACCTGGTCGAAAGACCTGGAAGCTGGCTTGAAGGAGTCAGATTTTGAACATTATAATAAATATTTCTCAGCCTCTGAGCGAGCTGTATATTTCTTTGGTGGCTATGGGCACCATAGGTATAAGAACCTTGTTCAGAGGTACGATTTGCATACTGATAAGATGGAAGTTCTGAAAACAGGCGGTGACTTTTTCAGTCCCAGGTATCTGTCTGCCTCAGGTTACCTTAATGATACTATTTATATTCTGGGTGGATTTGGAAGTACTACAGGAGAACAAATTCTAAATCCTCACGGTTTTAATGATCTGATGACATTTTCTCTGAAAACCCGTATTTTTAACAGGAAGTTTGAGATCCCGTCTCCCGATGAAGATTTTGCATTTTCCAATTCCATGATAATCATTCCTGAAGAAAGGGCCTTTTATGTTCTTGGATTCCCCATATTTAAATATAATGGCTATCTTCAATTGATAAAGGGCTCGCTAAACACACCGGAGATCACATTTATGGGCAGCCAGATCCCATATGAGTTTCTCGATATTGTCTCCTATTCCGATCTGTTTTACTGCAAACAAAATAATACGCTGCTTGGGGTGACTCTCCAAAATGAAGAAGGAAAATCACGTATTAAGATATACTCATTGGGATTTCCTCCCGACATGAATCGCGAAGGGAGAGATCTTAACAGATCAGGGATCCCGCTGTCAATTATTATTTCAGGATTACTGGCCCTTGCAGCTATTATGGTTGTGACATTGATTTATCTGAGAAAGAGGAGCAACCAGGGCTTAAAAAAGATTATACAGGAAAAATCTTCACCCTCAGATAATTTTAATTCAAATCTTAAAGGAGAAGCATGTCATGTCCACTTCTTTGGAGATTTTCAGGCTATTAATGGCTCAGGTGTGGATATAACAAGAAAATTCACTCCTCTCCTCAAGGAGCTTTTCTTACTGATCTGGTTCAACTCAATTAAAAATGATATTGGCATCTCAAATGAAAAGATCGTAGAGATCCTCTGGCATGGGTTTTCTGACAGCAGTGCCCAGAACAATAAAGCAGTAAATATAGCCAAGCTGAGGGCCATACTTGCCGAAGATTTCTGCTGCGAGTTGTCTCATAAAACTACCGGGTACTGGAAAATAGATTATAAAAACAGACATATAGTCAATGATTATTATGAATTTATTAAAATCACAAGCGGAAGAACAGAGCTGCTAAAACCTGACATCCTGAAGTTAATTGAGTTAAGCCACAAGGGTCCGTTTTTAAGTAACTTAAAATATAAATGGCTTGATGAATTCAAGGTTGCTGTATCTAATGAAATGATTGACAGGCTTGTAAAATATGAGAAAATTCTTGTGATTAAAGACCAGCCTGAACACGTTATTCAGGTAGCTGATGCTTTACTCAACTTCGACAACGTGAATGAGGAGGCAATGGAAAATAAATGTAAAGCCCTGATCCTATTAGGCAGGCATTCTGTGGCTAAAGAGGTATATGATCAGTTCTCGAGCGAATACAGATCATTATATAATGAAGATTACTCAAAATCTTTTACAACAATTGCCCACCCGGATGATCTTTAGCATTATAAAAAAGTAACCAACCTGAAAAAACCAGGCCAATATTGATCAAATTGTTGAATGTATCCTGCTCACCCATTATCTCTGAGGCATCCGCAGTGTCAGCGGTTTTTGCCTTTTCAGCATCTTTGAAGCTTCTCCTGCCAGCCATAAATAGTGATCTGATGGTTTTCCGTCATTTTTTACAAACAATGTTGTTTCGTGCACCGGCGGATTGTCGCTGATCTTGAATATAGCAGTGCCCTCATTTACCTCATCGAACATAGCTACATAGATCATTTCAGCCCCTGCAAGAATTGCTGTTGAAAGTTGTTGCCAGTAGAACCGGCCTCCCTGCCTGGGTATCGATCCGACAGGCTTGATATCGTCAGGAAACTGCCTTACACTGAGGTTATGCCAGCTGAATCCGGGACAAACACACGGAACATAATCAACATTGTTTTCCTTGCACCATTTCATATCCTCAAGGATCACATCCCTGTAACGGTCCATATCGTTGTGTAACAGTGGGGTGAAACGTTGTACCATCCAGGGCATGATCAGATCAGCAGACCTGATAAGTTCATGAAGATATGGATCATGGATACAATCGGCATTCAGATCTCTCCAGAAAGTAGGAACTCCAAGCATAACAGAACAACCACCGTAGACAGGATCGTTTTTCAGAAAATCCATGAATCTTTCAAGGCCGATATTCCTGATATCATAAGGACGGTCGGGAAATCCTACTCCCCAGATGACAACCAGGGGTTTTCCCCTGTGGAACAGATATGTTTTTGCACCTTTCTGATTGGTCACCTTAATAGTATCAACAAGGTATTTCCAGTCTTCAATAAGCTGGGAACAATCCTCTCCTGAACGTTTTAAGCCCGACAGATCATACATTACAGCTATCGCTCTCTGATATTTGGATGCAGCTTCAAGGGCGTTTGATAATATTGCTGTTTGTATATTACGCGAGTTCCCTGGTCGTGCTGAATTAAAGAAGCGCTGCATGAACACTCCATCCAGTCCATAATCCTTCATCCACTTAAAATGAAGATCAACAGTACTTTTATCGTCGGCGCTGAAAAAACGGGCCGTTGATCCGTCAGCCAGCTTAAGCCCCGTTTCATAGGTCTTTTCATATTCCGAAACATCAGGCCACATGTCGATACCTAATTTTGTTGGATCTGGATAAAGTAACTGTCCTTCTTTAGGGGAATGAAACCAACCCTGGTATCCGGCCATAATCAGGCTTTTATAAGATGGATACATTGTTGTCTGAGAGTGTTTTGCCTGAGGCTGTGCAATTATGTTAACTGCCAGTAATAAGGCAATAAAAACCATACTTATCTTTTTCATGAGTATTTGATTTCTAAGATAGTGTCAACAATATTATTAATGGTTACTTTTTCCTTTCGGGGATGGTTGGGGTTAGAGGGATCTCCTTCCTGAGCATTTTACCTGCCTGCCCTGTCAGCCAGAGGTAGTGGTCAGAAGGCTTCCCTTCGAGTCCTACAAATTTTGCAACATTATCTACTGGTGGATTATCCGTAATCTTAAATATGGCTGTCCCCTCGTTGACCTCATCAAACATTGCAATAAAAAGCATTTCACATCCATAGTTGATCGAATGGTAGATCTGGTTCCAGAAGAA
>JALONT010000062.1 GCA_025454795.1 Bacteroidales bacterium | reverse complement strand
TCATTCCGAATGAATCCGCCGCAAGGCGGATGAATGAGGAATCTCCTCCTTGCCCAGTGATTATTTTTGAAATTGTAAAAGATGTGTATAAAGGATAGTTTGCCTAAAGGAGAGGGGCCAGGGGTGGGGTTATATTATTAAATTTTCAGGAGCTGGAGGATTATTTATTCATCTGCCAAGCACTACACTTACCGATTTTGTCTTACCTCCCACAGGAGGATTCATCTTCGAAACTTTTACTGTTGCTTTTTTAATTCCTTCCATTTCGGCATAGAGTGCATCAATGATCCGCCCTGCAATATGCTCAAGCAGATGTGACTTCTGCTCCATTTGCAATTTCACGATCTCGTAAGCTCTCTGATAATTCAAAGCATCCTTAAGGTTATCACTCTCCATGGGCTTCTCCATATTTGTCTCGATGGCAAGGTCAACAACAAACTTGTTACCTACTATCTGTTCTTCTCTGAAATGTCCGTGGAATGAATAAAACTCCATCCCCTCTATTTGAATCAGGCCCATAAGTCATTTATTAAAAGATCAAAGATAAATTTTTTGAAATTAAATCTGATTTACCGGAATGATATTTAAAGATCATTGAAATCCTTGTATTTTTACGAGGCTTTTCAACTTACATGATTTTTGAATGATGAAAGAAAACAAAGAACCGGTTACAAAAAGTGAATCAGTCAGCTTCATTGAACAGTTTATTATCGACGATCTTAAAGAGGGGAAAAATAACGGAAGAATCCATACCAGGTTTCCCCCTGAACCAAATGGTTACCTGCATATAGGCCATGCTAAGGCAATTTGCCTCGATTTTGGGATAGCAAAAAAATACGGAGGCAAATGTAATCTGCGCTTCGACGATACGAATCCGGTTAAAGAAGAAATCGAATATATCGACTCAATTAAAGAGGATATCAGGTGGCTGGGATTCGACTGGGAAGAGAGGGAATTCTATGCTTCCGACTATTTCGGAAAGTTGTTCGATTTTGCCGTTGATCTGATTAATAGAGGGCTTGCTTATGTAGACGATCAGCCTGCAGACGTAATCTCAGAACAGAAAGGCACTCCAACACAGGCGGGAATTGAGAGCCCCTTCAGGAAAAGACCGGTTGCCGAAAACCTGGAATTGTTCTATAGAATGAATGAAGGTGAATTCGAAGAGGGTAGCCGTGTCCTCAGAGCAAGGATCGACATGACGACCCCAAATATGCACATGCGCGATCCTATACTCTACAGGATCATTAAATCTCCCCACCACAGGACAGGCGATACCTGGAAAGTTTATCCTATGTACGACTTTGCCCACGGACAAAGTGATTATTTTGAGGGAATTACCCACTCACTCTGCACACTTGAATTTGAGGTACACAGACCTCTTTACGACTGGTTCATCGACCAGCTTAAAACAAACGATTACAGGCCAAGACAGATCGAATTCAACCGCCTCAACCTTAATTATACGATGATGAGCAAGAGAAAACTGCTTGAACTTGTTCAGGAAGGAAGAGTGAACGGCTGGGATGACCCCAGGATGCCTACACTATGCGGTCTGCGGAGAAGAGGTTATCCTCCCGAAGCGATCAGGAGATTTATTGATCTTATCGGATATACAAAAGTTGAAGCCATTAATGATGTCTCTCTTCTGGAACATGCTGTTCGTGAAGATCTTAACATCAGGACACCAAGGGTTTTCGGTGTGCTTGATCCTTTAAAGGTGGTAATCACCAACTACCCGGAAGATAAGGTTGAAGAGGTAGAAATAATCAATAATCCGGAGGACGAAAGTATGGGAACAAGGAAAGTTCCCTTCAGCAATGAGGTTTACATTGATCGTGAAGACTTCATGGAAAACCCTCCTCATAAATTTTTCCGCCTTGCCCCGGGAACAGAAGTACGGCTTAAAGGGGCATACATAATTAAATGTGAATCATTCAGGAAGAATGAAAAAACCGGGATCATTGAAGAGGTTTTATGTACTTACGACCCTGCAACAAGAAGCGGGGAACATGCATCTGAGAAAAAGGTAAAGGGTACTCTTCACTGGGTATCAGCAAATCATGCTGTTGATGCGGAAGTACGGCTCTATGACAGGCTCTTTAATCACGAAGATCCGGCAGGCCGGAAAGATGATGACTACAGGAAATTCCTGAATCCCGACTCGCTTAAAGTTCTTAAGGGATGTAAACTTGAACCATCTCTTAGATCGGCAAAACATCTTGACAAATTCCAGTTCCAACGTCTCGGTTACTTCTGTGTTGATTATGACTCCAAACCGGATCATCTGATATTCAACAGGACGGTGTCGCTGAAAGATACGTGGGCTAAAATGAATAAATGAGGGCGAAAGGCTACGGGCCTCAGGCGACAGGTTCTAGACTTTTTATTATCCTGCCTCAGCACCATTGTGCCTTTGCGCCATTGTGCCTTTGTGCCATTGCGCCGTTGCACCATTGCGCCGTTGAGCCTTTCTGTGCAACCTTTTCGGCATGATTTTTGTCATATTGCCTGTATAACCTCTATCCCATTTCTTAATAAAAAATCATGAATATGAAACCCATTATCAATTCTTTCCGTTTTGTGCTGGCATTGATGGCTCTGATCAGTTTTACTTCATGTGAAAAGAAAGTAGCTGATAATAGCATGGGTACAGCTGAATTTTCTATCAATGCCCTGGATGAGTTAACCTCATCGAAAGCGAGCTTTTCTGATGACAGCACTGTTGCACTATCTTACCAGATTCTGTTATCGGTTGAGGATATGAACGGGAATGCTGTTTTTACAGATAAGCTTCTCCCTCTTTATGTTTTCGGTACAGGATTCATCAGTGAAAATGTAGAAATAAAAACTGGTGAATATAAGCTGACAAAATTTATGGTTATTAATCCTGCAGGTGAAATTATCTATGCAGCTCCCGTTTCCGGGTCTCCCCTTGCATACCTGGTCACAAAACCTCTTCCGATAACATTTAAAATTTTCCCGGATCAGGTTACAAAGGTTCTGCCTGAAGTCCTGCCTGTTGGTGACCATACACCGGATCAGTTCGGGTATGCGAGCTTTGGCGTTCAGATCATTAAACCACTGGATTTCTGGACAGTGTGCACCCTGGATCCCGGGGTTTTAATGCCTCCTGTTGTGATTACTACTGCCAGGCTCACAGTGCTTGCACCGGACGGATGGCATTACACATTCAAGCTGGAAGCAGCTGTAAATCATCTTGTTATCAGAGGCGGATATGAGTTTTATACATTTATCCTTGAAAAAGAGGGCTACCTCCCTCAGAAACTGCAATTCAGCGCTAAAGAACTTTTAGCTACAACAAAGGAAAATCCTCTTGTTCTGAAAATTCCATATTTCTCTACGGTTTATAAGATTGTCCTTCAACCCGGACCCAAAAAGGGAAAGGATGCAATGATCTCGAACCTCGATTCTGATAAAAATTTCGGAGAATACAAATATTTCGAGACAACATTTCTCAGTGAACCAATCCTGACGGTCATGCGTTCCAACAGGAGTCTTATTTCTTTCGATCTGGATACCCTGCCTAAATCAGCCGTTATAAAAAAAGTGATCCTTGTCCTCTGGTATGATCTTCCAATACCATTTGACACTACATATATTACTAATACATATCCTTCAACAGGCATTGAATGGTATGGAGCTGTATTGCAGCAGATAGTTGAACCATGGGAAGAACACAAGGTAACCTGGAATACTCAGCCGAAAAGTATAGAAGCTAATCAGGTCTATCTTTCACCCTTCATAAGGAATTCAAATGTAATTGAACTGAATGTCACAAGTTTGTTCGTTTCAAATACGACCACTGATCAACCTGATTATCCAAACTATGGTATGTTGTTCAGGCTATGGCCCACAGAAAGGTTTCCCGGCTTCCGTTTTGCATCCAGCGACTTTCCCGAGGCAGGGATGAGACCGAAGCTGATAATACATTATACAATAAACTAAATCACTATCTTTCATTTTGAACCATTTTCTAAACGGCTGCCATGAAACGATACTTGATTTTATTTCTGTTAATCACAGCAGTTTCTGGATGCAGGAAGGGACAGGAATCAACGGAAGATGAACAGTCTGATAAAATAATTATTACCAGGAGTTCTTCTGAATATTCTGATGCTTCATTAAACCGCTCCTCTGAGAAGAGTGATCCTTTTGACTTAAAAAGCATAATTCTCAAAGGGGATTCAGTGGAGATAACGGTGGCTTATCCGGGAGGCTGCAGGTTTCATTCCTTTGAAATTATCTGGAATGAAACTTTTTCCGACACCGAACCCCCTCAAACCGGGCTGATCATCCTTCACGATGCTAATGGAGACATGTGTGAAGCTTACATCACGGATACGCTTTCTTTCTGTGTTTGTGATCTGGCTGATGACCTGTCTCTGGATACCGTTTATGTAAATGTACTGAACGGTTGGACTCCTGTTGATTCCACTTCGTCAGGTGGATGGTACCCATGCGATACTACCAGTTATGATGACGGTAATTATGGGGTCGTTTTCCAGGAAAGTGACAGTTGCCTTGTGAAGGTCACTGCTTCACAGGTGATTTGCGGGACCGGTCTTTATAATAATCTCTGGTTCGCGCTTGAGGACAGTATCAGTGCAGGCATTGAAGGTTATTATTTCAGGAAATACCTTCAGCCCATAGCCATTGATGAGAGTCTTGCCGGATTTGTTCCTGTACAGGGGAAGAAGTATATTGTCGGTGCAAGGATCGGGAAGGATCATGATTACCTGAATGTACCGGTTTGTCTTGCCTATTCAGGGCCATCTGTTCCGGTTAAGATAATATGTATTAAAGAAATTAATTGACATTACCAACGGATTTCTGAGTTCTGGAAGGGATGTTGCACGCAACGTCCCTTCTATTTTACTGATCTGCTTTGATATCATTTTGAAAAGATTTTTTATATTTGCAGCCTCAAATTTGTCCCGTAGTGTAATTGGCAACACGTCTGATTCTGGATCAGAAGAGTTCAGGTTCGAGACCTGACGGGACAACATGATAATCAACCACTTACGAGATTTTTTGTAAGTGGTTTTTTGTTTTTTGCCAGGTTCTTACCATGTTTTTCTATGAATTCTAAGGTTTTTGGTCCAGATTGTATAGAGGTCGATGGTAGTTAACACCATTCTATTTTTTGTGTGAAAACCATTAGATTTGATACTGTCCGAAAATCAAACTGCAAATTTGTGTCTGAAAGACTTGTTTTGAAAATTGAACTCAAAGTTACGACATTATCTGGTGTCTGCTGTGTTTCACCAATTTTGGCAGTATTCAATACACTACGTAAATTCTCTGATCCTGATATATATATTAAAATTTTGACGCAGTAATAAATGAAGTAAAATCAGTATTTTTGAAAAAAACAACCCGCTATGTCAAATATTAGTAATTGGCATTTAATGTCAGCTTCTGAAGCTATCAATATGCTTCACACAAATGAAAAATCAGGATTATCTCAATCGGAAGCAGAAAACAGGCAAAAGAAATATGGCTTTAATATTTTAACCTCCAAAAAAGGAGAGAGTTCCTTTAAACTATTTTTAAAACAATTTAACCAACCCATAGTATATATATTGCTCGTAGCAGCTATTGGTGTAGGCCTTCTAAACGAATGGCTTGAAATGGGGGTTATACTGGCAGTTGTTATTGTTAACGCAATAATTGGTTATCTACAGGAATCAAAAGCGTTAAAAGCTATAGAAGCCTTGTCAAAAGGATTAAATAGCAAAGCCACTGTGATAAGAGACAATGAAAAACGAAAAATAGATGTTTCAGAACTGGTAACAGGCGACATTGTTGTACTTCAGTCGGGTGATCGTGTACCGGCTGATTTACGGATTATTTCATCAAGGGATTTGCAGGTTGATGAATCTTCTTTAACTGGTGAATCTGTTCCGGTTGAAAAACAAACTGCACTATTAGATAAAGATGTTGTAATTGGGGATCGGACTAATATGGCCTTTTCATCAACTTTTGTTACTTACGGTGTTGCAACCGGGATAGTAGTATTAACCGGAGACCATACTGAGATTGGAAAAATCAACCAAATGATTGCATCTGCAGACATCTTCGCCACTCCCTTAACTATTAAAATTGCCAGATTCAGCCATTTGATATTATGGATAATTCTTGGCCTGGCAAGTATAACTATTATTGCAGGCATCCTTCGGGGATTTTCTTTAACAACAGTTTTACTTGAAGGTGTAGCCCTTGCTGTTGCGGCTATTCCCGAAGGATTGCCGGCTGTGGTTACTATTACCCTTGCTATCGGCGTTTCGCGAATGGCTAAACGACAAGCGATTATAAGAAAGTTGCCGGCAGTCGAAACACTTGGAAGTACTACCGTAATCTGTTCTGATAAAACCGGGACACTTACACAAAACGAAATGACGGTACAAAAGATTTTTGTTGGTCAACAAACCATTTCAATCAGTGGTGTTGGATATCAACCAGAGGGTGGTTTAATAAGAGCAGACAAAGCTATCCAAACAGATAAAGAAATTGCAGTTGAAGAACTTTTAAAAGCCGGTCTGCTATGTAATGATTCAAGGCTGGTAAATAAAGAAGAATTATGGGGGATTGAAGGTGATCCAACCGAAGGAGCCCTGATAACCGCCGCTTTAAAAGGAGGATTAAATAGTGACAGGCAAAATAGTGATACTCCCCGGCTTGATAGTATCCCGTTTGAATCCGAATATCAATACATGGTTACCTTACACCGGAGCAAGAATGAGAATATAGCCTATATCAAGGGTTCTGTTGAAAAAATATTACCAGCCTGTAAAGATACTATCGACAGTAACAATAACATTTCAGAATTGGATTTACCATCAATCCAGGAAAAGGTAAATGAATTTACCGGTGCAGGATTAAGGGTTCTTGCTTTTGCACGGAAATTCAGTCCGTCAAATAACGATACTGTTCAACATTCTGATATTAAAGAAGGACTTACTTTTTTAGGTTTGCAGGCAATGATTGACCCTCCCCGTCCTGAAGCTATTGATGCAATTGAAGCGTGTAAGGAAGCAGGTATAAGCGTAAAAATGATTACAGGCGACCATGTTAGAACTGCCACGGCAATTGCAAAGAAACTTGGATTACAAACTGGCTTTAATACTGATGTTAGTATTACAGGAATTGAATTAGCTGCTCTTCAAGAAGATGAATTCCAAAAGGTTGCTGTTGTGAAATCGGTTTTTGCCAGGGTAAATCCGTCTCAAAAGCTCAGCCTTGTTAAAGCTTTGCAGAAGGAAGGCCATATCGTTGCTATGACCGGGGATGGAGTAAATGACGCACCTGCTTTACGACAAGCTAATATTGGTATTGCAATGGGAATAACAGGTACAGAGGTGGCAAAGGAAACAGCAGATATGATATTGACTGATGATAACTTTGCCAGCATAGAAGCTGCCGTAGAAGAAGGACGAGGCGTTTTCGATAATCTCATTAAATTTATTGGATGGATACTTCCAACAAATCTTAGTGAGGCTTTAGTAATCATAATTGCTTCACTTCTGGGTCTTACTCTTCCAATTACCCCTTTACAAATTCTTTGGATAAACCTAACAACAGCTATCCTGCTCGGTACAACTCTGGCATTTGAAAGCAAAGAACCAGGTATTATGCAAAGACCTCCTCGCGGTACCGGAGACAACCTTTTATCCAGGCCATTACTTTTTCGTGTTGTATGGATAAGTGCCTTGATTGTTGGTGGTGTTTATGCGGTGTACGAACTTGCAATCTTTAACGGGAATAGTATTGAAGTAGCTCGAACAGCTTCAGTCAATCTTATTGTCTTTGCTGAAATATTTTACTTATTGAATTCAAGATCAATAAAATATTCGTTGTTCAAAATTGGCTTTTTCAGTAACATATGGCTGATAATTGGTGTTATTTTGATGAGTGGCTTGCAGGTTTTATTTACTCATATGCCCCTGATGAACCATTTATTCGATACCGCACCAATTAGCATCAACTCCTGGTTAGTAATCATTACCTCCGGTATTTTGTTATATGGTCTGGTAGAACTCGAAAAAGCGATCCGCCGCTGGAAGGAATATGGTACTTTAGAATAAATACCCAGGGTTACTAAATGTCGTTTGGTGTATCACTGGAGAATCCGGTGTTAGTGATCACCCTATTCCGGTTTTGAGAGAGCAGTCCTAAGTTATATAACTTGTATCATAGGTTTGTGTTGATCATGTGGAAAAGCCAGTGGCTCTGACCACCTTTCACCGGAGTAAATTGACCATCCTTGGCCGGAATTAAGTGCTTGTTGCTAAATTATTTATGATAATTGCAATTTAACCCTCCAGATGTGGTCAAGGCGCCCGGCTTTTGCATGCTGTCAATCTTCCTGATATATTGAATGGGGAAGAGTTTTATGCATATAAAATGGTAATGGCACCTGAATTTATGTCTTTATCGGAAATAGAGGTTTATAACTCAGGTAAATGGACAGACTATTATGATCTGTGTCTGCGTACCGGGAATGCTCAACAGCATAATATTTCAGTATCCGGAGGTACTCAGAACTCGAAATACTTTATATCTGGGGGCGTTTCTGATGTTAAAGGAATCACTGTGAACGACGACTATCTCCGTTTAATAAATAGGATTAATATTGAAATGGATGTTAATTCATGGCTAACTTTAGGAACACGGAGCCAGTTTTCTTATGATGACCTGAGCGGAGTTGAACCAAGTTTTAGTTTGGCTCATGATTTGAATCCACTTACCAAGGGTTTAAATGAGGATGGAAGCATAAATATGTATCCATGGGAAGGAAGAGAAACTTGGCACAATCCTCTTCAAACCACTTTTTATAAAGACATTGATGAGTCCTTTCAAATTATCACTAATAATTTTGCCGTTGTCAATTTCCCATTTCTCGAAGGTCTTAGTTATAGGATTAATACTGGTTTCAGATTTAGGTATTATGAGAAATCCACATATAGAGGTAGAAATACAGGATCAGGGGCTACTACTATGGGCCGTTCTGACAACAATCGTGCAAGAAATAATAACACGGTTATTGAGAATATTTTTTCTTATAATAAAGAAATAGGCAGGCATGCTCTTTTTGCTACAGCCTTATATAGTTTTGAAGGGCAAAAAAATAATTCTACTACATTACAGGGAACCGGGTATCCAAATGATATCTTAACGTGGTTCGCTATTCCCCAAGCTGATTTAGTTTTTCCAGGTCATGAAATAAATGAATCCTATTTAATTTCACAGATGCTTCGTTTAAATTATAATTACGATAGTCGATATCTTTTTACTTTAACAGGGCGTCGCGATGGATTTTCCGGATTTGGTGCACAAACAAAATGGGGTGTTTTCCCTTCAGTTGCTCTAGGTTGGAATTTGGCAAATGAAGATTTTTTCCCATATGAAAATTTGTTTGATGAACTAAAATTAAGAGCATCATATGGATTAAATGGGAATCAAGCAGTTGGTGTGTATAAGTCAATTACCAGACTTGAAGAATATAATATAGTAGATGATGGAAAAACAGTTGCGGGTTACATTCCTAGTGTTTTAGGAGATAGTAATTTGGGATGGGAATCATCACTTACTTGGAACGTTGGTCTTGATTTCGGGATTCTTAAAAACAGGATCTCTGGGACGATAAATGTGTACAAAACAAATACCAATGATCTTTTATTAAATAGAACCATATCTCCAACTCATGGTATAACCAGTATTATTACGAATATTGGAGAAACAGAAAATACGGGTCTTGAATTCTCGATCAACTCAAGAAATATTGCATTACCTAACTTCAGTTGGATTACCTCAGGGAATATATCCTACATGAAAAACAAAATTATCTCATTGTATGGAATACTTGATTCAGAGGGGCATGAAGTTGATGATGTGGCAAACAGGTGGTTCATTGGAAAACCTATAAATGTCAATTATGATTTTAAGATTAATGGAGTATGGCAGCTTGATGAGGCTGAAGAAGCTGCAAAATGGAATTCGCAGCCTGGCTATATAAAATATGAGGATGTTAACGGAGATTACTTACTTGATGCTGATGACATGCAAATCATTGGTCAGCAAGATCCCAAGTATTTATGGGGAATGTCCAATATATTTACTTATAAAAACTTAAACCTTAACATTTATGTCCATGGAGTTCACGGAGTTACAATTCAGAACTCTTTGATGGAACATACTAATGGTGCAGATTGTCGAGGGAATGTTACTAGAAAAAATTATTGGACACCAGATAATCCTACAAATGATTACCCTATGCTTGCCCAACAATCACATGTAATGGCAGGCGTCAATGCAACTAACAGATGGTATGAAAATGCAAGTTTTGTTCGTATAAAAGATGTGTCACTTTCATATAATCTTAAACAAAGTCTTCTTGAAAGAATTGGGTTAAGCAATCTGAGAATATATGTTGCAGGAAAGAATTTATACACACTAACTAATTACAAAGGAACTGATCCGGAGCTTGCCATTAACGATATAAATAGCATTTCTCCGACACACGGTATCCCTCTGCAGAGAGAATTTATTTTTGGGCTTGAATTTGGATTCTGATAATTATAAATATGAGACAACATGAAAATAAAGATATTATATATTACGGTTAGCTTAATGCTTTCGATAATTTTATCAGGCTGTTCGGATGATTGGCTTGACGAAAAAATACCTCATATTATGTCAACAGAAACTATTTATGGAAATATAGATGGTTTTGAAATTGGTTTGAATGGACTATACGGACTTGTCAGAGAAGAATATGAGAATAAAAATCGTGTTCAATATTTGCAGGCAGCTATGTTTACTGCAGGTAATGATAATTCGACTACAAATATGGTTGGACCAAGCGGATACTGCCTGCCTGTTGTAATGTTTTGGGCAGATCAAAACAATTCTATGGTAGAGGATTATGCAGATACCTGGATCTGGCTTTATAGTATAATAAATTCTGCTAATACTATAATTGGGAGAGCAGAAACGAGAACTGATATAGATTGGGGTGATGAAGAACCTGAAAATAGAAAAAACTTAGTGATTGCAAATGCTAAAACTCTTCGAGCTTATGCATACCGGCATTTGACATATGGATGGGGTGATGTTCCACTTTCACTTATTGAATCGGGTGAAATAATTAAAACTGACTGGGAAAGAACCCCTGTTGAAGAGGTTAGAAGACAAATTATGTCAGACCTCCTGTTTGCTGAGAAGCATATTGCTGTCAGACCTGCGTTGGAAGGTAGAATTACGAAGGGTGCAGTCCAACATTATTTGGCTGAAATGTATCTGGTATTGAATAAGCCGGATAGTGCATTATTTTGGGCTAATAAGGTAATTAATACACCTGAGTACAAACTTATTACCCAAAGGTTTGGTGTAAATAAAGACAAGCCAGGAGTAATTTTTAGTGACATGTTTGCTGATGGAAATACAAATTATGGACAGGGGAATACTGAAGTTTTATGGGTTTACCAATTTGCATTGCAAACTATCGGAGGCGGTGCTTGTGAATGGACTAATTATTTTGGGAGCCGGTATAGCGAGTTTGTCAGAGATGGGATAGCGCCCATTCAACTTACTAATGAAAGAGGTGCAAGAGGTAGATCCCGGCAATCTGCGACAAAGTGGTTTTTAGATTCTTATGAACCTGAAGATGACCGGGGATCTAATTATTGTTTAAGAAAATTTTTTATTCTCAAAGATGCTGCCACCAATGCGCCCTATCCCGCAGATAGACTACCTCCCGGATATTCATATGGAGATACTCTATGGCTAAACTGGGAAGAAGATATAAACCCTAACAACACTAAGGTTCATGATTGGCCATGGCCAAGAAAACGAGAAGCAGGAGCAAATCCTGCAGATCCATCGGGAAGAAGCACATTTTCTAACCAGATTCGTCTCAGGCTTGCTGAAACATACCTTTTAAAAGCAGAAGCTGAATTATTAACCGGTAATTCTGAAGCTGCAGCCTCTTCAATAAATGTTATCAGGAGAAGATCAAATGCAAGTGAAATAACTGCAGCAGATGTTGATATTGATTTCATACTGGACGAAAGATCTCGGGAATTGATGATGGAAGAAGATCGCAGGTGGCAATTATTAAGGACAGGAAAATGGCTTGAAAGATTGAGAAAGTACAATCATAACGGTGGTCAATTTGCTACAGAAAGGGATCAAAT
>JALONT010000081.1 GCA_025454795.1 Bacteroidales bacterium | reverse complement strand
CCGCCGAATCCTTTGGCGCTTATATCCGACATTTCACGACGAAGCTGATGTTCAGTAACAGCGCCTCCAAGCCACCAGTACCTCAGCCATGGACGATACGCAACCGGTAATTCAGAAGACATAAACTGCTTCTCAAGTGAAGAAACAGTCTCTGGTGACGAAACAGTCTCTGGTGATGTACCAGGTTGATCATTGATATTCTGTCTCTTGTAAGCCGATATGTTCAGTAATAAAATACCTATGAAAACAGTATAATAAAATGGTCTTTTAATTTTCATGATAAATTAATTTAAACTGATTATGATAATAAATAGTGAATATCGAATTGTCCATCATTTCGTTCTTTGACATTTTTGTAATCGTATTTTGTAAGTGTCTCTCTTATAGGCTTTTTGTATGTAGATAAATAATGAAAATTCTGATATTTTGTATATAATACATTCAACCTGGAATTAAGGACGAACAATCGTTCCATCATTTTTCCTGATCTGTGTCCAGTTATTAAGTTGAATATCGGGGAGGGGGAATTTTGCTGCTAATTTTTCATTTACCTCCACGCCTAATCCGGGTACTTCATTTATATACATATAGCCGTCTTTTAAAAAAGGGGATCCCGGAAATATTTCTCTAAGTTTATCTGAAATATTTGGACTCTCCTGAATTCCAAAATTCCAGACCGCCAGATCAATATGCCCATTTGCTGCATGCCCGACCGGCGATACGTCACCAGGTCCATGCCATGCTGTAAGTACATTAAATGCTTCACCAAGCCTGGCTACTTTCATTGCCGGGGTAATTCCACCGATTTGAGAAATGTGAATCCTAATGAAATCGAAAAGTAAATCTTTCATGGGGTCAATCCATTCATGCGGGCTGTTAAACAATTCGCCCATTGCAATTGGTACCGAAGTGTTTTCCCGGAGTAATTTGAAGTATCGGTTGTTTTCAGGAGAAAATGGATCTTCAATGAAAAACGGACGATATTGTTCCAGCTCTTTAATCAAATTTATGGCTTCCATTGGTTGAAGGCGCTCGTGCATATCATGAAGTAATTCAATCTTTTCACCGCAATGTTTTCTGGTTTTTTCAAAGATTTCTATTGTACCTTTTCTATAGTTATAAGCATCCATGTAACCATCACGCTCAAGACCAAATCCTGCTTTTTTAAAATCGGGGCTTTTTGAAAGCGCTGTTGATCCATAACCGCCCATTTGAATACGGATATGCCGAAACCCTTCTTCCATATATCGGGTAACTTTATCGACAACTTCTTCGGGGGAATTTCCACCGGCACTCTCATAACAATCGATAGCATGCCGACACTTACCACCAAGCAACTGATAAACGGGCATATTGGCACGTTTTCCTTTAATATCCCAAAGAGCCTGATCCAAACCACTTAAGGCATTGTTCAAAACAGGTCCGTTTCTCCAATACGAACTTTGGTAGGTAGATTGCCAGAGGTCTTCGATATTGTCAACATCTTTACCGACACAAAAGTCGTTCAGGTATTTATCGATGGCTGCCACAACAGCATGTGCCCTTTGCCGAAATGTAGCGCATCCAAATCCAAATAAACCCGGCTCACTGGTCTCCACCTTAACAATCACTAACTCGGTTCTTTCCGGACAGGTAGCTATTGATTTAACTTTGGTGATCTTTAGTGGGGGCAACCCAGTCAGATTTTTATTGTTGTCCGCTGCTTTTAATGGATTTACCATTCCAACACTTGCAGATGCAGTAAAAATCCCCAGGTTTTTAATTGCATCACGACGGTTGAGTTTAGTATTCACAGTATTAAGTAATTTAGTCTGATTAATTAGAATTATTCAAAATTTGTATCATTAAAATACCCGTTTGTAATTTTCTACTATCAACCCGGCATAGGGTTCTGCATATTTTTCCAACTTTCTCATGTCAGCTTCTGATAGTTTTTTCATTTCTCGCAATACTTTAACATTTGACTCTAATTCGTGGGTAAACAGGCATCCACTAACCAACGATGATACTGGAAGCGAATAAACGTATTGGTGAAGATTGGCAAATGTAAGTTCGGTAAGACCAACAACATCAGGAATATCTTTGGTTTCAATATTTCTGGGAGTGGTGTCAATCCTTCCTCCCATCATACTGCCGCCAGCCATTGTCTTCATGGCAAGTACACCATATTTTTTTTCTAACAGAACAGGAAGTACGTTATGCTGGAACGATTCAAACGACGGGTCGCATACGTTTAATGGCATCTGGCAGGTTTCCATTTCAATGCCTAATTTATCAAGTTTCTTCAGAAAATACAAATGTGTTACTGGATTTTGGTGCCCGGTAAAGCCAATATAGCGTGCCTTGCCTTTTTGTTTTGCTTCGAGGAAAACATCCAGAACACCAGCTTTCAACCGTGCATCAACATCTTCCGGAGTAGTAAAATTGTGAATTTGCCATAAATCGACATAATCAGTTTTTAATGCTTTTAACGATTCATCCAACATCTGACGCACTTCGTCACCTGTTTTTCCGGGCGCTTTTGTCATCAGGAAAATTTGATCACGGTATTTGGGTGTTAAAAATTTACCCATGTACTCTTCTGCACGACCATTGACATATCTTCGTGCATTGTCGTAAAACCGGACTCCCAACTCAATAGATCGTTCAACCATTCTCTCAGCATCAGCCGGGTTATCGATGAACCCTAGATGGTAGCCACCCAGGCAAAATGCAGTTACTTTCTGACCATCCCGGGTTAATTGACGCTGAGGTAAAATTTCTCCCCACTTATCTGTTTCAGGATTTGCTGAAGCCCAGTCAGCAATTAAACCAAAAGCCGCTAATGTGGCTGTCTTTTTGATAAAATTTCTACGATTTCCCATTATGTTATTATTTATTATTTATTTATCCGGTAGCACAAATTCGGCATATATGGGTTTATGATCCGATTATTTCAGGGGTCTCCGAAAGCTGAAAACTTTGCACTTCACGCAAACGAAATTTATCGCGCCTTATGTTCCATGATGGTTCATAATCGGGGCTGGCAAACTTAAGATTATAGGTCATCAATTTCAGCGTTTTACCAGGGTCATTTTTGCTCATGTCAGTTTGTCCCACGACCTGATGACTTAAACAGATCGAATAAAAGATAAGCAGGCTTAATAAGCTGATGATTTTTTTTATTGGAATAGTGTGTCTCATTTTGTATTTAATTAATTGAGTCCGTTAAATGTTTTGTTGACGGCTGCGTTGTTCCCGGGTTTGACATCAAATTTCCGGATACTTGTCAACTCAGAAGCTTTTAAATGGCTTGTTCCAAAAGCTATTATCAGCAATAGAATTAAATTGGTTTTCATAGAAAATAGTTATCTTAAATCTGGGAGATTAATAAAATGCACCGAATCTGGTAGTTCATCCAATCCGTAATACTTGTGTTCAATTCTGTTCGTATATACCTTTACTATTCTCATTCCGGATGGAGCTGTGTCCAATGGTTTTCCCAATGCACTTGTAGTAACCAATTGAGTCTTCCCGTATGTTGCAAGGTTATTATTGTGATAATGACCTGAAAATACAGCATCAACCTTATTGGTATTAAATAATTCGAGGTACTTTTTTCGATATTCCAAATCAATGTTTGAATAGGCTGTAAGCTCATCAACAGTTTTGTTAAAAAACGGATAATGACAAAATAGAATAATATTTTGATTGCCCTGACTTTTTTTAATCTTTTTTAACAGCCAGTTAAACTGATTTTGTTCCGGCCCGGTCAATCTGGCTTTGATTAAACTGGTATTAAATCCAATTAAGGATGAACCCTTGTGCGTGAATGAGAATCTGTCATTTCCGTAGTTTTTCTGATAGTTTCGCAAACTTTCCTGATCAGGTGTCTGACCAAGATCGTGATTTCCCGGTGTATAGTAAACCGGGATTTTCGGATCGATCAGGGCAGTTATTCGCTTAAACTCTGTTATCTGGCCTGGCGAACCGGAATTATGAACAAAATCACCTGTTACAACCACAAAATCAGGTTTAAGGTTATTTATTTTTTCAACGGCCTTTTCATATAGAATGCGTTGTTTTCAAACATCCCAAACTGCGGGTCGGTTATCTGGATGAAAAACCAGGGTTCATCCGGACTTTTATTTTGTGCAAATACAGATCCTGAAATCAGAAGCAGCAGCGCCAGGATATATAATAACCTTTTTGAAGCCATAATCTATGCTGGAATTCTTCAATTAAAATTTGGGGATAACTGCATCCTTCCCCCACTCTTTATTGGGCATTTCATCAAGAATAAGTTCCAAAGTACATCCCGACATAATTTGTTCGTGGGTAATAAACGGGCTATTTATCTCCTTGCCATTTATAAAAGCCTTCTGGATGTATTTGTTTTGT
>JALONT010000061.1 GCA_025454795.1 Bacteroidales bacterium | reverse complement strand
AAATCCTAAAAAAAGACTTAAAAAATTAATTGTCGTCCCAAACAGTCTGGAAATCGTAATAAAAAAGCCGTCTCAATTTTGTTATGAGACGGCCTCTTACTATTTAAGAGTGTGGTGCCACCAGCCCCACATGAGTCTTTATGCAGTTTGCTGTCAGCCCGATAAGACGAACGTTTACGCATCAATCACATATAACTATTTATAGGACATTTATTGCATGCCTCCAACATAATTATGAATTCCAATGCAACTGATTTATATGATGCTAAAAGAGTAATATGGGAGAGAAAAGCGTCAACCAAAATGTCAAACGAAGTAACTTTGATATGAGTTATTGCTTTGAAATAATTAATCCATAATGATAAGGTTTAATAACAAATGGTTCTTTGTCAATATTAAATTTTTGTCTGTCGACTAATTGCAAAATCTGCTCAGGTTTTGGTCTAATACTTAAATCAGGTCCACGGGGTGTTAAAATATCACTACGCCAATGTATTATTCCAACTTTACCTTTTGGTTTTAAAATTCTATACGCTTCAATAAAGAAATCACCAGGAAAATCGTGATGAAGAATATTAAATAACATTACATAATCAATCGAGTTGTCTTCTAATCCAGTTGTTTGACCTAAAATATCTCTTTGTTCAAGTACTACATTCTCAATATGCTCAATTTTTAATTTTTGCTTTACAATATCAATCATCTCCTTTTCAATATCAAAGGTGTACAATTTCCCCTTAATTAGTTTAGCAGACGGAATTGTAAATGTTCCATACCCACAACCAATCTCAACCAAATCATAAACTTTTGAATTAACAAGTAGTTCCGATAAAATTAGATCAACATTAAAAAAGTTAGACCAAATATCTTCTGCGGGCATTCCGCTATCTCTTACTTTCAATTTTGCTTATTTTATCAATATAGTTCCATCTTCATTTCAAGTAACAAAGGATTGACTGCAATGTTCCCTTGAAAGAAATAATCAATTTAGAATGTAATCACCTTATCGCTTTCAATTGTCAACTGGGTCAGTTCTTTCATTGTGCTTAATTCTACCCCTTCTACAAGTTTAATATCTTTTATTCCACGAGCATCAGAACATGATCCACAAAGTTTTACTTTGCCCTTCTTCATTATTACAGATTTCAACATCCTTTCAATGTTGTAATACCCATTTGGCGTATTTTGATTTGGTAATGCACATGTTACAGCGTCAGCCATAAGGAGTATGCACAAATCTATGTTTTCATAATCTTTTTAAATTTGCATTGCCAAACGTAATCCATTATAGGCTTTCTCTGTTCCGTAAGGAGCATCATTAATCAGAATGAGGATTTTTTGTATCATAGAGATTACTATTAAGTAGTAGTCAAAATTTCTTTCAAAGATAAATAGTTAATAATTCTGTTGTGCATTGTTTGTATGTACCTGATTTCATGTGTATTGAAAATCCGTCAACAATCTCGTCTCCTTCCGAAAAACAAAATCCCACAATGCATTGATCTTGCGGGATTTGTGGTTCTATTGATGAGGACAACAGACCCAAAAGAGTCTTTATGCAATTTGCTGAATGCTCGATAATACGGACATTAAGGATTAATTAATCAGAAATATTAACTTATTATCAGCCCTCGGAAATCAACTTCGGGGGCTTTTTATAAATAAAATTGACTTTGGCTTAAACAAGGCGTAACTTTGATAGGAGTTAACTATATTAATTAACAATAAAAGCCTGTTATTATGAAAAGGATTATTTTTTTAAGTCTGGTTATTGCACTGATAATCGGAAGCTGTACTCAAGAGAAAAAATCACCGATTGAGGGTGCTTGGCAATTGGTATATGCCAAATTTATGTCTATGGAAGAAACATTCCCCGCTCAGATTTCAGGAGAGCAAATTAAAATGTTTACAAAGGGACACCTTACTTGGGTTGGTCAGTTTAAATTACCAATGGATACTGTGTTTGAATATGACTATGGTTGGGGAACTTATACTCTCGACGGAAACAAATTCATAGAAAATGTAAATCTCCATGCTGACAAATCATCTATCGGTAAGACAAAAAAGATGATAATGGAAATCCGGAATGATACACTTATTCAGAGGTGGCCTACAGATGAGAACTTTAACCTCCCGGAGAAATATCATACTTATAAATATATTCGGCTGGAATAATATTATTACAATTTATCGTTATGATGAGCTCTAAAGGTTCTGGTGACTGATCATCTTTTGTCAAGCTTCTCCCCTTCCCTTTCTCAGAAACTACCCCAGAAGCAACCAGAATTAATCTGGTGACCTCTGGTATATTTTTTTATCATGCAATAATTTGGTCCATTAATTAATATTATTCTCCTTTAAAAAAATCATTAGTTCTTGATTAAATTGGTCAGGGTTTTCAAGATTTAGCATATGATTCGAATTACTCAAGATCACTTTTTTACTATTGGGAATAAAGGTATCATAAGCAGAAACCAGTTCCTTAATTACCTCATGTGATAAATCCCCAGTTATAATTAGCGTAGGAGTTTTCAACTTTCCCATTAATTCTGGTGTCCCATCAGGATTTCTTTTCTGCGGATCTCGATTCTGCCAATGCCATCCTGAATAATCATTGATCATAGCCTTTATCAATTCACTTGACAAGGGATTTTCAGCTGCGGTTTTTATTGGATTAATAGTCAGCCATGCTTCCCTTGCTTTTTCAATGCCCTCTTTTTGAAAGACATTATATACATAAGAAAACCCCTTGAAATAATCCTGAAGACTTTTGGGGTTAATAAGGGTGGTGTCCGATATAAATGCACCCCCTTCTGCCAACACTAGTGCCACTACCCTATCGGGATGGTTAAAAGCATAGAGAAAGGCAGGGGCTCCACCCATCGAATGCCCAACAACCACTGATTTCTCAATTTTAAGGTAATCCATTAAGGAAGCCAGGTCATCAGTATAGCTGTAGGGTACAGTATCAGGCATAGATGATTGTCCGTGTCCCCGGGCATCATATGTGATCACCCTGTATTTTTTTGAAAAATACTTAACTTGGGAATCCCAATTCCTATGGTCACATGTAAAACCATGCAGGAATACAATTGGTGTACCTTCTCCTGTAATCTCATAATATAAAGAAGTTCCGTTGACATTAACATGTCCATTAGTTGTTGTTTGAGTGCATCTGGTAAAAATAATAGTTACCAAAGCAATCATAAAGATGGAAAGTAAAATTTGCTTTTTCATAATCTTGGTTTTATGATTTAGGATTATCCTTTTCTTATCGTTGTAATTATCAAAGTTATACAAAGCCCAGTCCAAAGTCAATTTTTTTATGAGGTGCAAAAACCTGTAGTTTTGACCAATTCTGGCCGGTCAGTCAACAATATTTATCAATATATCATCGATTTAACTCCAGCGACTGGTGGTCAAAAGAATCCGGCTGATAGTGATCAAGGTCGTCGGCTTCTTCACTTATGGCTATATCTGACGAATTTTGATGTGGTAAAAAGATGATTAAATATCTGTATAATAATGCATCATAAAATATGAAACGCCCCATAAATGTTAAATCTTAGGGCATTCAATTAATCTTAAAATCTGAGTCATTATTATTTCACACGTTTAGCAATTCTTGATGCTGTAACATTGTTTAGAATTGATGTTACTTTAAATACATCAGGAGAAATACGTTCCATTATAAACTTGTTACCAGTTGCATTATTAACATCAAAAAATTCAAGTTTATCTGAAGATGTAAATTCTCCTAAGTAATGGAAAACATATCCATTAGATACTATGACTGAAAGATCAATTTTATTATTTGTAGCATCATATCCCCAAAAACCCGTTTCTTCAAATAATATTTTTCCTTTTGTTACCACGTTAGAGTATAGACTTAATACATTTCCCCCCTGTAAACTTTTAAATTGCACAAATTCAGTAGTATCTTTACCTGAGGGGATTTCAAAATTTCCAACCCAATTCCTAAGTAACTTTGCCTGATTAAGGAAACAAACCTTGTAAAAGATAATACATCTCATAGTTACACTCCCATTAAGAAAGACAAGTCACAGCCAGTATTGAGTAGCAAAACCCTTAATTGCGTCTCAGAACAATTCAATATTGATGATCCAGTTAAAATAATAGTCGATTTTTTACCTCGGCTCCTCAAGCAAAACAAGCATTTTGACATTAGAGACATTAAAAAAGCTATAATTAGTTTAGTAAACGAAAGGTATATTAAAAAAATACAAGAAAATATTTCTACATTTTTTGAACTCCATTTAGGAATAAATATTGTAAATTCAAATAGATCAAATGGTTGGCAAATTAATGTTGATTCATTAAAATCAAATTACATTCCCTCTCTTGCTGAATACCTGATACTTCACTTATATGACCTGGCAAAAAAAATGAATGTTAAATCCACTAAATTAACTCCTAAAGAAGATCAAAAGCTATACAAAACAGCGACAGATATATATGATATTATATGGCATAAGCTTTCTGAAGGTGAGAAAACAACTGTCAAAGGAAGATTAACTAATGTAAAAGAAATTAAAGGTGAAGACCCCAAAATGCCATTTGCATATCTAAAACTGATGAATTCCGAGAATCAGGAATTAATTATCCAGGTCAGAAGCAATAAGTACCAAAAATCCCTTCAAAAAATCCATTCAGGGAAAGGTGAAGTTGTAGCAATTCAAGGACAAGTTCAATATGACGTAAGGAGAAATCAGAATATTGTTATTCTAGATGACATAATGGAGGCGATAAAAGAGGAATTGTACGATTTTGAAGTTGATCAAGTCAATTACAAAAAATTTAATAAGAAGCTTGACGGATATATGAATGATATGATTTGTTTTGAGTTTAAAGTCACCGATGTTATAGACCAAAACCATACTCAAGGGAAAATTTTAAGCTTTAAATAAGCTTGTATACTGTCTTATCACATTCAAATTGGGCATCTTATTTCTGGTTGCCAGGAACAATCTTTTTGCAATTCGGATTTTGCTCACTTTACTCCGGAATCATGTGCTCAGTTTAACCAGATTATTATTGAGTTCTGGATACTTTATGGTTGAAGATGTTTAAAGTTCACTTTTCCTTCCATCTTTTTGTAAGGCAGAGTAAAATAAAAGACTGATCCTTCACCAGGTTGTGAAGTAAACCATATCTCACCACCGAGCAACTCTATATAAGCTTTCGAGATGGTTAATCCCAGACCAGTACCTTCAAAACGACGGGCAGGACTGCTCTCAGCCTGATAAAACCTGCTAAATACCATTGGTGAAATTTCAGGTGGAATGCCTATACCTGTATCGGAAATAAAGAATTTTATTTTGTCGTTATTTATCGAGTATCCAAATTCAACTTCTCCTTTTACTGTGAATTTTATGGCATTGTCAAGCAGGTTTGTGAGAATCTGAGAAAACTTGAAGCCATCTGTAAATAGGTTTATGTCACTGTTTCCCTGGGCTGGGAATAAACGTAGTGAGATGTTCTTCTCACGGGCTTTTACGCTGAACCGGTTATATATCCTATTTAGCGTTGTATTGACATTTATCAATCCTTTCCTGGCTTTTACCGCCTCAGTTTCAATATTGGATATCTCAACAATGTCCATTACGATCTCAAGCAAATGATCAGCACTTCGTAAGAGAATATCTAAAAATTTCTGTTGATCATCGGGAGTTATTTCAGGTTCACTTAAAAGTGTGGAGAATCCGACGATGGCATTCAACGGTGTTCTAATCTCATGAGACATATTACTGAGAAAGGCATTCTTTAAACGATCACTTTCTATCGCCTTTTCTGTAGCTCTCTTCAGTTGGTTGAGTGTCACTTTAGATTCATTTATATCGAACAGGATGCCAAAAGCACCCATTACCTTTTTTGTTTCTTCATCAATTAGGGGGAGGGCGGTGTACAGAATCCACTTTCTCTCCCCTCCTGGCATTCTTATAAGAATTTCAGCTTTGTAGCTTTCTATTTCACCATTAAGGAATTTTTCATGCACAGCTGACAATTCTGAAGGAAGGTTTTCTGAGAGTGGAATTATTTCATCAACCATATTGTGGAAAACCTTTTCATTGAATTCTGCAATTGAAATACCGAGAAGCTGCTTAATACCAGTTCCAATCTTTACGAAGTGGCCTTCACCGGTTCGTGAATCGAATATCAACTTAAACGGCACACCATCTGCATTCTCTATTGCCTTGCAATACAGGTCTTTTGAGTTAATGAATTGTCCTTCTGCATCTATACTTAGGAGGGGACTAAGATTTTCCGTAGATTTTACTCCTTTCACAATTCTCTTGTTTTTTATTATTCTTTCATTCATAGAATCACAAAATAATATGCAATAGCTTGGCTACTCCCATTCTTTGAAGTTAGCAAAGCACACATAATCAATCCATTATAGAATGACATTCTAACAATTGGTACGAAAACAAGAGTTTAATACGTATTGACATATAATTGTTACCTGATTTCATTGATTTTACAAAGTTGTGCATCGTAAAAAGGTGTATATTTGAACTACAATGTGAACTATGTACTGAAAATTACCAATTCCTGTGAAAGAGTATTCTGATTCTGAGATAATTGAATGCCTGAGAAATCGTCAGAGTTATGTTGTTCGTTTTCTGTCGGACAGGTATTTACCGATGATTAGACTTTTGGTTTACAAATTGGGCGGTACAGGGGAAGATGCAAAGGACATTTTTCAGGATGGGCTTATGATTATGCTTGAGAAAATCGATAATAAAAATTTTGTGTTAACCTGCAAATTCAAGACTTTTCTTTATTGTGTCTGTGAAAACCTATGGAAAGCGGTTCTGGAAAAAAGGAAGGCCTCGGCAAATTATCTGATTCGCAGGATCGAAATCGACAGTGATAATGATTTTACAGATTTACTGGATAATAAATTGTACAAAACTATATTCTGGGGTGTTTTTGAATCACTCGACAAGGTTAGTAAGGAGATCCTGAAACTTTACTGGCAGGAAATATCTCCTCAGGAGATTGCCAATACCCTGGGATATACCTACGGCTATGTCAGGAAAAAGAAATGTGAAGCTCAGACAGAACTGACAGCAAAGGTTAAGAGGCATCCAGATTATAGGCGGATAATGAACTCGGATAAAGTTGTTAAGAACGTAGTCTACTGAACATTATATAAATTAGGAGAATTTTCAAATAGGACAGGATAATAAAGAGTGATGACCCGACAGATCAGACATATATACGGTAATTCCAGAACAACTCCTGACAAAGATGCCAGGAGAAATTTTGAGGATGATCCGGAGCTTAACAGTGAGGATTCAGCTCTTTTTAGAATGATAAGTGAATATATGAAGGGGAGGATCGACCTGGAGGAGGTTAAGAACGATCCTGCTCTTCCTGGGATTGAAGGTATTGTAAGCGACATGATTGAAGATTATAATAAAAACAAGATCCCAAATGTTGATAATGAGAAGTTCATCAGAGATGCGCTTAATGAAGAAGCGTCTGATAAAAAAATAATGGATGAAATCTGCCAGATAAAGCATGAAATCAGCAACAGCAACATAAATGAAATATCTGCAGAATGGGTAAAGAATTGGCACGAGAAAGGACAAAGGAAAGGGAATAAAGATTGGGGAAAAAAGAAAAACAGAGATTTTATCACAAGTTCACTTGAACCTGATAAGCGTAATCCTGAAATAAAAATAACCACTGAAAGAGAAAAGGGCTTGAAAAGATCTTTTTTCCGTTATTTCTCATTGTCAGCGGCTGCTATAATCTTTGCTATTGTTTTTATAAATATTCTTTCCCCTTTATACAATCCTGAGAAGCTTTTTAATTCCTATTATGAACCTCTGAATGCCGTATTGCCTGGTACTCGTAGTTTAGATATTGATCAGCCTGATAATTATTCATCAGCTATTGAGAAGTATAAGCTTGGAGATTACCAAAGTGCAGCAATAGAATTTTCAAATGCCTTGCTGAAGGATAATTCAGCAATTATACCGCGTTTCTATTTGGGTATCACACAGCTGGAACTTGGAAATTATGACCAGGCCATTAATCTCCTTTCAGAGGTCTTAGGCAGTTTGGGTGAGTATGGGAAAGATGCAGAATGGTATCTTGGTCTTGCATATCTTAAAACCGGTGAAAAAGGAAAAGCTTCTGCCTGTTTTGAAATTCTTGCTCAGACATCTGGATTCTACCAAAAACGAGCAGATAAAATCCTACGCCGTCTGAAATAAATAATCAAAAATCCTGTAAGCAGGATAAGAATCACACAAATTAGCAAAGTGGTAGTACGATTATTTCGTACAACGGGAGATTTATCTCCAAGCACTTCGTAGGCTGCCCAGTAATAAGGATTGGTATATACTGGTGGCATAGACTTAAGGTATTCAAGTTTTGCAAGACGCATGGCTTCATCTTTTGTCCTCCCTTTTGAAAGATGGTAATAGAAACGGATAATTATTGCCGCACTCGCTTCATCATTTACTTCCCAAAAAGTTTTGACTACTGATAAAGCACCAGCAAGAATAAATCCACGCGCCAAACTCATTACTCCTTCTCCGTGAGATAATGTTCCTGTACCTGTATTACAGGCACTTAGAACAACCATGGGAGATTTAATCCTGCTTAGACCGATTTCATAATTATATAACTTCCCGTCTTCTAAAGTGTCATTTCTGGTATTAAACAAAAGACAGGAATATTTGGAATTATCAGGATCAGGCATTGAATGCATTGCCAGGTGAAGTATGGCAGGATGTTGTATTACTGACTTAAAATTAGTCTCTGTAGCTTCTTCTCCAAGGTATTCTTTACCAGGGAATTCCCTGTAAATAGAGCCAATCTCTTTTGTGGCTCCGTCAAGGTAATCAGACGATTTACCTGAATTATCGCCGTTAATTTGATAATACGGTGAAAATGAATATACAGTCTCCCCTTTTATAATATTATTCATCTTGTTGAAGATCAGGGAGGAAGAGTACCCATAAGAGAATGTATAATGATATATCAGATATTGAAGTCCTTCATAATTAATTTGAGTTGAATCCGGACACCCTTCCAGAAATGCATCAAACGGAAGGTATGCGATCTCTTCATCAGGAATGATTGTCAGGTTACTTCCTGTAAAAGTATTCTCAACCGGTTTGATTAACTTAATATACATATTGAAAAGAGCACAGGTATACACTCTGTAATTATCAAGTGGAACATCAGAAGATTGAACCTGTACTGTACCTTCTCTTATTGTTTTGACATCTTTAATAAAAAGAGAATCCAGATCAGTTTCAAGAAAATTCAATTTATCTTTTGTAACCAAAAAGATGTAAAGCTTTCTTTTACCATCCGTATACTGATTCGACAGAAAATATTCAATGAGAGTTTCATCATTTTTCAGATTATTCTTTATCTCTTCAAGACTTATCGGTTCTGCCTTCTTCAGAAGATCCCGGTATTGCGGAAATTGCTTATTTATCTCATTTTCCAATTTGTCGTTCCCTTGTTTCATCTCAAAAAGAGCATCTTTCCAAAAATCTATTTTTTTGTTATCCGGATTTGTTTTCTTTATCTCTTCCTGAATTAAGTTATTATATGCTGCAATATTTACCTGGAGCTTATTATGCCTTTGCCGCAGGGTATCTGATATGCCAGCTGAATAAAGCAGTTCGTTGTCGGTAATTTCATTTCTAAGCACTGCCGCTTTGGCTTTCTTTGTTATATCGTACATCTTCTGCTGGTAATCTTTATCTTCTGTCAGAGAGTACATGTTGAGGGAAATATGAGTGGCAAAGAAATAAGTCTCTTTTTCATTGTCCGCCAGGTAAATACGACTTTCCTCAGATATATAATCATTACGTATCTTACTAATGAGTTGCATAGCTAGCTCTATTGTCTCAAGGCTTTTTTTCATGTATTTAAGCTTTATTTCGAGTCCATCCTGTTTCAGGGCAAGCTGCTTTAAAGCCTGTGATTTACTTTTTAAAATATCCAGAAGCCTTATATCGTAAAGTGCAGATAGTATAGATGGGGTTGAAAAGATATCAGGATCATTAAAATCATTCACAACTGAAATCAGAGCTTTCTGGTAGTACACAAGAGCAGAATTATAATCACTCTGGTGCAGAAAATGATCTCCTAAATATTTATATGCTAAGGAAACATGTGGGTGCTTATTCCCATAGCTACTGATGCTAATGGATAGGGCTTTATTAAATATCACTAACGCCTCTGAATCTCTTCCTGCTGATTCCAAAAAAAGTCCATAATCAAAAAATAATTCCGCTATCCTGAAATAGTCTTCTCCAAATTCACTATTAAAACTTTCAATGCTTTTAAGAAAGAACTCTTCAGCTTTCTTTGGATTATCTATTTTTGAGTAAGTTTTGGCAATATTAAGATATGTAAGTGCAATTTTAGATAAATTATATCTTGACTTAAGTTCGGCACTCTTTTCGAAGTATCTTAATGCAGTTTGATAATCTTTAATTTCATAAAATGCTATTCCGATATTAAGGTATGCTGTTGCAATTCTTAGGTATAGATTGTTATCTGGATAATTTATATCCAGGTAAATTCTAATACCTTTTTCAAGGTATTCAATTGCAGTTGTAAATGATTTCTCGAAAGTGTAAATTCTGGATTTATTTATATAGATATCCGCCAATGACAAGGGTATTAGTTTATTTTCAGTAATTTGATTCTCAGCCAGATCATAATATTCCAGGGCTTCTTTATATTTTCCTAAAAGAGTACTTGTGGCACCAAGGTTATTATAGGCTGCGACCAGGTATTCCTCAGAAATGGATTTTTTTGATTCTAAAACTAATAACATACATTTTCCTGCATTAACGAGATCCCCTGAATTGTAAAGTTTTGCAAACTTCAGAAAAAGGTCATACGAATCTTCGTTTTGTGCCAAGACATAATTTGCACGAAGAAATGAAAAAATAATTAATATAGTTAAACTGATCCCTTTCACATAAAAAAGCAAATAAAATCCGGTTTTAAAGTACCAATTTCAGTAAAATAAAGATTAATCAAAAAAAGTTGAGAAAAAAAGCATTCTTTTTTTTAAGAATGCTCTTTCATCTGTAAACCTAATCCAGATCTTTTCATTGTTACTTCCGCGGTGGAATGATGATTATAGGATCACCGCCATCGGCATCTCCTCCTCGGATGCAACTCATTGCTTGCAGACTTAGAATTTCTTTTTCTGAAAACCTGGAAAACAAATCTTCTTCATTTTTACCCGGTTTTGCTGATTCGATCACTTTTTTCATAATAATTTGGTATTAAAAGTTAAACAATACCGTTAAATTCGAATCAGTCCATTTTTGTTACGTCAAAGGATTCATTTCAGGCAGTAATCCTTTAATATTTTATAGTTTATTGGTTAATATAAATTATTTAATCAAGCATATCCGTCCTTTTGTTTACAGATTTTAAGATATAAAATTGAATTAAAGTGCTAATTCCTCAAAATGCTGAAATAATACAAAAGATTATTATTTGGATTCAATTCAGAACTCTAGTTAAATTTAACTACGATCAGGGCAACTATGAATACACTAATGAGTAATTCGCTTGAGTTTTGACAGGACTGAATACTAGGGTAACAATTGAAGGGTAATATTGATAGAACTTTAAAAGAGCGATAATTTCTAAAATAAGAAATTACTTTATTATAATTAATACTATTAGCAAATTTTTAAAATCTTATTATCACTATAGATTATCATGTCATCGTATTATGTAAGGATAAGACCACAATTAAACGGGACTAATGCAATGCATAAGGAGGATTGCCCTTTTTTGCCGGATATTGAAAACAGGATATATCTGGGGGAATTTAGTTCTTGTGAAGAAGCTTTCACAGAGGCGAAATTTTACTTTCCTGAAGCATCCGGCTGTTATTTTTGCGCTACGGAAAGCTCTAAAATAAAAAATCATTTATGGCTGGATTACATCCTTCTATATAAAAGTCTTTAGAATGGCCAGGATTAATAATTTTGAGAAATCATGTCTCGGTTGATCTATAGATTATTAAATAATTCTCTCCCTCATTTTAGTAAATAAAATAAAGAATCAAATTAAAATTTGCTTTTGAAGCTCATATATCGCTATTTAGCTTTGCTCTCAGTTTAAAAAAGCAGATAATGATAGAGCTTAATTTTGTAGCTATTGGAAAAATACCTGGTGAATCCATATTTGTACATAAAGATGATGTTTCACTCCTTTCCAATGAAGAGAATACCCGCAAGGTAAAGTGCATAGCAATAGATTTCCGATCGAGACGAACATCTGTACCAGTTGTTATTGATTACCTATTAAATGTTTGTCCTCATGATCCTGTAACATCAGAGGAAGAGAGAGAAACTATTAATGATTTAGTTAGAAGGACACTAACAGAGAAAAAATTAAAAGACTTGTAACTAATCAGTGCCTAGAGTTTGGAGTGACTAGAGTGCCTAAAGTTAATAATAATAGTATGAATCAGTTCCTTTTATAGGCGGCGATGACACTTAAA